>NZ_JAVYJG010000012.1:0-265332 GCF_032621675.1 Pseudomonas sp. zfem003 | reverse complement strand
TGTTCGAGTGAGTGTGGAGGGGCGGAGCACTATCTACGGTGCAGGCTCGCGGCCTAAGGGTGGGCACGGCTTCCTATCCCTCCCCCGATGATCAGTCGGGGACTATGCCCCTGGGGAGGGGCAGTAGTCGAGATACAAGGGTGGGCCGGGCGGCGTTCCGCTTCAGCCCACCATCCCCCCGCCCTGGCCGCCGCCCGTAGGATGCGGTGAGCCCGGCGAACCGCATCAATCCCGGCCGCCCAGGCAACGATGGACTTCGCACCGCTCAGCCCATCCTACGGTTGCCGCGGCCGAACCCGTTGAGCACCGATTCGTAGCCGTAGCCCGGACTTCAGTTCGGGGAGGGGAATCCCGGGCTGAAGCCCGGGCTACAAGGCTGTGCTTCAGCCCACCGTCCACACATCCTGCGCCGGGCAAGGTCCGTAGGATGCGGTGAGCTCGGCGAACCGCATCAATCCCGGCCACCCAAGCAACGGTGGGCTTCGCACAGCTCAGCCCATCCTACGGTTGCCGCGGCCGAACCCGTTGAGTGCCGATTCGTAGCCGTAGCCCGGACTTCAGTCCGGGGAGGTGAATCCCGGGCTGAAGCCCGGGCTACAAGGCTGTGCTTCAGCCCACCGTCCACACATCCTGCGCCGGGCACGGCCCGTAGGTTGCGGTGAGCTTGGCGAACCGCATCAATCCCGGCCACCAACGCAACGATGGGCTTCGCACAGCTCAGCCCATCCTACGGTTGCCGCCGTCGTACCTGTTGAGCACCGATTCGTAGCCGTAGCCCGGACTTCAGTCCGGGGAGGGGATTCCCGGGCTGAAGCCGGGCTACAAGGCTTGTGCTAGAGGGCGATGCTCTCGGCGTGGTGGCAGGCCACCTGGCGGGCGTCGAGCAGGCGCAGTTCGGGGACTTCGCTGCGGCAGCGTTCGGTGGCGTGGGGGCAGCGTTTGTGGAAGGCGCAGCCGGGTGGCGGGTCCAGGGGGTTGGGCAGCTCGCCGACGATCTTGATCTTCGGTTTGGCCGGGTCCGGGTGGATCGCCGGGGTCGCCGAGAGCAGGGCGCGGGTGTAGGGGTGCAGCGGGCGCTCGTAGATCAGCTCCTTCGGCCCCATCTCCGCCGGGCGGCCGAGGTACATCACCAGCACGTCGTCGGCCACGTGGCGCACCACGGCGAGGTTGTGGGAGATGAACACGTAGCCGGTGTTGAAGCGCTCTTGCAGGTCCATGAACAGGTTGAGCACCTGGGCCTGGATGGACACGTCCAGCGCCGAGGTGGGTTCGTCCGCCACCAGCACCTTGGGGTTGAGCATCATGGCGCGGGCCAGGGCGATGCGCTGGCGCTGGCCGCCGGAGAACATGTGCGGGTAGCGCTGGTAGTGCTCGGGGCGCAGGCCCACCTGCTGCATCATCGCCTGCACCTGCTCGCGGCGTTCGGCGCTGGAGAGGCCTGTGTTGATCACCAGCGGCTCGGCCAGCTGGTCGCCGATCTTCTGCCGGGGGTTGAGGGAGGCGTAGGGGTTCTGGAACACCATCTGCACGTCGCGGCGCAGCTGCTTGCGGTCCTCGCTGCTGGCGCCGGCCACTTCGCGCCCGGCGATCTGCAGGGAGCCGGAGCTGGGCTCCTCGATCAGGGTCAGGGCGCGGGCCAGGGTGGACTTGCCGCAACCGGATTCGCCGACCACGGCCAGGGTCTTGCCGGCGTCGAGCTGGAACGACACGCCGTTGAGGGCGCGCACGGTGGCGTGGCCCTTGAACAGGCCACGGGACACGGAGTAGTGACGGGTCAGGTCACGGGCGGTCAGGACGGCACTCATCAGGCCACCTCGTCGAAATTGAGCGGGAAGTAGCAGCGCACGGCGCCGTGTTCGTAGGCGTCGAGGCTGGGGCGGCGTTCCTTGCAGCTGGCCTGGGCGTAGGGGCAGCGTGGCGACAGCAGGCAGCCCTGGGGCCGGTCGTAGCGGCCGGGGACGATGCCGCGCAGGGTCTCCAGGCGCGGCTGGCCGACGCTGTGTTCGGGAATGGCCTTGAGCAGCGCCTCGGTGTAGGGGTGCGCCGGGGCGTCGAACAGGCGCGGCACGCTGCCCACCTCCACGGCCTGGCCGGCGTACATCACGCAGACGCGGTTGGCGGTCTCGGCGACCACCGCCAGGTCGTGGGTGATCAGCACCAGGCCCATGCCCTGCTCGCGCTGCAGGTTCAGCAGCAGGTCCATGATCTGCGCCTGGATGGTCACGTCCAGGGCGGTGGTGGGTTCGTCAGCGATCAGCAGCTTGGGCTCGGCGGCGATGGCCATGGCGATGGCCACGCGCTGGCTCATGCCCCCGGAGAGCTGGTGCGGGTAGGCGTCGAGGCGGCTTTCGGCGCCGGGGATCTCCACCCGCTCCAGCAGTTCGCGGGCCCGCTGGCGGGCGGCGCGGCCCTTGAGGCCGAGGTGCTGGCGCAGCACTTCCTCGATCTGGAAGCCCACGGTGTAGCTGGGGTTGAGGGCGGTCATCGGGTCCTGGAAGACCATCGACAGGTCCTTGCCGACGATGTGCCGGCGCTGCCGGCCCTTGAGGCGCAGCATGTCGGTGCCGTCGAACTGCATCTGGTCGGCGGTGATCCAGCCGGGGGCGTCGATCAGGCCCATCAGGGCCATCATGGTCACCGACTTGCCGGAGCCGGACTCGCCGACGATGGCCAGCACTTCACCGGCGTTCACCTGCAGGTCGAGGCCGTCCACCACGGGCACGGCGCTGAGGTCGCCGAAGCGGACGCAGAGGTTCTTGATATCCAGAAGGCTCATGGGGGCTCCTCAGGCGGCGTTCTTCAGTTTGGGGTCGAGTGCGTCGCGCAGGCCGTCACCCATCAGGTTGATGGCCAGCACGCTGAGCAGGATGGTCAGGCCGGGGAGGGAGACGACCCACCAGGCACGCTCGATGTAGTCGCGGGCCGAGGCCAGCATGGTGCCCCACTCGGGGGTGGGCGGCTGGACGCCGAGGCCGAGGAAGCCCAGGGCGGCGGCGTCGAGGATCGCCGAGGAGAAGCTCAGGGTGGCCTGCACGATCAGCGGGGCCATGCAGTTGGGCAGCACGGTGACGAACATCAGCCGCAGCAGCCCGGCGCCGGCCAGGCGCGAGGCGGTGACGTAGTCGCGGTTCAGCTCCACCATCACGGCGGCGCGGGTCAGGCGCACGTAGGAGGGCAGCGAGACCACGGCGATGGCGATCACGGTGTTGATCAGCCCTGGGCCGAGGATGGCGACGATGGCCACCGCCAGCAGCAGCGAGGGCAGGGCCAGCATGATGTCCATCAGGCGCATGATCGAGGGGCCCATCAGGCGTGGGAAGAACCCTGCCAGGAGGCCCAGGAAGATCCCCGGGATCAGCGACATCAGCACCGAGGCCACGCCGATCAGCAGCGACAGCCGAGCACCGTGGATCAGCCGCGAGAGCAGGTCGCGGCCCAGTTCGTCGGTGCCGAGCACGAAGCGCCACTGGCCGCCGTCCAGCCAGGCCGGCGGGGTCAGCATGGCGTCGCGGAACTGCTCGCTGGGGTCGTAGGGGGCGATCCAGGGGGCGAACAGCGCGCAGACGATGATCAGGATCATGAAGGCCAGGCCGCCGACGGCGCCCTTGTTGTGGCAGAAGCTCTGCCAGAACTCCTTCAGCGGCGAGGGGTAGAGCAGGGCCGGCTCGACCGGGGGCTGGGCGATGGTCATGGTCGGCTCCTCAACGTTGATGACGGATGCGGGGATTGGCGAGGCCATAGAGGATGTCCACCACGAAGTTGACCAGGATGACCAGGCAGGCGATCAGCAGGATGCCGTTCTGCACCACGGGGTAGTCCCGCGCGCCGATGGACTCGATGAGCCATTTGCCGATGCCCGGCCAGGAGAAGATGGTTTCGGTGAGCACGGCGCCCGCCAGCAGGGTGCCCACCTGCAGGCCGAACACGGTGAGCACCGGGATCAGCGCGTTGCGCAGGCCGTGCACGAACACCACGCGGGTCGGCGACAGGCCCTTGGCGCGGGCGGTGCGGATGTAGTCCTCGCGCAGCACTTCGAGCATCGCCGAGCGGGTCATGCGGGCGATCACCGCCAGGGGGATGGTGCCCAGCACGATGGCCGGCAGGATGAGGTGCTTGAGAGCGTCGACGAAGGCGCCTTCCTCGTCGGAAAGCAGGGTGTCGATGAGCATGAAGCCGGTCTTCGGCTCGATGTCGTAGAGCAGGTCGATGCGCCCGGAGACCGGTGTCCAGCCCAGCCAGACCGAGAAGAACATGATCAGCAGCAGGCCCCACCAGAAGATCGGCATGGAGTAGCCGGTGAGGGAGATGCCCATCACCCCGTGGTCGAACAGCGAACCGCGCCGCAGGGCCGCCAGCACGCCGGCCAGCAGGCCGAGGGTGCCGGCGAACAGCAGGGCGGCCAGGGCCAGTTCCAGGGTGGCGGGGAACAGCGTGAGGAACTCGTGCCAGACGCTCTCGCGGGTGCGCAGCGACTCGCCCAGGTCACCCTGGGCCAGCTTGCCGATGTAGGTGAGGTACTGCTCGTACAGGGGCTTGTCGAGCCCCAGGCGGACCATGGCCTGGGCGTGCATTTCGGGATCGACGCGACGTTCGCCCATCATCACTTCCACCGGGTCGCCTGGAATCAGGCGGATCAGCGCGAAGGTCAGCAGGGTGACGCCGAAGAAGGTGGGGATCAGCAGCCCCAGTCGGCGAGCAATGAAACTGAGCATCTCGGTGATTGACTCCTCAGGTATCACGCCCGCTTCCGTGGGTAACGGTGGGCGGGCGTCGTTCTTGTTGTCGGGTGTCGCGGCAGCGGGTGCCGCGACGGCGCCGTTACTTCACCCGGGTGGTGGCGAAGTGGTTGTTGGTCAGCGGGCTGATCACGTAGCCCTCGACGTTGCTGCGGCGCACGTTGAACAGCTTAGGGTGCGCCAGCGTAATCCACGGGGCTTCGCGGTGGAAAACCACCTGGGCCTGTTCATAGAGCTTCGCCCGCTCGGCAGGTTCGCTGACGCTGCGGGCCTTCTGGATCAGGGCTTCGAACTCGGGGTTGCACCAGCGCGCCTGGTTCTCCCCCGACTCGGCTGCCGCGCAGGACAGGTTGGGGCCGAGGAAGTTGTCCGGGTCGCCGTTGTCGCCGGCCCAGCCCAGCAGCACCATGTCGTGCTCGCCGCCCTTGGAGCGCTTGAGCAGTTCGCCCCATTCCAGGGAGCGGATGGTCATCTGGATGCCGGCCTTGGCCAGGTCCGCTTGCATCATCTGTGCCGCCAGCGCCGGGTTGGGGATGGTGGATGAGGTGCCATTGCGGATGAACAGGGTGATCTTCAGGTCCTTCACCCCGGCTTCGGCCAGCAGGGCGCGGGCCTTCTCCGGGTCGTGCGCCCAGTCCTGCACCTGGTGGTTGTAGCCCAGCAGGGTCGGCGGGTAGGGGTTGACCGCGACGCTGGCGTTGCCGGCGCCGAACACGGCCTGGATCATCGCCTGCTTGTCCACGGCGAGGTTGATGGCCTGGCGCACGCGGGCGTCGTCCAGCGGCTTGTGCTGGGTGTTGATGGCGACGTAGGTGGTCAGCAGTGCATCGATCTCGTCCACCGCCAGGTTGGGGTTGCTGCGCACGCCGGGCACGTCTTCCGGCTTGGGGTAGAGGGCGATCTGGCACTCGCCGGCGCGCACCTTCTGCAGGCGCACGTTGGGGTCGAGGGTGATGGCGAACACCAGGTTGTCGATCGGCGGCTTGCCGCGGAAGTAGTCCGGGTTGGCCTTGTAGCGTACCTGGGCGTCCTTGGCGTAGCGGCTGAACACGAAGGGGCCGGTGCCGATGGGCTGCTGGTTGAGCTGGTTGGTCTTGCCGGCCTTGAGCAGCTGGTCGCCGTACTCGGCGGAATAGATGGAGGCGAAGCCCATGGCCATGTCGGCGAGGAAGGGCGCTTCGGGGCGGCTGAGGGTGAAGCGCACGGTGAGGTCGTCGACCTTCTCCACGGACTTGATCAGCTCGCGCATGCCCATGGCGTCGAAGTAGGCGTAGCCGCGCTGGGCCGATTCATGCCAGGGGTGCTTGGGATCGAGGGCGCGCTGGAAGCTCCAGAGCACGTCGTCCGCAGTCAGGGTGCGGGTGGGGGTGAAATAGTCGGTGGTGTGGAACTTCACCCCCGGGCGCAGGTGGAAGGTGTAGACGGTGCCGTCGGGGCTGATGTCCCAGCGTTCCGCCAGGGCCGGTTCCAGCTCGGTGGTGCCGGGCTTGAAGGCCACCAGGCGGCTGAACACCGTTTCGGCGGAGGCGTCGGCGGTCACCGCGCCGGTGTACTGGACGATGTCGAAGCCTTCCGGCGCGGCTTCGGTGCAGACCACCAGGTTGGCCGCCTGGGCCAGCGGGGCGCCGGCGGCCAGGGCCACCAGCAGGGGCAGGGTACGGAGCGTCATGCGCATGTGAGTCTCCTTGTGGGGCGCCGCTGGGCGGCGCCCGTCTCAATCTAGAGCAGGTCGAAGGGGAAAGTGCTGACCACGCGCAGTTCGTTCACGCTGCCGTCGATCTGCTGCTTGCTGGCCTTGTGGGACATGTAGGTGACCTTGAAGGTGCTGTCCTTGATGGCCCCGCTCTGCACCTTGTAGGCCGCCATCAGCCCGTACTCGTGGTGGCGTTCGCCGTCCATACCGCGCACTTCGACGTAGTTGCCGTAGGCGCCGTTGCGATCACCGTCGTAGTGGGTGCCGTCGATGTCCCAGCCCTTGGCGTACCAGGCGGTGGTGGACAGGCCGGGGACGCCGAAGTAGCTCCAGTCGGTCTCGTAGCGGATCTGCGCGGACTTCTCGTTGGGGCCGTTGTAGTCCGAGAGCAGGGAGTTGGCCAGGTAGATGGCCGCCGTTTCGTGGACGTAGTCGAAGTACTCGTCGCCGTCGATCTGCTGCCAGGCCAGGGTCAGCGCGTGGGCCTGGTGGGCGAGGGTGAATGCCAGGCTCCAGGCGTTGTTGTCGATGTAGCCGGCCTTGCGCGAGCCGGTGTCGCGGGTACGGTAGCCGTTCAGCGCGGTGCGCAGGGAGAGGTTTTCGCGGTCCCCCAGGGTGTGGGTGATGCCCAGGTAGTACTGGTCCCAGATGTCTTCGAAGCGGCCACCATAGGCGGCGATCTCCAGGCTCTCCAGCGGCTTGTAGTTGCCGCCCAGGTAATGCATGTGCTCGCCCTTCACTTCGCGGGTGCCGTACTCGGTGGTGAAGGCTTCGTCGCCTGAGCCGGTACGCGGGCTGACGCGGCGGAAGCTGCCGGCCTGCAGGGCCAGGTTGTCCAGCTCTTCGCTGGTGATGGCGTAGCCGGTGAAGCTGGAGGGCAGGGCGCGGTTGTCGAAGTAGCTGAATACCGGGGTGTCCACCTGGAAGCGGCCGGCCTTCAGCTCGGTGTTGGAGACGCGCAGGCGCACGTTGGCGATGCCCAGCTTGGACCACTCCTCCACGCCGTGACCGTTGCTGTCGGCCAGGGTGCGGTTGCCGCCACCGCCGATGCGGCCCTTGCCGCGTTCCAGGTTGATGGCGTTGAACGCGGCGACATCGAGGCCGAAGCCGATGGTGCCCTGGGTGTAGCCGGAGCTGTACTTGAGCTGGGTGCCTTGCACCCAGGCGCGGCGGCTGTGGGTGCGCTGTGGGCCGTCATCCTTGGGGATGGTGAAGCCGAAGCTGTCCTTCATCTGCTCGCGGGCGGCGAAGTTGCGGGTGCTGAGGGTCAGGCTCTGCCCCTCGATGAACCCGGTGGCGCCGGCCTGGCCCTTCACCGGCTTGTCCACTGCCGGGATGTTCTGCACCTGGGCGGCGTAGCTGGGGTTCTCCGGCACCGGTGGCATGGGCTGTTCCTCGGCCCCTGCCGCGCCGGTGGCGGCCAGCAGGGCCAGGGCCAGGGTCGCTCGGGAATGGTCTTTCTTCATGTCGTTCGCTCCTTTGTTGTTATTGCTTCGCTTTGAAGCAAGGAGCGCTGGCGCGGACTGCCGTCGTCACCGGGCAAGCCGGTGGCGTCGCACGCAAGCGCAGCTTCCTTGCGGACTCGTTGGGGCAGGTATGAAAAAAGGTCTCCTCCGCTCTGCGGCGGATGGAGGGGTGGGTCACGGAAGACCGGGGCCTGGCGGGGGCAGCCGCCAGGCCCCTGTTCTCACGGGGCGTTGGCCACGCCGTAGAAGGAGTTGGTGGAGAACGGGCTGATGCGGAAGCCCTCCACGCTCCGGCTCATGGGCTGGTAGACGGTGGAGTGGGCGATGGGGCTGATCGGCACCTGGTTGTGCAGGCGCTGCTGGGCCTGTTTGTACAGTTCGGTGCGTTGGGCCTGGTCGGTGCTGGCCTTGGCCTGCTTGACCAGCTTGTCGTAGTCGGCGTCGCACCACTTGGAGACGTTGTTGCCGTTGACCGAGTCGCAGCCGTAGAGGGTGCCGAGCCAGTTGTCCGGGTCCCCGTTGTCGCCGGTCCAGCCGAACAGCATGGCGTCGTGCTCGCCGGCGTGGGCGCGCTTGATGTACTCGCCCCACTCGTAGGTGACGATGCGCGCCTTGACGCCGACCTTGGCCCAGTCGGCCTGGATCATCTCGGCCATCAGCCGCGCGTTGGGGTTGTAGGGGCGCTGCACGGGCATGGCCCAGAGGGTGATTTCGGTGCCTTCGGCGATGCCGGCGGCCTTGAGCAGTTCCTTGGCCTTCTCGGGGTTGTACTCGCTGCCCTTGATGGTCTCGTCGTAGGACCACTGGGTCGGCGGCATGGCGTTGACTGCGAGCTGGCCGGCGCCCTGGTAGACGGCCTCGATGATGGCCGGCTTGTTCACCGCCATGTCCAGCGCCTGGCGCACCTCCACCTTGTCGAACGGCGGGTGGGTGACGTTGTAGGCGATGTAGCCGAGGTTGAAGCCGGGTTGCGAGGGCACCTGCAGGCGCGGGTCCTGCTTGAGGCCTGCGATGTCGGCCGGGCGCGGGTTGAGGGTGACCTGGCATTCGCCGGCCTTGAGCTTCTGGGCGCGCACGGAGGCGTCGGTGTTGATGGCGAAGATCAGGTTGTCGATCTTCACGTCCTCGGGCTTCCAGTAATTCTTGTTGCCGGTGAAACGGATCTGCGCGTCCTTCTGGTAGCGCTTGAACACGAACGGGCCGGTGCCGATGGGCTTCTGGTTGAGCAGCTGCGGCGTGCCGGCCTTGAGCAGCTGGTCGGCGTACTCGGCCGAGTGCACGGCGGCGAAGGGCATGGCCAGGTTCTGGATGAAGGCGGCGTCCACCTGGTTGAGGGTGAACTTGACGGTGTGGTCGTCCAGCTTCTCGACCTTGGCGATGTTCTTGTCCAGGCCCATGTCGGTGAAGTAGGGGAACTCGCTGGGGTAGGCCTTACGGAACGGGTGGTTCCTGTCGAGCATGCGCTGGAAGGTGAACAGCACGTCGTCGGCGCTGAACTCGCGGCTGGGCTTGAAGTACTCGGTGGTGTGGAACTTCACGCCCGGGCGCAGGTGGAAGGTGTAGGCCAGGCCGTCTTCGGAAACGTCCCAGGATTCGGCAAGCGCCGGCCCGGCGCGGGTGCTGCCGCGTTCGAACTGCACCAGGCGGTTGAAGAGGGTTTCCGCCGTGGCGTCGAAGTCGGTGCCGGTGGTGTATTGGCCGGGGTCGAAGCCGGCGGGGCTGCCTTCAGAACAGAACACCAGGTTGCTGGCGGCGGAGGCGAAGGAAGTGCCGAGGAGCAGGCCGGCAGCGAGCAGGGCCTGGACGAGGGTGTTCTTGGGCATGCGGGACCTCGATTGTTCTTTTTCTGAGGGCGTCACGGGCTCGCGGCCTTATGGACCGGGCACGTGCTCGGTACAACCCGCTGCGTTCCGGTCCCGGGGTCAGGTGGCCGGCCCTGTGCAGCGGTGAGCGCTCTGGCTGGGGCTCCTTGCCCAACGCCAAAGCGTGGCCGAAATTAAGTCATGCTGAAAAAGTGGTCAACAGAAATTAAGCAAGACTTACATTCAGGCGTCACCGAGCGTCGCATCGTGGTAAATGCGAAGGGTCAGGAGGCGTTGCGGTCGTCGAACAGCGGCATGGTGGTGACGGTCAGCACCTCGGCCACGTTCTCGCCGACGTTGGCCAGGCAGTGGGTCTTGCCGGCGTCGAAGTGCACCGAGTCGCCGGCGGCGAGCGGGTACTGGCGGCCGTCGATGGTGTAGACGATCTGCCCGGAGAGCACATAGGCGAACTCCGAGCCCTCGTGGGCGATCAGCTCCGACTGGTAGCCCACCGGCATGTTCATCTTCACCGCGTTGAGCAGGTTGCCGGGGAAGGAGGTGGACAGGCGCTCGTAGGCCAGCGGCTGGCCCTCGATGGTGTAGCGCACGCGCTCGTTCTGGTGGGAGTCGGGCTGGGGCTGCGGCGGCTGGTCGAACAGCGCGTTCATCGGCACACCGAGGGACTTGGCGATGTTGGCCAGGGAGGAGATGGACACGCCCGTCAGGTTGCGTTCGGCCTGGGAGAGGAAGCTGGCGGTGAGCCCCGATTCGGCGGCGACCTGGTTGAGGGTCTTCTTCGCGGCACGCCGGTAGCGGCGCAGGCGTTCTCCGATGCGGTCGACGGACATGGCGGGTGCTCTGGTGACGGGAGGCGGCCAGTATACCGAGCGGTGCGGCGGGCGGCAGTCCCGGCGCAAGCGCCCGGGCCACCGGCTTGTGGCCGGCGGTGGGCACGGTACCGCGCAAGGGAAGGGTGGAGCTGCCGGGCGATCGTGTCGCCGGGCCTGCGCAGCATAGTGGCTGAAGCTGTCGGGAAGCTGTCAGCGAAAGGTCGAATGGCGCGCGCGTCGTGCATCGGTGGCCATAAAATTAAGTCACACTTAAAAAATCCTTTGACCGCCTCGTTCAGCCTCCCTTAAATTCCGCCGCCGGATTGTCAGACAAGCGAGGACCACGGGATGACCAGGGGTGTAGGCGGCAGCACGCCAGAGGCGGCGCTCGCCCAGTTGCACGACATGACCGCCGGCGCGCGGCCCATCGAGGCGGCGGAGTACCACGCACGCATCGCCCGCGCCCAGCGCTTCATGGTCGAGCAGGGCATCGGCGCGTTGTACCTCCATGCCGGGGCCAACCTGCGTTACTTCACCGGTGTGCAGTGGCACCCCAGCGAACGCCTGGTGGGCGCGCTGCTGCCCGCAGTGGGCGAGCTGGAATACCTCGCCCCGGCCTTCGAGGAAGGCACCGTGCGCGGCTTCCAGGTGGTGCCGGGCGCCATCCGCACCTGGCAGGAGCACGAGTCCCCCTACCGCCTGCTGCTGGATCGCCTGGTCGCCCTGGGCCTGGCCGACGACGCCTGCGTGGCGCTGTGCCCGAGCCTGCCGTTCTTCATGTTTGACGGCCTGCGCAATGAGTCGCCGCGCTACCGCTTCATCGACGGCGGCCGCGTCACCCAGCACTGCCGCGCTATCAAGTCCGCCGCCGAAATCGCCCTGATGCAGCGCGCCAAGGACATGACCCTGGCCGTGCACAAGGCCGCCGCCAGCATCCTCCGCGAGGGCATCACCCCGGCCGAGGTGGAGGCCTTCATCCACCAGGCCCACCGCCGCGTCGGGGCCAGCGGCTCGTACTTCTGCATCGTCCTGTTCGGCGCCGACAGCGCCTTCCCCCACGGCGTGGCCCAGCCCCGGCCATTGCGGGACGGCGACATGGTATTGATCGACACCGGCTGCCGCCTGCACGGCTACCTCTCGGACATCACCCGCAGCTACGTCTTCGGCACCCCCAGCCCGCGCCAGCGCGCCCTGTGGGACGCCGAGAAGCGCGCCCAGCTGGCCGCCTTCGATGCCGCCCGCCTGGGCGCCCCCTGCGAAGCGGTGGACGCCGCCGCCCGGCGCTCCCTGGAAGCCGACGGCCTTGGCCCGGACTACCAGCTCCCCGGCCTGCCGCACCGCACCGGGCACGGCATCGGCGTGGAGATCCACGAAGGCCCCTACCTGGTACGCGGCGACGCCACGCCCCTGGCGCCGGGCATGTGCTTCAGCAACGAACCGATGATCTGCGTGCCCGGCGAATTCGGCATCCGCCTGGAAGACCACTTCTACATGGCCGAAGACGGCCCGCGCTGGTTCACCCAGCCGAGCCACTCCATCGACGACCCGTTCGGGTTGGCCTGAGCCCGGCAGTGGTATGGCCTCCACCTGGCGGGGGAGGTCCTCGACGCTGCTGTAGCTGAAGCGGACCACCGCGTCTCATCACCCCCTTCCCGGCCACCACTGAGGAAGGGGCTGGCGCGCTCCAGCAGACCGACGTTCGTCGGCGCCTATAATCGCCGGCTTCGAACGTGACCCCGCACAGGACTGCACATGATCCGCCTTGCCCGCCCCGACGAGTACGCCGACCTGGTGGACATCTGGCTGGAGGCCTCCCTCCAGGCCCATGACTTCATCCCCGAAGCCTTCTGGCACAGCCAGCGGGACGCCATGCTCAACCACTACCTGCCCGCAGCGGAAAACTGGGTCGTGGAAGAGAACGGCCAGATGCGTGGCTTCCTGTCCATGGTCGAGAACCACCTGGCCGCACTCTTCATCCACCCCGACCACCAGCGCAGCGGACTCGGCCGCCGCCTGCTGGACAGCGCCAAGGCGCGGCATCACTCACTGGAACTGAACGTCTACCGCGCCAACGTCAAGGCGGTGGGCTTCTACCGTTCGGCTGGTTTCGAAATCGTCGCCGAAGCATTGGATGCCGCGACGGGGCAGCCGGAACTGACCTTGCGTTGGTTGGGTGAGTTGGGGGCGGGATAAAGATGTACCCATTCGAGCTGCAGGTTATTCCCTCCCCTCCAACCTCACCCGCGCAAAGTTGTTCGACCCCAGCGGGTTGAGCTGGTAGCCGCTGACGCCCTTGCGCACGACGGCGAATTGCCGGGGGTGGGCGAGGGGGATCCATGGGGCCTGCTGGTGGAAGATGCCCAGGGCCTGGCGGTAGAGGGCGGCGCGCTGGGTGTCGTCGCGTTCGGCGCGGGCCTGGCGGATGAGGGCGTCGAAGGTGGGGTCGCACCAGCCGGCGAGGTTTTCGCTGGAGCTGGCGGCGGCGCAGGAGAGGTTGGGGCCGAGGAAGTTGTCCGGGTCGCCGTTGTCGCCGACCCAGCCCATGAACACCAGGTCGTGTTCGCCGTTCTTGGCGCGTTTGATCAGTTCCCCCCATTCGAAGACGCGGATGTCGGCCTGGATGCCGACGGCGGCGAGGTCCGCCTGGAGCATCTGCGCGCCGATGCCGGGGTTGGGGTTGGTGGGGCCGCCGCCGGGGCGGGTCCAGATGGAGAGGTGGAAGCCGTCGGCATGCCCGGCCTCGGCCAGCAGCTGGCGGGCGCGCGCGGGGTCGTGGGCCCAGGGTTTGAGGGCGGGGTCGTAGCCGAGCACGCTGGGCGGATAGGGGGCGGCGGCGAGGGTGGCGTTGCCTTCGCCGAACTGGGCGCGCAGGTAGGCGTCGCGGTCGAAGGCGAGGTTGATGGCCTGGCGTACGCGCACGTCGTCCAGCGGCGGGTGGCGGGTGTTGAGGCCGACGTAGGCGACCAGCAAGGCGTCCATCTCCAGCACGTTCAGCTCCGGCTCCTGGCGCAGTACCGGGATGTCGGTGGGGCGCGGGTAGATGGCCACCTGGCAGTCGTTGGCCTTGAGCTTCTGCACCCGCACGTTGGGATCGGGGGTGATGGCCAGCAGCAGCCTGTCGATGGCGGGGCGGCCGCCCCAGTAGTCGGGGTGGGCGGTGAAGCGCACCTGGGCGTCCTTCTCGTAACGCTGGAAGACGAAGGGGCCGGTGCCGATGGGGCGGCTGTTGAGGGCCTCGGGCGTGCCGGCGGCGAGCAGGTGGTCGGCGTATTCGGCGGAGTAGATGGAGGCGAAGCCCATGGCGAGGTCGGCGAGGAAGGGCGCTTCGGGGTGGCGCAGGACGAAGCGGACGCGGTGGTCGTCGAGCTTTTCGATGCGCTCGATCAACTGCCCCAGGGCCATGGATTCGGCATAGGGAAAGCCCCGGGGCGAGCGGTCGTGCCAGGGGTGCCTGGGGTCGAGCTGGCGCTGGAAGCTCCAGAGCACGTCGTCGGCATTGAAGTCGCGGGTGGGGGTGAACCAGGGCGTGGTGTGGAACTTGACGCCCTGGCGCAGGGTGAATTCGTAGCTGAGGCCGTCATCGGAAAGCATCCAGCGTTCGGCCAGCGCGGGTTCGATGCGGGTGCTGCCGGGGGCGAACTGCACGAGGCGGTCGAAGACGGTTTCGGCGCTGGCGTCGGCGGTGTTGGCGGCGGTGTACTGGACGATGTCGAAGCCTTCCGGGGCGGCTTCGGTGCAGACCACCAGGCTGGGGGCGGCCTGGGTCCAGAGGGGCAGCAGGAGCAGGAAGGGCAGCAGGCGTGGGTGCATCGGGCGTCCTTGGCGTGATGGCCTGCCGCGAATGCGTGCCTGCGGTGGCGGATGGGGGAGGGCGCCCTGGGCGGGCGCCTGGTGTCGGGAGGGCGGGGCGTGGTGCCCCGCCTGCAGGGTTACTTGCCGACGCTCACGCCGTAGAACGAGTTGAGGGCGAACGGGCTGATCTTGAAGTCCTGCACGTTCTTGCGCATCGGCTGGTAGACCGTGGAGTGGGCGATCGGGGTGATCGGCACCTGGTCCTTGAGGATGTGCTGGGCCTGCTTGTACAGCTCGGTGCGCTGGGCCTGGTCGGGGTTGGCCTTGGCCTGCTTGACCAGCTTGTCGTAGTCGGTGTTGCACCACTTGGAGAAGTTGTTGCCGTCGATGGCGTCGCAGCCATAGAGGGTGCCGAGCCAGTTGTCCGGGTCGCCGTTGTCGCCGCTCCAGCCGATCAGCATGGCGTCGTGCTCGCCGCCCTTGGCGCGCTTGATGTACTCGCCCCATTCGTAGGTGACGATGCGCGCCTTGATGCCGACCTTGGCCCAGTCGGCCTGCAGCATTTCGGCCATCAGCTTGGCGTTGGGGTTGTAGGGGCGCTGCACGGGCATGGCCCAGAGGGTGATCTCGGTGCCTTCGGCGATGCCGGCGGCCTTGAGCAGTTCCTTGGCCTTGTCGGGGTTGTAGCCGGCGTCCTTGATGGTCTCGTCGTAGGACCACTGGGTCGGCGGCATGCCGTTGACGGCGAGCTGGCCGGCGCCCTGGTAGACGGCGTCGATGATGGCCTTCTTGTTCACCGCCATGTCCAGCGCCTGGCGCACTTCGAGTTTGTCGAAGGGCTTGTGGGTGACGTTGTAGGCGATGTAGCCGAGGTTGAAGCCCGGCTGGGACGGCATGTTGAGGTTGGTGTCCTTCTTCAGGGCCTCGAGGTCGGCGGGGCGGGGGAAGAGGGTGATCTGGCACTCGCCGGCCTTGAGCTTCTGCATGCGCACGGAGGCGTCGGTGTTGATGGCGAAGATCAGGTTGTCGATCTTCACGTCCTCGGGCTTCCAGTAGTCCTTGTTGCCGGCGAAGCGGATCTGCGCGTCCTTCTGGTAGCGCTTGAACACGAACGGGCCGGTGCCGATGGGCTTCTGGTTGAGGTCGGCGGCCTTGCCCTGCTTGAGCAACTGGTCGGCATACTCGGCAGACTGGATGGAGGCGAAGCTCATGGCGAGGTTCTGGATGAAGGCCGCGTCCACCTGGTTGAGGGTGAACTTGACGGTCATGTCGTCCAGCTTCTCGACCTTGGCGATGTTGGCGTCCATGCCCATGTCGGTGAAGTAGGGGAATTCGGTGGGGTAGGCCTTACGGAACGGGTGGTCCTTGTCGAGCATGCGCTGGAAGGTGAACAGCACGTCGTCGGCGTTGAGGGTGCGGGTGGGCTTGAAGTACTCGGTGGTGTGGAACTTCACGCCCGGGCGCAGGTGGAAGGTGTAGGTGAGGGCGTCGGGGGAGACGTCCCACTTCTCCGCCAGGCCGGGGATGACGGCGGTGCCGCCCCGCTCGAACTGGGTCAGGCGGTTGAAGACGGTCTCGGCGGCGGCGTCGAAGTCGGTGCCGGTGGTGTACTGGCCGGGGTCGAAGCCGGCGGGGCTGCCTTCGGAGCAGAACACCAGGTTACCGGCGGCGCTGGCCAGCGGTGCGCCGGCGATCAGCCCGGCAGCGAGAAGCGCTTGGATGACGGCGTTTTTACGCATTTTGACCTCATGTCTTGTTGTGTTCTTCATCGTGAGGGGCGCCCTCGTAAGGCGCCTCGCCCGAAACTATGCATGGCACATGCCCGAGGCAAGCCATGGTGGGACATGAGTGTAGAAGCTGTGGCGATGCTGTAAGGCGGTGTCGCAATTCTGCAAGTTCGCGACCGTTCGCAGCCTGGGGCCACCCGTTCGTGCGGGTGGCCCGGGCCCCGTGTCAGGGCATCTGCACCTCGATGACGCCATCGGCGGTGACGTTGACGCGGCTGGTGCCGGCTTCGATCTCCGGTGCCGGGGCGTCTTCGGCCATCATCATGCTGGCCTTGGCGGCGCGCATGGCCATCATCGGGCGCGGCTGGAAG
The DNA here is from genome assembly GCF_032621675.1 of Pseudomonas sp. zfem003. Taxonomy (NCBI): domain Bacteria; kingdom Pseudomonadati; phylum Pseudomonadota; class Gammaproteobacteria; order Pseudomonadales; family Pseudomonadaceae; genus Pseudomonas; species Pseudomonas sp. zfem003. The sequence continues at coordinate 248,915 of NZ_JAVYJG010000012.1, read as the reverse complement.
CCGTCGCTGTTGAGGTTGAGGCTCACCAGCTTGTAGCCGGAGCCGCCCAGGGCCTGGGTCGCCAGTTGGGCGCGGGCCTTGAAGGCGTCGACGGCATCCTTCAGCAGGGCATCTTCGTTCTTCTTGCGGGTGGCGTCGGCGATGCTGAAGTCCATGCCGGCCATCTTCAGGCTGCCCATCAGGTCGGCGCTGAGCTGGGACAGCGCGGCGAAGTCGGCGCTTTCCAGGCGCACTTCGGCGCGCTCGCGCCAGCGGGTGATCTTCTGGCCCTTGTCGTCGTAGACCGGGTAGCTGTTGCGGCTGCCGAGGCTGACGGTGATGCCCTTGGTGGCGCGGGCCTTTTCGACGGCAGCGTTGAGGGTGCGGGTGATCTCGGCGGCCAGCTTGGCCGGGGCGCTGTTCTCGGATTCGCTGAACAGGGTGACGTGCATCAGGTCGTGGGCCACGTCCTGGCTGACCTCGGCACGCAGGGCCACCTGGTTGTAGCGTGCCTCGTCGGCCATGGCCGGTAGGCTGGCGAAGGCGGCGGTGGCCAGGGCGAGGGCGGCGGAGAGGCGGGTGATGGCTTGCATGTCGGCTCCTTGTGAGAGGCAGTGGGTGTGCGCGCGGTTTGCGGCAGTCAACAGGGTAGACGGGCGTTCCGTGCGGTCCGGGTTAAGACCGCAGGAATTTTTTTCGTTCGATCACGGCCTCGCCTTTCCACCGCTCTGGCACGCAGGCTGTGCAGTCGCGCTGTCCATGGTCCACCGCTGCGCAACGATGCGGCGAGTTGACGCATATCAGCGGTGTGCCAGGCGCCTTGGTTATACTCCGCCGAATTCTTGGAGTGCCCATGCTCGAACCCTTACACCACCTGTCCGCCAGCCGGCAGAACCTCCTGCGTCTGACCCTCATCCGTGTGCTCGTACTGGCCGCCCAGGCCGGTTCGGTGGGCCTTGCCTACCGCGCGCAATTGCTGGAACTGCCCTGGCTGGAGCTGTCGGTGACCCTGGCGGTGTCGCTGGTGCTCTGTGTGAGCACCACCCTGCGCCTGCGCGGCCCGTGGCCGGTCACCGAGCTGGAGTATTCGGTGCAGCTGGCCTGCGACCTGGTCATCCACAGCGTGCTGCTCTATTACTCGGGCGGCTCCACCAACCCCTTCGTTTCCTATTACCTGGTGCCGCTGACCATCGCCGCCGCCACCTTGCCCTGGGTCTACACCCTGGTGCTGGCGGGGCTGGCGCTGGCGGCGTACACCCTGCTGCTGGTGTGGTTCCACCCGCTGGAGATGCCGGTGGAGCAGCGCGAAGCGATGCTGATCTACGGCATGTGGCTGAGCTTTGCCCTGGCGGCGGCGCTGATCACCTTCTTCGCCGCCCGCATGACCGAGGAGCTGCGCCGCCAGGACCAGCTGCGCGCCGTGCGCCGCGAGGAGAGCATGCGTGACCAGCAGTTGCTGGCCGTGGCCACCCAGGCCGCCGGCGCCGCTCACGAGCTGGGCACCCCGCTGGCGACCATGAGCGTGCTGCTCAAGGAGCTGCGCCAGGAGTACGGCGACAAGCCGGCCCTGCAGGATGACCTGGCGCTGCTGCAGGAGCAGGTGAAGCTGTGCAAGGAAACCCTGCAGCAACTGGTGCGCGCTGCCGAGGCGGACCGCCGCCAGGCCGTGGTGGACCAGACCGCCGTGGAATGGCTGGAGGCGACCCTCAACCGCTGGCACCTGATGCGCCCGGAAGCCACCTACCGCTACCAGTGCCTGGGCGTTGGCCTGGCGCCGCGCCTGCGCCCACCGGCCGACCTGACCCAGGCCCTGCTGAACCTGCTGAACAACGCTGCCGACGCCTGTCCGGAGAAACTCGACATTCGTCTGGACTGGGACCATCAATGGATGGTGCTGAGCATCCGCGACCAGGGCGCCGGCGTTCCCCTGGCCATCGCCGAGCAACTCGGCCGGCCCTTCTTCACCACCAAGGGCAAGGGATTCGGCCTCGGCCTGTTCCTCAGCCAGGCCAGCGTGACGCGCGCCGGTGGCACGGTGAAGCTGTACAACCACGAAGAGGGCGGTACCCTCACCGAGCTGCGCCTACCCCGCAGCCACGGTGTCGCCTGAGCCCACCACGAGAGGACTCGACATGAGCGAAGAACCCCTGATCGACGGCGAAGAACAGCCCCACCTGCTGCTGGTGGACGACGACGCCACCTTTACCCGCGTCATGGCCCGCGCCATGAGCCGCCGGGGCCTGCGCGTGTCGGTGGCCGGCTCGGCCGACGAGGGCCTGGCCCTGGCCAAGGACGACCTGCCGGACTACGCCGTGCTGGACCTGAAGATGGAAGGCGACTCCGGCCTGGTGCTGCTGCCCAAGCTGCTGGAGCTGGACCCGGACATGCGGGTGGTCATCCTCACCGGCTACTCCAGCATCGCCACCGCCGTGGAGGCCATCAAACGCGGCGCCACCAACTACCTGTGCAAGCCGGCCGACGCCGACGACGTGCTGACCGCGCTGCTGTCCCAGCAGGCCGACGTGGAAAGCCTGGTGCCAGAGAACCCCATGTCGGTGGACCGCCTGCAGTGGGAACACATCCAGCGCGTGCTGGCCGAGCACGATGGCAACATCTCCGCCACCGCCCGCGCCCTGGGCATGCACCGCCGTACCCTGCAGCGCAAGCTGCAGAAGCGCCCGGTCCGTCGCTGAGACGGACGCAACGCGCTCCGTAGCCCGGGCTTCAGCCCGGGAGCGGAGTGGGCGACCAGCCCCGGACTGAAGTCCGGGCTACGCCTACGACACGGCACCTGCAGGGGCGACTTCAGTCGCCAGGCGGCGCGCAGCGCCGCCGCCCCACTGGCGCGAATTCAATCGTGATCGTGGAGCCAAGGATCGTTCAGAGCCCTCCGGTTTTTCTTCCCCTGAAAGCGTCCTGAAAGCCACTGGTGGCCGGGCCTTGGTATTCTTAGCCGCCTAACCAATCCCGCCCAGGCCCGTCATGTTCTCCGTCGTCCAGCAGATCCTCGGCATCACCGCCCCGGTGTTCTCCATGCTGTTCCTTGGCGTGTTACTGCGCCGCCTGGGCTGGATCGACGCTCCCTTCATCGACACCGCCTCCAGCCTGGTCTTCCGCGGCACCATGCCGACCCTGCTGTTCCTCGGCATCATCAAGGCGGACCTGAGCACCGCCCTGCAGCCCGCGCTCATCGCCTACTTCGTCGTCGCCACCCTGGGCTGCTTCGGCCTGGCCTGGCTATGGGCCCTCTGGCGCTGCCCGGAGGCGGACCGGGGCATCTACACCCAGGGCGCATTCCGTGGAAACAACGGCATCATCGGCCTCGCCCTGGCCACCAGCATGTACGGCGACTACGGCCTGTCGGTGGGCGGGTTGCTCGGGGGTGTGGTGATCCTCTGCTACAACACCCTGTCGTCCATCGTGCTGACGGTCTATGCACCGGGCATGCGCGCCGATCCCTGGAGCCTGATCAAGGGCGTGTTGAAGAATCCGCTGATCATCGGCGTGCTCGCCGCCATCCCCGTGGCCTACCTGCAACTGCCGCTGCCGGCCTGGCTGATCACCTCCGGCGAGTACTTCGCCCAGATGACCCTGCCGCTGGCGCTGATCTGCATCGGTGGCACCCTGTCGCTGGCGTCCCTGCGCGCGAGCGGCCGCCTGGCCATCAGCTCCAGCCTGATGAAGATGGTCTGGCTGCCGCTGCTGGCCACCGCCGGTGCCTGGGCCCTGGGGTTCCGCCAGGCCGAGCTGGCGATCCTCTTCCTCTACTTCGGCAGCCCCACGGCTGCCGCCAGCTTCGTCATGGCGCGGGCGGTGAACGGCAACCATGCGCTGGCTGCCTCCATCATCGTCATCACCACCCTGGCCGCCGTGGTGACCACCAACATCGGCCTGCTGAGCCTGCAGCTGCTCGGCCTGATCTAGGCCCGGTGCCCCGGCCTGCGGGGCTTTGGGCAAGCTGTATCAAAATGTGAGGCGCTTCCGACTCCTCGGTCCCGCGCGTTGCGTCTTGGCGTGGGGAGGGCTAGCATCGCGGCCTTTGCGCCATTAACGGATTAAACATGCGCGCCGTTTCGCTGCTCAGCCTGCTGCTCCTGGCCTCCCTTGTCTGGGCGGCCGAGCCGTCCGCGACGCTGGAGGGCCCCAGTGCTGGCTGGCGCTACGCCGGCCTGCTCGATCGCAGCGAAAACCCGGCGGTTGCCTACCCGACGCCGCCCATCGACCGGGGCGCACAGCGCAACCGCACCCTCATCGAAGGACGCCTGGCCAACATCGGCCACGTCCGCCCGCCGCACCGCCTGGTGGTCAACGGCAACCCACTGCCGCTCTACACCGATGACGCTGGACGTTTCGTCCGCCCGTACGCGTTCGGTGCCGGCTCCAACAGCGTCGAAGTGGTGTCTGGCGACGGCAAGTCGCTCAAGCGTGTGCAGTTCTACGAAGCCAACACCGGCCGCACCCCGGCGCGCCTGCGCGTGGTGCTCGGCTGGGACGATCCCAAGGCCGAACTCGACCTGCACATCGTCAGCCCCGACGGCCAGCACGCCTTCTGGGCCGACCCGGTGATGAGCAACGGCGGCGGCCTGGACACCGACAGCGTCGACGGCCCCGGCCCGGAAATGTTCACCATGGCCGCGCCCCTGCACGGCACCTACCTGGTGTACGTGAACTACTGGGGCAACTACGGCGCCAATGGCTACAACTTCGAAGCCGGCAGCAACCAGAACGAGGTCATCACGTCGCAGATCAGCCTGGTGTTCAACGAGAACACCGTGAACGAGAAGCGTGAGTCCTTCGTCGTGCCCTTGCGGGCCATCGGTGAGCTGGTGCTCGTCAAATCCTTCAACTTCTGATGTCCCGCCGCGTGGATGAACCGGGGTTTTTCACCATGAACCAGAACACCACTCCTGAAAGCGCCCGCACTGCCCTGGCGCGTCACCCGCGCGCTCTGGCCCTCGGCCTGCTGCTGCCGCTGGCGGCCGCCGGCCTGCTGGGGGGCTGCGACAAGCAGGAGCCGCGCGACCTGGCCGAACAGAGCGCCCTGGGGCTGGACCTCAAGCGCCCTGACGCCCTGATCGAAAGCGCCTCCCTCAGCCGCCTGCCCAAGGACATCCTCGCGGTGCCGCTGCTGCGCGACACCCTCACCGAGGACTTCGTCTTCTACTACCAGGACAACGCCGACCGCCTCGGCCTGGCCGGCAGCCTGCGTCGCATCATCTACGAGCACGACCTCAAGCTGCAGGACTCGCTGATCGACGAACTGCTCGACCAGCCCGCCGAAGTCGCGGCCTGGCGGGGTGCCGACGGCAAGCTCAAGCACGTGCTGGTGACCCTGCAGCGCGGCGGCCTGGCCCGCGTGCTGGAGCCCCTGGCCCACGCCGCCCTGGACGACACCCAGCTGAGCCAGGTGGGCGAGCTGCGGGTGGACGGCGACAGCGTGCCGCTCTACAGCCTGCGCTACCTGGGCGAGCGCTCGGTGCTGCTGGCCAGTCATGGCGACAAGCTGCTGGTGCTCTCTAGCCCCGGCATGCTGCTGGATGAATCCGGCAAGCTGGCCCGCGCCGAGACCGAGACGGTCGAAGGCCTGATGGCCGGCGACGATCCCTTCCCCGAGCGTTTCGGCCTCAAGGCCCGTGGCCAGGAGCAGCAGCGCATCGCCCTGGGTAGCGAATTCCTCGCCTTCGGCTACCAGCGCTTCCTGCCCAGCTTCGCCGGCCTGCGCTTCGAGATGGACGACAAGGGCTGGCGCAGTTACGTCGCCCTCAATGAGGTGGACGACCAGGCCAAGTTCGACTTCAAGCCCGTATGGCAGGCCATGCCCATGGGCGCCAGCGCCTGTGTCGCGCTGCCCGTGGCGCCGGGCGTGAATGCCCGCCTGCTGGACCGCGTCGGTGCCGGCAAGGAGGTCACCGAACAGCTCGGCAAGCGCCTCGGCACCACCGCCGGCCTGTGCTGGTACGCCGACTCCCGCCTGCATTCGCCGCTGCTGGTGGCCCACCTCGACGAGGCGGCCTCCGGCCAGATGGACCCGGCCATCGAAGGCCTGTTCGGCTCGGTGATCGGTGCCTTCGAACCCTATGCCGAAGGCGGCCGCTTCCCGCTGGAGAGCCAGACCCGTGGCGCCGCCCGCATCTGGGCCCGCGACGTCGGTTCCAACTTCGGCCAGTACCCCGCATCCCAGAGCGCCAACCCCGATGCCCTGGCCTCCCGTGGCTACTTCCACGTGAGCCTGGCGCGCCATGGCGACACCCTGCTGTTCTCCCTCGACGACAAGCTGGTGACCAAGGGCCTGGATACCCTCGACAAGCGCTTCCCGCCCCTGGGCGAGACCCTGCCCAAGGACGCTCTTGTGCCGGCCTACCTAGCCCCCGAAGGCCTGGCCAAGCTGCTGGAGCGGGAAACCCTTGACAGCCTGCCGAGCAACGACGAGCCGGTGTTCCGCAACGCCGCCGAAGCCCACCTGCTGCCCAAGCTGCGGGCCCTCGGTGGCCACGGCAAGTACGCCCTGGCACTGCCGGCCGACACCCAGGCCAGCGACCCGTGGGAATGGCTGCCCCTGGAATGGCGCTCCCTGTGATCCGTCGCCTGCCGTTCGGGCTGGCCGCGCTGCTGATGGCGTGGAGCCTGGTGCTGCGCGCCGACGAAACGGTGGGGCTCGACCCCGAGCAGTCCCAGGTGTTCCGCGCCTGGTTCGTGCGCATCGCCCAGGAGCAGCTGCGTCAGGGCCCGAGCCCGCGCTGGCACCAGCAGGATTGCGCCGGCCTGGTGCGCTTCGCCGCCAACGAGGCGCTCAAGGTCCACGACGCCAAGTGGCTGCGCGCCAATGGCCTGTCCAACCGCTACCTGCCGCCGGAGCTGGAACTGAGCGACGCCCAGCGCCAGCTCGCACAGAACTGGCAGCAGGGCGGTGGCAAGGTCGGCCCCTACGTCAACGCCATCAAACTCATTCAGCACAACAGCCGGTTCGCCGGCCGCGACCTCAACCAGGCCCGTCCCGGCGACCTGATCTTCTTCGACCAGGGTGATGACCAGCACCTGATGATCTGGATGGGGCGGGAAATCGCCTACCACACCGGCACCAGCACCCCGACCGATAACGGCATGCGCTCCGTCAGCCTGCAACAACTCATGAAATGGAAGGACACCCGATGGATCCCCGACGAATCCAACCCCAACTTTATCGGCATCTATCGACTGAACTTCCTCGCCCGATGAACGCCAGCCCCCTGCGCCGTGCGGCGCGCCTGTCCGCTGCCGCGCTGATGGCGCTGGTACTGCCCCTGGCCCTGCCGGCGCTCACCCAGGCCGAGGACGAGGTGCCGGCCAGCGGCTACACGCCCCTGGCGGGCGAGTCCTTCTTCCTGCTCTCCGACAGCAGCTTCGCCACCGATGAAGTGGCCCAGGTACGCCTGGAGGCTCCCGGCCGTGACTACCGTCGTTACCGGATGGAGGAGTACGGCGGCGTCGACATCCGCGTGTACCGCATCGAGAACCCCCTCGACTTCCTCAAGCGGCAGAAGAACCTGCACCGCGTGAGCACCGAGGGCGACTTCAAGGGCGAGGGCCTGTCCAACACCCTGGCCTACCTCTGGGACAACTGGTACCGCAAGTCGCGTCGGGTGATGCAGCGGGCCTTCTCCTACGAGTCGCGCAAGCAGGTCACCGAAGAAGCCCCCGAACTGAGCATGGGCGAGGCCATCCGCCAGCCCACCGAGTTCACCCCGCAGGTGCAGTACGCGCCGCTCAAGGGCATGCCGATGGTGGCGCAGTTCCGCTACCCGCTGTGGCAGGCCAAGCCCATCGAACCGCCGAAGGGCGTCGAGCTGGCCGGCTCTTCCAGCCAGTTCACCAGCACCCAGCCGGGCAACGTCTACATCCCCCTCGGCAAGCTCAAGCCCGGCCTGTACCTGACCGAAGCCATCGTCGGCAAGTACCGCGCCACCACCGTGGTGTTCGTCTCCAACACCGTGGCCGTGAGCAAGATCGCCGGCAACGAGCTGCTGGTGTGGACCGCCCGCAAGCATGAAGGCACGCCCGTGGCCGATGCCAAGGTGCTGTGGAGCGACGGCCTGGGCGTGATGACCAGCGGCACCACCGATGCCCAGGGCCTGCTGCGCCTCGGCCACGGCAGCCCCGAGCGCTCCTACGTGCTGGGCGAGGACGCCGAAGGCGGCGTGTTCGTCTCCGAGAACTTCTATTACGACAGCGAGATCTACGACACCAAGCTCTACGCCTTCACCGACCGCCCGCTGTACCGCCCGGGCGACTGGGTCGAGGTGAAGATCGTCGGCCGCGAATTCAAGAACGCCCGCGACTCGGTCGCCCCCACCGCCGCGCCGCTGAAGCTCAGCGTGCTCGACGCCAACGGCACCGAGCTGCAGACCCTGGACCTGGCACTGGACGGCCAGTCCGGCACCCAGGGCCGCTTCCAGCTGCCGCGCAACGCCGTGGCCGGTGGCTATGAACTGCGCTTCCGCTACCGCGACCAGATCTACAGCAGCGCCTTCCGCGTGGCCGAGTACATCAAGCCGCACTTCGAAGTGTCGCTGGACCTGGCCAAGCCGGACTTCCGCACCGGCGAGCCGGTGAAGGGTGCCCTGGTGCTGCTCTACCCGGATGGCAAGCCGGTGGCCAACGCCCGCCTGCAACTGAGCCTGCGCGCCCAGCAGCTGTCGATGATCGACAACGAACTGCAGTACCTCGGGCAGTTCCCGGTGGAGCTGGAGAGCACCGAGCTCACCACCGACGCCCAGGGCCGTGCCGAACTCAACCTGCCGGCCGCCGAGAAGCCCAGCCGCTACCTGCTCACCGTGTTCGCCAGCGACGGCGCCGCCTACCGCGTGCGCACCAGTAAGGAGATCCTCATCGAGCGCGGCGCCGCCCGCTACGCCCTCACCGCGCCGCAGCGCTTCAGCAGCGCCGGCGAGTCGGTGCACTTCAGCTTCCGCAGCGAGCGCCCGAGCGACCTCAAGCCGGCCCGCTACGACTGGGTCCGCCTGGAAGACCAGAGCACCCAGGGTGGCACCCTGGCAGGCGGCAGCGACGGCTTCGACCTGAAGTTCGAGCGTCCCGGCACCTACAGCATCACCCTGAAGGACGACAAGGGCCTGATCCTCGGCGCCACCGGCCACTCGGTCAGCGGCGACGGCGTGAAGTCCGTGGCCGGCACCATCGAGATCGTCCTCGACAAGGCCGAGTACAAGGCCGGCGAGGAAGCCCTGGCGCTGATCACCTTCCCCGAGCCGGTGAGCGATGCCCTGCTGACCCTGGAGCGCGACAAGGTGGAAGCCACCGCGCTGCTGTCCAAGGGCGGCGACTGGCTGAAGCTGGAGCGCCTTTCCGACACCCAGTACCGCGCGCGCATTCCGGTGGGCAAGACCTTCTCGCCCAACATCACCTTCTCCGCGCTGTACACCCGTGGCGGCGACTACAGCTTCCAGAACGCCGGCATCAAGGTGGCCACGCCGCAGATCGACATCGAGGTGGTGGCCGACAAGGAAGTGGCCCGCCCGGGTGACACCGTCACCGTCGAGCTGACCACCCGCTACGAAGGCAAGCCCACCGCCTCGCGCCTCACCGTCAGCGTGGTGGACGAGATGATCTACGCGCTGCAGCCGGAGATCGCCCCGGGCATCGACCAGTTCTTCTACCACCCGCGCCGCAACAACGTGCGCACCAGCGCCAGCCTCTCGTTCATCGCCTACGACCTGGCCCTGCCCGGAAGCACCACCGCGCCCGGCCGCGCCAACCGCAGCGACCGTGGCGTGAAGGTGCTGGAGCGTCCGCGCCGCGAGGACGTGGACACCGCCGCCTGGCAGCCGGACCTGGTCACTGACGCCAACGGCAAGGTGCGCTTCAGCTTCCGCGTGCCGGACTCCCTGACCCGCTGGCGCATTACCGCGCGGGCCATGAACGCCGATGGCCAGGTGGGCCAGAAGCGCCAGTTCGTGCGCTCCGAGAAGCCGCTGTACCTCAAGTGGAGCGGCCCCACCAGCTTCCGCAAGGGCGACCGCCCGACCCTCGGCCTGTTCGCCTTCAACCAGGGTGAAGCCGGTTCCAAGGCCGAGCTGGTGACCCGTTACGCCGGCCAGGAACAGCGCACCACGGTGGAGCTGGCCAAGGGCATCAACTACCTGCCGCTGACGGTTCCTGCCGTGGCCGAAGGGGACTTCCACGCCGAACTGGTGCGTGACGGCCAGGCCGTCGATGCCCTCGACGTGGCCCTGCACCTGGCCGCCGACGGTTGGCCGAGTGCCCAGAGCAAGAGCCTGGTGGCCTATGCCGGCAAGACCGAGCTGGGCCTGCCGGCCGATGCCAGTGCCATCCGCCTGCGCCAGGACGAAAACGGCCAGGCCCTGTTCCGTGGCGCCCTCGACGACCTGCTCGCCTACCCCTATGGCGGCGTCGAGCAGACCGCCAGCCGCCTGCTGCCGCTGGCCGTGGCCTACCCGACCCTGGCCCAGGGCGAGCGCCGCGTGAGCGACCGCCTGCGCCTGGTCATGCAGACCGGCCGCCTGCGCCTGGTGCAGATGGCCGGCCCGGAAGCGGTGTTCACCTGGTGGGGCGACGAGGCCGATGCCGACGCCTTCCTCACCGCCTACGCCTACTACGCCGACTGGTACACCAGCCGTGCCCTGGAGGTTCAGCTGCCGCCGGACCACTGGCAGCGCGTGCTGGACACCTACGCCGCCCAGGCCCCCAACACCCCGCTGCTGCAGCGTGCCCTGGTGCTGGCCTTCGCCCGCGACATGGGCCTGCCGGTGAACACCCTGATGGAAGGCCTGATGGCCGACCTGGCCGCCGCCGGTGACGGCGAGGACGTGCCCGAGGTGGACGACGGCCGCGCCAGCCTGGTGATGGCCGCACCGGAGTCGTCCCTCGGCCTGGCGGCTGCCCGCGTGCTCACTGCCGGTCTCGCCCGTCAGCTGCAAGTCCGCGTGCCGGCTGCACTGGACGCCCAGCTGGGTGCTGCCCGCGAGCGCCTGTCCGCCAGCCAGCAGCCCTTCGCCGAAGCCCTCGGCCTGTACCTCAATGGAGCCGACCCGGTGCGTGCGGCCGCCCTGCTCAAGCGCCTGGCGCCGGGGCAGTCCACCGTCGAGCGCGCCCTGGCCCTGACCTGGCTGCAGCGCAGCCTGGACAAGGCCGGCCCGGACCTGGCCATCGCCCCGCAAGGCGACTGGCAGGCCCGCGAAGGCGACAGCGGCGAACGCTACTGGCAGTGGCATGGCCAGGGCGTGCCCGCCACCCTCGACCTGCCGACCGACCTGGCCCACCCGGTGGACGTGCGCCTGGATTACCAGAGCGCCCAGGCTGCCGGCGCGGGTGCCGCACTGCCGGTGGAGATCAGCCGCCGCCTGCTGCGCCTGGTGCCGGGCAGCGAGCCCTTCACCTTCAAGGCCGAAGAGGCCAAGCCCGGTGACATCTCCAGCGACGCCCTCTACCTGGACGAAGTGGTGCTGAACGCCCAGGCCGGCCGCGCCCTGCGCTACGGCCTGCTGGAAGTGCCGCTGCCGCCCGGTGCCGATGTCGAGCGCACCACCTGGGGCATCCAGGTCTCCGGTCTGGAAGGCGAGGAAGCCTCCGCACTGGAGAAGGCCCGCAACGAGCCGGGGCAGATGGTCTACGCCGTCCCGGTGGATCGTCTGGAAGGTGCCCTGGTGCTGCGTCACCTGGTGCGCTTCTCGCAGAAAGGCGAGTTCCAGCTGCCGCCGGCGCGCTACGTCCGCCTCTACGCGCCGCAGGAGCAGGCGCTGGAGAGCGAACCGGCGCTGGGACAGATCAAGGTCGATTGAGATTGACCAGGGGCCTGCGCGTGGCCGCTGCGCTGCTGGCGCTGGCGGCCCTCCCGGTGGGGGCCGCCGAGGCGCCCCTCGCCCTGGCTTGGCGTACCCCGGCCGGTAACGAACTGCTCGAACTGGACCGCAGCCGCGTGCTGGCGCACGGTCCCTTGCCCGCCGAGCGCCAGGCGCCCCTGGGCAGCCTGTGGAAACTCTTCGTCTACGCCTACCTGGTGGACCGGCAACAGCCGGACCCCGGCTACCAGTGCCTCGGCCACGACCGTGACGAGGTGTATTGCTGCAACCCCGGCGAACGCATCGACCGTGACCAGGCGCTGGTGAAGTCCTGCGGCCTGTACTTCGACCCGGCACGCCTCGGGGTGACCCCGGATGACTGGTCCCGCTACTGGCAGGCACGCAGTGCCCCGGCCTGGCTGCAACGCCTCGATGCGCTGAAGCCCGAGGCGCGGGTCCCGGTGGCCGACCTGCTGGCCCAGCTGCAGACCCTGCCGGCCCAGGACGAGGCCCGCCGCGTGCTGCTCGACGTGCCGCTCCAGGCCCGTGATGCCGGCGTGCTCGCCACCCTGGGCGCGCGCCTGCGGGTGAAGACCTGGAGCTGGCTCGCCGACGCCGATCCCCAGGCCCGCCAGGGCGGCTTCGCCGGCTGGCTGAACGACGGCACGCCGGTCTGGGCCGGCGGCCCCGGCACCAGCCAGCGCGTTCTCGGGCAGTACGCCGAGGTGCTCGAACGCACGTTGCCGGTGAGCTGGCCCCGCGAGCCGGGCAGCTGCGTGGAGGTGCGCCTGTTCAGCCGCTATCCGCTACGCGAGGTGAGCCTTGCCGGCCAGTCCACGCCTGTGGCGCCCGGTGCCCTGCGCGGGCGCTACCAGGTGCTGTTCGAGAACGGCAACCGCCTGGACATCGAAAGCCAGGGCGAGCTCTTCCTCGAACGCCGTGACGACGGCCTGGCGCTGACCGCTCACCTGGAGCGCGAGGACTACGTGGCACGCGTGCTCGACCGCGAGGCGGCACCCGAACCCGCCGAGGCCGCCAAGGCCCTGGCCGTGGCAGTGCGGACCTACCTGGTGCAGAACGCCGTGCGCCGTGGCGAGTGCCTGGTCATCGACGACAGCAGTTCCAGCCAGCGGGTCGCCCCCCGCCCGGCTTCCGCTGCCAGTCGCACCATCGCCGCCTGGACCGCCGACCTGGTGCTGGCTGGCAGCACGGTGACCTACCACAGCGAGCGCGCCGGCCCGGATCGCCTGTCCTGGCAGCAGGCCGTGACGGAGGCCAAGGAGGGCGTGCGCTACGACAGCATCCTCGCCCGTGCCTTCCCCCGCGCCAGCCTCAGCCGCTGGGACAAGCCCGTGGCAGCCTGCCAGGCCCTGCCCAACGCCGAGGACTGGCTGCGCCGCCAGCGCCGCGAGTGGCGCCCGGTGCTGGATGCCGAGCCGGGCTACGCTGAAATCCCGCAGTTCTCGGTGTGCCGCCTGGCCTCCGGCCGACCCCATGTCGACCGTGAGCGGCGGCGCATCTTCGTGCGCGGCCTGTTTTCCCTGCAGGACCGCCTCGACCTGACCCACGAATACCTGCACCTGGCCTTCGAAGCCCACCCCAACGGCCAGGACGAAGCCTACGTCGAGCGGCTCGCCCGCCAACTGCTACTGGAATGATCCCCATGCGCTGCGCCTCCCTTGCTTCCCTGTTCCTGGCCCTGACGCCGCTGCTCGCCAGCGCCGAGGTGCGACTCGATACGCCGCGCGGTGGCTGGCGCGAAGGCGCCGGCTCGGGCGAGCACTTCATGCAGGAGGTCAACTACCCGGCCTCCTCGGTGAACACCGCGTCGGACCAGGCCGATACCGCGCTGATCAAGGGCGCGATCACCGGCATGCCGAAGGCGGCCAGCGGCCCCGGCACCCTGGTGGTCAACGGCGTGAGCATGCCGCTGAAGGTGGACGAGGACGGCAGCTTCCAGCGGCCCTTCGTGTTCCCCTCCGGCAGCAACAGCGTCGAAGTGCGCAGCCCGGACGGCAAGCAATCCCACCGCGTGCAGTTCTACAGCCGGGCCAAGGGCGGCGTACCGGCGCGCATGCGCGTGGTGCTCTCCTGGGATGCCGACAACACCGACCTGGACCTGCACCTGGTGACGCCGGACGGCGCCCACATCTGGTACGGCGACCGCAGCGCGCCCAACGGCACGGCGCTGGATGTTGACGTGACCACCGGCTACGGCCCGGAAATGATCGCCAGCCCGACCCCGCTCAAGGGGCAGTACCTGGTGTACGTGAACTACTACGGCGGCGGTTACTACGGCAGCGACGACGGCACCGAAGGCCCCGCCCAGCCGCTGATCACCGCCCAGGTGACGGTCATCACCGAGGAAGGCACACCGAGCGAGAAGCAGGAAAACTTCATCGTGCCCATGCGCCAGCCGGGCGAACTCACACTGGTGAAGAGCTTCAGCTACCCCTGATCGGTTCTTTGGGCTGAGCCTCGGCGCATGCTGGGGCGCCTGGGGCGGTGGATCGATGGTGCGCGAACCGCCCTACGCGTCGTATGAGCGCCGAGCGGTGCGCACGACGTTGGCCTGGTGAGCGGGGTTTGATGCGGTTCGCGGGCTCACTACATCCTACGGGTGAAGGCGTGCCGGCCGCTGGGGCTTGTCGGTCGCTCTCCCAGCCGCATTCACAAATGAATGTGCGAGAGCCGTAGGGGGGCCGGGCGGCGTTCCGCTTCAGCCCACCATCGAAGCCGCTGACAGCTCCGCTGGTGGATGGAAAAAGCGCCATCTCCCCTACGTTTTTTTCACCCTCCGTTTCGGCGCCGGCGGGCGTCAGCCCTGCGGCTCCGCCTGCCAGGCGTCGACCACTTCCTGGGCGGCGCGGAAGGCGTCGATGGCGGCCGGTACGCCGGCATACACCGCGCAGTGCAGCAGCGCCTCGCGGATTTCCTCCACGCTGCAGCCATTGTTCAACGCCCCGCGCACGTGGCCTTTCAGCTCCTGGGGGCACTTCAGGGCGGTGAGGGCGGCGAGGGTGATGAGGCTGCGGGTCTTGCGGTCGAGCCCTTCGCGGTTCCATACGCCGCCCCAGGCGTGTTCGTTGACGAAGTCCTGCAGGGGCTGGGTGAATTCGGTGGCATTGCCCAGGGCGCGGTCGACGAAGGCGTCGCCCATCACTTCGCGGCGGACCTGGACGCCGGGTTTGCGTGCGTCGCTCATGGTGATTCTCCAGTCAGTCGAGGGATTCCAGCCGCACCGGGGCCACGCCGCTGCGCAGCATGTCCAGCGCTTCGGCGGCGCGGCGCGAGAGGTCGATGAGGCGGCCGCGCGTGTGGGGGCCGCGGTCATTGATGCGCACCACGACGCTGCGGTCGTTGTTCAGGTTGGTGACTTTCACCCGGGTGCCGAAGGGCAGGGTGCGGTGGGCGGCGGTGAGGGCGTTCTGGTCGAAGCGCTCGCCGCTGGCGGTGCGCTTGCCGTGGTGGCGTGCGCCGTAGTACGAGGCTTCGCCGTCCTCGCGGTAGGTGCCGCCGGTTTCACCGGAAAAGAAGCCGGGGGTGCTGCAGCCGGCCAGCAGGGCCAGGCCGGCCAACAGCGGAAGTGAGCTGAGGGATCGCCACATCAGGACGTCTCCAGGAAGCGGTTGACCGGTGCTTGTGCGCAGCGTCGGGCTTCCTGACGCTGCACCGGGTCAACCGGGAATCCCGTTCCGGCCCTCCATGGCCGGTCGTTCGCCGGGCCAACCCATGGGTTGGCCAGTCCGGCTCACCCTTCGAGTTTCTTCTTCAGCAGTTCGTTCACTTGCCCCGGGTTGGCCTTGCCCTTGGAGGCTTTCATGGCCTGGCCGACGAAGAAGCCGAACATCTTGCCGCGCTTGGCTTCGTCGCTGGCGCGGTACTGCTCGACCTGCTCGGCGTTGGCGGCGAGGACTTCGTCGAGCATGGCTTCGATGGCACCGGAATCGGTGACCTGCTTGAGGCCCTTCTTCTCGATGATCGCGTCGGCGCTGCCTTCACCGGCGGCCATGGCTTCGAAGACCATCTTGGCGATCTTGCCGGAGATGGTGTTGTCCTTGATGCGCAGGATCATGCCGCCCAGGTGCTCGGCGGAAACCGGCGATTGCTCGATCTCCAGGCCGTCCTTGTTGAGCAGGCTGGAGAGCTCGCCCATCACCCAGTTGGCGGCTAGCTTGGCGTCGCCGCAGGTGCGCTGCACGGCCTCGAAGTAGTCGGCCATCTCGCGGCTGGCGGAGAGCACGCTGGCGTCGTAGGCGGAGAGGCCGAACTGGCTCTCGAAACGCTCGCGCTTCTGCACCGGCAGCTCCGGCAGCTGGGCGCGCACTTCGTCGAGGAAGCTCTGCTCGATCACCACCGGCAGCAGGTCGGGGCAGGGGAAGTAGCGGTAGTCGTTGGCTTCTTCCTTGCTGCGCATGGAGCGGGTTTCGTTGGCTGCCACGTCGTAGAGCACGGTTTCCTGGACGATCTTGCGGCCGGATTCCAGCTCGTCGATCTGCCAGGCGATCTCGGCGTTGATAGCGCGCTCGATGAATTTGAACGAGTTGACGTTCTTGATCTCGCGGCGGGTGCCGAACTCGGTCTGGCCCTTGGGGCGCACCGAGACGTTGCAGTCGCAGCGCAGGGAGCCTTCGGCCATGTTGCCGTCGCAGATGCCGAGGTAGCGCACCAGGGCGTGGATGGCCTTGGCGTAGGCGACGGCTTCCTTGGCGCTGCGCATCTCCGGCTCGGAGACGATCTCCAGCAGCGGGGTGCCGGCACGGTTCAGGTCGATGCCGCTCATGCCGTGGAAGTCTTCGTGCAGGCTCTTGCCGGCGTCCTCTTCCAGGTGTGCGCGGGTGATGCCGATGCGGCGGACGGTGCCGTCTTCCAGGGTGATGTCCAGGTGGCCCTTGCCGACGATGGGCAGGTCCATCTGGCTGGTCTGGTAGCCCTTGGGCAGGTCCGGGTAGAAGTAGTTCTTGCGGGCAAAGACGTTGCGCGCGCCGATCTCGGCGTCGATGGCCAGGCCGAACTTGAGCGCCATGCGCACGGCTTCCGCGTTGAGTACCGGCAGGGTGCCGGGCATGCCCAGGTCAACCAGGCTGGCCTGGGTGTTGGGCTCGGCGCCGAAGGTGGTGGCGCTGGCGGAGAAGATCTTCGATTGGGTGCTGAGCTGTGCGTGGATTTCCAGCCCGATCACGGTTTCCCATTGCATGTGTGTCGTCCTCAGAATCCGGCCGGGGCCTGTTTGTGCCAGTCGGTGACCTGCTGGTACTGGTGGGCCACGTTGAGCAGGCGGCCCTCCTGGAAGTAGGGCGCAAGCAGCTGCACGCCCACCGGCAGGCCGTCGACGAAGCCGGCGGGCATGGACAGCCCCGGCAGGCCGGCGAGGTTGGCGGTGATGGTGTAGATGTCTTCCAGGTACTCGGCGACGGGGTCGTTGTTCTTCGCGCCCAGTTTCCAGGCCGGGTTGGGCGTGGTGGGGCCGAGGATGACGTCGACATCGGCGAAGGCCGCGACGAAGTCGTTCTTGATCAGGCGGCGGATCTTCTGGGCCTTGAGGTAGTAGGCGTCGTAGTAACCGGCGGACAGGGCGTAGGTGCCGACCATGATGCGGCGCTTCACTTCGCTGCCGAAGCCTTCGGCGCGGGAGCGCTTGTACAGGTCCATCAGGTCCTTGGGGTCTTCGCAGCGGTGGCCGAAGCGCACGCCGTCGAAGCGCGACAGGTTGGAGCTGGCCTCGGCCGGGGCGATGACGTAGTAGGCCGGGATGGCGTGCTGCATGTTGGGCAGCGAGATGTCCTTGACGGTGGCGCCGAGCTTCTTCAGCTCTTCCACAGCGGCCATCACCGCCGCGCCGATGCGCGCGTCGAGGCCGGCACCGAAGTACTCCTTCGGCAGGCCGATGCGCAGGCCGGCCAGGGGCTGGGCGAGGGCGGCGAGGTAGTCGTCCACCGGGGCGTCGACGCAGGTGCTGTCCTTTGGGTCGAAGCCGGCGATGGCGCCGAGCATCAGGGCGCAGTCCTCGGCGGTGCGGGCCAGCGGGCCGCCCTGGTCGAGGCTGGAGGCGTAGGCCACCATGCCCCAGCGCGAGACGCGGCCGTAGGTGGGCTTGATGCCGGTGAGGTTGGTGAAGGCGGCGGGCTGGCGGATCGAGCCGCCGGTGTCGGTGCCGGTGGCGGCGGGCACCAGGCGCGCGGCGACGGCGGCGGCGGAACCACCGGAGGAGCCGCCGGGCACGCGGTCCAGCGCCCAGGGGTTCTTCACCGGGCCGTAGTGGCTGGATTCGTTGGCGGAGCCCATGGCGAACTCGTCCATGTTCAGCTTGCCGAGGGTGACGGCGCCGGCGGCCTTGAGCTTCGCGACCACGGTGGCGTCATAGGGCGCCTTGAAGTTGTCGAGCATCTTCGAGCCGCAGCTGGTGAGCACGTCGAGGGTGCAGAACAGGTCCTTGTGGGCGATCGGCGCGCCGAGCAGGGCGCCGTTCTCGCCGGCGGCGCGGCGGGCGTCGGCGGCACGCGCCTGTTCCAGGGCTTGGTCGGCGGTGACGGTAATGAAGCTGTTGAGCTGCGGGTCGAGGGCCTGGATGCGCGCCAGCAGGGCGCTGCTCAGCTCCTCGGAGGAGAATTCCTTGGCGGCCAGTGCGCGGGCGATCTCGGCCAGGGTCAATTGATGCATGGGGTAACCCTTTCCTTAGTCGATGACTTTGGGGACGAGGTAGAGGCCGTTCTCGACGGCCGGTGCGATGTACTGGTAGGCGTCGCGGTGGTTCTCCTCGGTCACCTCGTCAGCGCGCAGGCGCTGTGTGGCTTCGAGGGGGTGGGCCAGCGGCTCGACGCCGTCGGTGTCCACGGCCTGCATCGCATCGATCAGGCCGAGGATGTTGTTCAGGGTCTCGGTGGTACGCGGGATATCGCCTTCGTTCAGGCCCAGACGGGCCAGGTGGGCGATCTTTTCCACGTCGGAGCGTTCAAGCGCCATCGGGTTCTCCAACTGAAAATGCGGTGGCCGCCGGGGGCATCCGACCGGGTGGGAGGAGGGTCGGGAACGGTACCGCGAACGGGCGGTCAAAGGCCGCGATGATGGGCCCGGAGGCCCAGAAAAACCGGCAATTTAGCACAACGCCTGCCTTGCCCAAAATCCCTGCCGTTGTTAGAGTTTGCCGCACTTTTTTACCCACGCGTTGCCTAGGGTCCCTCTCCCATGTTCAAGAAACTGCGTGGCATGTTTTCCAGTGATCTGTCGATCGACCTGGGCACTGCCAATACCCTTATTTATGTGCGCGAACGCGGCATCGTCCTGAACGAGCCGTCCGTGGTCGCGATCCGCAACCACGGCAACCAGAAGAGCGTCGTGGCCGTCGGTACCGAAGCCAAGCGCATGCTCGGTCGTACTCCCGGCAATATTTCCGCCATCCGCCCGATGAAAGACGGCGTGATCGCTGACTTCAGCGTCTGCGAGAAGATGCTGCAGTACTTCATCAACAAGGTTCACGAGAACAGCTTCCTGCAGCCCAGCCCCCGTGTGCTGATCTGCGTGCCGTGCAAGTCGACCCAGGTCGAGCGCCGTGCCATCCGCGAATCCGCGCTGGGCGCCGGTGCCCGCGAGGTGTTCCTCATCGAAGAACCCATGGCTGCGGCCATCGGTGCCGGCCTGCCGGTCGAGGAGGCCCGTGGTTCCATGGTCGTCGACATCGGCGGCGGCACCACCGAGATCGCCCTGATCTCCCTGAACGGCGTGGTCTATGCCGAATCCGTACGCGTGGGCGGCGACCGTTTCGACGAGTCCATCGTCACCTACGTGCGCCGCAACTACGGCAGCCTGATCGGCGAATCCACCGCCGAGCGCATCAAGCAGGAAATCGGCACCGCTTTCCCCGGTGGCGAGGTCCGCGAGATCGACGTCCGTGGCCGCAACCTGGCCGAAGGCGTACCGCGCAGCTTCACCCTGAACTCCAACGAAGTGCTCGAAGCGCTGCAGGAATCCCTGGCGACCATCGTCCAGGCGGTGAAGAGCGCGCTGGAGCAATCCCCGCCGGAACTGGCGTCCGATATCGCCGAGCGTGGCCTGGTGCTCACCGGCGGTGGCGCCCTGCTGCGTGACCTGGACAAGCTGCTCTCCCAGGAAACCGGCCTGCCGGTGATCGTCGCCGAGGACCCGCTGACCTGCGTGGCCCGTGGCGGCGGCCGTGCCCTGGAAATGATGGATCGCCACGCGATGGACCTGCTCTCCACCGAGTAAGGTCGGAGAGCCCATTCGCCTTAGGAGCGGCCTATCAAACCGCTATTCGCCAAGGGACCCTCGCTCGGCGTGCGCCTGCTGGCGTTCGCCGTGCTGTCCGCTGCCCTGATGGTGGTGGACGCCCGCTTCGAGACCCTCAAGCCCGTTCGCAGCCAGCTGGGATCGGTCCTGACGCCCTTCTACTGGCTGGCGGACCTGCCCGTGCGCGTGTGGGACGGCATCAGCGACCAGTTCACCAGCCGCAGCGTGCTCATCGCCGAGAACGAGAAGCTCAAGGCCGAGGCCCTACTGATGCAGCGCCGGCTGCAGAAGCTGGCGGCTCTCACCGAGCAGAACGTGCGCCTGCGCGAGCTGCTCAACTCGTCCGCCCTGGTGGACGAGAAGGTGCTGGTGGGCGAGCTGATCGGCGTCGACCCCAACCCCTTTACCCACCGCATCCTCATCGACAAGGGCGAGAAGGATGGCGTGTTCCTCGGCCAGCCGGTGCTCGACGCCCGTGGCCTGATGGGGCAGGTGGTGGAGGTCATGCCCTACACCTCCCGCGTGCTGCTGCTCACCGACACCACCCACAGCATCCCGGTGCAGGTGAACCGCAACGGCCTGCGCGCCATCGCCAGCGGCACCGGCAACCCGGAGCGCCTGGAACTGCGCCATGTGGCCGATACCGCCGACATCAAGGAAGGCGACCTGCTGGTGAGTTCCGGCATGGGCCAGCGCTTCCCGGCGGGCTACCCGGTGGCCACCGTGAAGGAAGTCATCCACGACTCCGGCCAGCCCTTCGCCATCGTCCGCGCAGTGCCCACCGCCGCCCTCAACCGCAGCCGCTACGTGCTGCTGGTATTCACTGACACCCGGAGCCCCGAGGAGCGTGCCAACGCCGCTGCCGAGGCCCAGGAAGCCGCCGACCGCGAGGCCGCCAGCAAGGCCGCCCAGCCCCAGGGCGCTGCACAGCCGGCACCGGCTGCGACGCCTGCTGCATCCCCGGCGCCTGCAGCCGCGCCCGCTGCGCCCGCTGCGCCCGCTGCGCCCGCTGCGCCGGCCCAGGCGGCTCCCGCTTCCCGAGGCAACCACTGATGGCCACTGCGCGCCCCCGCAATGGCTGGGTGATCGGCTTCAGCCTGCTGGTCTCCCTGCTGCTCAGCGTCGCGCCGATGCCCAGCTTCATGGAGGTCGGTCGCCCGCTGTGGCCCGCCCTGCTGCTGACCTACTGGACCCTGGCGCTGCCCCAGCGCGTGGGCATGACCACCGCCTGGATCGTCGGCATCGCCCAGGACGTGCTCTACGGCTCGCTGCTGGGGCAGAACGCCCTGGTGCTGGCCCTGGTCACCTTCCTCGTGCTCAATCTGCACCAGCGCCTGCGCATGTTCCCCATGTGGCAACAGAGCCTGGTGCTGATGGTGGTCTTCGGCCTGGCGCAACTGGTGCAGCTCTGGCTCAACGCCCTCACCGGCAACCGCCCGCCGACCCTCTTGTTCCTCCTGCCCGCCCTGGTGAGCGGGCTGCTCTGGCCCTGGGTCTTCGCCGCCATGCGCGGCCTGAGTCGGCGCCTCAACGTCCACTGATCGCCTTGCGGCCATGCCGCGGGGTCTTCTCGACATGGAGAAGTCTGCATGGCCACGCTCCACCTGGCCTCCGGATCGCCCCGCCGCCGCGAACTGCTGGCGCAGATCGGCGTACCCTTCCAGCCCCTGGGCGCCCCCATCGATGAAACCCCGCTGCCTGGCGAGTCCGCGCCGGCCTACGTCGAGCGCCTGGCACGGGAAAAGGCCGCCGCCGGCCTGGCAGCGCTGGGCGCTGCGAGCGACGGCCACTGCGTACTGGGTGCCGACACCGCCGTGGTGCTGGACGGTCGCATCCTCGGCAAGCCCCTGGACCGTGACGACGCCCTGGCCATGCTGGCCGCGCTCTCCGGGCGCGAACACCAGGTGCTCACCGCCGTGGCCCTGGCCGATGGCTCCCGCTGCGTCTCCCGCCTGGTGACCAGCCGGGTGCGCTTCCGTGACATTTCCCCGGCCGAGCGCGAGGCCTACTGGGCCAGCGGCGAGCCCACCGACAAGGCCGGCGGCTATGCCATCCAGGGCCTGGGCGCGGTCTTCGTCGCCGATCTGCAGGGCAGCTATTCCGCCGTGGTCGGGCTACCGTTGCTGGAAACGGCGGAACTACTCGGGCAGTTCGGCATTCCTTGTTGGCAGCGCCTCAGGTAGGTTTTCAGCATGAGCGAAGAAATCCTGATCAATATCACGCCGATGGAATCGCGCGTGGCGGTGGTGGAAAACGGCGTGCTGCAGGAAGTGCACGTCGAGCGGACCCAGCGTCGCGGCATCGTCGGCAACATCTACAAGGGCAAGGTGGTGCGCGTGCTGCCGGGCATGCAGGCGGCGTTCGTCGACATCGGCCTGGACCGCGCCGCCTTCATCCACGCCTCGGAAATCTCCACCCGTGAAGGCAGCGCGGTGGAGAACATCACCGCGCTGGTGCATGAAGGGCAGAGCCTGGTGGTGCAGGTCACCAAGGACCCCATCGGCACCAAGGGCGCGCGCCTGACCACCCAGCTGTCGATCCCCTCGCGCTACCTGGTGTACATGCCGCGCACGGCCCACGTGGGCATCTCCCTGAAGATCGAGGACGAAGCCGAGCGCGAGCGCCTCAAGCAGGTGGTGGCCGATTGCGTCGCCGCCGAGGGCATCGAGGAGGTCGGCGGCTTCATCCTGCGCACGGCCGCCGATGGTGCCCGTCGCGAAGACATCCTGGTGGACATCCGCTACCTGCGTCGCCTGTGGGAGCAGATCTCCGGGCAGATGCAGACCGCCTCCACCCCCTCGGTGATCTACGAGGACCTGAGCCTGGCCCTGCGCACCCTGCGTGACCTGGTGAATCCGCGTATCGAGAAGATCCGCATCGACTCCCGCGAGACCTTCCAGAAGGTCACCCAGTTCGTCGACGAACTGATGCCCGAGATCGCCGACCGCCTGGAGCACTACCCCGGCGAACGGCCGATCTTCGACCTGTACGGCGTCGAGGACGAGATCCAGAAGGCCCTGGAGCGCAAGGTGCTGCTGAAGTCTGGCGGCTACCTGATCATCGACCCCACCGAGGCGATGACCACCATCGACGTGAACACCGGCGCCTTCGTCGGCCACCGGACCCTGGAAGAGACCATCTTCAAGACCAACCTCGAGGCCGCCACCGCCATTGCCCGTCAGCTGCGCCTGCGCAACCTCGGCGGGATCATCATCATCGACTTCATCGACATGGAAGACGAGGAGCACCAGCGCCAGGTCCTGCGGACCCTGGAGAAGCAGCTGGAGCGCGACCACGCCAAGACCAACATCATCGGCATCACCGAGCTCGGCCTGGTGCAGATGACCCGCAAGCGCACCCGCGAAAGCCTCATGCAGAACCTCTGCGAGCCCTGCCCGAGCTGCCAGGGGCGCGGCATGCTGAAGACGCCGGAAACCATCTGCTACGAGATCTTCCGCGAAATCCTCCGCGAGGCCCGCGCCTACCAGGCCGAGGGCTACCGGGTGCTGGCCAATCAGAAGGTGGTGGACCGCCTGCTGGACGAGGAGTCCGGCAACGTCGCCGACCTGGAGGCCTTCATCGGACGCACCATCAAGTTCCAGGTCGAGGCCATGTATTCCCAGGAGCAGTACGATGTCGTCCTGCTCTGAGGGCCCCCGCTGAATGGCGCGCCAGGGTCTGCTGCTGGTCACCCTCCTGAGAACCCTCCTGGCCCTCTGTGCACTGGGGCTGGTGTTGGCTGCGCTCTATGTCAGCCTCGGTCGGCAACTGGTGCCGATGGTGGCGGAGTACCGCGACGACCTGCGCACCCGCGCCAGCGATGCCTTGGGCCAGGATGTCGAGATCGGTGCCCTGGAAGGCAGCTGGCAGGGCTTTGCGCCCGTGGTGGTGGCCCGTGACGTGGTCATCGGCCAGGGCGACGAGGTGTTGCGGCTGGATCAGGTCCGGCTGGTGCCGGACGTGCTCGGCAGCCTCCTGCAGCGCGCGCCGAAGCTGGCCAGCATCGAACTCGACGGCCTGAACCTGCAGGTGGTGCAGGACGAAAGCGGCCATTGGGCCGTCGCGGGCGTCCCGTCCCGTCCCGATTCCCCCGCGCTGCGCCCCGCCCAACTGATCCAGGGCTTCCAGTCCGTGGGCCGGTTTGCGCTGGTCAACAGCCAGGTCACCGTTCAGCCCTGGCAACAGAAGCCGGTCACCTTCACCTATGTCGAGGCGGCACTCTCCGGCAGCGCATCGTCCCAGCAACTGGAGGGGCGGCTGGTGCTGGCCGACGGGCAGCCGCTGAGCCTGCGCCTTGACACCCGACTGGACCCCGAGGACTGGCTGGCCAGCGAAGCCCATGCCTACCTGAGCCTGCCCCAGGCCGACTGGGCCCGCTGGTTGCCCAAGTCGATCGCCAACGATTGGCGCCTGAGCAAGGTGCTGGGTGGCGGTGAGCTGTGGGCGGAGTGGTCCCGTGGAGAGCTGCGCCGCGCGGTGAGCCGGTTGCGCGTCGGTGAGCTGAAAGGCAGCCGTCGTGACCAGGCCCCGGTGACCCTCCAGGACCTCGCGGTGGATGCCTATTTCGACAACACCGAAGCCGGCATGCGCCTGCAGCTGGACTCGCTGTCCATGACAGTGGGCGAGCAGCGTTGGGGCGGCGTGCACCTGCTGGCCGAAGAAGCTGGAAGCGAGGACGCGCGGGAATGGCGTGTGCGTGCCGACCGCATCGACCTGCAACCCCTGGTGCCCCTGGTCAAGGGGCTTGCGCCCCTCAACGACCTGGCACGGGAACTGGTGGATGGCCTTGATCCCAAGGGTGCCCTGCGCAATGTGCAGGCGATCTGGCGACCGGATGCCCCCCTTGGCCAGCGCCTGGCCTACAGCACCAACCTGGAGCGCCTGAGCTTCGGCGCCGTGCACGGCGCGCCGGCGGCGGAGAACGTCAGCGGCAGCCTGACCGGCAACCTGGCCGGCGGCGAACTGCGCCTGGACGCCGATGACTTCGCCCTGCACCTCGACCACCTGTTCCCCAAGCCCTGGCACTACCGCGAAGCCCACGCCCGGCTGACCTGGGCGCTGGATGAGCAGGCCTTCACCCTGGTCGCCCCCTACCTGCGGGTGGAGGGCGAGGAGGGCCACATCGCCGGTGACTTCCTCATCCGCCTGCTGCGCGACCCGGCCGGCGAGGACTACATGGACCTGCGCGTCGGCCTCAGCCAGGGCGATGCGCGCTTCACCGAGAAATACCTGCCGACGCTGTCCTCCGGCCTCAGCCCGGAGCTGGCGGAGTGGCTCAAGCGCTCAATCAAGGGCGGCGGCATCGACGAGGGCTTCTTCCAGTACCAGGGTTCCCTGTTGCACGCCTCGCCGCCGGAGGCGCGCTCCATCAGCCTGTTCTTCAAGGTGCGTGACGCCCGGCTCGACTACCAGCCCGGCTGGCCGGCCCTGACCGACGCACGGGGCGACGTGTTCGTCGAGCACACCGGCGTGCGGGTTCGGGTGCCCAGCGGACGCATCCTCGACAGCCAGGTCACTGATGCCCGCGCCGACGTACCCCACGTGGACAGCGGCAAGGTGCCCCACCTGAAGCTGACCGCCAGGCTCGACAGCAGCTTCGCCGACGGGCTGAAGATCCTCCAGCAGGCGCCGACCCCCGCCGCACAGGTGATGGCCGGTTGGCAGGGCGAAGGCACCCTGGATGGCAACCTGGACCTGGACATCCCCCTGGCGAAGGCTGGCGGGGAGCCGCGTGTGGTGGTCGACCTCGCCACCCAGGACGCGCGCCTGCGCTTCGCCACTCCGAGTCTCGAACTCAGCGCCCTGAACGGCGCTTTCCGCTACGACACGGCCAGCGGCCTGAGCAGCAAGGACATCCGCGCCCGGGTCTTCGGCCGCGACGTTGCCGCCCGTGCCACCGCCGAAGGCCGCAACGGCCAGGCGCGCAGCCGCATCCAGGCCAACGGCGTGGTGGCGCTGAAGGACCTGACCGCCTGGCTCGGCGTCAATCGTCCGCTGCCGGTCAGCGGTGCCGTGCCCTATCGGCTCGACCTGCTGCTGGACGGTAAGGACAGCCAACTGAAAGTGGACTCGACCCTCAAGGGCGTGGCCATCGACCTGCCGGCGCCCTTTGGCAAGCCCGCCGAGGCCGTGCGCGACAGCCAGTGGCGCATGACCCTGGACGGCGCCGAGCGACGCTACTGGTTCCAGTACGGCGACCTTGCCGACCTGGCGCTGGCGGCCCCGGCCAACGATTTTTCCGGCGCCCGTGGCGAGCTGATGCTCGGCTCCGGGCGTGCCGTGCTGCCGACCGCTCGTGGCGTGCGCGTGCGGGGCGTGCTGGACGACCTCGACCTGGCCGCCTGGCAGGCCGTGCGCCAGCGTTACGCCGAGAAGGATGCCGGCAATGCCGTCGGCCTGCTGCAAAGCGCTGATCTGCGCATCGGCCGGTTCAGCGGCATGGGACTGGAGCTGCAGGATTTCCGCGTTGGCCTGCAACGGGGCGATGCGGCCTGGAAGGTGGACCTGGACAGCAACCTGCTGCAGGGCACCATCAGCCTCCCGGACGCCCAGGGCGCGCCGGTGGCACTGGACCTGGCGCGCCTGCGCCTGCCCAAGCCGGCGGACAACGACAAGGACGACACGCCCGGTCCCGACCCGCTCAAGGATCACGACCCCCATTCCCTCCCTGCGCTGGACGTGCGCATCGCCCAGGTCCAGCTGGGCGACGAGCCGCTGGGCGCCTGGTCGTTCAAGGCGCGTCCGGTGGCCAGCGGCACCCAGTTCAGCGAGCTGTCGCTGGACCTCAAGGGGCTGCACATCGACGGTGCCCTCGGCTGGGAAGGCAGCCCGGGTGCCAGCAGCACCTGGTACAAGGGGCGCCTGGAGGGCAAGAACCTCGCCGACGTGCTGCTGGCCTGGAAGTACGCCCCCACCGCCACCAGCGAGCGCTTCCGCCTGGACGTGGATGGGCGCTGGCCCGGCTCGCCGGCCTGGGTCAGCCTGAAACGCTTCAACGGTTCCCTCGATGCCGCGCTGCGCAAGGGCCAGTTCGTCGAGGCCGACGGCAGTGCCCAGGCCCTGCGGGTGTTCGGCCTGCTCAACTTCAACTCCATCGGCCGCCGCCTCCGCCTGGACTTCTCCGACCTGCTGGGCAAGGGCCTGGCCTACGACCGGGTGAAGGGCGTGCTGGAGGGCACCGACGGGGTCTTCGTGACCCGCAAGCCCATCGTGCTCGAAGGGCCCTCCAGCGGGCTGGAGCTCAATGGCACCCTGGACATGGCCCACGAGAGCATCGACGCCAAGCTGCTGGTGACCCTGCCGGTGACTAACAACCTGCCGCTCGCCGCACTGATCGTCGGCGCCCCGGCCATTGGCGGTGCGCTGTTCGTGGTGGACAAGCTGCTGGGGGACCGGGTCGCCCGCTTCGCTAGCGTGCAATACAAGGTGCGCGGCCCCCTGCAGGACCCGAAGTTCACCTTCGACAAGCCGTTCGAGAAACCCGATTCATGACGGGCCGTTGCATGGCCGTTGTCGTACGCCGGAGGACGCCATGGAGTTCGCGGTAATCCAGATGACCAGCCAGGACGACGTCCTGGCCAACCTCGACGCCGCTCGGCGCCTGCTGGCCGACGCGGCAGGGCAGGGCGCGCGCCTGGCCGTGCTGCCGGAGAACTTCGCCGCCATGGGCCGGCGCGACCTGGCTCGGCTGGGGCAGGCCGAGGCCCGTGGCGAAGGGCCGATCCTGCCTTGGTTGAAACAGACCGCCCGCGACCTCAGGTTATGGATCGTGGCCGGCACCTTGCCCCTGCCACCCGAAGGCCGCCCGGACGCCAAGCCCAACGCCTGCTCGCTGTTGGTGGATGAGCACGGCGAGCGGGTCGCGCGCTACGACAAGATCCACCTGTTCGACGTGGATGTGGCCGATGCCCGGGGGCGTTATCGCGAGTCCGACGACTACGCCTTCGGTGACCACGTGGTGCTGGCCGATACTCCGGTGGGGCGCCTGGGGCTGACGGTCTGCTATGACCTGCGCTTCCCCGAGCTGTACGGCGCATTGCGCGAGGCCGGGGCCGAGTTGATCACCGCGCCGTCGGCATTCACGGCGGTGACCGGAGCGGCGCATTGGGAGGTGCTGGTGCGCGCCCGCGCCATCGAGACCCAGTGCTACCTGCTGGCGGCCGGGCAGGGCGGCGTTCATCCGGGGCCGCGGGAAACCCATGGGCATTCGTCTATCGTCGATCCATGGGGGCGTGTCCTGGCCGAGGCCGGAAAGGGTGAGGCGGTACTGCTGGCCCGGCGTGATGCCGAGGAGCAGCGGGCGATCCGCCAACGAATGCCGGTGACGGCACACAGACGATTCAAGACGCCGGCCGAACCCGCGCCGGTGATTACGGAGTAGCTATGAGCCAGATGTTGTTATCCGTCAGTGACCGCCTGCTGGCGCCGGGCGGCCTTGCCATCGAGCAGCTGCAGGGCGTCCTCGGCGAGGTGGCCGGTCCGGGCATCGATGCCGCCGACCTGTATTTCCACGGGCTGGTTTCCGAGTCCTGGGTGCTGGAGGACGGCATCGTCAAGGACGGCAGCTTCCACCTCGACCAGGGCGTGGGCGTGCGTGCCCAGTCCGGCGAGAAGACCGGCTTCGCCTACAGCAACGCCATCACCCCCGAGGCGCTGAGCCAGGCGGCCCGTGCGGCCCGGTCCATCGCCCGGGCCGGGCAGCAGGGGCGCGTGCAGGCCTTCGCCAGCCCCGAGGTGGCCCGGCTCTATGCGCCGGACAGCCCGCTGGACGTGATCAGCCGTGCCGAGAAGGTCGCGCTGCTGCAGCGCATCGACCAGGCCACGCGTGCGCTCGACCCGCGCATCAAGCAGGTCACCGTGAGCATGGCCGGGGTCTGGGAGCACGTGCTGGTGGCCGCCAGCGACGGCAGCCTGGGCAGTGATGTGCGCCCGCTGGTGCGTTTCAACGTCAGTGTGATCGTCGAGCAGAACGGTCGCCGCGAACGCGGTGGCCACGGCGGCGGCGGGCGGACCGACTACCGCTACTTCCTCCAGGAAGACCGCGCCATGGGCTACGCCCGCGAGGCGCTGCGCCAGGCGCTGGTGAACCTGGAAGCGGTGCCTGCCCCGGCCGGCACGCTGCCGGTGGTGATGGGCGCCGGCTGGTCCGGCGTGCTGCTGCACGAGGCGGTGGGCCACGGCCTGGAAGGCGATTTCAACCGCAAGGGCAGTTCGGCCTACAGCGGCCGCATCGGCGAGAAGGTCGCCTCCAGCCTGTGCACCATCGTCGATGACGGCACCCTGGCCGGTCGCCGCGGTTCGCTGAGCGTGGACGACGAAGGCACCCCGACCCAGTGCACCACGCTGATCGAGAACGGCGTGCTCAAGGGCTACATGCAGGACAAGCTCAATGCGCGGCTGATGGGCGTGGCGCCCACCGGCAACGGCCGTCGCGAGTCCTACGCGCACCTGCCGATGCCACGCATGACCAACACTTACATGCTGGCGGGGGAGAGCGACCCGGAGGAGATCATCGCCTCGGTCCAGCGCGGTATCTACTGCGCCAACCTCGGCGGTGGCCAGGTGGACATCACCAGCGGCAAGTTCGTGTTCTCCACCAGCGAGGCGTACCTGATCGAGAACGGCAAGATCACCGCGCCGGTGAAGGGTGCGACGCTGATCGGCAACGGGCCGGAGGCGATGAGCCGGGTGTCCATGGTGGGCAACGACCTGGCACTGGACAGTGGAGTAGGGACGTGTGGCAAGGACGGGCAGTCGGTGCCCGTGGGCGTCGGTCAGCCGACGCTGAAGATCGATGCGATCACCGTGGGAGGCACCGGCGCCTGATGTGGCGCGGTGCTACGGGCCGTTGGCCCCGGCGTGGCCGGGGTGCTGGCCCGTGGCGGTCTTCAGCGCAGGCCGCGCTGGATTTCGTCCAGTTCGCGGATGTACTTGAAGACCTTGCGTGCGGCGGCGGGCGGTTTGTTGCGGGCCGCTTCGTGCTGGGCATGGCGGATCAGGCCGCGCAGGTGCTGGCGGTCGGTGTCCGGGTAGTCGGCCACGAAGGCTTCGAGGGTTTCGTCGTCGCCGGCGATCAGGCGATCACGCCAGCGCTCGAGGCTGTGGAAGCGCTCGTTGTATTCGCGGGTGGTGTTGTCGACCTGGTCCACCATGGCGACGATGGCCTCGACATCCTGCTCGCGCATCAGCTTGCCGATGTACTGCAGGTGGCGTTTGCGGGCGATGTGAGCCTTGTGCTTGGGCGCCTCGACCAGGGCCTTGCGCAGCGCATCGGTGAGCGGGAGCTTGTCCTGCATGTCGGGCTTGAGGGTGGTCAGGCGTTCGCCCAGGTCCTGCAGGGCCTGCAGCTCGCGTTTGACCTGGGACTTGCTCTTCTCTCCGGAGAAGTCGTCGTCGAGATATTCAGGCATGGGGGTGGTCCAGTGGAAAACGCCGCCATGATAACCAGTCGGAGGGGGATTGTCCGTCCCGGCTGGCGCCGCGTTCGCGGCGGGTGGGGCAGGGCGCGCGGCGCCCGCCCCGTCGAAACGGGTTTGAGAAATCGGAGTGGCTATGAGTGACGTACAAGGTGTTGGCCCGCAGGCCCTTCCGGAGCTGCAGGCGCAGGTAGAGCGCATCATCGCCGAGGCCGCCCGCCAGGGCGCGACGGCCTGCGAGGTGGCGGTGTCGATGGAGCAGGGGTTGTCCACCACGGTGCGCCAGCGCGAGGTGGAAACGGTGGAGTTCAACCGTGACCAGGGCTTCGGCATCACCCTTTATGTAGGGCAGCGCAAGGGCTCGGCGAGCACCTCGGCCAGCGGCGAAGAGGCCATTCGCGAGACCGTGGCGGCAGCCCTGGCGATTGCCAAGCACGCCTCGGAAGACGACTGCGCGGGGCTGGCCGACCCGGCCCTTATGGCCCGTGACCTGCCGGAGCTGGACCTCTACCACCCCTGGGCTATCAGCCCGGAGCAGGCGGTGGAGCTGGCGCTCACCTGTGAAGCGGCGGCCTTCGATGCCGATGCGCGCATCACCAATGCCGACGGCACCACCCTCAGCACCCACCAGGCCTGCCGCGTGTACGGCAACAGCCATGGCTTCGTCGGGGGCTACGCCAGCACCCGCCACAGCCTGAGCTGCGTGATGATCGGCGGCAGCGAAGGCCAGATGCAGCGTGACTACTGGTACGACGTGAACCGCATTGGCACCCAGCTGGCGGATCCGGCGAGCATCGGTCGCCGCGCCGCCGAGCGTACTGTCAGCCGCCTGGGTGCCCGGGCGGTACCCACCTGCGAGGTGCCGGTGCTGTTCGCGGCGGAGCTGGCCACGGGGTTGTTCGGCAGCTTCCTGTCGGCCATTTCCGGCGGCAACCTGTACCGCAAGTCCTCTTTCCTAGAGGGCGCGCTGGGCCAGCGCCTGTTCCCCGAGTGGCTGAGCATCGATGAGCGCCCGCACATCCCGCGCGCCATGGCCAGCGCGGCGTTCGACAACGATGGCCTGGCCACCTACGCCAAGCCGTTCGTGGAGAAGGGCGACCTGGTGTCCTATGTGCTGGGCACCTATTCCGGGCGCAAGCTCGGCCTGCCGAGCACGGCCAATGCCGGCGGCGTGCACAACCTGTTCGTCAGCCATGGCCCGGAAGACCAGAAGGCGCTGCTGCGCCGCATGGGGCGTGGCCTGTTGGTGACGGAGCTGATGGGACAGGGGCTGAACATGGTGACCGGCGACTATTCCCGTGGTGCGGCCGGCTACTGGGTCGAGAATGGCGAGATCCAGTTCCCGGTGCAGGAAGTGACCATCGCCGGCAACCTGAAGGACATGTTCCGCCAGATCCTCGCTGTGGGCTCCGACCTGGAGATGCGCGGCAACATCCGTACTGGCTCGGTATTGATCGAGCGGATGACTGTTGCTGGCAGCTGATCGCCTCCACACGCTCCGCCCCTGAGAACGCGCCCAATGGGCGCGTTTTCGTTTCTTTTCCCGCTTTTTCAAGCGATTTCATTGACACGTCTTTCACGGCTGGCGAGCGACCCCGCGCATCGCCGCTTGGCAATTATCTCTAAATATTATTATTCTCATTCGCGAATGATTTTCGTTAGAGGTTTGCCATGCAGTCCTGCCGCGAGGAAAACCCGGCTACCGCCCGCTGGCGCTCGACCGGCCTGCGCATCCGCTGCGCGCTGTGTCCGGACGAGCCGCGCCTGCTGGTGCGCTACCTGAACGAGGCCCGGCAACTGGCCGAGCGCCAAGGCGCCTCGCCCTGGCGCATCTTCGAGGCCTGCCTCGACCTGCTGCTGCGCAGCGCGGAAGACCGCGCGCTCCCGGCCCACTGGCGGGCGCAGTGCCTGGACTACGCCTACCTCCCCCTGCAGGAGCTGCGCCACCACGCGCGCAGCTCTGCCCTGCAGCGCCGCCTTCGCGCGCTGCAATGGCGCCTGGCGACCCTGAACCTGGCGCCGTCCCTCCGTTACCACGATCCCGAAGAAGGAGCCCAGCGTGACTGACACCCGAATCGAACGCGACAGCATGGGCGAGCTGGCCGTGCCCGCCCATGCCCTCTATGGCGCCCAGACCCAGCGGGCGGTGAACAACTTCCCGGTTTCCGGCCTGCGGATGCCGGCGCCCTTCATCCGCGCCCTGATCCTGGCCAAGGCGGCGGCGGCCCGCGCCAACGTGGAACTGGAGCAGATCAGCCCGGCCATGGGCGATGCCATCGTGGGGGCCTGCCAGGAGCTGCTGGCTACGGACTTCATGGCGCACTTCCCGGTGGATGTGTTCCAGACCGGCTCCGGCACCAGTTCCAACATGAACGCCAACGAGGTGATCGCCACGTTGGCCGGGCGCCTGCTCGGCGAGCCGGTCAGCCCCAACGACCACGTGAACTGCGGGCAGAGCAGCAATGACGTGATCCCCTCCAGCATCCATATCAGCGCGGCCATCGAACTCACCGAAGGCCTGCTGCCGGTGCTGGGCCACCTGCTGCAGGTGCTGTGCGAGAAATCCCTGGCGGTCCGCCCTTATGTGAAGACCGGGCGTACCCACCTGATGGATGCCATGCCGGTGCGCATGAGCCAGGTACTCGATGGCTGGGCGCAGCAGGTGCAAAGCAACATCGAGCACCTGCGTGCACTGCTGCCGAGCCTGCAGCAACTGGCCCAGGGCGGCACGGCAGTAGGCACCGGGATCAACGCCCATCCGCGTTTCGCCGAGCGCTTCTGCGATGAGTTGAATACCTTGACCGGCCTGCGCTTCGCCCCTGGCAGCAACTTCTTCGCCCTGATCGGTTCCCAGGACACCGCCGTGGCCCTGTCCGGACAACTGAAGACGGTGGCGGTGTCGCTGATGAAGATCGCCAACGACCTGCGCTGGATGAACTCGGGGCCGCTGGCCGGGCTGGCGGAGATTGAGCTGGAGGCCCTGCAGCCGGGCTCTTCGATCATGCCGGGCAAGGTCAACCCGGTGATTCCGGAAGCGGCGGCGATGGTGGCCGCCCAGGTCATCGGCAACGACGCAGCCATCACCCTGGCGGGGCAGTCCGGCAACTTCGAGCTGAACGTGATGCTGCCGCTGGTGGCCCACAACCTGCTCGGCAGCCTGCAGGTGCTCACCACCAGCAGCCGACTGCTGGCGGACCGCGCCGTGGCGAGCTTCACCGTCAACCAGCCGAAGCTGCAGGAAGCGCTGTCGCGCAACCCCATCCTGGTGACGGCGCTCAACCCCATCATCGGCTACCTGAAGGCGGCGGAAATCGCCAAGCAGGCCTACCGCGAGGGACGCCCGGTGATCGATGTGGCCGAGGAGCACACCGCACTGTCCCGGGCCGAGCTGGAGCAGTTGCTCAATCCCGAGAAACTCACCGAGGGCGGCCTCTAGCCGCCCCACCGGGCGCCGCTCCGGTGGCGCCCCTGTTCTGGAGGTGTCGCATGGAATATTGGAAACGCATCATCACGGCGGGCAACCGCTGCTTCCACGACGGGGACTGGATCGAGGCGCGCGAGCTCTACCTGCGTGCGCTGGCCCAGGCGCAGATGCTGCTGGAGCGTTGGCCGGAACCGGCCGAGGCGGTGTCCGCACTGGTGGTGTCGTACCACAACCTGGGTGACCTGCACCTGATGCTGGAGCAGCCGGAGGAGACCGCCGAGTACCTCTGCGCCTGCCACGAGCGCCTGCTGCAGCTGGTGTATGACGCGCGCCAGCCGCAGGACCTGCGGGAGATGGCGCAGCGCCACAGTGGGCGGACCTACGCCACGCTGATGCAGTTCATTCAGGACCACGGCACCTACCCGCGCACCGACCGCTTGCTGGACCGCAGCGCTCCCGTCGCCCGTCGAGCGCCCGCCATGAGCCGCCATTACCACTGAGAGAGGAACACCCTCCATGCCTTACGTCTTGCCTGCCTTGTCCTATGCCTACGACTCGCTGGAGCCACACATCGATGCGGCCACCATGGAGATCCACCACAGCAAGCACCACCAGGCCTACGTGAACAACCTGAACGCGGCGCTGGAGGGCAACGCCCTCGGGCATCTGCCGGTGGAGCAGGTGCTGCGTCGCCTTGATGAGCTGCCCGAGGCCTTGCGCGTGGCGGTGATCAACAACGGGGGCGGGCATGCGAACCACAGCCTGTTCTGGACCGTGATGTCGCCGTCAGGTGGCGGTGAGCCCGGTGGAACCCTGCGTACGGCCATCGAAGCGGAGCTGGGTGGTTTCGCTGCCTTCAGGGAGGCCTTTACCCAGGCCGCGCTGAAGCGCTTCGGCAGTGGTTGGGCATGGTTGTCGGTGACGCCCGAACGGCGCCTGGTGGTGGAGAGCACCGGTAACCAGGACAGTCCGCTGATGCACGGCAATACGCCGGTGCTGGGTCTGGACGTTTGGGAGCACGCCTATTACCTGCGCTATCAGAACCGCCGACCGGAATACATCGGGGCGTTCTACAACGTGGTGGATTGGGCCGAGGTGGAGCGGCGCTACCGAGAGGCACTGGCCTGATGGCGGCGCCCTTGCGTATGGCGTCCCCGGCCCGTCGACGACGGCTGGTGGGGGCAGGCCTGCCCAGCGGCTTGTCGCTGCGGCAGGTGCTGGGCATCGCGCTGGTGCTGATCGGGGCGCTGCTGCTGGGGTGGCGGGCGCTGCTGGCCACCGAGCGGGTGCTGGAGCCGCACCTCTGGCATGCGCTGATGGCCGGGAGCCTCTGCGCCCTGGGCACGGCCGTCGGCACCTTGCCGGTGCTGTGCCTGGGTCGTCTGTCGGCCCGGGCGTCCAATGCCCTGCTTGGCTTCGGGGCCGGCGTGATGTTGGCGGCGACGGTGTTCTCGCTGCTGATGCCGGGGCTGGAGGCGGCGGGGCAGTTGGGGTTCTCCCGCTGGTCGGCGGGGTTTCTGGTCAGCATTGGCTTGCTGTTGGGGGCCAGTGCGCTGTTCGGCCTGGGGCGCCTGTTGCCGGACCAGGCGTTACCCGTCGATGCCGGGGCTGGCGTGCGTCTGGCGCCTCGGGTGGTGCTGTTCGTGATCGCCATCGTGGTGCACAACATTCCGGAAGGCATGGCGGTGGGCGTTGCGGCTGGCGCGGGCCTGGCCGGCGCGGACAGTTTGGCGCTGGGCATTGCGCTGCAGGACCTGCCGGAGGGGCTGATCATTTCCCTGGTGCTGGCAGGGGCGGGGATGTCGCGAGGACGGGCGTTGCTCATCGGTGCGGCATCCGGGCTGGTAGAGCCGCTGTTCGCGTTGCTGTGCGCGTGGTTGGTGCAGGTCTCGACTGTGCTACTGCCGTGGGGCCTGGCCCTGGCTGCGGGGGCGATGCTCTTCGCGGTGACTCACGAGATCATCCCGGAGTGCCACAGGCGTGGACACCCGGTGGCCGGGAGCCTGGGGCTGGCGTTCGGCTTCTGCCTGATGATGGTGCTGGATACGGCGCTGGTGTAGCGAGGGGGCGTGGTTATTCGCCTTCGTCGAACTTGTTGTTGACCGGTTCTGAAGTGCTGTTGTGTTTGGGAAAACCCCGCATAGCGTGGGTTTTCCGAGATATATGCGCCTATTTTTCGCACACTTTGCTTCGGGGTGTGGACGTAATGTGGACACTCCGGGCCGACCCATCTTGCACATCCTGACAATTCCTTTCACAGCGTGAAAAGCGAGCCTAACCGCCAGATCCCGCGCTGCCGCTGCCGTCGCGTCCCTCTTTCACCCCACCCTGGATTGCGCAAAAAAATCATGCACGGCCCGTCGGCGGGAGGGGGATAAGTCCGTTCTTGCCCTCGGTTTTCTGGACGAGCGATTTTTTCGGCGTGCTCACCATGGTGACCTGCGATAGGTCGGAAATAGTGTTCGGGGCAAAGAAAAACCCGCCAGGTGGCGGGTTTCTCGGGTGCAGCTATTGAGTCAGGCAAAGACTACTTCCACTCGCCCTTCCCGTCGTGATCTTGGAGCAGCTTTGACCACAATCTGAACATCGCGGCCCAAACGTGACAGGCAGTCAATCATCTTGGCTTCGCTGATACCTCTGAATTTCCCGCGCAGCATGTCAGAAACCTTTGGTTGAGGTAGCCCAAGGATCTCTGCGGCTTGAACTTGTGTTAGATGGCGGGCTTTGATGATGCCGCCGATTTTCTCCGCAAGTCTTGCCTTCATCATCATTTCGCTGGCATCGGCTCTTCCGATGTCTGCGTATACGTTGCCGCTACCTTCTTCAATCTCAATCATTTCTTTCCACCATTCGCATGTGCTTCCGCTGCTTTCAATCGCGACTTGATCAAGTCGATATCATGCTGCGGTGTCTCTATGCCTTTGGTCGATTTTTTCTGGAAGCAATGCAGGGCATAGACTGCTGCTCCAAATTTCACTGTGTAGACTGCTCGATAGGTATCGCCATCGTAATCCTCGACAACTTCAAGCACCCCAGCTCCAGAAAAGCCCTTTAGTGGCTTTGCCTGTGGGTGTTTGCCGCCTTCTTGGGCCTGATGTAGGGCGAAGCCAAACACATCTTGTACGTCGTCGGGCATATCTGAGAGATCCTTCTTGCTACTCCCTACCCAGTGCAACGGCTTCCCCATCTACTAAGGTTCCCTGTAAATATGTGCAGCAAATATATACCTATATTGGTATAGAATTCAACTGGCAGTTGAATGCCACCCGTCCGCTAGGTTATGCGGTGATAGGTTTCAGCTGCCCCGACAAGGACAACGCCTTGGCTGCTTTGCTGCTGAACTGAGCCACGTCGCCGACGCTCGGCATTGGCCCTGGAACGTGGGTATGGGCGGCCAGCTGGGTGTTCATCTGCTGCACCAGGTCGATTAGATCCAGCAGCACCTGCAGGACGTTTACGCCTGGGGAGCCCAGCCAGGTCTGGGCCGCGATGCTGCGGCGGATCCCCACGATGGCCTCGGTCATATCACCGCCCACGGTGGCGTTCAGTTTCTGCCCCACCACCAGGTTCAGGTCGCGTCCGGTGGCTTGATGCAGGTCGCCCACGGCGGCGAGGCTCGCGGATCCGCCGGACAGCAGTTTGAGTGCCCCCAGCGCCTGCAGTTTCTTCACCCCGCCCACGGTCTCGGTGCTGTGGTCGTCCACGTCCACGGTGGTGATCTGGTAGTGCTCGGTGTTCTCCAGGGCCTCCACCTCGCGCTCTACGGCCTGATCGCGGATCTGCCCATCCGTCTGGCGGGTCCAGTTGCCATCGGCGTCCACTCGCTGCTGGCTGGCCTCGCTGTGCTGCCACAGCTGATCCCCCTTTGAGACCTTCGGCAGGCTCAGCCCGTGCGGGAGTATCTGCGCGATGTAGGGCTTGTGGGGCAGGCCGTAGGCAAAGCACACCACCACGGTGGCACCTTCTTCGGGGAAGCCGAAGAAGCCGGCCTCCTGGCCGCCATTGGGGGCGGGTAGGGGTAGGCTGTGAAGAATGGGCAGGTCGGGATCGGGTTCGCCGTCGGGGCGCAGCACTTCGACATCCACCCCGAAGCGTGGGCGGAAGTCGTCGCACAGGCCCGGAGCGTCCGGCGCATCTGGGACGGCGACCACACGGCCCAAGCGGGGCAGGTGATAGCCCCCGGTCAGTTCGGGAAATTGGCGCTCTACTGCGCGGCGGATTGCGTCTTCCATCGGAGGGCCATCTGCGAGTCGGCGAGGGTCACGGACGTGATCCGCTCGCCTTGGTTGATAGACGCACCAGGGCGAAGGCCTGGGAGGGCCGCCACCATGGCGCTCTGGTTGCCTTGGTAGGTGTCGAACAGCTCGGGCGGGAGCGGCAAGGGATCGCGCACGCCCCAGAAGCTGTGTGCCCAGCTGCCCACGTACACCTCGCCGTCGCCCTGCTGCTGCCAGATGAAGTCCGGGATGCCGAACACCTGGGCGAGGCTGTCCATGGCCTGATACCCGGCGGCCAGGCTGTAGAAGTAGGGCGTCTTCACCTTTGCGTAGGGTTGGTCCGGCACGCGAAAGCGCAGGCCGGTGCGCGTGCTGATCTCGGCCAGCACCTGCCGGAGATCCACATGGCGCAGGTTCATGGGCAGCGGCATGGCCAGCACGCTGGTCAGCTCGCGGCAGAACAGCACCTGCTGCTGGCTGTTGGCGGCGGTGCAGCGCTCGACGTGGCCGATGAAGTGCCGCTGTAGCGCGCGTTCGTTGTAGCCCAGGTCCAGGGTCACCAGGCCGCGTACGGGCGCTTCGGCCTTGATGGTGAGGCTGGCCCGGCCGGGGCTGCGCAGATCCAGGCGCACCTCGTCTTTCACCAGGGGGTACACCTTGCCGGCGATGGTCAGGACCTTGTGCAGCTTCATGCGAGGGCGTCATCCAGGCGTTTCAGAATGGCTTCAAAGCCGGTCAACTCGCCCGGCTGGGCGCCGCCTTCGCTGGTGGTGCCGTCGATGGACTGGCCAGGGCCTGCCTGCTGCGTCACCGAGTTGCCGGGGCGGCGTTTCTCCACGCGCTCGGCTGTGGATAGTTTCTCGGCCAGGGTGAACTGGACGCGCCACGCCGACAGCGTGTCGTCCTCGCGGGCGCTTACGCCGTCGCTGAACTCCACCTGCCGGACGCCGAAGGCCTCGGCGGTGTCGTTCACCACCCGATAGGTGCGGCGCTGGCCGCCGGCACCGGTGGCTTCGGCCCAGCTCATCAGCTCCACCAGGTGCGCGCGGTCGCGGTACGGAATCAGCAGGGTGATGGTCAGCGTCTTGGGCTTGAAGCCCTTGTGCGCCGCGTCGGTGTTGCTGGTCTGCCCCGACAGATCGTCGCTCTCGATGCGCAGCGAGGCCGCCACTTTGAGCCCCTTCCCGCGCACCTTCTTGCCGTCGAGTAGCAGCGTCATAGGCCCACCAGCTCACGCACGAAGCTCAGCCCATCCAGCGATCCCGTCAGCACCAGGCCGGCGCTCAGCACCCATTCATGGCCAGGCGGCTGGCCGTCGAGCATGGCGGCGCGTAGTTGGGCCGGCGTACCAGGGCCGACCAGTCGGGCGCGCATGCTGTCGTCAGCGGATCCGCCGGCCAGCAGCGCCTGCAGGTCGGTCAGCTTCTGGTCGCGTGCCGCTTGCTGGGTGGCCTTGCGCCCGGCCAGCGCGACGAGATCCGCCATGGGCGAGCTGTCGGCGGCGTAGCCCTCCAGGACGGCCAACTGGCCCGCCATGGACCGCTTGGCGGCCTTGGTGATGGTGCAGCGCTCCAGGGGCAGTGTGCCCCAGCGCGGCAGCGGGCCAGCAGAGGGCGTCACCCACTTTTCCGACTCCAGCCGGGACAGGTGCCGGGCGCGCCGTTCGGTGCGCACCAGGTCCGGTACCGGCAGCAGCGCGTTGAAGCGCGCCAGGGTGCTCGCCAACTGGTCGTAGCGGGTAGCCAGGAACAGGATCGACAGCGCGAACTGCGGGCCGGTAGGGCGGCCGGCGTCGGTGCTGTCCACCAGCTTGTCGGCCAGGTGCTGCAGCAGGTTGGGTGCCGACAGGAAGCGCTGGTGGCCACGGCCTTGGCCGATGCCCGACTGGAAGGGCGTCACCGCCAGGCAGGCCGGCGCCTCGCCCAGCTGCGCGGAGAGCGCAGCACGCCCGGCGGCGATGGCGGCCTGCGCGGCGCTGCCGACCGGGCCAGGGTTGGTGGTGGCCATACCGTCCAGACCTGCCAGGCGGATGGCAGTGCTGGCCAGCTCACCGCCGGCCAGATCCTTGGCCGCCGCCAGGCCACCCATCCACTGGGTGGCCTGCTCAGGCCAGCGCATGGTCACAGGTGCCCAGGTCACGATGCAGCGGCCTCCCAGGTGATGGCTTGCATGGCCTCGATGTCACCGGCTGCCAGCGCAAGATCCAGCTGCTGTTTCAGCGCGTTGGCGCGCTGCAGCAGCTGCAGCTTGTACAAGGTGAAGTCGTCGCCCACCTGACGCAGTTGCTCGGCGGTGTGCAAGCGGAAGTCCCTCAC
This sequence comes from Pseudomonas sp. zfem003, assembly GCF_032621675.1. Taxonomy (NCBI): domain Bacteria; kingdom Pseudomonadati; phylum Pseudomonadota; class Gammaproteobacteria; order Pseudomonadales; family Pseudomonadaceae; genus Pseudomonas; species Pseudomonas sp. zfem003. The sequence goes on along the minus strand of NZ_JAVYJG010000012.1, from coordinate 208,529 downwards.
GCCTTGCTCGTCGCGGCAGGCATAGGGCATATCCAGCCCCCGCAGGATGGCGCCGGTCAGGTTCAGCTGATCATCCAGCTGGCTGCTGTATCGGTGGGGCGTGCCCAGGGCAGCAGACTGGAAGCCGCTGATGATGGCTGACTCGCAGGCCGTGTCGACTTCCTTGGTTTTTACCCCGTGCCGACTCTTCAAGCGTTCGGCCGCGCTGGGTTCTGATGGGTAAATGGGGGTGGGAATACCATCCGAATTCAGGGCAATGGGCAGGCCTGTTTTAATCAGCTCAGTGCGCAGTTCTTCACTGATCCTGACGGCGCCTTTCGGGATGTCGTTGCGGTCTTCCGAATAGAAACCTGAATGCACGGGGTCAAAAAAAGGCATTGATCGCTCCTAGTAACCTACGAAAATCCAGGCGAACTCGTGCCCGTTCAAACCTTGGCTCGTTACCCCTTCGGCCTGAATAACCGCATTGCTTCTGCTCATGGATCGGCGCAAGTACATGGTTTCGTGGTGAGCGCCCCCGGAGCTGTTCACCGGGAAGGCACCACCCCACAAGCAGGCCGATGGAAAGGCGTCGTTAAAGGTGAGCGTCACCAGCTCGCCTTCGGCAAATGCCCAGGCTCTGGAGTAGGTGCCCAGCTTGAGAATCAAACCTCCGGGAAGAGGCGCGCTGTAGGCACCTCCGGCACTGCTCAGGGGGTACAGCGTGTTGATGTTCTGATCGCTCAGTTGCCTGGCCCATGGGCCAATGGCATTTGCGTTGGTAGAGCGTGACCACACTTCGCCGTTGGCGAGCGTCATCCAGTTGAATTCGAGATTGTTGCCGGTGCCCTTGTTACTGACTTGAACGATGCCAGCTGCTGCTGTGGGCGCCCCTACCGTAGAGGCGTTGCAGGCATAGATGCCTGTCGGGATATCGGTGCGGTTCAGGTTTGCCAGCAGAGGCATCGCTGTTTCGCCCTCGTTTGTGCCAATCCCGAACGCATTGATCGCGTTCTTTACAAAGGCGGTATTGGCCAGTTGCACCCACGGCAGCCACACGTTTCCAAGACAGCTGCGCGCCCACACCATTGGGGTGGGGCTGTTGTATGACACGGCGATCTGCGCGCGGTCGCTGGTGGCGGAGATGGTTCCGTAAAACGTGGTGGTGATGTGCCAATAGAATCCATTTGCCCCGTCTGGGGTGTTGGCATGCTTGGTCACGATAACGGGCGCTATCGCGATGTTCGGATCTTGCCTATCCGTGCCCTGGCTCAGGTTTCGGGTCGCTGTGGCAAGGAAGCTCGCGTCACCAGCAACGGCTTTGACGAACGCAGTGGTAGAAATAACGTCGTCACGGTCGCTGCTCTTCTGAGCCCCTTTCGCTATCGCGTTCGGGATCTGATCAAGCCCCACGTCGTCCTTGGTGGTCGCCCTGGCCCGCAGGCCGGCGTAGTCGCCCACGCGGGCGGCGAAGTGCGCCACCAGCGGTCCCGCGATGTTCTCCACCGGGCGGCTATCGGTGACGGTGTTGCTGTTCGGCAGCTCTGCGAGGGCCACGCAGTAGTGCTGCACGCCGGCACTGTCCACGTAGTCCACCTTTGCTGTCCCCCAGACCACGCTCCAGGACGCCACCACGTCGTTCAGCTCGCGCTTCAGGGCGACGTCCAGCCAGGCGGTGGTGGGGAATGCCGGCGGCACCACAGGCAGCGCTGCAGAATGCTGCAGGCGCACGCCTTCCACGTAGGCGGTGCCCGGCTTGAGCTGATACGCCCCGCCCACTTTCTCCAGCTGCAGCGCGCTGCCGAAGAAGCACGCGCGCCCGTAGATGTCGCGGTTGCTCTGGCGCTCGCGCTCGTCGATGCCTGCCAGGCGCACGGTGAAGTCGTGCTGCCAGGTGCTGGCGTCGATGGTCAGGCCGGTCAGCGCCTGGGCGCCGTCGAACACCACCAGGAAGTTGCGGGTGACGTTGTTCCCCAGCTGCAGCGGCGGGATGTTGCGGCGCTTCTGCTGGGTGGGCACGTAGGCCACCATCAGCAGCACGTTCTCGGCGGTTTCCAGGCCGATCCAGTTCCAGTCGAAGTCGCCGATATCGCTGCCCAGCATCAGGCTGTAGACCACCTGATTGGGGTTCACGTAGCCGGCCTGGGTGATGTCGTAGGTGCCGACGATCTGCCCGGCGGCCGGCTTGCCGGCAGCGCGGTCCACCGGCCCGTTGGGATCGAGGCCGGGCACGTTGGCCAGGATGAAGCGGGACACGGTGAGGATCTGCTGCGCGCCCTGCTTCTGCGCGATCAGGCTTTCACCGGCAAGGGTAATGCTGGCACCCATGGGGGTCTCCTACAGGCTGGCGACCAGCGTCTGCTGGTCGTCGTTGAAATCGACCGCGACCAGGCCAAGCGTCACCGGGGTAATGGTCACGAAGTCGTAGCGGCGGCAGGTGCGGCCGTACTGCTGAATCAGCACGCGCAGCAGCTCGGGGTTCTCGGCCAACTGGGTGTTGCTCAGTTGCAGCAGCACCACGTCCCAGTCGCGTTCGGGGTGGCGTTCCTCGATCTCCACATAGCCCACGCCCAGGCGCTGCAGAATGCGCTTCATGCCGGCAACGCTGCCGGCGTCCACGGCGTTGATGAAGGCGTGCTTCACCCGCAGGCGATACAGGGCCTCGGGCTCGCCCTTGAAGCGCGTGATGTCGCGCTGCCAGGCCAGCAGATCCAGGATGGTCAGGTGGCAGGTGTCGGCGTCCATCTGCAGCAGCGGCCAGTGCAGCCAGCCTTCCACCTTTGTCCACCAGGCCTGTGCGGCAGCCTTGAGCTTTGCCAGCTCGGGGCCGTCCAGCCAGAAGGGCAGCCCGAGCTTAATCATGGGGCACCACCTGCAGGCTCTGGATCCGGGGGATGGCCAGCTCCGACACGATGTCGGCGTTCTGGAAGCGCAGCGACTCGATGCCGGGGAACTGTTGGTGCAGTTCCTCGCCCAGGCGGCTGAAGGAAAAGCGCGACTGCGGGTAGGTCAGGGTTGGCTGGTAGTCGGTGGTGGTGCTCTCGCGGAATGCGGCGCGCACGAACAGCTCGATGTTCGCCAGCAGGCTCTGGCGTTGCTCGGCGGTCAGCGTCGAACGCGGCCACACCTCCAGCATGATGGCGTGCAGGGTCTCCGGCATCTCCATCACCAGCAGGTCATCACCATGGCCATGGTTGCCCTGGTCACGGATGTGGGCGTTGATCTGCTCCAGGTAGGTGGCTGCCGGCACGTCCGCCTCGAACAGCACATAGGCATTGGCGCTACCAGGGCCACGCGGCGCACCGTGCAGGAAGTACACGCCATCGGGGCGCACACCCGGGAAAGCCGAGATCAGCGCACGGTAGACGGCATCGGTGTGCCACTGGTTGACCGCCGAAAACTGGTTGCGCACGCGCAGGCGCAGCTCGTCGTCGGGCTCAGGATCCGCGCCGGGCGAGGTCAGCCAGCCGCTGGCGTTCACCACCTGGGCGATGCCCGGCACGGGCTCCGGCAGGATGGCGTAGTAGCCGGGCGCCAGGTTGAAGCCGGCGCCGGTATCCACCGCCTCGGCCGGGATCTCCAGTTGCATCGCGCCATCGGTGAACGTGCCATCGGCGGTCGTCACCAACTGGTAGATGTGCCCGTTGATCGAAGCGGACTGCACCACCGTGCCGGCGGGCACCTCCAGGGCGCCGCCGGCCGCCAGGCGGGTGAACAGCAGCAGGCCCTTGGCCTTGGTTGCGCCCTTGCGCTCCACGTTCACGGCCCAGGCCAGCATGTCCAGCCAGGCGCCGGAGGCGGTCTTCACAAAGAAGTTCGGCAGCACGGTGCCGCTGATGAAGGTGATCAGCCACAGCACGGGCTTGGTCACCAGGGCGGTGACGATCCGCCAGAACGGCGAATAGGCGCTGGTGTTGCTCAGCGCGCTGCCCTGGGCGGCCACTTCACTTTCCCAGGCCTGGCGCAGCCCTTGCTCGGTGGTGGGAATGCCGGCGTCATTGAGCGCCTGCTTGAAATCTACGGTCACAGGGTCACCTCAATCACTCCAAACTCAACGGTGCGCGCGGTCACCAGGTACTGGCCGGCGTCCACTTCACGGATCTTCGCGGTGCCGGGCACCAGGCGTTCGTCGGCCTCCACCAGCAGCTCCAACTGCTGGATGCAGTCGCGCTGCCGAAGGCGGTCACGCTCAGCCACCAGGGTCACCAGCAGGCCGCTCTCGCGGATCATGTGGGCAATGTCCTGGGCGATGCTCGCGCGGTCATCCACCAGCCGCGGCTGGCGGGACGGGTCCAGCGCCAGGTCGTTGTCCTGGATCAGCAGATCGATGTAGAGGCTCATCCGGCAGCCATCCCCAGCATGTTTTCCAGTTCCAGCGGGGTCATGGCCTTGCCGGTGTGGATCTCCACCTTCTCGATGTGATTGCCCCTGCTCTGGCTGGACGTGTTCTGGATCCGCGTCAGCAGGCCACCCGGCGGCACGCTGGCGGCCTGGCTCGGCGACAGGCTGGGAATGGCCGCATTGATCGTCTGCTGCATCTTCTGTGCGGCCGCTGCGCGCTCGGCGGCGCTCATGGCTTCGCCCATGCCTGGCGCTTCGGGCATATCGGCAAAGCTGGTATCGATCGACACGCCAGGGATCTTGTTCAGCAGCTCGATCAGGCCTTTCAGCGCCTTGCCCAGCAGCGCGAACGGCGACAGGTTGGTGAAGGCCCACAGCAGGGTGTCCCACACGCTGTTCGCGCCACTGGTCGCGCCCGTCAGTTCAGCGAGCCAGCCCACCACGTTGGCACCGATGCTCCACAGCTTCTGCAGGGCAGCCCAGCCCAGCTGCAGCACCGCCACCCAGATCTTGAACGCCAGCACCACGGGGCTGATGATCGTCAGCAGCACCTGGAACCACGCGGTGTTGCCGAATTTGGCCTTCAACTGGTCCCACCAGATGATGGCGGCACCCACAGCCACGATCAGCAGGACGATCCCCAGGACCAGCAGCGCGATAGGGCTGATCAGAATCGACAGCACCGACATCACCCCGCCCAGCACGGTCAGCAGACCCGCAGCGGCGACCAGAGCGAGCAGACCGAGAGTGATGTAGCCCAGCCAGCGCGCGATGTTCGGGAACATGGTCAGCCAGCGCTGGAAGGTCGTCCCCATCTTGGTGATGCGCTGAATCAGCGGCGTCAGCACGGGCATCAGCACCTGGCCCATCACGATGCGCAGGTTCTGCAGCATGGCGGCGAACTGGTCGAACGGATCCACCATGGCCTTGGCCATCTGCTCGGCCTGCTCCATGCCTTTCACCTTGCCCAGCTTGTTCAGGCCACCGCGCAGCCGGTCGGTGTCCTTCATCAGGGTGACGATCAAGCGCGACGCCTCGCCGCCGAAGGCGCCGGTGATGGCGTCGAGCTTCGCCTGGGTGTCCAGGTCGCCGAACTTCCCTTTCAGCTTGTCCAGGATCGACAGCATGGGCAGCAGCCGGCCGTTGCTGTCGGTGAACTTCATGCCGAGCTTTTCCGACGCCCCGGCGATGTTCTCGAAGAAGGACTTGTACAGCCCGCCCGCCTCGCCACCTTCGATGGTGGTGCCGAGCGTGCCCAGGACGGCCATCTGCTCGGCCAGGCTCACACCCGCCGCCGAAGCGCCAATGCCGGTGGCCTTGAAGGCGTCGTTCAACTGCTGGCCACTGGTGCGGAACAGCTGGACGGCGAGCGCACTCTGCCCGGCCAGCATCTCCACCCACTCGCCTTTGCCCATGGCGTCCGCCTGGGCCTTGTTCAGGCCATACAGCGTGCCGATGTAGGCGCTGATCGTCTCGCTGTCGGTCTTGGTGGCCTTGGCCAGCACGTTGGAGGCGTTGGTGAACAGGGCCAGCTGCGAGCCGGTCAGGTCCTTTACCGCACCTTCGATGCTGTAGGCGGACTGGACAAAGGCGGTCGCGTTCTCGCCGTAGGCCACGGCGAACTCGAAGGACTTCGCCTGGAGTGATTCCAGGGCGTCTTCGGCCACCCCCAGGGAACGCACCTCGCCCAGCGCGCGGAGCTGGTCCCGCGCAGGCTGCAGGCCTTCCTTGAACGCCACGATGGTGCCGACCACGCCCGCCATGCCGGCGCCCATCTGCACAAAGCCGTTCTTGCCGACCTCGGCCACGTCCTGCAGCTGCCTGGCGACGTTGGCGGCCGGGGCCGTCACCTGATCGACCAGGCGCAGGATGAAGTCAAGGTGACTGGTGGTGGATGCAGCAGCCATTCATTGGGTCTCGGTCAGCCGTTCAGCGCCTTGGCGATGCCGTTGGCCACGGCGATCTCCATGCGGCGCCAGTGTTCGTCCTCCAGCCACTTGGCAGTGCCCAGGTTGTCAGCCGTGGGCGCTGCGCCAGGCAGCCAGCGCTCGACCAGGGCCATCAGCTGGCCCAGGCCGTCCTCGGTCAGGCGCTCGGCGTGGGCGAGGGCTTTTTTACGGTCACTTCAACGTCGGGCGCGTACTCTTCCAGCAGCGCGCCGGCCAGCTTCATGGTGGTCAGCGGGTTGGCCAGCAGCGGGCGCAGGCTGGCGAGCTGTTCCTGCTTCACGGCGGTGGTCAGCAGGTTGTGCGACGGCGCCACTTTGTTGGTGGCGGTCAGGCCGTTGAAGTACTTGGTGACCAGCTGCGGATCCAGGGTGAAGGTGAATTCCTTCTCGCTGACTTCCAGGGTGATCTCGCGGACCTCGCTCATGTTCTTTTCCTCTGCGGGGGTTGGGTGAAAAGGTGTTGCAGGCGTTGCTCCAGCCGGTCCTCCAGCTTCTCCATCGCCTTGTCGATGTGCTCGGCGCGCACGTAGCGCTCGGCCACTTCGATGCGGAACTCCAGGTGCTCGCGGCGGGCCGCGCTGACCTGCTTGAACAGGTACACCTGGAAGCCCACCACGCCGGTTAACACCAGCTCGGTGAGCATCAGCAGCACGCTGATAGCCATGGCGGACAGCTCCATCAGATGCGCCCCCAGTTGCCCCGGCCGCCGATGCGCACGGCGCACCACATGAGCCAGGCCAGGGCCTTGCCCATGCCTTCCTCCAGCAAGGCCTGATGAAAGACCTGGTCGGCCTCGGCCTTGGTGAAGCGGTGGGTCTGGTGGGTGTAGAGGTAGTCGTGCACCACCGCCGGCCGGCGGGCCAGGGCGTGGTCACGCGGCACGATGCGCCAGGCCAGGCGGGGCACGCTGGCCAGGTCGGTGCGATAGCCCACCGGAACGAGCACCAGGCGGTCGTCGCGGGTGACGTAGGCCAGCGGCTGGATCACCTCCCAGGCGTCATCCACCGGCAGCGAGCGCAGTTCCAGGTCGGACTTAAAGGGCATCGGCGGCGCACTCCACGCGGATCCGGTTCGGGGCGGTGCTGGTGGCGATGGCCTCGCGCAGCACCACGCGGCCGACCTCTGGCGTGTCGCAGTAGCGCTGCACCAGGGTGGCGGCGGTGCTGCCCACCAGGTTCTGGCTGCTGCAGGCGGCGAGCAGCAGGGTGGCGCCCGACAGGGCGAGCGCGAGGGCGACGATCACGGCTTTGGTCATGCTCAGTAGCTCCAGATGGCGGGGGAGGGGAAACGCCCGTCAGCGGACGTGCCCAGGTGCAGGAAGCGCGCGGTGCCCTTCTGGCTCACGCCGATGCGGGTGAAGCCCAGTTCCAGGGCGAGCTGAAGCACGCGCAACGCCTCCGGCCCGCGAATTGCCACGTCCACGGCCTTGCCCGTGCAGTGCTCACCGGGCTGGGCCTTCTTCGCTTCCACCGGGTGCTTCGGGCAGCGGTACGCGCTGGACAGCACCAGAGGCTTGCCGTAGGCCGTGCGCAGGCGCTGCAGCCGGTCCATGAACGCCGGATCCATCTCGGCGCCCGTGCTGCTACAGCGGCCGCATTTGCAGCGCAGTTCAGCCTGCGAGAAGTTCGGCCAGGGGCTGGTCATCGGCGGTGTCCTTTCTCGAAAGTGGATTGGCAGGGCACGCAGCGGGTGATCCCACCCAGCGCGCGGCGCGCGGCGGGGATCTCGTCGCCGCAGTCGATGCAGTCGTCCAGGCTGGGGCCGGCGGGGCGGTTGCTGGCGAGCTGGGCAGCCAGGGCGCGCGCCAGTTCCAGTTCCTCGCGCGCCACGGCGCGGTCTACCCAGTCCGGCATCAGCGCAGGCCCTCGATCTCGCTGGCGTCGAGGTACGGCACGCCGTTGATGCGGATGAAGTCCGGGCTGGTGACGTCGTAGGGCACCTTGTGGACCGACTTGCTGCCGCCCTTCGGGTCGATATCCAGCAGGCTGGAGACCTTGAGCTTCAGGCCGAAGGCCTCCACGCGCAGTTCGTCGTCGCCGGCCTTGGCGTAGAACACCGCGTCGAACGGCTCCATGGCGCGGAAGCTGCCGGCACGCTTGGCGGCCTCCATCAGCAGGCCGAAGTTGGCGCTGTCCAGCTCCAGTTCACCGCCGCCGGACACGTCGCCGTCCACATGGCCATCGGGGACGCCACCGGTCTGGGCCACCGCGCTGTTGTCGGTGATGTCCAGGGTGGCCTTCTCGACGTGCACCAGGAGGTCGCCCAGGTTCACGTCGAAGTTCATGCCGCTGATTCGGGCCATGGCTTACTCCTCGTCGCCGCTGGACAGGTCCAGCGCGATGTTTGCGGTCAGGTCTTTGGGGCAGTTGTAGGGGCGCAGGGAGATGTAGGCCTCCACCTTGGTCTTGCTCATCCACACCAGGGTGATGGCGTCGTCCTTCGGTGGCTCGATGTCGCCAGGGAACTGAATGCCGGCGAACAGCACCGAGCGCGACATCTCGCGCAGCGGGCGCATCAGCGCGGACTTGTTGGCCGCCATGCTGTTGGGGGTGTTGTTCAGCTTGCGGTCGGCCACGCGCTGAATCAGCAGGATGCGCACGCGGCGGGCGGCCTTGTCGGTGATCCGCAGGTACTCCACCACCTGAAAGTCGGAGCCGGGGGCGTCCAGCATGTTGCCGTCGCCCCAGTACACGCCGGGGTAGTCCGGGTAGGTCTGCGGCACCGAAAAGCGCGACTTGTCCAGCTCGGCCAAGATCGCGGACGGCAGCGGGATGCCGTCCTTGTCCTGCGGCGTGGTGCCCAGGCCCAGCAGTGCCCCGGTGGCCACGCGCATGGGGCTGTCGGCGATGCTTACGGCGGCATTGGCCAGGCGGCCCGCGAGCACGCCCAGGTCGTTGCCATGCAGTTGCGGCACGACCATCACACGCGGGGCCAAGAGGTCGGCGGTGATCGCACGCTGCTCGGCCAGGTAGGTTGCCCAGTCCTGGCCCGCCTTGATGCCCACGGATGCGGCGATGAAGATCACGCGGCGGCCGTAGCGGTTGTTGATCGACACGGCCGTGTCATGCATCGCCGACAGCTCGGCGCCGGACGTGATCGGCTGGGTGACCACCACCATTTCCACCGAAACGCCTTCGCGCTGGGCCTTGTCCAGGGCGTCTTGCCAGTTGCCGTCTGCGGCGATGGGAGCAGCCATGCAGGCCCAGCGGTCGCCGCCGTTCAGGCGCGCGGCGGTCACCTGGGTTTTCAGGTCGCTGGCGGGGATGCCCAGCTCGGTGTCCAGATCGCTCTGGGTGTTCAGGGGGATCAGCTTGCCGACGTTCTTGGACGCCGGGCCGATGAACAGGAAATAGCGCTCGATCTCCGTCACCGGGCCTTGACCCAGGTTCAGGTTGTTGACGCTGACTTTGCCTTGAGCCATGCGAGGCCTCGCTATCGGGGTGCGTTGAGGGTTTGCTGCAGCACGGTGTTGGCGATCTCGCGCACGTCCTGCGTATCCGCGCCCAGGACGGCACGGGCCGGCAGCTCGATCTGCCAGCGCTGTTTCTTGGTTTCGTCGAGCAGCTTGGAAAGAATCAGGCCGGCTCGGCCGTTGGTGAGGTTCGCCTGGATCCAGCCGAGGCTCGGGCGCTTCCAGCGCTTGGCGGCACGGATCCGGTAACCGGCTTTCAGCAGGGCGCGCGCCTGGAAGCGGGAGGCCGGTTCGTCGTAGTCGGGCGTCGCGCCGGCACGGCGCATCCGGGCCGCGCTCATGGACTGCGGCCGGCCGTGCTGGTGGTCGCCAGCGATGCTGCCCATCAGGCGGTTGCCCCAGCCCAGGACGGCCTCGTCAGGGCTCAGGCTGACCACCTGCAGCGCCTTGGCCAGGCCGCGCATCATCTTTCGCTTGCTGCCGTTCTTCCGGGGGGCGTAGGGGGTGCCGTCGACGTTGCGCTGCTCGCGGATGCGCTTGCGGTTACCGGTGCGCACGCGCTTGCTGATGGTGTTCAGCAGGCGGCGGCGCTTTGGCGGCGGCAGGGCCAGCGCTGCCAGCAACTGCTCGGCGTCCAGCAGGCCGCGCACGTCGAAATCAACGGTCGGTGTGGCCATCGGTCACCCTCCCGTCGTGGGCAATCCACAGATCAAAGGGCACGAACGCCCAGCGCTTGCCGAAGGCCTCGATCTCGCCATCGGCGTCTTCGGCCAGGTGCTGCGGCTCGATGAACTCCAGCTGCAGCTCCACGTCGGCCAGGTCCGGGTCGAGCTGGTCAACCTCGAACACCGGGGCCGGCAGCGCGTCGTCCTCGCGGTTGGGGTCGTTGCTCTCCAGCCAGGATCCGACCAGGGCCATCAGGCGGCCCGGATGGTCGGCGAAGCGCTCCAGGACGATCACCGCGCGGTAGCGCATATCGCCCATGTGCAGGCCGTTCTCGGTGTGCTTCCAGTACAGCGGCAGGGAGACCTGTTCGGTCCAGCTGTCCAGCTGCTCGGCAGCGACCAGGCGGCGCTCGATCAGAAAGGCGGTCAGGGCGCGCAGCTTGATCACAGCAGCACCGCCGTCACACGGCCCCGGCCCTGGATCTGGCGCACGGCCTGCTGGCTGTAGGCCAGGAAGGCTTCGTGGGTCTCTGGCGCTTCCTTGGCCAGGTTGGCGGCCTCAGCGCGGCGGTTCACCGTGGCGAACTGCTGCAGCAGGTAGGCCTTGGCGCGGCAGTAAACCGCGCGCTTGTAGATGGCCACGTAGAAGCCGCGCTCCGGCAGCAGCAGCGGGTCGGCGCTCGCCACCTGGGTGACGCCGGCCGCCAGCCAGGCCCGTTTGCGCTTGGCCAGGTCGCGGTTCACTTCGCCCATGGCAGCGGTGATGCCATCGGCCAGCAGCTCCACCAGGTACTCCGCCGGCAGGCGGTAGCCCTTCTGGAACTCGGCCACGCCGAGATCCGGCCAGAAGCCGTCGTTCTCGATCACCTGTTCCACCAGGGTGGTGGGTTTGCCGGAAAAGCTCATGGCTGGCCGCTCGAATAGGGCGGGGTGACTGCCGGTGGTGGTCCTGGCTGCAGGCAGCCGTTACACCAGGGCAGGCCCCGCTGGGGGTGGGTAGACGGTTACTCGGGGGCGTTGCCCTGCTCGGCCTTGCGCAGTGCTTTCTCGCAGGCCTCGCGGCGGGTCTTCACGCCGATCTCGGGGTAAAGGGTTTCGGCGCGGGTGAAGTGCTCGATGGCCGGGGCCCACTCGTCGCGCTCCATGGCCAGCACGCCCAGCAGCTTGTGGAAGCGCGCGGGGATCCGCTCGAACAGCTTCCACTCGCCATCCACCAGGGGCAGCAGGTTGGAAACGTAGGGCTCGGGGCTGCGGCCTGCCTTGTGCTCGGCTTCGGCCCAGTCGATCACCTCATCCGCCACAAAGGTCGGGATGTTGCGGTCGAAGGGCAGTTCCTGGCCTTGCGCCATGGCGAAGGTGGCCAGCTCCATTCCCTGCTCGAACTGGGCGGTGTCGAACAGCCACACCAGGACGTACGCCAGCACCGGGTTGGGGTAGTTCAGGCCGCTTTCGCGGTAGCGCTGCACGTACTCCAGGTACTTGGGCAGCAGCTCGTCGCGCTTGAGCAGCTGACGCTGCTCGCGGCTGTCGATCCGGCTGATGCGCTCCAGGTCTACGGCAAGCGCCGACTCCATCAGCTTGAGGTGCTTCTGCGCGTTGGCCGGGCTGCTCAAGGCGTTGGCGGCGCTGTAGGGCTGGGCGGCCGGGGCCGAGCTGGCAAGGTCGCTGCCAGCCAGGACGCGGCGCTTGTGGGCCAGGGCGAGGCTCACGGCGCCACCTCCGGCAGCACTTCGATGTTCTCGGTCAGCGCGAACTTCTCCAGCTGCTCGATCACGTAGCCTTCGTTACGGCTGTTGTAGTCCTCGACGCGGGAGCGCTTCGGGTTGTCGACGGTCTGCTTGCGCCAGCTGGAGTCCTGGAAGTAGATCGACAGGTTGTCAAAGCTGGTGACCAGAATCGCGTTCACCGGGAAGTTCGGCACGCTGTAGGCCGGCAGCCCGCCGTAGGTGGCGATCACCTGGGCCAGCTCGATGCGCTCTTTCTCGGTCGGGGTGTCGCCCTGCTTGGTGTAGAGCTTGGCCTTGTCGGCGGCCAGCAGGTCGCTGCCGATGATCGCCACCAGGTCGCCGTCATCGCGCAGGACTTCATCCACCATCTGCTTGGTGTCATGCACGGCGGCGTCGAGGTTGGCGTAGTCGCCACCCTTGCCGATGGTGACCTTGCCGGTCACCCTGCCTTCGCTAAGGACCTGGGCGGGGATCTGCTCACGGGCTTGCTGCAGCCAGCCCTTGTTCACGTCCTGGAGCTTCGGGTAGGCCTGCGGGTCGGTGTCGGCAGCCGCATGGGTGCCGTGGAAACCGATCATGATGCGGTCCTGGGCGATACGCTTCTGCACGGCGGCCGAATAGCGGTCGGCAAAGTCGGGGAACTTCGCCCAAGCATCGATCTTCGCGTAGGGCAGACCCACGTCCGAATGGGTGTCCTGCAGCTCGTACTGGGTGTTATCCAGCCCGGATGCATCCTTGGCCTCGCGGTCCTTCAGCTTGGTGTTGGTGCGACCCGTGACCGGCCCATTCACGCCGATGAAGACCTTCTCGCCCTTGATCTCGGTGACGGGCACGATGTTGATGCGCTCCAGGAAGTCGGCGCGGGCGGTGATCTTGTCGTTCAGCTCCTGGGCAATGCTGGGCTCCACCGCGAACTGGCGCGTGGGGTTCTCGACGCCGTAGGTCTCGGCGATGTCCGCCTGCAGCTGGGCGTAGCGTTCTGCACCTTGGGTGCTCAGCGGCTGGGCCATGTCAGAACACCTTCTTCTTGGCCGGGGTGACGGCACCGGTGGTGCGCGGCAACTGGCGGGCTTGGGCGGTGTTGAGCAGCTTGGTCATCTGCTGTTCCAGCTTCGAGAAGCGTTTTTCCAGACCCTGGCCCGCCTTCCTGCGACGGCTGAATTCGCGATCTGCTTCGGCCTGCTCGACGATCTCGGTCACGGCCTCCTCGACGCTTTCGACCAGGTCTTCGTTTTCGGTGTCGTCGACTTCCTCGGCGGCCGGTTCGATCACTGCCTGGATACCGGCGGCGACGATCAGCAGCTGCTCGAGGAGGGCCTTCAACGCTTTCGCGGTGGCTTCATCCATTGGTGGGGTGCTCTCGGTTGTGGTTTGCGGGGGAGGGGTGGGCGCGGCCTCGACTGAGAAGCGCTTGAAGAAAGTGGTCAGTGCGTTGATCAGCCCTTTGGTATCGGTGCTGTCGGTGTCGCCGTCGCGCAGCTGACCCAGCTCGACGGAAGCTGCGTAATAGGTGGCCTTGTGGGTGCGGCGGGAGAAGTACAGTTCCTGGGTGCCCAGGCTGGCCGGCTCGTCGGTGACGGCCAGGCCGGTGAGGTAGGCCTTGCCGGTGTTGGCGAAGTTCGGCCAGATCTCGATGCTGGTGAACAGCTTTTCGCCCCGGTCGTTGAGCTGCAGCAGCTTGTCGTTGGGCTTCAGCTGGGCTTCGAGGGCGACCTGGCCTTCCTCCAGCTCCGGGTCGTCCTCGACCAGGCGCACGGCGAACACGGTGCCGTGCGAGCCATACCAGCGCTCATGCTCAGCCCAGATCACGGCGGTATAGCGAGACGGCTTGTAGGTCTCTGCGATATCGCGCAGCTCCTGCGGGGTGATCTCGCGGCCGTCCACGGTTGGGCCGCTTACGGCGACGCGCTTCCAGTAGGAGACGAGGGAACGGGGCATGGGCTCAAAGCTCGGTGGCGGTTCAGTTGCCGCCACCATAGGCACCCCGAAAAGCGTGAACAAACGCTTTGCTTTTGCGCTGTAACTATCTGATAGAAATAGGAATTTATCGAAACGATAGGGCGCGTTTCGGCGCATTTCGCCGCATAGACTGCGGCCCATGCCCTACTCAGCCGAAATCAAGGAAACCGCCAAACGCCTGTACCTGCGCCGCACCAAGCCGCGCGAAATTCAGGCACAGCTCAGCCTGCCGAACGTTCGGATCATCTACTACTGGATCGCCAAAGGCGGCTGGGACGAGATGCTCACGGACGAAGAGCCGCTGAACGCCGTCAGCCGCCGCATCACCCTGCTGCTGGAGAAGCCCGGCAACCTCTCGAAAGACGACCTCAACGAGCTGGACCGCCTCACCGCCGTGCGCGAGCGCCTGCAGAAGCAGGCCGCCAAGCCGTCGCTGCAGCCCTACCCGGAGGCAGCGGCCGAGGCCCAGGGCGAGCGCCAGGGCGACGGGGGAGGGCGGCGCAAGGAACGCGGCAAACGCCGCGAGAAGCCGGCGAAGAACGACATCAGCGCCCTGACCGAAGTGGACTTCCTGGAGAAGTTCACCAGCAAGATGTTCGGCTACCAGTTGGAGCTGTTCGAGGCGAAGAAGAACCCGCTGACGGCTCGGATCCGCAACGTTCTCAAAAGCCGACAGATTGGCCTGACCTACTACTTCGCCGCCGAAGCTTTCATGGATGCGGTGCTGACCGGCGACAACCAGATGTTCCTGTCCGCCAGCCGCGCCCAGGCCGAGATCTTCCGCAGCTACATCGTCGGCTTCGCGGCCGAGTGGTTCGGCCTGCAGCTCACCGGCAACCCCATCCAGCTGTCGAAAGACGGCAAGCCATGGGCCGAGCTGCGCTTCCTCTCCACCAACAGCAGCACCGCCCAGGGGCACCACGGCCACGTCTACATCGACGAATACTTCTGGATCCGCGACTTCGCCAAGCTGGACGGCCTGGCCGGCGCCATGGCCTCCCACGCGCGGTGGCGCAAGACCTACTTTTCCACGCCCAGCGCCGTCACCCATCAGGCCTATCCGTTCTGGACCGGCGAGGAATTCCGCAACAGCAAGCGTGGCAAGAAGCTGGCCAAAGACTGGCCGAGCGAGGCCGCCATCCACCAGGGGGCGCTGTGCCCGGACGGCCAATGGCGCAAGGTGATCACCATCCTGGACGCCCAGGCCGGTGGCTGCACCCTGTTCGACATCGACCGGCTCAGGCTGGAGAACGACGAAGAGCGCTTCGACCAGCTCTACATGTGCAAATTCATCGACAGCACACAGAGCGTCTTCGCCCTGGCGGACCTCGAACGCTGCTACTCCGACCTCGGCCTGTGGACCGACTACGACCCCGACGACGACCGTCCCTACGGCAATGCGCCGGTCTGGCTGGGCTATGACCCCAGCCGCACCCGCGACGATGCGACGTGCGTTGTCGTGGCACCGCCCTTGGAGCCAGGGGCGCGCTTCCGGATCCTGGAGAAGCACAGCTGGCGGGGCCACTCCTTCACGTACCAGGCCGCCCAGGTGAAGAAGCTCTGCGAGCGCTTCAACGTCCAGCACATCGGCATCGACGTGACCGGCGTCGGCTATGGGGTGTTCGACATCGTGCGGGACTTCTTCCCCCGCGCAACGCCCATCCACTACAGCCTGGAAGCGAAGAACGCCCTGGTGCTCAAAGCCCAGGACACGATCCAGGCCGGGCGGATCCAGTGGGACGCCGGCTGGACCGACGTCGCCCAGGCCTTCCTCACCATCAAGCGCGGCACCACGGCCAGCGGCCAGATCACCTACAGCGCATCGCGCACCGATGCCACCGGCCACGCGGATATCGCCTGGGCGGTGATGCACGCGCTGCACCACGAACCCCTCAACACCAACAAGCGGCGGCGTAGCCGCTACTCGACACTCGACCAGGGCAGCCATGGCAAAGCAAAGAAGACAGCACAGCAAGCGGGAACAACAGCGCAGCACCCGGGCGTTCTCGTTCGGAGCGCCGGAGCAGGTGCTGACCGGCAACATAGGCGAGTACCTGGGCGTCTTCCCCAGTCACGACGGCCGGCTGTATGTGCCCCCGGTGTCGCGCACCGGGCTGGCCAAACTGCTGCGCGCCAACGCGCACCACGGCGCCATCCCGAAGTTCAAGCGCAACCTGCTGCTGCGTGACTTCATCCCGTCGCTGGGCTGCAGCACGCGCACCCTGGGCTGCGGGGTGCTGGACTTCATCGTGTTCGGCGAGGCCTATTTCCTCGCGCTGGAAAACGCCTTCGGGCAGGTGATCGAGCTGCAGCACCTGCCGGCGATCAACATGCGGGTAAAGGTGGATGGCGGCTTCGTCATGCTCTTGCCCAACGGCCAGGAAGTGGAGTTCGAGGCCGACGAGGTGGTGCACGTCATGGACTACGACGTGGAGCAGAACATCTACGGCGTGCCCGACTACCTGGGCGGCATGCAGGCGCTGCTGTTGAACGAGGCGGCCACCCTGTTCCGGCGCCGCTACTACAGCAACGGCGCCCACGCGGGCTTCATCTTCTACACCAACGACCCCGACCTGACCGAAGAGGATGAAGAGGAAATGAAGGCGCAGATCGGGGCGAGCAAGGGCGTGGGCAATTTCCGCTCGATGTTCGTGAACATCCCCGGCGGTGCCGAGAAGGCGATTCAGATCATCCCCGTGGGCGACTTCCAGGCGAAGGACGAACTGGAGAAGGTGAAGAACATCACCCGCAACGACGTGATCGCCGCGCACCGGATGAACCCCGCGCTGGCCGGCATCATGCCGGAGAACGTGGGCGGCTTCGGGGATATCGAGAAGATCGACCGGGTGTACACCAACAACGAGATCCGCCCTATCCAGTTGCTCTTCCTGGAGCTGAACCAGGTGCTGCGGCAGGACCGGCGAATAGCGTTCGCGGAAGCGGATGACCACTAGATGTTGTGGCAGAATGTGCCCGTTCGAACACCTCGGGGGAGGGCAAGACGGTGCGGATCTACTGCAAGGAATGTGGCGGCAAGGCCAGAATCGGTTCGAGGGACGCGCTATCTGTGGAGTTCGCCCGGTTGTATTGCCAGTGCCTGGATCCTCGGTGTGGCCATACGTTCGTGATGAATCTCACCTACTCGCACGCCCTGCGGCCGGCGGCCGGGGCAATCGATCAGTTGCTATTCGACCGCCTCCGTGAACTCCCGCCAGCCCAACAGCGTCAGCTGTTCGATCAACTGGGGACGCTGCCGGCTTGACCCATGGCTGCGGAGCAATTCCGCAGCCGCTCAGCGGACCACTCAGCCACGATCTGGGCACCTACGCGCTCATAATCATCCAACGAAACAGCGCCGATTACTCGACCGAGGAAACTTATAACTTGGGCTACCTCATCCATCTCGTCGCGGGGATTGATGGCGCTGTTTGTGTACTTTTCCATTGCCGTTTACTCCATGAATGGCAGATCTAAGCGGGTCGAACTTTACTTACTGAAAATTTGTGCGGTCAAGCACTTTTTTCAGCTTGCTTATTTCGTTTCCCATGTTAGGACGTGAAGTTTCCTCATATCCCATCTTGGGGGCTGAAAGCTAGGTTTGGCGGGGCTTTCAGAGTTTTAGAAGGTTGCGTAATTACGTATTTAAGTAATTACTTAATTACGTAGTCCCGAATTCGGAATTCGCGAATTCTCGTGTTCGATATAGTGATAGTGCACGTCTGAAAATGTACAAAAGTGCAAAGGCGCAAATGGCCAAAAGTACAAAAGAACAACGGGGCGTCAGGGTTTTCGCGGAGTGTGCGTGTTAACGGGTGTTTACTATTTAAGTGTCGATATAACGATACTGCACCGTGCTGCTTGCGCTCGATCACTCATTCTCGACAGCGAGTTGTGGCAAGAAAATGGGGCGCCGAAGCGCCCCGTTGAAGTGGTGGGATTGAGCGTCCCAAACCCCAGATTCGGGTTTGGCTTCCGGTCAGCTCGCCAGCTTGTCAGCCTGGATCAGCCGCGATCTGGCGTTGAGCCAGGCGCGGCGGTCGCCGGGGGTGCCGCTGAAAAACACCGCACGACGCCCTGCCTTGCTGAACATCAGGTGCAGGTTCCTGGTCTTGGCGACCATCCAGCCTGCTGCCTCGGCGAAGCTCACCAGCCGCTTCACGTCTTCACAGCAGCCGCGCACGGAACGGTTACGCATCGTCGGCCTCCGGAAGCGAGAAGGTGCAGACGCCGCCGGTTTCGTCTTCCAGTTCCACCAGGTCGGGGTGAAAGCCCAGCTTGGTGGCCAGGTTTTCGGCAGCACGGCGGGCACTCTCGGCGCTGCTGGAGGTGGCCTTCTGGCCCTTGGCGCGGGCCACGTAGCTGCCGGCGCTCAGTCGGGTGGTGATGATCATTTTCGGGCCTCCAAGCGCGGGTTAACTGGTGTTGGCTGTATAGCGGAAGCCATCGCCAGCATTGCCATATCCTGCTCGCTGAGGGCTTTTGGCGCGGCACCATCGTCCGCTGTTGGGGCAAAGATCCGGTTGGCCTGGACAAACGCGCAGTAGGCCTGCTCGAAGCAATCAGCCAGAGAGGCTTTGAGCACGGAAAAATGGAGCTCGAACTCGATAGCCTCAGATGCCGTTACCTCAACACCAATTTGGGAACGGCGTTTCTTGCTGGTGTAGGCGGCCACGTCGAAACTGTCGGTCACCTTGGAGAGGATCTGTTGTGCCAGGCGGCGCTGGAATGGGCCTACACATGAGAACCAGCGGATCTCGCGCTTGTCGCCCTGAAGGTCATCCAGTGTCAGGCCATGACGGCGAAGCATGTTCTCAAGCATTCGGCGGGCATTGTCTTTCTCTCCACCTTCCCCACGCTCTGCCAGTGCCATCAGCTTTCTGAGTTTCGCCTGCAGTTTCTCGTCGTCTTGTGTACTCATCTTGATTCCTTACGCGCTTGCAAAGTGGCGGAACGGGGCTTTCTCGGGGCAGTCAGCAGGGTGGCGATCACCCGTACGTCAGCGGCGCTCAGCTCGCCGCGTTGCTGGGCCTGGGTGGCCAACTGCTCCAGGTGCTCGCGGGAGGCCTGGCTGCGGTTCACCTGGAAGCCGATCAGGGCCTGGCCCAGCAGGTGGATGGCCGGTGTGGTAGCCTTCACGGCGCTACCGCGTGGGTGTTGTGCTTGCATACACGTCTCTCCTAAGTGGTGGTTGGTGCCGGGGGAGTTGCCGCTCCTCCAGCACTTCTCTTTCACGCCACCGGCAGTGCCGTGGCGGTGAATACCGGGCGCATATCGCGCCGAACCTCGAAAATCCCCAGATCGTTACCGTCCACGTCCATCAGGTGAATCAAGGTCACCAGGGACGGCTGTTCGCCTGGGCGGTGTCGCCAGAAGTCGCTGGCGGCCAGCTCGGCCAGATCCGTGGCCGTGGCGTTCTCCAGGTAGATCGAAGGCAAGGGCAGCTCGCCGCTGATGCCGTTCGCGCCGTAGTAAACGATCACGCCCGTACCTCCCTGCCCCACATGGCCACCAGCTCGGCCCAGATGGCCTGACCGTTCGGGACCCGTTCGTGGATCTCCACTTCCGGGCTGTAATCCATCATCAGCACGCGCAGGCAGTCCTCGAACTTGCTCAGGTCAAGGCCGCGCAGCTCGGTCAGGTCGAAGCGGTAGTCCGGGCCGTTGTACAGGCCCAGCAGGAAGCGGCCGACGGCGCGGCCCTGGCCGGTTGGCCGCACGGCTACGGGAATCAGCCGGTTGAGCGCCTGCATCCCGCTGGTGACCACAGCGTGGCGCTGGGCCTGGTAGGCCTGCTTTTTGGCGATCTGATCGTGCAGGTTGAACTCGTTCATGAGTGGCTCCGTTCTCAGTTGCTGGGGGTGGTGTGAAAGGTAGCCAGCAGGCCGACCAGTACCTGGAACACCTCGGCGCCCAGGTCGGTGGCGGTCAGTTGGCCGACGTGCAGGCCGACCTCGGCCTGCAGCCATTCGGCGCGCTGCGGGTTGGCCAGGCAGGCCATGGTCAGCAGCAGGGCGCGCCGAGGTGTGTCCAGGGCTTGCAGGCGCTTGAGCAGCGGTGCGAGTCCTGTACCGGACACGTCCAGGTCGCGCTGGCCCAGTGGGAGTTCCACCAGCTGCGCGGCGCGCTGCCACCAGCGGGGGAAGTCACGACCGCGTGCTGGGTCCAGGGGGCAGCGCTCGGGGGCTTGGGTGAGGGCGTTCATCGCTTGCGGTACTCCTGTTTCAGTCGGTTGAGGCGGGCGCGCATGTCGTCGCGCAGGGCCTTGCCGCGCTTGGGGTGATCCAGCCAGTCCACGATGTCCTGGCGCGTCCAGTGATTGAGAAAGTGGCGGGCCAGGCAGTCGCGGCGGTGGATTTCGGTGGGGCTCAGCTCGGCCATGGCGGGCACCTCGCCGGGCTGCAGAGGGGCGAGAAAAACCAAAACCCCGCGTATGCCCCCGGAACGTCCGGAACATCCGGAACATGCATAGGGGTGAAAGTCTGGAGCCCGCGCCGTTCGGGGTTTTCAGGGTTCTGAAAATGTTCCGGTGCTACCGGAACATATGAGAACGGCGTTTTCCCTGGAATCGCTGTAACGCCCATGGCACTAAGGCTGTAGCGGTTATTTGGATGTTCCGCTTTATGAAAATCCGACCGAACAAAGAAGAACGATTCGGTTCCGGTTGCGTCAGGTTTGTTCCACCTGCTGTGGAACAGGTTTTCTCTTGTAAGTACCTGATTCTTATGAATATTTTTCTTATTAAATCTAATGTTCCGGATGTTCCGGACAGAATGAGGCAGTACGCACAAAACGTTGATACAGCCTGCAGGCCTACCCAGACGGCACTTCATCCCCCGATCCATCACTCTTTCCCCCGCTTGGCGAACACCCAGCAGTTGAGGGGGCGCTTCTCCAGCTTCGAGCGCACTTTGCGCACCTCGATAAAGCGGTGGGTGGTGCTCAGCGGCAGCACACGGCGCAGGGTTACGGCGGGGATGACCTCCATGCCGGCCTGGCGGCAGGCCTGCTGGAAGTGCTCCAGGTTGATGGCGATCAGGTCACGATCATGGCTGTGGTTCAGCCGCTCGCGGATCTCTTCGCGGGTGCCGTCGCCGTCCGTGGTGGTCACCACGTCTTCATTCAGGAAGTGATAGATCTGCCAGAACTGGGCGGCGCTGCGGTTCTCGGCGCCGATGCACTGCTGCCGCTCCAGGGCGCAGCCCTCCAGGTGCTTGGCCAGGGCCTCGAGGTCGTTGTCCGTCCAGGCGGGGAACAGCGCCTGGGTAGCCTTGGCGGCAGCCATCACCTGGGTATGGCATTGCACGATCCGGCTGTGCTCCACGCCCTTGAGGGCCTGAAAGCGCTGTTCGTAGTGGGCGAAGGCTGTGAAGTAGCGCTCCAGCCAGCCGCGTTCGTCGCACAGCACCGCGCGCAGGAAGCCGGCGACGTCTTCCACGTCCATGCCGCGCAGGCGCTGTGCCAGTGGCTTGAGCGCCGGGCTATGGTGGGCGCGGGTCATGTGCAGATAGACGATGCGGGTGATGATCGCCTCGTGCCCTTCCACCTTGGCGTTCTGCGAGATGCAGATGCCGCCCCGGAACAGCAGCGCCTCGGTGTCCGCGTTGGTGCTCTTGACCCCGGTCACGCGCAGCTTGGCGTTGTAGTCGAACAGCGGCTTGATGTCCTCCCAGTTGTACTGCACCACCACTTCACGCCCCATGGCGTCGGTGGTGGTCTTGTCGGACTCCAGCAGCACCACCGGCAGGTTGCTGACGGCCGCCATGGCGCGCAGCAGGCCGATGGCTGAAGCGCCGCTGCCGCTGGGCTTGATGCCTTCCTCATTGCGCCGGCCGACCAGCATCCAGAGGAAGCGCAGCAGGGTGGACTTGCCCGCGCCGGCATCGCCGGTCAGCTCAAGGAACGGCCAGGATGCCTGCGCCGCGCGGATCTGCTGGGCGAACAGCGTGCCCGTCCACCAGGCCAGCGCCGCCAGGCCATTGAGGCCGAACACGGCCATGAAGTCGGCGAACCACTCCGGGTCGAAGTCGCCGCCGCGCACCACCGGCAAGCTGCGCACCGAGGTCTTCAGGCCCTCGCCATTCACGTCCAGGTAGCCGTGTTCGTTGTTCATGATCTCTTGCCCTTTGTGGTAGCCGAAGGTCGGGTAGCAGTAGGCGGCGGTGTCGTCGTCGAAGCCGATGTAGGGGAGGGTGCGCACGGTGCGGGCGTCGCGCTGCCACTCCTTGCGGAGCATGGCCAGCACCTTCTCGCCACCGTCGAAGGTGCCGAAGGGGGTCTTCTCGATCAGGGCCTTGGCGAAGTTGCGCGGGTCGTTCACCGAGCTGGGCGGCAGTGCCTCGCGGCAGCTGCGCCGGGTGTTGGGGAACTCGAAGCTGAAGAAGAAGCGCTGCTCGCCGGTGACGGCATCGCGCTCGATGTACTCGAAGCGCGGCAGGCAGTTGGCTACCTCGTTGATGGTGGTGTGCTTGACGAACTCGGGCTGGTGGCCCTCCACGTCGTCGCCCTCGATGTCTTTCTGCAGCTCGGTGAGGTTCACCCGTGCCGCGTACAGGCAGCTGCCGAACTCCACCAGGAAGAAGCCGGTGCGCTTCTTCAGGTACAGCAGATAGGCCTTCTTCATCGGTGAGGTGGCGCAGAACAGGCGGCCCTGGTAGCAGGCTTCCTGCAGATAGGCGTCGTCCAGCTGGCCGTCGCGGTACACGTCGTCCCAGTCGCGGCCGGGCTCGCCCAGTGCTACCCAGCCGATTTCTTTCAGCTTGCGCAGCTGGGCCAGGTACTTGGGCACCGCCGCGCGCCCGGCCTTGTCGTTGTCCAGGGCAATGCACCAGGTGATCAGCTTTCCCTTGTTGTCCTCGATGATCTGCCAGGGGAAGTTGTTGCAGCTGATGGCCGCGATGGCCTTGTAGCCGGCCAGGTACAGGGCGATGGCGTGGAAGATCCCTTCCACCACATACACCCGGTCGCCATTCTCGAAGGTCTGCCCCGGTGGCACCCAGCCCTGGCCCTTGTAGTTCATCTTCCACTTGATGCCGGCCTTGTTGCCGTCGTTGCGGGCGACCGCGCGGGCATCGATCAGGCGTTCCCAGTAGCCGTCGCACAGCGGGAAGCGCACGGTGTCACCCCAGCTTTCATCGGCCAGCTTGCGGCGCGCCTGGGTGTACCAGCCCTGCATCTTGCTGATGTCGAAGCCCCGATTGCGCTGCAGGTAGGCGTCCGCGGTGGCGGTGGGGTTGGCCTCGGTGCTGGGGAAGCGCTCGCTCAGGTTCTCGAACAGGTAGCTGTAGCGCTCGCGGGTCTTCTCGGTGTGGCGGCATTCGTTCAGCCGGTTGCAGGCCAGCTGGAAGGGCTGCTTGCGGCTGACGTACAGGGTGCGGTGGCCACAGTTGGGGCAGAGGCCCTTCTGCAGGTAGGTGTCGCCGATGTCCTTGAAGTCCAGCTGCGGGTCGTTCTCCAGGGCCTGGATCACGTCGAGCCGGTAGATGTCCTCGAAGTTCATGCCGCCCCCTTAACCCTGGGTGGCGGCAGTGGCGCGTTGCTGGCCGCGCACGCGCTCGGCTTGTTCGGCGGCCTCCATGGCCAGATGAATCATGTTCACCAGCACGGCTTCTTTGCTGCCTTCGGTCTTCTCCCGGATCAGGATCCGGCCCTTCTCGATCTCGTTGCGGATGGTGCGTTCAGACTGGCCAGAACGGCGGGACAGCTCCCTGACTGTCGTGTAAGGCGTGTCGATGGTGATCTGCATTTGATAAGCTCCATGTGTATATATGCCGAAAAAGGTGGCATATGCACATGCTGAATGTGCATACGCACATTGTCAAGAGGGTAGGGGATGGAGCTGGGTTCGAAACTCAAGGAAGTGCGCCTGACTGAGCGATTGACTCAGGGGGAGATCTGCGAAATCACAGGGATAAAGCTGGAGACCTGGAAGGGCTACGAGTACGGTCGTCGAGCGTCTGTCAGCTCGGTTGAGCTGCTTAAAGTGACCAAGCACCCACGCTTCAAGAAGTACGCACTGTGGCTGGTTACGGATGAAACAGCCCCAGAGTGCGGCCAGATCAGTCCGGTGATCGGTCAATGAAACTGGGCGAGAAGCTGCGCCTGATTCGCGCAAGCGAGCAGTTGACCCAGGGGCAGATGGCCGAGCTGGTCGGGCTTAGTGTCGACACGCTCAAGAACTACGAACTGGCCCGCCGCCGTGAGATAAGCGCCCTGGCGCTGCTCAAGATCACCACCCACCCGTTGTTCACCAAATACACCCTGTGGCTGATGGCCGACCAGGTGGCGCCGGAGGCTGGGCAAGTCAGCCCGGTCTAGGCCTGTGTCGATCAAGAAGCTGGATAGCGGTGAGTGGTTGGTGGACTGCCGGCCCGAGGGGCGCAACGGCACGCGGATCCGCAAGAAGTTTCGCACCAGGAACGAAGCCCAGGTCTATCAGAACCGGATCATGGGTGACGGTGCACGGGGCGAGTTCGAGAAGAGGACGAAACGCGACGAGCGCCGCCTCAGCGAGCTGGTCGGGTTGTGGTTCACCCTCCACGGCAGCACGTTGAAGCGGGGCGACAAGCGCCGCAAGGAAATGCTGACGACCGTGGAGCGCATGGGCGATCCGAAGGTCTGCAACTTCACCGCTGAACTGTTCGGGGACTACCGTGCGGACCGCCTGGCGGGTAAGTGGGGGCGCGGCTCGGTTGGCTCCGGCAAGCGTAAAGGGGAGACCGCTCGGCCTGTCGGCCACAAGACGCTGAACCATGAGCTGGTCCACCTGCGCGCCATGTTCAATGAGCTGGAGCGGTTGGAAAAGTGGGAAGGGGAGAACCCCCTGAACAAGGTGCGAGCCCTGCCATCCGACGAGACCGAGATGGGCTACCTCAGCCGAGAGCAGATCCCGCAGCTGCTGGCCAAGCTCGATCAGCATCCGTCCACAGTGGGCATGGTCGCCCGCGTCTGCCTCGCCACGGGTGCCAGGTGGTCGGAAGCCATGGCGCTGACACCCGCCCAGGTACGCGACGGCCGGATCTACTTTGTCCGCACCAAGTCAGCCCGGAACCGGGCGGTGCCTATCTCAGCAGAGCTGCAGGCGATGCTGGAACGCGAACTGCCGTGGCGCTCTTCCTACTCGGCAACCTACAAGGCTTTCGAACTGGCCTCGGCAGAACTGGCTTTTGGCCTGCCGAAAGGCCAACTGACCCATGTGCTGCGCCACACCTTCGCCAGCCATTACATGATGAACGGCGGCGACATCCTGACCCTGCAGAGAGTGCTCGGCCACAGCAGCCTGACCATGACCATGCGCTACGCCCACTTCAGCCCCGGCCACCTCGCAGAGGTGGTCAATCTGAACCCTTTGGCGGACGGGTGTGGACGTTTTGTGGACAGTGAAACGAAATGCGAGAAGGGTGTGGACGTTGCCGAAGTGGCGCTAGCCTAGGCCCCTTGCGGGCTCCAGGCGTTTCTTAAGGGGCGATCACTCGCCCTCGTCAAACTTGTTGTTGATCAGCTCGATCAGGGCGTTGAGGGCTTCGTCGCCCTGGTCCCCATCGGTGTGCAGGTGGATGGGCGTGCCTTTGCCGGCGGCCAGCATCATCACGGCCATGATGCTCTTGCCGTCCACCAGGCTTTCCGGGGAGCGTCCGACGCGGACCTGACACGGGAAGCGGCCTGCCACGCCGACGAACTTCGCCGCAGCGCGGGCGTGCAGGCCGAGCTTGTTGCAGATGGTGATTTCACAGGCAGGCATCGCGTTTGTCCTTTCAGGTGAGGTCGCGGTGGCGAACCTGGACGTTCTTGAGAAGCGGTTTGAGGGCGCGCCCGATGCGCTCGGCGAGGTACACGGAGCGGTGGTGACCGCCGGTGCAGCCGATGGCAATGGTGACGTAGGCGCGGTTACTGGCGGCGAACCGGGGCAGCCATTTGTTCAGGTAGCCGACGATGTCCTGGTACATCTCCTCGACATCGGGCTGGGCGGCCAGGTAGTCGGCCACGACGCTGTCGAGCCCGGAAAAGTCCCGCAGGTCGGGCTTCCAGTAGGGATTGGGCAGGCAGCGCACGTCGAATACCAGGTCGGCGTCCACCGGCATGCCGCGCTTGAAGCCGAAGGACTCCACCAGGAAGGCGGTGCCGGGTTCGGGCTTGTTGAGCAGGCGCAGCTTGATGGTGTCACGCAACTGGTAGAGGTTCAGGTGCGTGGTGTCGATCTTGAGGTCGGCGAGGTCGGCAATCGGCGCGAGCAATTTGCTCTCGTCGTGGATGGCCTCGGCCAGGGATCGGTTCTCGGTGGTCAGCGGGTGGCGCCGGCGGGTCTCGGAGAAGCGCTTGAGCAGCGTCTCTTCGTCCGCGTCCAGGTACAGCAGGTCGCAGAGGATGTGCTTGGCGCGGGCCTCGGCGAGCAGCTCCGGGAAGCGCTGGAGCTGGCTCGGCAGGTTGCGGGCGTCGATGGACACCGCAACCTGGGGGTGAAGCAGTTCGGTGTGCAGCAGGGCGCGCTCGGCGAGCTCGGGAAGAAGCCCGGCGGGGAGGTTGTCGATGCAGTAGAAGCCGTTGTCTTCGAGTACGTCGAGTGCCGTGCTCTTGCCGGATCCGGAACGACCACTGACGATGACCAGGCGCATGCCGGTGCCTACTGTGCGTTCTGCACGTCGACGACCACCTGGTACAGGTTCTCGCTGTCCTGCGCGTGACGCAGGCGATCCCGTACGTCGCTGCGGTCGAGCATGCTGGCGATCTGGCGCAGCAGCTCCAGGTGCTCATCGGTCGCCGCTTCGGGGACCAGCAGCACGAACAGCAGGTCCACGGGGGCGCCGTCGATGGCGTCGAAATCAACGGCCGCGTCCAGGCGCAGCACGGCACTCACCGGCGCAGCGCAGCCCTGAAGGCGACAATGGGGAATGGCGATGCCGTTGCCGAAGCCGGTCGAGCCGAGCTTTTCGCGGGCTACGAGGCTTTCGAAGATGTCTTGCGAGTCGAGATCCACCAGGTCGCGTGCGACGAGGTTGGCGATCTGTTCCAGCACGCGTTTCTTGCTGCCGCCCGGCACGTTCACGAGTGAACGGCCGGGGGTCAGGATTTGCTCAAGTCGGATCATAGGGAAGGGGAGAGGTCAGCGGACGGTCGCGCCCTGCTGGCGGTTGAGCTGCTTTTCCTTGTGCTTGATCAGTTGACGGTCGAGTTTGTCGGTCAGCAGGTCGATGGCGGCGTACATGTCTTCATGCTCGGCGTTGGCAACGACCTCGCCGCCTGCGATATGCAGGGTGGCTTCGATCTTCTGCTTCAGCTTCTCGACCTGCATGATCACTTGCACGTTGGTTATCTTGTCGAAGTGGCGCTCCAGACGTTCGAACTTTTCGATCACGTAGTCGCGCAGGGCGTCGGTCACATCCAGTTGATGTCCACTGATGTTGACTTGCATACCGCTTTCTCCTTATTGCCCGTGTGTAAGAGACAGGCTAACGGGCCTGCCACCGGAACACTTTGGCGTGGATCAATCCGCTCACATCAGTCGCTTGCGTTCGCTGGAAGGTGCGATGCCAAGCGATTCCCTGTACTTGGCGACTGTGCGGCGGGCCACTTGGATACCCTGTGCTTCCAGTAAACCAGCGATCTTGCTGTCGCTCAACGGCTTTTTGGCATTTTCGGCGGCCACCAGTTTCTTGATGATCGCGCGGATCGCGGTGGACGAGCATTCGCCACCTTCGGAGGTGCTGACGTGGCTGGAGAAGAAGTATTTCAGCTCGTAAATGCCACGTGGCGTGTGCATGAATTTCTGGGTGGTGACGCGGGAAATCGTGGACTCGTGCATCCCGACCGCCTCGGCGATGTCGTGCAGGACCAGCGGCTTCATGGCTTCGTCGCCGTACTCGAGGAAGCCTCGCTGATGCTCCACGATCTGGGTAGCCACCTTCATGAGGGTTTCGTTGCGGCTTTGCAGGCTCTTGATGAACCAGCGTGCCTCTTGCAACTGGTTGCGCATGAAGGTGTTGTCCGCGCTGGAGTCGGCACGGCGCACGAAACCTGCGTAGTGCGGGTTGACGCGCAGGCGGGGCACGGCCTCCTGGTTCAACTCGACCAGCCAACGGTCGTTGTGCTTGCGAACGATGACGTCGGGCACGACGTATTCCGGTTCGCTGGCTTCGATCTGCGAGCCCGGGCGGGGATTGAGCGCCTGAATCAGTTCGATGACCTGGCGCAGCTCGTCTTCCTTGAGCTTCATGCGGCGCATGAGCTGGCTATAGTCGCGGCTGCCGAGCAGGTCGAGGTAGTCGCCTGTGAGGCGCTGGGCTTCACCTAGCCAGGGGGTATTGGTAGGCAGTTGGCGAAGTTGCAGCAGCAGGCATTCGCGCAGGTCGCGTGCGCCGACGCCGGCGGGCTCGAACTGCTGGACCCGATTGAGCACGACCTTGACCTCATCCACCTCGATACCCAGTTCGGGATCGAAGGACTCGGTGATCTCCTCGAGGGTTTCTTCGAGGTAGCCGTCGTTGTTGATGCAATCGATGATGGTGACGCCGATCAGGCGGTCGGTGTCCGACATCGGTGCGAGGTTCAGTTGCCACAGCAGGTGGCTTTGCAGGCTCTCCCCGACGGAGGTGCGGGAGGTGAAGTCCCATTCGTCATCATCGGAGCTGGGCAGGCTGCTGGCGCTGGTCTGGTATACGTCTTCCCAGGCGGTGTCGACGGGAAGTTCGCTGGGGATGCGTTCGTGCCACTCGCCCTCGTCGATGCCCTCGCTGTCGCTGGTGGGCACGGTGGTTTCCTGGAAGCTTGCTTCCTGGCTACCGGAGTTGGGCTGCTGCTCGCTCTCCGCCATGGGGTCGGAGTTGTCGAAATCCTCCCCTTCCTCCTGGCGTTCGAGCATGGGGTTGGACTCCAGCGCTTCCTGGATCTCCTGCTGCAGGTCCAGGGTGGAGAGTTGGAGTAGGCGGATGGCCTGTTGCAGCTGCGGGGTCATCGTCAGCTGCTGGCCCATCTTCAGGACAAGCGATGGTTTCATGGCAGGGGGCTTTGCACCTTATTCGCCGGCGCGTGTGCGCCATCCACTACAGGACGCCGAGGCGCCACCAGGAAGCAAATTATATGCCTGACCTTGAATGATTTTTCCAGCAGGCGCAACGCCCTTGTGTGGCACTGCGTGGCTCAGAGGCGGAATTCGTGCCCCAGGTAGACTTCCTTGACCAGCTGGTTGGCCAGGATTTCCTCGGCGGTGCCTTCTGCGATCAGCTGGCCGTCGTTGACGATGTAGGCCGTCTCACAGATGTCCAGCGTCTCACGAACGTTGTGATCGGTGATGAGTACGCCGATGCCCTTGTTCTTGAGGTGGTGGATGATCTGCTTGATATCGCCCACGGAGATGGGGTCGACGCCGGCGAAGGGTTCGTCCAGCAGGATGAACTTCGGCGCGGTGGCCAGTGCGCGGGCGATCTCGACGCGGCGACGTTCACCGCCGGAGAGGCTCATGCCGAGGCTGTCGCGGATGTGGCTGATGTGGAATTCCTGCAACAGGCTTTCCAGCTCACGATGGCGCCCGGCGCGATCCAGGTCCTTGCGGGTTTCCAGGATCGCCATGATGTTGTCCGCCACGCTCAGCTTGCGGAAGATCGAGGCTTCCTGCGGCAGGTAGCCGATACCGGCGCGCGCCCGGCCGTGCATGGGCTGGTGGGTGACGTCCTGCTGGTCGATCAGGACACGACCCTGATCAGCCTTGACCAGGCCCACGATCATGTAGAAGCAGGTGGTCTTGCCTGCACCGTTGGGGCCGAGCAGACCGACGATCTGGCCGCTCTCGATGGACAGGCTGACGTCACGGACCACCTGGCGGCTCTTGTAGCTCTTGGCCAGGTGCTGGGCTTTGAGGATCGCCATTACTGTGCTTGTCCCGCTTGCTTCTTGGGCTGGATGACCATGTCGATGCGCGGACGCGGCGTGCCGACGTTGGTGCCGGTGGCACGACCTGCGTTGACGATCTGGCGGCGGGTGTCGTAGACGATCTTCTCGCCTTCGAAGGTATTGCCTTCCTGGATCACCTTCGCCTGGTCGATCAGCACGATGCGCTCGTTGGAAGCGAAGTACTGGATGGTGCGTCCGTAGGCCTTGACGATCTGCTTGTCCGGAGCCGGCTTCTGCTCGTAGTACGCCGGCTTGCCCACCGAGGTGAACACATCCAGCTCGCCCTGGGCGTTCTGGGTGATGGTTACGGTGTCGCCGGTGATCTTCAGGGTGCCTTGGGTAATGACCACGTCACCGCGATAGACTGCTACGCCCTGCTTGTCATCGAGCTCGGCGCTGTCCGCCTGGACGCGGATGGGCTGGTCGCGGTCGCTGGGCAGTGCCCAGGCGCTGGCACTTCCGAGTGCGGCACCCAGGCTGAGCAGTAGGGGGAGGGTTTTAACGAACCTCATGCTGGCCTCTTACGTTGGACAGCAGGAGCATCCTGCCGTCATTCAAGTACGCTTTCATTCCTTGTGCCGTGGTGACCCCGTTGGCGGCGTCGATTTTAACGGCTTGCTCGGTCTGCGCATATTCCTGATCCGGGAATACGGTCAGTCGGCTGGTGGTCAGAATGGTCGGCCGTCCCTTGGGGTCGGTGCGGGCCACACGGACCTGTTCGATCAGTTCGACCTGCTTGCCCTCCGGGCCCACCTCTCCGCGTTCGCTCTGAACATGCCAAGGGTAGTCGGTGCCGCGATAAAGCTGCAGGTCCGGCTTGGTCAGCATCGTCACATCGGTGGCCTTGATGTGCTCGAGCTTGTCCGCCGTCATTTCATAGTGGCGCTTGCCATCTTCCTGGAACTGCACGCTGGTGGCATTGATGACGTAGAAGTCGATGGCGTTTTCGTCCCCGGCGGGCTGGGCCTGGCGGTCCATGAAGCTCTCGGGGCGGATGTTCCAGTAGCCCAGGGCGATCAGCAGTGCGGCAAGGGGCGCAAGGATCAGGGCGAGGCGAACGTTCTTGGGCATGGCTGGACCTACAGGTAGGCGGCTTGCGCGGTGTCCAGGGTGTCCTGGGCGCGCATGATCAGTTCGCAGAACTCGCGTGCTGCACCTTCTCCGCCCTTGGCCACGGTGACGCCATGGGCATGCTGGCGCACGAAGGCGTCGGCGCTGGCAACGGCCATGCCCAGGCCAACGCGACGGATCACGGGCAGGTCGGGCAGGTCGTCGCCCAGGTAGGCGACCTGGCTGTAGTCCAGCCCCAGCTCGCCCAGCAATTCATCGAGAACGACCAGTTTGTCCTCGCGGCCCTGGTAAAGGTGCTGGATACCGAGGTTACGTGCACGGCGCTCCACCACCGGGGTGCTGCGTCCGGAGATGATGGCTGTGCGTACGCCGGAGTTGATCAGCATCTTGATGCCGTGGCCGTCCAGGGTATTGAAGGTCTTGAATTCGCTGCCGTCTGCCAGGAAGTAGAGCTTGCCATCGGTGAGCACGCCATCCACGTCAAAGACTGCCAGGCGGATCGCCTGGGCACGCTGGTGCAGGTGTTCGCTCATCAGATCACTCCGGCGCGGGTCAGGTCGTGGATGTGCAGGGCGCCGACGGGGGTGTCGTTGTCATCCACCACCACCAGCACGTTGATCTTGTGGTCTTCCATGATCTTCAAGGCTTCGGCCGCCAGCATTTCGCCGCGTGCGGTCTTGCCGCGCACGGTCATAACTTCGTCGATGCTCGCCTGGTGCACATCGACGCCCTTGTCGAGGGTCCGGCGCAGGTCGCCGTCGGTGAAGATACCGGCGAGACGGCCGTCATTCTCCAGCACGATGGTCATGCCGAGCCCCTTGCGGGTCATTTCCAGCAGGGCGTCGCGCAGCGAGGTGCCACGGGCGACCCGGGGCAGCGCGTCGCCACTGTGCATGACGTTTTCCACTTTCAGCAGCAGGCGACGGCCCAGCGCACCGCCCGGGTGCGAGAAGGCGAAGTCTTCCGCAGAGAAGCCGCGTGCTTCCATCAGGGCAATGGCCAGGGCATCGCCCAGCACCAATGCCGCCGTGGTGGAGGAGGTGGGTGCCAGGTTGAGCGAGCAGGCTTCCTTGTCCACGCGGGCATCAAGGCGTGCCTCGGCCGCTTTCGCCAGCGCCGATTCCGGGTTGCCGGTCATGCTGATGAGCGGGATGCCCAGGCGCTTGATCAGCGGCAACAGGGTGACGATCTCCGCCGTCGAGCCGGAATTGGAGAGGGCCAGTACCACGTCGTCGCGCGTGATCATGCCCATGTCGCCGTGGCTTGCTTCCGCCGGGTGGACGAAGAAGGAAGGCGTGCCGGTGCTGGCCAGGGTCGCGGCGATCTTGCGGCCGACGTGGCCGGATTTGCCCATGCCGACCACCACGACACGCCCCTTGCAGGCAAGGGCGAGTTCGCAGGCTTTGATGAAATCGCCGTCGATTCGCTGGAGAAGGGCGTCAATGGCGTCGCGTTCCAGTCGGATGGTGCGTTGCGCGGATTGGATCAGATCGCTGGACTGGCTCATGTCTTGAGTGCAGTGGCCGAGGAAAAGGCGCGGATTATACCGGTAAAGCTTGAATCGCTCACGTTCGATCGTCGTCAATGATGCGTCGAACCTGTCACGCTCCTGAACGAAGCTGTCTGCGGCCTTGGGCGGCAAAGGGCGCAATGCTATGATCCGCCGCCTGTTCGGCCACCTCGCCGGGCCGTGTCCCGTCTGCGGGATACGACGTCCATTCAGGGATGGCCGCATCGCAAGGAGTACAGATGAGCGCCGATAACGCTTATGCCGTGGAGCTGAAGGGCCTGACCTTCAAGCGCGGCGAGCGCAGCATTTTTCGCGACGTTGACATACGCATACCCCGTGGCAAGGTCACCGGGATCATGGGGCCGTCCGGCTGCGGCAAGACCACGCTCCTTCGCCTGATCGCTGCTCAACTGAAGCCGGCGGCGGGAGAAGTCTGGGTCAATGGTCAGAACCTGCCCTCACTTTCCCGTTCCGAACTCTTCGACATGCGCAAGCAGTTCGGCGTGCTGTTCCAGAGTGGCGCGCTGTTCACCGATCTGGATGTATTCGAGAACGTAGCCTTCCCGCTGCGCGTCCATACCCAGCTCCCTGAGGAGATGATCCGCGACATCGTGTTGATGAAGCTCCAGGCCGTCGGGTTGCGTGGCGCCATCGACCTGATGCCCGATGAGCTCTCTGGCGGTATGAAGCGGCGCGTTGCGCTGGCACGGGCCATCGCCCTGGATCCGCAGATCCTGATGTATGACGAACCCTTCGTGGGCCAGGACCCGATCGCCATGGGCGTACTGGTACGCCTGATCCGCCTGTTGAACGACGCACTGGGCATCACCAGCATCGTCGTCTCCCACGACCTGGCGGAGACCGCGAGCATCGCCGACTACATCTATGTAGTGGGGGATGCGCAGGTGCTTGGCCAGGGCACTCCGGTCGAGCTGATGGACTCGGACAATCCGCGGATCCGCCAATTCATGAAGGGCATCCCCGACGGGCCGGTGCCGTTCCACTTCCCGGCGCCCGATTACCGCAACGACTTGCTGGGAGAGCATTGATGCGCAAGAAGTCCCCGCTCGAGCGCATCCGCCTGCTCGGGCGCGCCGGCCTTGACGTGGTCGAGGCGCTCGGCCGTTCCACCCTGTTCCTGCTGCGCGCCCTGTTCGGCCGCACCGGGACCGGTTCCGGCTTCCAGTTGCTGGTCAAGCAGCTTTATTTCGTTGGCGTGCTGTCGCTGCCGATCATCGTCGTCTCCGGCATCTTCATCGGCATGGTGCTGGCATTGCAGGGCTACAACATCCTCGTTGGCTACGGGTCCGAGCAGGCTGTCGGGCAGATGGTCGCACTGACCCTGCTGCGCGAGCTCGGCCCGGTTGTCACGGCGCTGCTGTTCGCAGGGCGTGCCGGATCCGCGCTGACCGCCGAGATCGGCAACATGAAATCCACCGAGCAGCTCTCCAGCCTGGAGATGATCGGTGTCGACCCGCTCAAGTACATCATCGCGCCTCGCCTGTGGGCCGGCTTCATCTCGATGCCGGTGCTCGCGCTGATCTTCAATGTGGTCGGCATCTGGGGCGGCGCGATGGTGGCCATCGACTGGCTCGGCGTCTATGACGGCTCGTTCTGGTCGAACATGCAGAACAGCGTCGAATTCACAGAAGATGTACTCAATGGCGTGCTGAAAAGCCTGGCCTTCGCCTTCGTCGCCACCTGGATCGCCGTGTTCCAGGGTTACGACTGCGAGCCCACCTCCGAAGGGATCAGCCGCGCAACGACTAAAACCGTGGTCTATGCCTCGTTGGCCGTGCTGGGGCTCGACTTCATCCTGACCGCCCTGATGTTTGGAGATTTCTGATGCAAATCCGCACCCTGGAAATTGGTGTCGGCCTGTTCCTCCTGGCCGGGTTGCTTGCCCTGCTGCTGCTGGCACTGCGTGTCAGCGGGCTGTCCGTCGGCAGCGCCGGCGAGACGTACAAGGTTTATGCACATTTCGACAATATCGCCGGTCTCACTGTCAGAGCGAAGGTGACCATGGCCGGTGTGACCATCGGCCGGGTCACGGCCATCGACCTCGATCGCGACAGCTACACCGGTCGCGTCACCATGGAGCTGGAGAAGAAGGTCGACAACCTGCCGACCGACTCCACCGCGTCTATCCTGACCGCCGGCCTGCTGGGCGAGAAGTACATCGGGATCAGCGTCGGCGGCGACGACCAGTTGCTGAAGGACGGCAGCACCATCCGCGATACCCAGTCTGCGCTGGTGCTGGAGGACCTGATCGGCAAGTTCCTGCTCAATACGGTCAACAAGGACACCAAGTGAGGACCTTCGAAATGATCAAAGCCCTGCGAAACGGCCTGTTGCTGCTGCTGGCGGCGTTGCCACTGCTGGCCAATGCGGCACCGAGTGCCCGCGATGTGGTGCAACAGACCACCGACAAGCTGCTCAGTGATCTCAAGGCCAACAAGGCCCAGTACCGCAGTAACCCAAGTGCTTTCTACGATGCGCTGAACGGCATTCTCGGCCCGGTTGTGGATGCTGACGGCATCTCCCGCAGCATCATGACCGTCAAATACTCGCGCCAGGCCACCCCGGAGCAGATGACCCGCTTCCAGGAGAACTTCAAGCGCAGCCTGATCCAGTTCTACGGCAATGCACTGCTGGAGTACGACAACCAGGACATCCGCGTCCTGCCCGCCAAGCAGGAAGACCCCGAGCGCACCAGCGTCGGCATGGAAGTGAAGGACAGCAAGGGCACCGTCTACCCCGTCTCCTACACCATGGTGAACATCGACGGTCAGTGGATGCTGCGCAACGTGATCATCAACGGCATCAACATCGGCAAGCTGTTCCGCGATCAGTTCGCCGACGCCATGCAGAAGAACGGCAACGACCTCAACAAGACCATCGACGGCTGGGCCGAGATCGTGGCGAAGGCCAAGCAGTCCGAGGAAGGCCAGAAGGCTGCTGGTCATGAGTGAGGCGTCTCTGGTTGCGGGTAGCGGCGGGGAGCTCAAGCTCCTCGGCGTCCTCGACTACAGCAGCGGCCCCGCCTTGCGGGAAACCGGCGCCAGGCTGATCCGCGAGCAGGCCGCCGCTGCCCTGGTGGTCGACTGTTCCGGCGTGGAGAAATCCAGCAGCGTCGGGCTTTCCCTGTTGCTGGCCTTCATGCGTGATGCCCGCAAGGCTGGCAAGACCCTCAGCATCCGCTCGTTGCCCGAGGACATGCGGCAGATTGCCGGTGTATCCGGGCTCGACGCGTTGTTGCCCCTCGAGCACTGATGCCCGAAAGCCCTCCGTCAGGCCCCGCATGCGCGGGGTTCGCAGGCGGGGGGCTTTTTTGTATCATTGCCGACCCGCGCGCACAGGGCGCCGATAGAGGTTGAGCATGCAGGCCGTAGAAGTGAAAAGCCTCCTGGAGGCGAAGTTGCCCGGTACCCAGGTCGAAGTGGAAGGCGAAGGTTGCAACTTCCAGCTGAACCTGATCAGCGACGAACTGGCCTCACTCAGCCCGGTCAAGCGCCAGCAGCAGGTCTATTCGCACCTGAATCCCTGGATCGCCGACGGCAGTATCCACGCTGTCACCATGAAATTCTTCAGCCGCGCTGGCTGGGCCCAGCGTTCCTGACCCCCCGGCGACGAGACTCCCAATGGACAAACTGATTATCACCGGCGGCCAACGCCTCGATGGCGAAATCCGCGTTTCCGGCGCCAAGAACTCGGCCCTGCCGATCCTGGCTGCCACGCTGCTGGCCGATACCCCGGTCACCGTCTGCAACCTGCCGCACCTGCACGACATCACCACCATGATCGAGCTGTTCGGCCGCATGGGCGTGCAGC
Source organism: Pseudomonas sp. zfem003 (assembly GCF_032621675.1). NCBI lineage: Bacteria > Pseudomonadati > Pseudomonadota > Gammaproteobacteria > Pseudomonadales > Pseudomonadaceae > Pseudomonas > Pseudomonas sp. zfem003. The sequence continues at coordinate 172,208 of NZ_JAVYJG010000012.1, read as the reverse complement.
CGGTCATCGACGAGAAACTCAGCGTCGAAGTGGACGCCAGCACCATCAAGACCCTGGTCGCGCCCTATGAGCTGGTGAAGACCATGCGCGCCTCGATCCTGGTGCTCGGCCCCATGGTCGCGCGCTTCGGCCAGGCCGAAGTGGCACTGCCCGGTGGCTGCGCCATCGGCTCGCGCCCGGTCGACCTGCATATCCGCGGTCTCGAGGCCATGGGCGCGCTGATCGACGTCGACGGCGGCTACATCAAAGCCCGTGCTCCGGCCGGTGGCCTGCGTGGTGCGCACTTCTTCTTCGATACCGTCAGCGTGACCGGTACCGAGAACATCATGATGGCCGCCACCCTGGCCAACGGCCGTACCGTGCTGGAAAACGCCGCTCGCGAACCGGAAGTGGTCGACCTGGCCAACTGCCTCATCGCCATGGGTGCGCAGATCCAGGGCGCCGGCACCGACACCATCATCATCGACGGCGTGAAGCGCCTCGGTGGTGCGCGCTACAGCGTGATGCCCGACCGTATCGAGACCGGCACCTACCTGGTCGCCGCAGCCTCCACCGGCGGTCGTGTCAAGCTGAAGGACACCGATCCGACCATCCTCGAGTCCGTGCTGCTCAAGCTGGAAGAAGCAGGTGCCCACATCAGCACCGGCAACAACTGGATCGAGCTGGACATGAAGGGCAACCGCCCGAAAGCCGTCAACGTGCGCACCGCGCCGTACCCGGCATTCCCCACCGACATGCAGGCCCAGTTCATCTCCATGAACGCCGTGGCCGAAGGCACCGGTGCGGTCATCGAGACGGTGTTCGAGAACCGCTTCATGCACGTCTACGAGATGAACCGCATGGGCGCCCAGATCCTGGTCGAGGGCAACACCGCCATCGTCACCGGCGTGCCGAAGCTCAAGGGCGCCCCGGTGATGGCCACCGACCTGCGTGCATCCGCCAGCCTGGTGATCGCCGGCCTGGTCGCCGAGGGCGACACGCTGATCGACCGCATCTACCACATCGACCGTGGCTACGAATGCATCGAGGAAAAACTCCAGCTGCTCGGCGCCAAGATCCGCCGCGTGCCGGGCTAACAAGGGAACCCCATGCTCACCATCGCGCTGTCCAAGGGCCGCATTCTCGATGACACCCTGCCGTTGCTGGCAGAGGCCGGCATCGTGCCCACCGAGAATCCGGACAAGAGCCGCAAGCTCATCATCCCGACCACCCAGGATGACGTTCGCCTGCTGATCGTCCGCGCCACCGACGTGCCGACCTATGTCGAACACGGCGCTGCCGACCTCGGCGTGGCGGGCAAGGACGTGCTGATGGAGTACGGCGGGCAGGGGCTCTACGAGCCCCTCGACCTGAAGATCGCCAACTGCAAGCTGATGACCGCCGGTGCGGTCGGCGCGCCGGAGCCCAAGGGGCGCCTGCGCGTGGCCACCAAGTTCGTCAACGTCGCCAAGCGCTACTACGCCGAACAGGGTCGCCAGGTCGACGTGATCAAGCTCTACGGCTCCATGGAGCTGGCCCCGCTGGTCGGTCTGGCCGACAAGATCATCGACGTGGTGGACACCGGCAACACCCTGCGCGCCAATGGCCTGGAACCCCAGGAACTCATCGCCACCGTCAGCTCCCGCCTGGTGGTCAACAAGGCCTCGATGAAGATGCAGCACGCACGCATCCAGGCCCTCATCGACACGCTGCGCGAAGCGGTCGAGAAGCGACACCGTCACTGATACCCGTTGCCCTCCAGGCCCGTTTCCCGCTCGGGAGCCGGCCTGGCGTGCAGCTCCGGCCCTATCCGTGTCATAGCGAATTTTCTCGGGTGCCCGCACGGTGGGCTTGGTAGTCTAGCGGCGCCCGAGTTAACGCCATTCTTACAAGAGGCTCGCTATGACTGCTCCCATTGCTATCCGTCGTCTCAATGCCGCTGATCCGGACTTCGGTCGACACCTGGATCATTTGCTGAGCTGGGAAAGCGTTTCCGACGAGGCGGTCAACCAGCGCGTCCTCGACATCATCCAGGCCGTGCGCGAGCGTGGCGATGCCGCCGTGGTCGAGTTCACCCAGCGCTTCGATGGCGTGCAGGCCACCACTATGGCGGAGCTGATCCTCCCTCGCGAGCGTCTGGAACTGGCCCTGACCCGCATCACCGCCGAACAGCGCCAGGCGCTGGAGAAGGCCGCCGAGCGGGTGCGCCTGTACCACGAGAAGCAGAAGCAGGACTCCTGGACCTACACCGAGGCCGACGGCACCGTGCTGGGCCAGCAAGTCACCCCGCTGGACCGGGCCGGCCTTTACGTACCGGGCGGCAAGGCGTCCTACCCGTCTTCCGTGCTGATGAACGCCATCCCGGCCAAGGTCGCCGGCGTGGCCGAAGTGGTGATGGTGGTGCCGACCCCCCGTGGCGAGATCAACGAGATCGTCCTCGCCGCCGCCTGCGTGGCCGGCGTCGACCGCGTCTTCACCATTGGTGGTGCCCAGGCCGTGGCCGCGCTGGCCTACGGCACCGAGAGCGTGCCGCGTGTCGACAAGATCGTCGGCCCCGGCAACATCTACGTGGCCACTGCCAAGCGCCACGTCTTCGGCCAGGTAGGCATCGACATGATCGCCGGCCCCTCGGAGATCCTGGTGGTCTGCGACGGTGACACCGACCCGGACTGGATCGCCATGGACCTGTTCTCCCAGGCCGAGCACGACGAGGATGCCCAGGCCATCCTGGTCAGCCCCGATGCCGCGTTCCTCGACAAGGTGGCTGCCAGCATCGACAAGCTGCTGCCGACCATGGAGCGTGCCGAGATCATCCGCACCTCCCTCAGCAACCGCGGCGCGCTGATCCAGGTCGCCGACCAGGCCCAGGCCTGTGTGGTGGCCAACCGTATTGCCCCGGAACACCTGGAGCTGTCGGTGGCCGAGCCCGAGGCCTGGCTGCCGCACATCCGCCACGCCGGCGCCATCTTCATGGGTCGCTACACCGCCGAGGCACTGGGCGACTACTGCGCCGGCCCGAACCACGTGCTGCCGACGTCCGGCACTGCGCGTTTCTCTTCGCCGCTGGGCGTGTATGACTTCCAGAAGCGTTCGTCGATCATCTACTGCTCCGCTGATGGCGCGTCCGAGCTGGGCAAGACCGCTTCCGTACTGGCCCGTGGCGAGTCGCTGACCGCCCACGCCCGCAGTGCCGAATACCGGATCAAGGGGGAGTGAGCATGAGCAAGTTCTGGAGTCCCTTCGTCAAGGAACTGGTGCCCTACGTACCGGGTGAGCAGCCGAAGATCGCCAACCTGGTGAAGCTGAACACCAACGAGAACCCCTACGGCCCTTCGCCGAAGGCCATCGCCGCGATGCAGGCGGAGCTGGGCGATAGCCTGCGCCTCTACCCGGACCCGAACAGCGACCGCCTCAAGCAGTCCGTTGCCGACCACTACGGTGTGAGCACGGCCCAGGTGTTCGTCGGCAACGGCTCGGACGAGGTGCTCGCGCACATCTTCCACGGCCTGTTCCAGCACGGTCGCCCGCTGCTGTTCCCCGACGTGACCTACAGCTTCTACCCGGTCTACTGCGGCCTCTATGGCATTCCCTTCGAGGCGGTGCCGCTGGACGAGCAGTTCCAGATCCGTGTGGAGGACTACGCACGTCCCAACGGCGGCATCATCTTCCCCAACCCGAACGCGCCCACCGGCTGCCTGCTGACCCTGGACGCCGTGGAGGCCCTGCTGAACGGCAGCCCGGACTCGGTGGTGGTGGTCGATGAGGCCTACATCGACTTCGGTGGAGAGAGCGCCATCGCCTTGGTCGACCGCTACCCGAACCTGCTGGTGACCCAGACCCTGTCCAAGTCCCGCTCCCTGGCCGGCCTGCGTGTGGGCCTGGCGGTGGGGCACCCGGACCTGATTGAGGCCCTGGAGCGGATCAAGAACAGCTTCAACTCCTACCCGCTGGATCGCATGGCGATTGCCGGTGCGGCGGCGGCCTTCGATGACCGCGCCTGGTTCGATGAAACCCGCCAGCGCGTCATCCACAGCCGCGAGCAACTGGTAGCGGCGCTCGAAGCCCGTGGCTTCGAGGTGCTGCCGTCAGCAGCGAACTTCGTCTTCGCCCGTCACCCGGGCAAGGATGCCGCGGGCATTGCGGCGGGGCTGCGGGAAAAGGGCGTGATCGTGCGCCATTTCAAGCAGGCGCGCATCGCTCAGTTCCTGCGCATCACCATCGGTACGCCGGAGCAGAACCAGGCGCTGCTGGATGCCCTGGACGCGAGCTGATCGCGAAGCGGTAACGAAAAAGCCGAGGCATGACCTCGGCTTTTTCATGGGCGGACGCTGGCGGCCTCAGTCGTTCTCCGCCGGTGCCACCTGCTGGGGCGGGCGCAGGCCCACCTCCGCCACCAGTTCCAGCAACTTGCCGTTGCGCATCACCTGGATGCTGACCTTCTCGCCGGGCTTGGTGCGGGCCACCTGGTTCATCGAGCGGCGGCCATCGCCTGCCGGCTCACCGTCGATGGCGAGGATGATGTCCCCCGGCAGCAGGTTGGCGCGCTGGGCCGGGCTGTCTCGGTAGATGCCGGCAACCACGATGCCGGGGCGGCCGGTGAGGCCGAAGGACTCCGCCAGCTCCGGTGTCAGCGGCTGCACCTCGATGCCCAGCCAGCCACGGATCACCTGGCCGTGCTCAATGATTGCCTTCATCACCTCCAGGGCCAGCTTGGTGGGGATGGCGAAACCGATGCCCTGGGAGCCGCCGGTGCGGGAGAAGATCGCGGTGTTGATACCCACCAGGTTGCCGGCGGCATCCACCAGCGCGCCCCCCGAGTTGCCCGGGTTGATGGCGGCGTCGGTCTGGATGAAGTCCTCGTAGGTGTTCAGGCCCAGCTGGTTGCGGCCCGTGGCGCTGATGATGCCCATGGTCACCGTCTGACCGACCCCGAACGGGTTGCCGATGGCCAGGGCGACGTCGCCGATGCGGATGGCGTCGGAACGCCCGAGGGTGATGGCCGGCAGGTTGTCGAGGTCGATCTTGAGGACCGCCAGGTCCGTTTCCGGGTCGCTGCCCACCAGGCGGGCCAGGGTTTCGCGGCCATCCTTGAGGGCGACGACGATCTGCTCGGCACCGGCGGTGACGTGGTTGTTGGTCAGCAGGTAGCCCTCGGGGCTCATGATCACCGCCGAGCCCAGGCTGGACTCCATGCGGCGCTGGCGGGGCAGGTTGTCACCGAAGAAGCGCCGGAACTGCGGGTCGTCGAACAGCGGGTGCGCCGGCTTGCTCACCACTTTGGTGGTGTAGAGGTTGACCACGGCGGGCGACGCGCTGTCCACCGCCTCGGCGTAGGACTCGGGGCCGGGGCGCGAGACGCTGTAGCGGGGTGCTTCCTGAAGGTGGACTTCCTGGCGGGGCAGGCCCACCAGCTCGGGGTACTGCTGGATGATCAACAGGGCGACCAGTACGCCGACAAGCAGGGGCCAGCCGAAGAAACGCAGGGCCTTGGACATCGAGGGGAATCCTGAGGGTTGCGAGGGGGGAGAGGCCCCCTTAAGGTGGCGGCCATTATACGGGGCGGCGACGAAGAAAATAGCCGCGCGAAACAGCTTGTGAGGAGAGGCGGATGGCCATCGCACTGACCACCCTGGTGGAAGAAGCGGATCGTTACCTGGGCGCGTCGCGCATCAGCGACTACTGCCCCAACGGGCTGCAGGTGGAGGGGCGCCCCCAGGTACGGCGCATCGTCAGCGGCGTCACGGCCAGCCAGGCCCTGCTGGATGCGGCGGTGGAGGCCGATGCGGACGTGGTGCTGGTCCACCACGGCTATTTCTGGAAGGGCGAGAGCCCCTGTGTCACCGGCATCAAGCAACGCCGATTGAAGACACTGCTCACCCACGACATCAGCCTGCTGGCCTATCACCTGCCGCTCGATGTCCACCCCGAGGTGGGCAACAACGTGCAGCTGGCACGGCAGCTCGACATCACCGTGGAGGGCCCTCTCGACCCGAACGATGTCAAGGTGGTCGGCCTGGTCGGCTCGTTGTCCGAGCCGATGGCGGCGCTGGACTTCGCCCGGCGCGTGCGCGACGTGCTCGGCCGCGAACCGCTGCTGGTGGAGGGATCGCGGTCGATCCAGCGCATCGGCTGGTGCACCGGCGGCGGCCAGGGCTACATCGACACGGCCATCGCGGCAGGCGTCGATCTCTACCTCACCGGCGAGGCATCCGAGCAGACCTTCCACAGCGCGCGGGAAAACGATGTCGGTTTCATCGCGGCCGGCCACCACGCCACCGAGCGCTACGGCGTGCAGGCGCTGGGCGAATACCTGGCTCGGCGCTTCGCCATCGAGCACCTGTTCATCGACTGTCCCAACCCGGTTTGAGGCGCTTTCGGCGCCCATTTCCGCGGCTATATAACTAGATCGTTTCGTTCTAACAGGGCGCCTCAATATAAGGAGGTGCTGTGCTAGAGTGCGCGCTCGTCCACGGCCCGAAGGCCGTCGTATAAGACCGAAATCCGTGAGTAGCCATGCTCGATAAACTGACGCACCTGAAACAGCTGGAGGCGGAAAGTATCCACATCATTCGTGAGGTGGCCGCCGAATTCGACAACCCGGTGATGCTCTACTCCATCGGCAAGGACTCTGCCGTGATGCTCCACCTGGCACGCAAGGCCTTCTTCCCGGGCAAGCTGCCGTTCCCGGTGATGCATGTGGACACCCAGTGGAAGTTCCAGGAGATGTACCGGTTCCGCGACAAGATGGTCAGCGAACTGGGGCTCGAGCTGATTACCCACGTGAACCCCGAGGGCAAGGCCCAGGGCATCAACCCCTTCACCCACGGCAGTGCCAAGCACACCGACATCATGAAGACCGAGGGCCTCAAGCAGGCGCTCGACAAGTACGGCTTCGATGCCGCCTTCGGTGGCGCCCGCCGTGACGAGGAGAAATCCCGCGCCAAGGAGCGCGTGTATTCCTTCCGCGACAGCAAGCACCGTTGGGACCCGAAGAACCAGCGCCCCGAGCTGTGGAACGTCTACAACGGCAAGGTGAAGAAGGGCGAGTCGATCCGCGTGTTCCCGCTGTCCAACTGGACCGAGCTGGACATCTGGCAATACATCTACCTTGAGCAGATCCCGATCGTCCCGCTGTACTTCGCCGCCGAGCGCGAAGTGATCGAGATGAACGGCGCGCTGATCATGATCGACGACGAGCGCATCCTCGAGCACCTGACGCCCGAGCAGAAGGCCAGCATCCAGAAGAAGATGGTGCGTTTCCGCACCCTGGGCTGCTACCCGCTCACCGGTGCGGTGGAGTCCACCGCCCAGTCGCTGCCGGAAATCATCCAGGAAATGCTCCTGACCCGTACCTCCGAACGCCAGGGCCGTGTCATCGACCATGACCAGGCCGGTTCGATGGAAGAGAAGAAACGTCAGGGCTACTTCTAAGGATTCCGCACCATGAGCCACCAATCCGATCTGATCAGCCAGGACATCCTCGCCTACCTGGCCCAGCACGAGCGCAAGGAACTGCTGCGCTTCCTCACCTGCGGCAACGTCGACGACGGCAAGAGCACCCTGATCGGGCGCCTGCTGCATGACTCCAAGATGATCTACGAGGACCACCTCGAAGCCATCACCCGTGATTCCAAGAAGGTCGGCACCACCGGTGACGACGTCGACCTCGCCCTGCTGGTGGATGGCCTCCAGGCCGAGCGCGAGCAGGGCATCACCATCGACGTGGCCTACCGCTACTTCAGCACCGCCAAGCGCAAGTTCATCATCGCCGACACCCCCGGCCACGAGCAGTACACCCGCAACATGGCCACCGGGGCCTCCACCTGCGACCTGGCGATCATCCTGGTGGATGCCCGCTACGGCGTGCAGACCCAGACCCGCCGCCACAGCTACATCGCGTCCCTGCTGGGTATCCGCCACATCGTCGTGGCGATCAACAAGATGGACCTCAAGGACTTCGACCAGGGTGTGTTCGAGTCGATCAAGGCGGACTACCTGCAGTTCGCCGAGCGCATCGGCCTCAAGCCCAGCTCCTTGCACTTCGTGCCGATGTCGGCGCTGAAGGGCGACAACGTGGTCAACCGCAGCGAGCGTTCGCCCTGGTACACCGGCCAGCCGCTGATGGAGATCCTCGAGAGCGTCGAGATCAGTGGTGACCGCAACCTCGACGACATGCGCTTCCCCGTGCAGTACGTGAACCGCCCCAACCTGAACTTCCGTGGCTTCTCCGGCACCCTCGCCAGTGGTGTGGTGCACAAGGGCGACGAAGTGGTGGCGCTGCCGTCGGGCAAGGGCAGCCGCGTCAAGTCCATCGTCACCTTCGAAGGCGAGCTGGAGCAGGCTGGCCCGGGCCAGGCGATCACCCTGACCCTGGAAGACGAGATCGACGTGTCCCGTGGCGACATGCTGGTGCATGCCGACAATCGCCCGCTGGTCAGCGATGCGTTCGACGCGATGCTGGTGTGGATGTCCGAGGAGCCGATGCTCCCGGGCAAGAAGTACGACATCAAGCGCGCCACCAGCTACGTGCCGGGCTCCATCCCCAGCATCACCCACAAGGTGGACGTGAATACCCTGGAGCAGGCCGCTGCCAGCAGCCTGCAGCTGAACGAGATTGCCCGGGTCAAGGTCAGCCTCGACGCCCCCATCGCCCTCGATGGCTACGAGCAGAACCGCACCACCGGTGCCTTCATCGTCATCGACCGCCTTACCAACGGCACCGTCGGCGCCGGCATGATCATCGCCGAGCCTCAGTCCGGCGCGGGCCATCGTGATCCCCTTGGCCACGTCAGCAGCGAGGAGCGCGCCGCGCGCTTCGGCCAGCAGCCGGCCACCGTGCTGTTCACCGGCCTTTCCGGCGCGGGCAAGAGCACCCTGGCCTATGCCGTGGAACGCAAGCTGTTCGATGCGGGGCGCGCCGTCTATGTGCTGGATGGTCAGAACCTGCGCCACGACCTGAACAAGGGGTTGCCGCAGGATCGTGCGGGCCGCACCGAGAACTGGCGTCGTGCCGCCCATGTGGCGCGTCAGTTCAACGAAGCCGGCCTGCTCACCCTGGCCGCCTTCGTCGCGCCGGATGCCGAAGGCCGCGAGCAGGCCAAGTCGCTCATCGGTCCCGAGCGGCTGATCACCGTCTACGTGCAGGCCTCGCCGCAGGCATGCCGCGAGCGTGATCCCCAGGGGCTCTACGCGGCCGGCCAGGACAACATCCCGGGCGAGTCCTTCCCCTACGACATCCCGCTGAATGCCGACCTGGTGGTCGACACCCAGAGCCTGTCGGTGGAGGAGGGAGCCAAGGCAGTCCTCGACCTGCTGCGTGGTCGTGGCCTGATCTAAGCGCCGCTCCACGAAAATGCCCCGCTCAGGCGGGGCATTTTCTTTGGAGCGGGTTGAGCTTTGCCCCATGAAGAAGGCCCCGCATGTGCGGGGCCTTCTGTTTGCTGCGCGTTGGATCAGTACTTGCCTTTGAGACCGAAGCTCTCGTCCAGCGTACCGGGTGAGTCCGGGGCTTTCGGGGCGTAGTCCTTGGGCGCTTCGTTGCTGCGCGGTGGTGTCAGGCGCTCGCGGGTGCCGGGGGCGTCGTCGGCGTGCAGGGCAGCCAGCAGGCGCTGGCGGGTCAGCTCGTCGAGGGCAAGGCGGTTGGCGCCTTCGGACAGGTGTTCCTGGACCTCCTGATAGCTCTGGGTGAGTTTCTTGACCAGGCTGGCGGTGGTGTTGAAGTGGGTGACCACTTCGCTCTGGTAGGTGTCGAAGCGGGCCTGCAGGTCGTCCAGCTGGCGCTGGGTGCGATTGGGGGAGGTGCCCGGCAGCACGCGGGCCACCAGGAAACCGATGCCGATGCCGGCGAGCAGGGCGAGGGCCGGTAACAACCAGGCCGTGAGCGACTGTTCCACGAGTCCTTCCTCTATAAGCGGCTTTGCTTTACGTTAACGGCTCGAATCTGCGCTGTATACCGCGACGCAAGCCCTATGTGGTGCCTAACCAAGACGAGTCGACCCGGCCTGGGGTCACGGAGTTCCCGTTGTCCAATCGTGAAAATCCCATCCTGCTCCAGGGGCCTTGCGGGTCGCTGGAGGCACTTCACCTCGACCTGCCCGACGCCCGTGGGCTGGCGCTGATCTGCCACCCGAACCCCGTGCAGGGCGGGACCATGCTCAACAAGGTGGTCTCCACCCTCCAGCGCACCGCGCGTGATGCAGGCTACGCCACGTTGCGCTTCAACTACCGGGGCGTAGGCGCCAGCGCCGGCAGCCACGACATGATCACCGGCGAGGTGGACGATGCCGAGGCGGCTGCCCGCTGGTTCATCGAGCAGCATCCCAGCCAGCCGTTGACGCTGCTGGGCTTCTCCTTCGGCGGTTTCGTGGCGGCGAGCCTGGCAGGGCGGCTGGAACGCGAGGGTGTCGAAGTACCTCGATTGGTGATGGTGGCCCCGGCGGTGATGCGCCTTGCCGATCCGGCCGAGCTGCCCGAGCGCGCGGCGCTGACGGTGATCCAGCCCGAGGCCGACGAGGTGGTTCCACCCCAGGCGGTGTATGACTGGTGCGCGAGCCTGACACGCCCCCACGAGTTGCTGAAAGTGGCAGAATGCGGCCACTTCTTCCACGGCAAGCTGACAGATCTTAAGGACCTGGTCCTGCCGCGTCTCTGATTCCGAACGAAGTCCGACAAGCGAAAACCATGACCACTCGTATCCTCACCGGTATCACCACCACCGGCACGCCCCACCTGGGCAACTACGCCGGCGCCATCCGTCCCGCCATCGTCGCCAGCCGCGCCAGCGATGTGGATTCGTTCTACTTCCTGGCCGACTACCATGCGCTGATCAAGTGCGACGACCCCGCGCGCATCCAGCGTTCCCGCCTGGAGATCGCCGCCACCTGGCTGGCCTGCGGGCTGGATACCGACAAGGCGACTTTCTACCGCCAGTCCGACATTCCCGAGATCCCCGAACTCACCTGGCTGCTCACCTGCGTCAGCGCCAAGGGCCTGCTGAACCGTGCCCATGCCTACAAGGCCTCGGTGGACAAGAACGTCGAGGCCGGCGAAGACCCGGACGCCGGCGTCACCATGGGCCTGTACAGCTACCCGGTGCTGATGGCGGCGGACATCCTCATGTTCAACGCCCACAAGGTGCCGGTCGGCCGCGACCAGATCCAGCACGTGGAGATGGCACGCGACATCGGCCAGCGCTTCAACCACCTGTTCGGCGCCGGTCGCGAGCTGTTCACCCTGCCCGAGGCGGTGATCGAGGAAGATGTGGCCACGCTGCCCGGCCTCGATGGCCGCAAGATGTCCAAGAGCTACGACAACACCATCCCGTTGTTCGGCAGCGCCAAGCAGCTCAAGGATGCGATTGCCCGCATCGTCACCGACTCCCGCGCGCCGGGCGAGCCGAAGGACCCGGACAGCGCTCACCTGTTCACCCTCTACCAGGCCTTCGCCACGCCGGAGCAGCTGGCCGCGTTCCGTGCCGAACTGCTCGACGGCCTGGCCTGGGGCGAGGCCAAGCAGCGCCTGTTCCAGTTGCTGGACAACGAGCTGGGCGAGGCCCGCGAGCGTTACCACGCACTGATCGAGCGCCCGGCGGATCTGGAGGACATCCTCCTGGCCGGTGCCGCCAAGGCCCGCAAGACCGCGACGCCCTTCCTCAACGAACTGCGTGAAGCGGTCGGCCTGCGTTCCTTCCGCAGAGCGGTGCAGGGCAATGAAGGCGGCAAGAAGAAGGCGACCAAGAGCGCGCGCTTCGTCAGCTTCCGCGAGGACGACGGCAGCTTCCGCTTCCGCCTGCTGGATGCCGCGGGCGAGCAACTGCTGCTCTCCAGCGCCTTTGCCGACGGCAAGGCAGCGGGCCAGGTGACCAAGCGCCTGCAGGCCGGCGAGACCCTGGATATTCGCGTGGACGACAATGCCTTCGCGGTCTGGCTGGACGGCGCGGCCGTGGCACAGAGCCCGGCCTTCGCCGACCTTCAGGCCTGCGAGCAGGCCATCGAGCGGCTGCGCGAGGCGCTTGCACCGCAAGACTGAATGCCCGGCGCAAGCCCGCATTCCGGCTGATTGCCAATCAACGGGGCCGTCGCTAAAGTGACGGCCCCGTTTTTCCTTGCCTTGCTATCGATCATGACCCCCCTCGAGCGCTATCAGGCCGACCTCAAGCGGCCGGACTTCTTCCACGACGCGGCGCAGGAAAATGCCGTGCGTCATCTGCAGCGGCTCTACGACGACCTGATCGCCGATGAGCGAGCCAAGCCCGGGCTGTTCGGCGGCCTGTTCGGCAAGAAACGCCAGGGACCGGTGAAGGGCCTCTACTTCTGGGGTGGGGTCGGCCGTGGCAAGACCTACCTGGTGGACACCTTCTTCGATGCGCTGCCCTTCAAGCAGAAGATGCGCACACACTTCCACCGTTTCATGAAGCGCGTCCACGAGGAAATGAAGACCCTCAAGGGCGAGAAGAACCCGCTGACCATCATCGGCAAACGCTTTGCCGATGAGGCCCGGGTCATCTGCTTCGATGAGTTCTTCGTCTCCGACATCACCGACGCGATGATCCTTGCCACGCTGCTGGAAGAGCTGTTCAAGAACGGCGTTTCGCTGGTGGCCACTTCCAACATCGTCCCGGACGGCCTCTACAAGGACGGCCTGCAGCGCGCGCGCTTCCTGCCGGCCATTGCGCTGCTCAAGGAGCACACCGAGATCGTCAACGTCGACAGCGGCGTGGACTACCGCTTGCGCGCCCTGGAGCAGGCGGAGCTCTACCACTGGCCGCTGGGCCCGGCCTCCGAGGCCAGCCTGAAGGCCAGCTTCAAGAGCCTGCTGCCGGACTGCACCCATGCCCAGGAGGGCGAGGTGCTGATGGTGGAGAACCGCGAGATCCGTGCCGTGCGCGTCTGCGAAGACGTCGCCTGGTTCGAGTTCCGCGAGCTGTGCGATGGCCCGCGCAGCCAGAACGACTACATCGAGCTGGGCAAGATCTTCCACGCGATCATCCTGGCCAACGTGGAGCAGATGGGGGTGGCCAAGGACGACATGGCGCGTCGCTTCATCAACCTGGTGGACGAGTTCTACGACCGCAACGTGAAGCTGATCATTTCCGCCGAGGTGGAGCTGAAGGACCTCTACAGCGGTGGCCGCCTGAACTTCGAGTTCCAGCGCACCCTGAGCCGCCTGCTGGAGATGCAGTCCCACGAGTTCCTCTCCCGCCCGCACAAGCCCTGAGGCGTGCAGGCATGAAAAAGGGCAGGTCTCGGACCTGCCCTTTTTTCATTTCCGCCTTTCGCGCTCAGCGTTGGGCCACTTCCTTCTCGTATTGCTTGAGCAGTTGCTGCGCGTGGGCCACTTCGAGCGCCTCCATGGCGTTGATGGGCTTGATGGCCACCGCCTTGCGCAGATGTTCCAGCACCTTTTCCTGCTCGTCTTCGCCGTACACGTAGACCAGGGCGTTGGCGTATTCGTAGTGGCCGATGGGCAGGTCGTCCTTGGCGGTGAAGGAGCGGGTGAAGTACTGCTCCATCTTGTCCGCGCTGACCCCGTAGGTCATCTTGCCCACCAGCTTGCCGACCTTGCGGATCACCCCGGCTTCATAGCCGCCATAGAGGGCGAGGGCGAAGGGCTGGCGAGGCTGCTTCTTCAGCAGGGCGTCCAGTTCCTCGGGGATCTGGCTGGTGTAGCCGCGCTTGAGCACCACCGGCACCGACAGCTCCTCGCCCAGGCGTGCCTTGGCGTAGACGCGGCCGAACTGGGCCACGGTGTCGGCCTGGACCAGCTCGCCGGCCTCGTCGGTGTACGTGATGACTTCCTCCAGCAGGCGGTGTTTCTCGGCCTGGTCGGGGGCGAGGAACATCGCGTAGATCACCTGGGCGAACATCGCCGGCACCTGGCCGCCCACGCCCAGTTCCAGGCCCTTCTTCTTCGCCTGTTCGAAATCGCCACGGAACATCAGTCGCCAGACGTCCTGCAGGCGCGCGGCGTAGGCCTCTGCTTCCTCGGGCTTGCCGGTGAAGCCGGTGTTGCCAGCTACGGTCATCTCCAGTGCCTTGGGGTTCTGGGTGGCCATGGTCACTACCCAGTCGGCATCGGGGAACGGGTAGTCGGGGCCGAAGCCACGCGTCAGCTGGGGCCAGGCCTGGCGCAGCTTGTCGCCGGAATAGTCGTAGGCGGACTGGTCGTAGGGGAAGGGTTTCCAGCTGTCGTCGGCAGTGGCATGAAGGCTGGCGGCGGCCAGCAGGGCGAGCAGGTAGCGGCGCATGGGAGGGTACCTTTCTTGTTGTTCTGCGCATCCGCCCTCGGGCGGCGAAGGGTCGAGAGCCCGCTAGGGCCTGGCGCGGATCATAAGATGCTCACCCCGGGGGCCAACCCATCCTTGGGATGGCCGCGTCAGTCGCCTTTGTGCTGGAACTGCCGGCGGTACTGGTTGGGCGACAGGGTCGTGTGCTGGCGGAACAGTCGGGCGAAGAAGCTGGCGTCGTCGTAGCCCACTTCGTAGCTGATGGTCTTGATGCTCTTGCGGGTGGCGGAGAGCAGGCCCTTGGCTGTTTCGATGCGTAACCGTTGCAGGTAGTGCAGCGGTTTGTCACCGGTGGCGGCCTGGAAGCGCCGCATGAAGTTGCGGATGCTCATGCCGTGATCCCGGGCCACGTCCTCGAAGCGGAACTTGTCGGCGTAGTGCTCCTCGAGCCAATGCTGGATCTGCAGGATGGTGACGTCCTGGTGCAGCTTCTGTCCGCCGAAGCCGATGCGCCCGGGCGAGTAGCTGCGCTGGACCTCGTAGAGGATGTCGCGGGAGACCGCCTGGGCGATGGAGGCGCCGCAGAAACGCTCGATCATGTAGATGTACAGGTCGCAGGCGGAGGTGACGCCGCCGGCGCAATAGAGGTTGTCGGCGTCGGAGAGGTGCTTGTCCTGGTTGAGCTGGACCTTGGGGAAGCGCTCGGCGAACTCACGGAAGAAGCGCCAGTAGGTGGTCGCCTCCTTGCCGTCCAGCAGCCCGGCCTGGGCCATCCAGAACACGCCGGTCGCTTCGCCGCAGATCATGCTGCCGGCGCCGTGCCGCTCGCGCAGCCAGGGCAGTATCTGGGGGTAGCGCGCGCACTGGGCGTCGAAGTCGTCCCAGAACGCGGGGAGGATGATGACGTCGGCGGCATCCAGGGGGCCGTCCACCGGCATGGTCACTTCGCTGAAACTGCGCACCGGCTGCCCATCCGGGCTGACCAGGTTGATCTGGAACGCGGGCCTCAGCCCCTGGCCCTGCAGCTTGCTGTAGCGCAGGCTGGCCATGTGGAAGAAGTCCTTGGCCTGCATGAGGGTGGAGGCGAAGACGCCGTCGGTGGCGAGGATGCTCACCCGCCTTAGGGTGGGGGACTGCTGAATGGTCATGGTCTTGTTCTTATTAGGGGAAAGCGGTCATTAGGCGGCTGGATCGTCTTATTTTTTGTCGCAAGTGTCCAGTGTGTGCCAGCGCAGGCCTGTCCTACAGTCGGGGCCTTCTTCGACCGACTGCCCGTGAAGGTGACGCGATGATCCCCAGAACGCTCTTCAGCCCCGAACATGAACTCTTCCGTGACAGCGTGCGCCGCTTCCTCGAAGAGGAGGCCGTGCCCTTCCATCACCAGTGGGAGAAGGATGGGCACGTGGACCGGGCCTTGTGGAACAAGGCGGGGGAGGCGGGGCTGCTCTGCTCCCACATTCCCGAGGCCTATGGCGGCGTCGGGGCCGACTTCCTCTACAGCACGGTGGTGATCGAGGAGATCGGTCGCCTGGGTCTCACCGGCATCGGCTTCTCGTTGCATTCGGACATCGTGGCGCCCTACATCCTTCATTACGGCAGCGAGGCGCAGAAGGAGAAGTACCTGCCGCGCCTGGTCAGCGGTGAGCTGGTGACGGCCATCGCCATGACCGAGCCCGGGGCGGGGTCCGACCTGCAGGGGGTGAAGACCACGGCGGTGCTGGATGGCGACCACTACGTGATCAACGGCTCCAAGACCTTCATCACCAACGGGTTCCTGGCCGATCTGGTCATCGTGGTTGCCAAGACCGATCCCAAGGCGGGGGCCAAGGGCACCAGCCTGTTCCTGGTGGAGGCGGATACGCCCGGCTTTTCCAAGGGCAAGCGCCTGGAAAAGGTGGGGATGAAGGCCCAGGACACCTCCGAGCTGTTCTTCCAGGACGTCCGGGTGCCCAAGGAGAACCTGCTGGGCCAGGCAGGCATGGGCTTCGCCTACCTGATGCAGGAGCTGCCCCAGGAGCGCCTGACGGTGGGCATCGGGGCGCTGGCTTCGGCGGAGGCGGCGCTGAAGTGGACCCTCGACTACACCCGCGACCGCAAAGCGTTCGGCAAGGCCATCGCGGAGTTCCAGAACACCCGCTTCAAGCTGGCGGAGATGGCCACCGAGATCCAGATCGGCCGGGTCTTCGTCGACCGCTGCCTGGAGCTGCACCTGCAGCGCAAGCTCGACGTTCCGACAGCCGCGATGCTCAAGTACTGGGGCACGGACCTGCAGTGCAAGGTGCTGGACGAGTGCGTGCAGCTGCACGGTGGCTATGGGTTCATGTGGGAGTACCCGGTAGCACGCGCCTGGGCGGATGCTCGCGTGCAGCGCATCTATGCGGGCACCAACGAGATCATGAAGGAGATCATTGCCCGTTCGCTGTAAGGCACCGGGTCCGCCGCCGGGCAGTGCGGCGGACCCTTCCCGCTGGCTCCGTGTCTACCCTGTGTCGATTTTCCGGAGTCCGTTCATGAGTACTTCCCCCTTCGATGACTGGGACGGCAGCGCCCGCCACGCCAAGCGCCTGCAGGGCGAACTGGCTGCGCGGGTGGTGCTGGTGGATGACTTCGCGCCGCTTAAGGTGGTGGCAGGTGTCGACGTCGGTTTCGAGGTGGGTGGACAGATCACCCGGGCCGCTGCGGTGTTGCTGGATGCCGATGACTACCGCCTGCTGGGCCAGGTGGTGGCGCGGGTGCCGACGTCCATGCCCTACGTGCCCGGGCTGTTGTCCTTCCGTGAACTGCCGGCGCTGTTGAAGGCGCTCGCTGGATTGCCGCAGCGGCCGGACTTGGTGTTCTGCGACGGGCAGGGGATCGCCCATCCGCGCCGGCTCGGCATTGCGTCGCACCTTGGCGTGGTGACCGGGTTGCCGACCATCGGCGTGGCGAAGAAGGTGCTGGTGGGGCATCACGCTGAGCCAGGCCTTGCCCGTGGCGAGCATGTGCCGCTGGAGCACGAGGGCGAACAGATCGGCTGGATGCTGCGCAGTCGGGACCGCGTGGCGCCGCTGGTGGTGTCGCCCGGGCACCGGGTGTCGATGAACAGCGCGCTGGAGCTGGTCTTACGTGGCTGCCGAGGTTATCGGCTGCCAGAGCCGACCCGGCTTGCGGATCGGCTGGCATCCCGGCGGGGCGACATGCCCGCTGCTGGAACGGACACGCTGCCGGGCTTGTTCGGCTAGATCAGGGGGCGGGGTTCGGCTGGTCGCGATGAATCTCGGCAATCCCCTCCAGTACGGCATCGGGCAGCTTCAGTTCGCTGCTGGCGAGGTTGCTTTCCAGCTGTTCGAGGTCGGTCGCGCCGATGATGTTGCTGGTGACGAACGGCTGGGCGGTGACGAAGGCGAGGGCCATCTGCGCCGGGTCCAGTCCGTGCTCACGGGCCAGGGCGACATAGCGCGAGCAGGCCGCCTTCGCTTGCGGGTTGGTGTAGCGGGTGAAGCGGCTGAACCGGGTGATGCGTGCCTGGGGCGGTTGTGCGCCGTTCTCGTATTTGCCGGAGAGCATGCCGAAGGCCAGGGGTGAATACGCCAGCAGGCCGCACTGTTCGCGGATGGCGACTTCCGCCAGGCCCACCTCAAAGGTGCGATTCAGCAGGTTGTAGGGATTCTGGATGGATACGGCGCGGGGGAGCCCGAGACGGTCGGCCAGTTGCAGGAAGGTCATGGTTCCCCAGGGCGTCTCGTTGGACAGGCCGACGTAGCGGATCTTGCCGGCCTTGACCTGCTCGGCGAGTGCTCCGAGGGTCTCCTGCAGGGGCGTGAAGTCTTCGTCCTGGTGGCGATAGCCCAGTTGGCCGAAGTAGTTGGTGCTGCGTTCGGGCCAGTGCAGCTGGTAGATGTCGATCCAGTCGGTCTGCAGGCGCTTGAGGCTGGCGTCGAGCGCAGCGGCGATGTGGTGCCGGTTGTGCTTCAGGTTGCCGTCGCGGATGTGGGTGATGCCGTTGCCCGGCCCCGCGACCTTGCTCGCCAGGACCCAGTCAGCCCGGTCCCGCCTGGCGGAGAACCAGTTGCCGATGATGGTTTCGGTGGCACCGTAGGTCTCGGGGCGAGGAGGGACGGGGTACATCTCCGCCACGTCCATGAAGTTGATGCCGTAGGCCTTGGCGCGTTCGATCTGGGCGAATGCCTCGGTCTGGGAGTTCTGCTCGCCCCAGGTCATGGTGCCGAGGCAGAGGCTGCTGACCTTCACATCCGTGCGGCCGAGTTGACGGTATTGCATGGTGGCTCCTCGTCGGGCGAAAGATCGTTATCAAATCAGGTTGAAATTTTTCCTGCAATCGGCATAATTCCGCGGCTTTCTTTGCGGGGATGCCTAGCCTGCCGAGAAGGAAGGCGGGGATGCCTAGCCTGCCGAAAACCTTTTGCCGTAGCGGACGCGCTGACCCGAGCCCCCGATAGCGTCTGTTTCCGGCTGCCCTGTGTTGCCAGGGCGAGCACTATTCAGTAAGATCCGCCGTCTTATTTTCAGGGCGGCCCCTGAGGCTATAGCGAATGAAGACTTTTACTGCAAAACCGGAAACTGTTAAGCGCGACTGGTATGTCGTCGACGCTGCCGGTCAGACCCTGGGTCGTCTGGCCACCGAAATTGCAAGCCGTCTGCGCGGCAAGCACAAGCCGGAATACACTCCGCACGTTGACACCGGCGACTACATCGTCGTCATCAACGCCGAGCAGATTCGTGTCACTGGTTCCAAAACCACCGACAAGAAGTACTACTCGCACTCCGGTTTCCCGGGTGGCATCAAGGAGATCAACTTCGAGAAGCTGATCGCCAAGGCGCCTGAGCGCGTGATCGAGACCGCGGTCAAAGGCATGCTGCCGAAGAACCCGCTGGGTCGCGACATGTATCGCAAGCTGAAGGTGTACAAGGGTGCCGTCCACCCGCACACCGCTCAGCAGCCCCAAGAACTGAAGATTTAACGGGATAGATTCATTATGTCGGCGACTCAAAATTACGGCACTGGCCGTCGCAAGACTGCAACCGCGCGCGTCTTCCTGCGCCCGGGTACTGGCAAGATCTCCATCAACAATCGCAGCCTGGAGCAGTTCTTCGGCCGCGAAACCGCTCGCATGGTCGTGCGTCAGCCGCTGGAGCTGACCGAGACCGTCGAGAAGTTCGACATCTATGTCACCGTTCTCGGTGGCGGTGTCAGCGGTCAGGCCGGTGCCATCCGTCATGGGATCACCCGCGCCCTGATCAGCTACGACGAGTCCCTGCGCAGCCCGCTGCGCAAGGCCGGCTACGTGACTCGCGATGCCCGCGAAGTCGAGCGTAAGAAGGTCGGTCTGCGTAAAGCGCGTAAGCGTCCGCAGTACTCCAAGCGCTAATACGGCGCTGCAAGAAACGCCCAGGTTCCTTTTGGCCTGGGCGTTTTTTTATGCCTGTGGAAAAGTGAGCTGCGACAGCTTGTCGCACTCCCGAATCCCTAGTGGTTCAAGGCTTTCAGCTGTTTTGTATCCGGCTATTACCTTGTCATCAGAGGGGGTTTTCTTTACCATTTGGCGAATTTTTTGCGCGGCTCGATTTTTACTTAGTAGAGGCCTGAACAACAGGCCGCAAAGCTG
The DNA here is from genome assembly GCF_032621675.1 of Pseudomonas sp. zfem003. Taxonomy (NCBI): domain Bacteria; kingdom Pseudomonadati; phylum Pseudomonadota; class Gammaproteobacteria; order Pseudomonadales; family Pseudomonadaceae; genus Pseudomonas; species Pseudomonas sp. zfem003. Next base: position 152,399 of record NZ_JAVYJG010000012.1, on the reverse strand, counting down.
ATGGGAGACGACTGAATGAGCAATGACGGCGTGAATGCAGGCCGGCGTCGCTTCCTTGTGGCAGCCACATCCGTGGTGGGTGCTGCAGGAGCGGTGGGTGCTGCGATCCCGTTTGTGGGGTCATGGCAACCCAGTGCCAAGGCCAAGGCCGCAGGTGCACCTGTGAAGGTGAACATCGGCAAGATCGACGCGGGCCAGCAGATTGTCGCCGAATGGCGCGGTCAGCCCGTGTTCATCGTGCGCCGCACGGAGGAAATCCTCGGCAATCTGGCCAAGATCCATGACCGCATGGCTGACCCGGAGTCCAAGGCATCCGTGCAACCGACCTACGTCGATCCGCAGAAGCGTTCGATCAAGCCGGAAATCCTGGTGCTGGTCGGTCTGTGCACCCACCTGGGCTGCTCGCCCTCCTTCCGTCCCGAGGTCGCCCCGGCTGACCTGGGTGCCGAGTGGGTCGGTGGTTACTTCTGCCCGTGCCACGGTTCCCGCTACGACCTCGCTGGCCGCGTCTACAAAGCGCAGCCTGCCCCCTTGAACCTGCCGGTGCCACCCCACTCCTACGAGTCGGATGATGTCATCATCATCGGCGTGGACCAGGAGAAGGCATGATGAGCAAATTCATGGAATGGATCGATGCGCGCTTCCCCGCCACCAAGATGTGGGAAGACCATCTGAGCAAGTACTACGCTCCCAAGAACTTCAACTTCTTCTATTTCTTCGGCTCGCTGGCTCTGCTGGTTCTGGTCAACCAGATCCTGACCGGCGTCTGGCTGACCATGAGCTTCACTCCGTCTGCGGAAGAAGCCTTCGCCTCCGTCGAATACATCATGCGCGACGTGGAATACGGGGTGATCATCCGTTACCTCCACTCCACGGGTGCGTCCGCGTTCTTCATCGTGGTCTACCTGCACATGTTCCGCGGCCTGCTCTACGGCTCCTATCAGAAGCCCCGTGAGCTGGTGTGGATCTTCGGCATGCTGATCTACCTCGCCCTGATGGCCGAGGCCTTCATGGGCTACCTGCTGCCCTGGGGCCAGATGTCCTACTGGGGTGCACAGGTGATCATCTCGCTGTTCGGCGCGATCCCGGTCATTGGTGACGACCTCACCCAGTGGATCCGTGGTGACTACCTGATCTCCGGCATCACCCTGAACCGCTTCTTCGCCCTGCACGTGATCGCTCTGCCGATCGTGATCCTGGGTCTGGTGGTCCTGCACATCCTGGCGCTCCACGAAGTGGGCTCCAACAACCCGGATGGCGTGGATATCAAGAAGAAGAAGGACGAGAACGGCATTCCGCTGGACGGTATCGCCTTCCACCCCTACTACACCGTGAAGGACATTGTCGGTGTGGTGGTGTTCCTCTTCGTGTTCTGCTTCGTGGTGTTCTTCTTCCCGGAAATGGGTGGGTACTTCCTCGAGAAGCCGAACTTCGAACAGGCCAACCCGTTCAAGACGCCGGCACACATTGCTCCGGTCTGGTACTTCACCCCGTTCTACGCGATTCTGCGTGCGGTACCTGACAAGCTCATGGGCGTCATCGCCATGGGTGCAGCCATTGCGATTCTCTTCGTCCTGCCATGGCTGGATCGCAGCCCGGTGCGCTCCATGCGCTACAAGGGCTGGCTGAGCAAGATCTGGCTGCTGGTATTCTGCGTTTCCTTCATCATCCTCGGCGTGCTGGGTGTTCTGGCGCCGACCCCGGGCCGTACGCTGGTATCGCAGGTGTGCACCATCCTGTACTTCGCGTACTTCATCCTGATGCCGTTCTACACCAGGATGGAAAAAACCAAACCGGTTCCGGAAAGGGTGACAGGCTGATGAAAAAGCTATTTGCTGCATTTGTTATCGCTCTCCTGCCGGTTGCCGTATTCGCTTCCGGCGGCGAAGAGGTTGAACTGGATCATGTCGAAATCGACCTGACCGACAAGGCTGCCATGCAGGACGGTGCGCGTACCTTCGCCAACTACTGCATGGGCTGCCACGGTGCCAAGTTCCAGCGCTATGAGCGTGTAGCCAAGGACCTGGGCATTTCCGAAGAGCTGATGATGCAAAACCTGGTGTTCACCGGTGCGAAGATCGGTGATCACATGCAGAGCGCCATGAAGCCGAACGACGCCAAGGTGTGGTTCGGTGCAGCTCCGCCGGACCTGACCCTGGTGGCTCGCGTCCGTGGCACTGACTGGCTGTACAGCTACCTGCGTGCCTTCTACGAAGACCCGGCCCGTCCGTGGGGTGTCAACAACAAGGTCTTCCCGAACGTGGGCATGCCCAACGTACTGGTTGGCCTCCAGGGGCGCCAGGTTGTTGGCTGCAAGCAGGTTCAGGTCGTCGAGCATGGCAAGAAGCAGTTCGACCCGCTGACCGGTGCGCCGATCACCCATGAAGCGTGTGACCAACTGACCATCGTTCCGAAGACCGGCAAGCTGACCGAGGCCGAGTTCGACCAGAAGATCCAGAACCTGGTGACCTTCCTGGCCTACTCCGCTGACCCGAACAAGCTGCACATGCAGCGCATCGGGACCTACGTTCTGCTGTACCTGGCCTTCTTCTTCGTGTTCGCCTACCTGCTCAAGCGTGAGTACTGGAAAGACGTTCACTGATCGAACGCTGATGCTGTAACGCGCGCGCCCTGATGGGCGCGCGCTTTTTTTGACCCCGCATAACTTCAAGCGAGGAGGGCGCCATGGCGGCTATCACCAAGCTGACCTGTTACTCCGACCCCGCGGACCACTACTCCCATCGTGTACGTATCGTCCTTGCCGAGAAAGGCGTTGCCGTGGACATCATCGATGTCCTCAACGGCCAGTGCCCACCGAAGCTGATCGAGTCGAACCCCTACGGCACCGTGCCTACGCTTCTGGATCGTGATCTGGCGCTCTATGAGCCGACGGTGGTGATGGAGTACCTGGAAGAGCGCTATCCGCACCCGCCGCTGATGCCGGTCTATCCCGTTGCGCGGGGTAATACCCGGCTGCTCATGCACCGGGTTCAGCGCGATTGGTGTTCGCTGGTTGACCTTGTGCTGGATCCGAAGGCCAAGGACGCTGCCAAGGCGCAGGCCCGAAAGGAGCTTCGGGAAAGCCTTACCGGTGTATCCCCGTTGTTTGCCGACAAGCCTTTCTTTCTCAGTGAAGAGATGAGTCTTGTAGACTGCTGCCTGTTGCCCATCCTCTGGCGTTTGCCGAAGTTGGGTATCGAACTGCCTCGTCCGGCCAAGCCGCTTCTCGAGTATATGGATCGCCATTTCTCGCGGCCGGCTTTCCAGGCGAGTCTTTCGGACGTTGAGCGCGATATGCGTTGAGGTGAATCGATGAAATCCAGTCGTCCCTATCTGGTTCGGGCCCTGTATGAGTGGATCGTCGACAACGATTGCACGCCCCACCTGCTCGTCAATGCGGAGCACGCAGGCGTTCGTGTGCCGCCGGGTTATGCGAGCGACGGCCAGATCGTGTTGAACGTGTCGCCCAGCGCTGTCCGTCATCTGCACATGGACAACGAGGCGGTCAGCTTCGAAGGTCGCTTCGGAGGCGTTGCCCACAGTCTCTACATTCCGAGCGCCGCGGTCATGGCCATCTATGCACGTGAGAACGGGCAGGGAATGGTCTTCGACCTGGAGTCGCCGGTAATGGATGAAGGTGATGGACCTGAAGATGACGGCCCCTCTGGTGACGGCGCGCCGCCTTCGGCAGGCGGTGGTCGACCGGCCGGGCGGCCCAGCCTGAAAGTGGTGAAATAAAAAAAGGCGATCCGATTGGATCGCCTTTTTTAATGGCTGGCGGGTTCAGTTGGTGTATTCGAAGAGCTTGATTATCTTCTGCACGCCGGAAACTCCCTGTACCACGCTGGTGGCCAACCCTGCTTCCTGGCGGCTGACCAGACCCAGCAGGTAGACGATCCCATTTTCGGTCACCACCTTGATGTTGGAGCTGGGGATCTGGCTGTTGGCGAGCAGTTGGGTGGTGATCTTGGTGGTGATGGCGCTGTCGTTCATGCGCGCCAGGGCCGACGAGTTCGCTCCGACCTGCAGTTCGTTATGAACCTTCTTGACGCCCTGCGCGGTACGCGCAGCCTGCTCGGCGAGTGCCTTCAGGTTCTGGTTGGGGGTCTGCCCAGCCAGCAGCACCACGCCGTTGAAGCTGGTGACCACGATGTGCGAGTTGGTCTTGAGCTCCGGGCTTGCGGCGTCGATCTTGGCGCGCACTTTCGAGGGTGTGGATTGGTCATCGATGGTCTTGCCGATGGTTCGGCCACCGCAGCCGCCCAGCACGAGGGTGAAAGCCAGCAGGGCCAGGATCAGGGGGGAACGGGTCATTCTTCACTCCCAAACAATTGACGGTCGATCAGGTCGCAGAGGCAGTGGATGGCCAGGAGGTGCACCTCCTGGATGCGTGCGGTGACTTTGGAGGGCACGCGAATCTCGACATCTTCTGGCAGAAGCAGGGACGCCATGCCGCCGCCGTCGCGGCCGGTCAGGGCCACGATGGTCATCTCGCGGTCGTGCGCAGCCTGGATGGCCTGGATAACGTTGGCCGAGTTGCCGCTGGTGGAGATGGCGAGCAGCACGTCGCCCGGTTGACCAAGTGCGCGGATCTGCTTCGAGAAGATTTCGTTGTAGCTGTAGTCGTTGGCGATCGAGGTGATGGTGGAGCTGTCCGTGGTCAGTGCCAGGGCTGGCAGGCTGGGGCGCTCCCGCTCGAAGCGGTTGAGCAGCTCGGAGGAAAAGTGCTGGGCATCGCCAGCGGAACCGCCGTTGCCGCAGGCGAGGATCTTGCCCTCGTTCAGTAGCGCATTGACCATCACCATGCTGGCATGCTCGATGTGGGGGGCCACAACTTCCATGGCGAGCAGCTTGGTGTCGATGCTGGCCTGGAACAGCTGGCGGATTCGGGGTTGCATGTCCATCGGTATGACCTTCAGTGGAAAGCGACTGTTCAGGTTTCGAAGGCGTTTTTCAGCCAGGTCAGTCGCACGGGTGAGTCGCCATCCATCGAGTCGATGGCGATCACGTCAAATCGGCAAGGGTGATTGGCCCAGCGGGATTCCTTCTGCAGGAAGTACTGCGCCGCACTGATGAGTTTTGCGCGCTTGCGCGCGTCCACGCTTTCCAGTGCTCCGCCCCAGGCTCTGTGCCGCCTGTAGCGGACTTCGGCGAATACTACTGTATCGCCGTCCAGCATGACCAGATCGAGCTCGCCACGAGGGCAGCGCCAGTTGCTGGCGAGCAATCGCAGGCCGTGCTTTTGAAGGTGTTGGCGGGCGGCGGCTTCCGCTTTTCGCCCGCTGTCTCCGCTCGCGGTCAAGAGTCGCTGTCGGGCAGGCGCTGGACCTGGCCGTCGCGGAATTCTGCCCACGGCAGCTGGCGCTCGACGCGCTGGGATGGCGTCAGGCTGAGTCGGCCGGAGAGGCCGTCGACGCGGCTTTCCGGCAGGGCCTTCAGCTCTGCGAGGCGAGGCGCCAGCCGGTAGGCGTCAACGCCCATGGCGTACAGGCGACCGAGACTGCCGCCGGCCTGGGGCCACTGGCGGTCGACCTGCTGGCGAAGTGGGTCGTCGCGGTTCAGCAGCCAGGGGGTTTCGCAGAAGCGGATACCGCTCAGATCCTGGTACTGGGCCACATCGCTGCCACCGGAATAGAGGTGGGACGTGGCGTAGACCGGCACATCCCCGGCGTATTGGAAGGCCAGAGTGGGCTTGATCTGCTGGGCTTGTTGCGGTGTAGCGGCGAGGAAAATGAAGTCAACGTCCTGGCGGCGGGTCGGCTGGGTGGCGATGGAGGTGCCGAGGGTGCTTTGTAGGCGCTTGGCGCGTGCTTCGCTCTGGCGAAGCTGGAACAGGTCAGCGATCTGCTGTGCCAGCTGGACCGGCTGGTCCACGTGCTCGGCCGCTATCAGGCTGCCGCCGGCCTCCTGCCAGCTCTGGCGGAAGGCGGCCAGGACGCGGTCACCCCATTCGCCCCGTGGCACCATGGCGACGGCACGGCGCATGCCGTCCGCCCAGGCGCGGCGTGCCACTTCGCGTGCTTCATCCTCGGCCGCGAGACCGAACTGGAAGAGCTGCGCTGGGCCTTCCTGTCCGGCATCGCTGTAGTTCAGGGCCAGGGTGGTGATGGGCAGCTGCTGACGCTCGTTCATCTGCTTGACCAGCGGCTTCTCCAGCGGGCCGACCACCAGTTGCACGCCATCGGCCTGGGCCTGGCGATAGAAGTCGTCGAGCGACGTCAGATGGGCGCTGTCGTAGATCTGGATGGCGGGCGGGTTCTGGCCCGCTTGCTGCGCCTGGTAGTGGGCGGCGAGGAAGCCATCGCGCAACGCACGGGCTACAGAGGCCAGCGGCCCCTCCTGCGGCAGCAGCAGGGCTATCTTGGTCAGGGGCTGGTTGGCGAGCTCCTTCAGCTTGGCCAGCGGTGCCGGCAGCTGTTCGGCTGCCGGGTGCTGCGGATGCTGGCTGCGCCAGGCTTCGATGGCTGCCTGCTGCTGGGAAAGGGTGCCGGCACTGCGAATCGCGCGGGCGAGCTCCATCCATCCTGCCAGGTCGGCATCGCCGGTCGATTGCAATTGCTCCATGGGCAGGCCGGAGATCAGTGCCCAGATGGCCTCATGGTTCTGCTTCTCAGCTTCGCCATTGAGCAGCGGAGCGATGAAGACGCGCTCGCGTGCGGCGGCAAGGTTCTGCCCGTCCGCTTCCAGGGCGCGCGCGCGTACGAGTTGGGTGCGTACCTGTTGATCGACCGGGAGCTCCGCCAGGCGATCGAGGCTGGGATGACTCAGTGCTTTCAGGGCGCTCTTGGGCTGGTTGCGAGCCATCGCCAATTCGGCTGCGAGCGTGCTGGCGAACACCTGTTGCGCGGGCTTCAGGCCGTCCATCGGGACTTGTTCGAGAATGCGGGCTGCACGACCGATGTCCTGCTGACGATAAGCCAGGTCCGCAGCCGAAAGTCGCAGCAGGGCGGCTTGCTCGGGTTTGCTCTCTCCGGCCTTTTGCAGGAGCTGCTCGATACTGGCCTGGGGAGTGCGGGGCAGTTCGCCGAGGCTGGACGTGGGCGAGCTGCCACAGGCGACAAGGAGGCCGGCGAGGCAGAGGGCGGAGAGCGGGCGCAGACGAGCGATCATTTAACGATCCCGGTACTAGATCAACGAAGCCCGCGATTGTACCGGAGGGGCGGGCGGGGTGCGATGTCGGTGGCTGGAAACGGGCTACAATGCGCGCCTTTCAGTTTATTCCGAGGTGACCTGTGACTCTTTCCACGTCTTCCGTTGCTGCCGCTCAGCCCGGCAAGCTCTACGTGGTCGCCACACCCATCGGTAACCTCGATGACATCAGCCCTAGAGCCTTGCGCACCCTGCGGGAAGTGGCCCTGATCGCAGCGGAGGATACGCGTCACTCGATCCGCCTCTTGCAGCATTTCGGAATCACCACGGTCCTGGCGGCCTGTCATGACCATAACGAACGTGAGCAGGGCGGCCGCTTCGTGGCTCGGTTGCTGGCGGGAGATGACGTCGCACTGATTTCGGATGCGGGAACGCCCCTGATCTCAGACCCGGGCTACCACCTGGTACGGCAGGTACGCGCGGCTGGTATCGAGGTGGTACCGGTACCCGGGCCCAGTGCGCTGATCGCAGCGCTATCGGCTGCTGGTCTGCCATCCGATCGTTTCATCTTCGAGGGTTTCCTGCCGGCGAAGGCGGCAGCGCGAAGGGGGCGGCTGGATCTATTAAAGGAAGAGCCGCGTACGCTCATCTTCTATGAGGCGCCTCATCGTGTTCTGGAGTCGGTCCAGGACATGGCGTCTCTGTTTGGCAAGGATCGCCATGCCGTACTTGCCCGTGAACTCACCAAGACGTTCGAGACGCTGAAGGGGGCGCCACTCGGTGAGCTGGCCGAATGGATCGCTGCCGACAGTAACCAGCAGCGAGGTGAATGCGTGCTGCTTGTAACCGGTTGGCAGGCTCCTGAAGGAGAAGATGCGATCAGTGGCGAGGCGTTGCGCGTACTGGATCTTCTGCTGGGCGAACTCCCGGTGAAGCGTGCGGCAGCCTTGGCCGCGGAGATCACCGGCGTGCGCAAGAACCTCCTTTATCAGGCTGCTCTGGAGCGCCAGGCTGATTCCTGAGCTTGTGTCCTGGGCGGTCTGCCGCTAACCTTCGCGCCGGAGAGTCGATCGGACAGTCGCTGTCCCGTTTCGTTCGCGATTTCGGGAGGGAGGAAAGTCCGGGCTCCATAGGGCAGAGTGCCAGGTAACGCCTGGGAGGCGAGAGCCTACGGAAAGTGCCGCAGAAAATAACCGCCTAAGCGCGCAAGCGCCGGTAAGGGTGAAAAGGTGCGGTAAGAGCGCACCGCACGACTGGTAACAGTTCGTGGCTAGGTAAACCCCACTCGGAGCAAGACCAAATAGGAATCCTTGGCGTGGCCCGCGTCGGATTCGGGTAGGTTGCTAAAGGCTGTCAGTGATGGCAGCCGTAGATGAATGACTGTCCACGACAGAACCCGGCTTACAGATCGACTCTCCACTTTTCCCCACTTTCCCCTCAGAAATACCCCGCCTTGCCTCCTGTCTGAAATTTCAGAAATCCCAACTCTTAAGAAACTACTTTAAGTTTGCATATCAGGGTCGTTGTTGGCGCTGATTTTTCATTACGAAACACACTGAAAAACTCCCTCCGCTTCGCCAAAAAGTTCTCTAAATCACCGTCCCATAAGGAATTTTCCGTTCTGGCGCGCCTTGACGGTGGGGCGGAGCCATTTCTATAGTGTGCGCGAGTGGTGGAAAGTGGGTAGAAGTGGGATTAATTGGTACGGATAGCCTAATTCAGGGGAAGCGCAGCCGTGTTTCGCGGAGCAAATGCCATCAGTCTCGATGCCAAGGGGCGCATCGCGATGCCGAGTCGGTATCGCGACGAGCTTCTTTCGCGTTGTGCTGGGCAGCTCATCGTGACTATCGATGCGGTTGACCGTTGCTTGACCCTCTACCCCCTCCCCGAGTGGGAAATCATTGAAGCCAAGCTTCGCGAGTTGCCTTCCCTGCGTGAAGAAACGCGCCGCCTGCAGCGTTTGCTGATCGGCAACGCGGTTGATCTCGAACTGGATGGCAACGGCCGTTTCCTGGTTCCGCCCCGTCTGCGTGAGTACGCCGGGCTGGACAAGAAAGCGATGCTGGTGGGGCAACTGAACAAATTCCAGATCTGGGATGAAGACGCCTGGAACGCCGTTTCCGACGCTGATCTCCTGGCCATAAAACAACCCGGCGGCCTGCCGGACGAACTGCGTGACCTTATCCTGTGAGCATTGAAAGCAGCTTCCGCCACATCACTGTCCTGCTCGACGAGGCCGTTGAAAGCCTCGCCGTGCGTGCGGACGGCTGCTACCTCGATGGCACCTTCGGGCGTGGCGGGCACAGTCGGCTCATCCTTCGGCATCTCGGTAGCGAGGGGCGGCTTCTCGGATTCGACAAAGACCCCCAAGCCATCTCCACGGGGCAAGCGCTGGCGGCCGAAGACGGCCGCTTTGTCATTGTGCAGCGCAGCTTTGCCGAGCTTGGCGAGGAGCTCGCCGAGCGCGGGCTGGTCGGTCAGGTCGATGGTGTGCTGCTGGACCTCGGGGTCTCGTCTCCGCAGCTGGATGATGCCGAGCGCGGCTTCAGCTTCCTCAACGATGGCCCGCTGGACATGCGCATGGATCCCGAGTGTGGCCAGAGCGCAGCGCAGTGGATCGCCACGGCGAGCGAAGACGAGATCAGCCACGTGCTCAAGGAGTACGGTGAGGAGCGCTTCGCCCGCCGCATGGCACGTGCCATCGTGCAACGGCGTGCCGAGCGCCCCTTCGAACGTACCGCCGACCTGGCGGCTGTGATCGCCGCTGCCAACCCGGCCTGGGAGAAGGGCAAGAACCCTGCGACCCGTGCCTTCCAGGGCATCCGAATCCACATCAACAACGAGTTGGGTGACCTCGAGCGCGGCCTGCAGGCTGCGCTGGACAGCCTCGCCATCGGCGGTCGCCTGGTGGTGATCAGCTTCCACTCGCTGGAAGACCGCATCGTCAAACAATTCATGCGCCGCCAGGTAAAGGGCGAGGCGGACAACCTGCCCCGCGACCTGCCCGTGCGCCAGGCCTTGTTCGAGCCGCGTCTGCGACTGCTCGGCAAGCCTCAGTACGCCTCCGAGGCGGAACTCAAGGCCAACCCCCGCTCCCGCAGCGCAGTGATGCGCGTGGCGGAGAAACTGCGATGAGCCGCCTTTTCTCCAAGCCCCTGCCGCGCGGCAGCTTCATCATGTTGCTGCTGTTCGTTGGCGTACTGCTGTCCGCCATTTCGGTGTCCTACAGCGCCTACTGGAACCGGCAACTGCTCAACAAGCTGTACGCCGAGCTCAGCGTCCGCGACAAGGCCCAGGCGGAGTGGGGGCGCTTGATCCTCGAACAGAGCACCTGGACGGCCCATAACCGCATCGAGTCCCTGGCCACCGAACAGCTCAAGATGCGTATTCCCGAGCCGGCGGAAATCCGCATGGTGGCTCCATGATGAACCTGGAAGGCGCGCTCTATCCGTGGCGCTTCCGGATCGTCCTCGGGCTGCTTGGCCTCATGGTCGCTGCGATTTCCTGGCGCATCGTCGACCTGCATGTCATCGACCACGATTTCCTTAAGGAACAGGGCGATGCGCGCAGCGTCCGCCACATCCCGATCCCTGCCCACCGCGGCCTGATCACCGATCGCAATGGCGAGCCCCTGGCCGTCAGTACCCCGGTGACGACCTTGTGGACCAACCCCAAGGACCTCATGGCGTTCCGTGACCAGTGGCCGGTGATCGCCGGGGCGCTGGGGCAGGACCCACGCATCTTCGCCGAGCGCATCGAGCAGAATGCCAACCGCGAGTTCCTCTACCTGGCACGTGGCCTCACGCCCGAGCAGGGGCAGGTGATCCTCGATCGCAAACTCCCGGGCGTATACGCCATCGAGGAGTTTCGTCGTTTCTACCCCGCCGGCGAAGTCACTGCCCATGTGGTCGGCTTCACCGACGTGGATGACCGTGGTCGCGAGGGCGTCGAGCTGTCCTTCGATCAGTGGCTGGCCGGTGTTCCCGGCAAGCGCCAGGTCCTCAAGGACCGTCGCGGACGCCTGATCAAGGACGTCCAGGTCACCCGTAACGCCAAGCCTGGCAAGACCCTCGCGCTGTCCATCGACCTTCGCCTGCAGTACCTCGCCCACCGCGAGCTGCGCAACGCGCTGGTGGAGAACGGCGCCAAGGCGGGCAGCCTGGTCATCGTCGACGTGAAGACCGGCGAAGTGCTGGCCATGGCCAACCAGCCCACCTACAACCCGAACAACCGCCGCAACCTGCTGCCAGCGGCCATGCGCAACCGCGCCATGATCGACGTCTTCGAGCCAGGCTCCACGGTCAAGCCGATCTCCATGGCCGCCGCTCTACAGAGCGGCCGCTGGAAGCCGGAAGACAAGGTCGAGGTATACCCCGGTTCCCTGCAGATCGGGCGTTACACCATCAAGGACGTGTCCAAGACCGAGGGCCCGATCCTCGACCTGACCGGCATCCTTATCAACTCCAGCAACGTCGGCATGAGCAAGATCGCCTTCGACATCGGTGGCGAGAACATCTACGACACCATGCGCCGGCTCGGGCTCGGCCAGGACACCGGCCTCGGCTTCCCCGGCGAGCGCGTCGGCAACCTGCCCAACCACCGCGAGTGGCGCAAGGCCGAGACCGCGACCCTGTCCTATGGCTACGGCCTGTCGGTCACTGCCGTGCAGATGGTCCATGCCTACGCCACCCTGGCCAACAACGGCTTGGCGGTCCCGTTGTCGATGACCCGTGTCGACAACCTGCCGAGCGGCTCCCAGGCCATCCCGCCCGAGGTCGCCAAGACCCTGCAGGGCATGCTGCAGCAGGTGGTCGAGGCGCCGCGCGGCGTGTTCCGCGCCCAGGTCCCCGGCTATCACGTCTCCGGCAAGAGCGGTACCGCGCGCAAGGCCAGCGTGGGCACCAAGGGCTACACCCAGAACGCCTACCGCTCGCTCTTCGCGGGCTTCGGGCCGTCCACCAACCCGCGCCTGGCGATGGTGGTGGTGATCGACGAGCCCAGCAAGGCCGGCTACTTCGGCGGCCTGGTATCGGCACCCGTATTCGGCAGGGTCATGGCCGGCGCGCTGCGCCTGATGAACATCGCCCCGGACAACCTGCCCACCGAGGAACAACAGACTGCCAACGCGGCCAGCGGCAAAGGAGGGCGCACCTGATGCCCATGCCATTGAATCAACTGCTTCCCCAGGCGCAGGGTGCTGCGCTGATCCGTGAACTCACCCTGGATAGCCGCAAGGTGCTCCCCGGCGACCTGTTCCTGGCCGTCCCCGGCGGCCAGCACGATGGCCGCCTGCACATCGCCGATGCCCTCGCCCGGGGCGCGGCGGCGGTCGCGTATGAAAGCGAGTCCGCCCCTGATCTGCCCGTGTTTGCCCAGGCCGAACTGATTCCCATCAAGGGGCTGGCTGGCCAGCTTTCGGCCATTGCCGGTCGCTTCTATGGCGAGCCCAGCCGTGCGCTGGACCTGGTCGGCGTGACCGGCACCAACGGCAAGACCAGCGTCAGCCAGCTCGTGGCTCAGGCCCTGGATCGACTGGGCGAGCGGTGTGGCATCGTCGGCACCCTCGGTACCGGCTTCCACGGAGAGCTGGAGAGCGGCCGTCACACCACGCCGGATCCCCTTGCCGTCCAGGCCACCCTGGCTCGCCTCAAGCAGGCCGGTGCCCGTGCAGTGGCGATGGAGGTGTCTTCCCATGGCCTGGAGCAGGGGAGGGTGGCAGCGCTCGCGTTCGACGTGGCGGTGTTCACCAACCTGTCCCGCGATCACCTGGACTATCACGGCTCGATGGAAGCCTACGGCGCCGCCAAGGCCCGCCTGTTCGACTGGCCGGACCTGCGTTGCCGGGTGATCAACCTGGACGACGCGTTCGGCCGTGAACTGGCTGGTCGCGAGCACGATGCTCGCCTCATCGGTTACAGCCAGATCGATCCGGAAGCGTTCCTTTATTGCCGCGAAGCCACATTCGACGACGATGGCGTCCGCGCCCACATCATCACGCCCCAGGGAGAAGGCCTGCTGCGCAGCCCGCTGCTGGGTCGCTTCAACCTGAGCAACCTGCTGGCCGTGGTCGGTGCCCTGCTGGGCATGGGCTACCCCCTGGGTGATGTACTGGCCGTGCTGCCCGAACTGCAAGGGCCGGAAGGCCGGATGCAGCGCCTGGGCGGCGGTGAAAAACCACTGGTGGTGGTCGACTACGCCCACACCCCCGATGCCCTTGAGAAGGTGCTCGAAGCCCTGCGCCCCCACGCGCGCGGCCGCCTGCTCTGCCTGTTCGGCTGTGGCGGTGACCGGGACCGTGGCAAGCGCCCGCTGATGGCTGCGGTGGCCGAGCGTCTGGCCGATGCCGTGCTGGTTACCGACGACAACCCGCGCACAGAAGACCCGGCCCGCATCTTCGATGACATCCGCCCTGGCTTTGCCGAGCCGGCCAATGTCGAGTTCGTCCATGGCCGTGGCACTGCCATTGCGCAGTTGATCGCATCGGCCGGTGTCGACGATGTCGTCCTGCTGGCAGGCAAGGGGCATGAGGATTACCAGGAGATCCAGGGTGAGCGCCTGCCGTTCTCCGATCTCGTCGAAGCCGAACACGCCTTGTCCACCTGGGAGCGCCCATGATCGAAGCCTTCCGCCTCAGCAGCCTGCAGTCCCCCTTGGCGGGGCGGCTCGTTGGCGAAGACGCCACGTTCACTTCGGTGTCCACCGACAGCCGACGTGTCGAGGCAGGCCAGCTGTTCATCGCCCTGACCGGGCCGAAGTTCGACGGCCATGACTATCTGGCTGACGTGGCCGCCAAGGGCGCCGTCGCTGCGTTGGTGGAGCGTGTGGTCGACGGTGTCGGCCTGCCGCAGTTGGTGGTGGCCGATGCCCGCGAGGCCCTCGGGCGACTGGGTGCGCTCAATCGTGACGCCTTTACCGGCCGTGTCGCTGCGGTGACCGGCTCCAGCGGCAAGACCACCGTCAAGGAGATGCTCGCCAGCATCCTGCGTACCCAGGGGCCGGTACTGGCCACCCGGGGCAACCTGAACAATGACCTCGGCGCACCGCTGACCCTGCTGGAGCTCGCTCTCGAGCACCGCAGCGCCGTCATCGAGCTGGGCGCTTCCCGCGTGGGCGAGATCGCTTACACCGTTGGCCTCACCCGTCCGCACGTGGCGATCATCAACAACGCCGGTAACGCCCATGTTGGCGAGTTCGGCGGGCCGGAAAAGATCGTCCTGGCCAAGGGGGAAATCCTCGAAGGCCTGGCGAGCGACGGCACCGCCGTGCTCAACCGTGACGACAAGGCCTTCGAGAGCTGGCGCGAGCGTGCTGCCGGCCGCCCGGTACTGAGTTTTGCCCTGAACGACGCCCGTGCCGACCTGCGGGCCGAGTCCATCGTACGCGACGCCCGCGGCTGCATGGGCTTCCACCTGGTGGGCGTGGCTGGCGAGGCGGACATCCAGCTCAACCTGCTGGGCCTGCACAACGTGGCCAACGCCCTGGCTGCCACTGCCGCTGCCCACGCCCTGGGTGTGCCGCTGGTCGGCATCCGCGAGGGGCTGCAGAACCTGCAACCGGTCAAGGGCCGCACCGTAGCGCAGTTGGCGACGAGCGGCATGCGGGTGATCGACGACAGCTACAACGCCAACCCCGCGTCGATGATGGCCGCCGTTGATATACTCGCCGGCTTTTCCGGCCGCACCGTCCTGGTGCTGGGGGACATGGGTGAACTGGGCGAATGGGCCGAACAGGGTCACCGCGACGTGGGGCTCCACGCGCGGGGCAAGGTCAGCTCGCTCTACGCCGTTGGCCCCCTGATGCGCCACGCCGTCGAGGCGTTCGGCGCAGGCGGCCGTCATTTCGCCGACCAGGCCAGCCTGATCGAGGCGCTGTCCGGCGAGCAGGACGCAAACACCACCATTCTGATCAAAGGTTCCCGTAGCGCGGCGATGGACAAGGTCGTCGCGGCCTTCTGCGGGACGGGGGAGGCTCACTAATCATGCTGCTGCTGCTCGCTGAGTACCTGCAACAGTTCTACAAAGGGTTCGGCGTATTCCAGTACCTGACCCTGCGCGGGATTCTCGGCGTCCTGACGGCCCTGTCGCTGTCGCTCTGGCTCGGTCCCTGGATGATCCGCACCTTGCAGATCCGCCAGATCGGCCAATCCGTGCGCAATGACGGCCCGCAATCGCACCTGTCCAAGTCCGGTACCCCCACCATGGGCGGCGCGCTGATCCTCACGGCCATCGGCATCAGCACGCTGCTGTGGGCCGACCTGTCGAACCGCTACGTCTGGGTGGTGCTCGCCGTCACCCTGCTGTTCGGTGCCATTGGCTGGGTGGATGACTACCGCAAGGTGATCGAGAAGAACTCCCGTGGCCTGCCGAGCCGCTGGAAGTACTTCTGGCAGTCGGTGTTCGGCATCGCTGCAGCCGTCTTCCTTTATATGACCGCCACCACGCCGGCCGAGACCACCCTGATCCTGCCGCTGGTGAAGGATGTGGGCATCCCGCTGGGTGTCGGCTTCATCGTCCTGACCTATTTCGTGATCGTCGGCTCCAGCAACGCGGTGAACCTCACCGACGGCCTGGATGGCCTGGCGATCATGCCGACCGTGATGGTCGGCGGTGCGCTGGGGATCTTCTGCTACCTCTCCGGCAACATCAAATTCGCCGAATACCTGCTGATCCCCTACGTACCGGGTGCGGGCGAGCTGATCGTGTTCTGTGCCGCCCTGGTGGGTGCCGGCCTCGGCTTCCTCTGGTTCAACACCTACCCGGCCCAGGTCTTCATGGGCGACGTCGGCGCCCTGGCGCTGGGTGCCGCTCTGGGCACCATCGCCGTGATCGTGCGCCAGGAAGTGGTGCTGTTCATCATGGGGGGCGTGTTCGTCATGGAAACCCTGTCCGTGATGATCCAGGTCGCCTCGTTCAAGCTCACCGGCCGCCGCGTGTTCCGCATGGCGCCCATTCACCACCATTTCGAACTCAAGGGCTGGCCCGAGCCCCGCGTGATCGTGCGCTTCTGGATCATCACCGTGATCCTCGTGCTGATCGGCCTGGCCACCCTGAAACTGCGTTGAGGACAGCATGAGCCTGATCGCTTCCGACCACTTCCGCATCGTTGTCGGCCTCGGCAAGAGCGGCATGTCCCTGGTGCGCTTCCTGGCGCGCCAGGGCGTGCCGTTCGCGGTCGCCGACACCCGCGAGAACCCGCCGGAGCTGGCGACGCTGCGCCTCCAGTTCCCGCAGGTCGAAGTGCGTTGCGGCGAGCTGGACGTGGAGTTCCTCTGCCGCGCGCAGGAGCTGTACGTGAGCCCCGGACTGGCCCTCGCCACGCCGGCCCTGCAGGAAGCGGCCAAGCGCGGTGTGAAGTTGTCGGGCGACATCGAACTGTTCGCCCGCCATGCCAAGGCGCCCATCGTCGCGATCACCGGCTCCAACGCCAAGAGCACCGTCACTACCCTCGTCGGGGACATGGCGCGCGCGGCTGGCAAGCGGGTTGCGGTGGGCGGCAACCTCGGTACGCCGGCGCTGGACCTGCTGGCCGACGACATCGAGCTGTACGTGATGGAGCTGTCCAGCTTCCAGCTGGAAACCACCGAGCGGCTGAATGCCGAGGTGGCTACGGTGCTCAATGTCAGCGAAGACCACATGGACCGCTACGCCGACATGCAGGCCTATCACCTCGCCAAGCACCGCATCTTCCGTGGCGCCCGCCAGGTGGTGGTGAACCGTGGCGATGCGCTGTCCCGCCCGCTGGTGGCCGACCAGCTGCCGTGCTGGAGCTTTGGCCTGAACAAGCCGGATTTCAAAGCCTTCGGCCTCATCGAGGAAGACGGCGAAAAGTACCTGGCCTACCAGTTCGAGAAGCTCATGTCGGTGCGTGAGCTCAAGGTCCGTGGCGCCCATAACCAGGCAAACGCCCTGGCAGCCCTGGCGCTGGGCCATGCCGTCGGCCTGCCGTTCGGACCGATGCTGGCTGCGCTGCGGGCGTTCACCGGCCTCGCTCACCGTTGCCAGTGGGTTCGCGAGCTGCGTGGCGTGGCCTACTACGACGACTCCAAGGCCACCAATGTCGGTGCGGCCCTGGCTGCCATCGAAGGCCTGGGGGCCGACATCGACGGCAAGCTGGTGCTGATTGCCGGCGGTGACGGCAAGGGTGCCGACTTCTCCGGCCTGACCGCTCCGGTTGCACGCTATTGCCGCGCCGTGGTCCTGCTGGGGCGCGATGCCGAGTTGATCGCGGCCGCCCTGGGTGATGCAGTGCCGCTGGTCCGCGTGAAGACCCTCGGTGAGGCCGTGCAGCGTTGCGCCGAGCTGGCCCGGGAAGGGGATGCGGTGCTGTTGTCGCCCGCCTGCGCCAGCCTCGACATGTTCAAGAATTTCGAAGAACGCGGGCGTCTCTTCGCCCAGGCTGCGGAGGGGCTGTCCTGATGCTCGCCCGCCTGTTCGCCCAGCAGTCGCCGCTGCGCAACCGCCGCGGCATCGATCTGGACTTCCCGCTCCTGGCGGGGTGTCTGGCGCTGCTCGGCCTCGGGCTGGTGATGGTCACCTCTGCTTCTTCGGAAGTGGCCTCGGCCCTGTCCGGCAACCCGCTCTATCACAGCATTCGTCATCTCATTTACTTGGCCATCGGCGGTGCGGCCTGCATCATCACGCTGCAGGTGCCCATGGCCTTCTGGCAGCGTCATGGTGCGCGCCTGATGCTGCTGGCCTTCGTGCTGCTGATCATGGTGCTGCTGCCAGGTATCGGCCGCGAGGTGAACGGTGCCAAGCGCTGGATCGGCTTTGGCCTGTTCAACCTACAGCCCTCGGAGCTGGCCAAGCTGTTCACCGTGATGTTCATCGCTGGCTACCTGGTGCGCCGACAGGACGAGGTGCGTTCCAAGCTCACCGGCTTCATCAAGCCCATGCTGGTGCTCGGCCCCATGGCCGTGTTGCTGCTGGCGGAACCGGACTTCGGGGCCACCGTGGTGTTGGTCGGCTCCTGCATCGCCATGCTGTTCCTCGGTGGCATCAACCTGGTGCGCTTCATTCCCCTGGCCGCTGGTGTGCTGGGCGCCGGCGTGCTGGTGATGACCAGCCAGAGCTACCGGATGCAGCGCCTGACCAACTTCATCGACCCCTGGGCCGACCAGTACGGTGCCGGCTACCAGTTGAGCCAGGCGTTGATCGCCTTCGGCCGTGGTGAGTGGTTCGGCGTCGGCCTGGGCAACAGCATCCAGAAGCAGTTCTACCTGCCGGAAGCCCACACCGACTTCGTGTTCGCCGTGCTGGCCGAGGAGCTGGGCATGGTCGGCGCCCTGGCCACCGTCGCGCTGTTCGTGTTCGTCAGCGTGCGCGCGCTGTACATCGGGCTCTGGGCGGAGAAGGCCCGGCAATATTTCTCGGCCTACGTGGCCTATGGCCTGGCGTTCCAGTGGATCGGCCAGGTGCTCATCAACATCGGTGTGAACGTCGGCCTGCTGCCCACCAAGGGCCTGACGCTGCCGTTCCTCAGCTACGGCGGCAGCTCCCTGGTGATCTGCTGCGTCTGCATGGGCCTGCTGCTCCGGATCGAGTGGGAGCGCAGGACCTACCTGGGTAACGAAGACGTGGAGTTCGACGAGAGCGACTTCGCGGAAGAGGAGGTGCGCACATGACCGGCAATGTGCTGATCATGGCCGGCGGCACCGGCGGACACGTCTTCCCGGCGCTGGCCTGTGCCCGCGAATTCCAGGCACGCGGCTACAGCGTGCACTGGTTGGGTACGCCCCGCGGCATCGAGAACGAACTGGTGCCCCAGGCCGGCCTGCCGCTTCACCTGATCCAGGTAAGCGGCCTTCGCGGCAAAGGTATTAAGTCCCTGCTCAAGGCACCGTTCGAGTTGCTGCGTTCGCTGTTCCAGGCCCGCCGCGTGGTGCGTGAGCTCAAGCCCGTCTGCGTGCTGGGCATGGGCGGCTATGTCACCGGTCCCGGCGGCCTGGCCGCGCGCCTGGCCGGCGTACCGCTGGTGATCCACGAGCAGAACGCGGTGGCCGGTACGGCCAACCGCAGCCTGGCGCCTCTGGCGAAGCGCATCTGCGAGGCATTCCCCGACACCTTCGCGGCCAGCGACAAGCGCCGCACCACCGGCAATCCGGTACGTGAGGAGCTGTTTCTGGAAACCCCGCGTGATGCGCTGGAAGGCCGTCAGCCGCGCCTGTTGGTGTTGGGCGGGAGCCTGGGTGCCGAGCCGCTGAACAAGTTGTTGCCCGAAGCCCTGGCGCTTGTGTCGGCGGACATCCGCCCGCAGGTGTTCCATCAGGCCGGGAAGAATCACGATCAAGTCACTGCCGAGCGTTACCGCGCGGCAGGGGTAGAGGCCGAGGTCGGCCCCTTCATCAAGGACATGGCCCGGGCCTACGCCTGGGCGGACATGGTGGTGTGCCGTTCTGGTGCGCTGACAGTGAGCGAGCTGGCCGCCGCCGGGCTGCCCTCGCTCCTGGTGCCGCTGCCCCATGCGATCGATGACCACCAGTCGCGCAATGCCGATTATCTGGCGAAGGAGGGCGCAGCCTTCCTTCTGCCGCAACATGCCACCGACGCGGCGACCCTGGCCGCGCGGTTGACCGAGGTACTGATGCAACCCGAACGACTCGAGGCCATGGGCGCCATTGCCCGCCGTCTGGCCAAGCCTGCTGCTACCCGCACCGTTGTCGATATCTGCCTGGAGGTGGCCCATGGTTGAGAGCCAGAAAGCCGCTCCCCAGCCGGAAATGCGCCGCATTCGCCGCATCCACTTCGTGGGCATCGGTGGCGTGGGCATGTGCGGCATCGCTGAAGTGCTGCTGAACCTGGGCTACCAGGTCTCCGGTTCCGACCTGAAGGCCTCGGCTGTCACTGCTCGCCTGGAGAGCTTCGGTGCCCAGGTCTTCATCGGCCACCGTGCCGAGAATGCCGAGAACGCTGATGTGCTGGTGGTATCCAGCGCCGTGAACAAGGCCAACCCCGAGGTGGCCGTCGCGCTGGAGCGCCGCATTCCCGTGGTCCCGCGTGCCGAGATGCTCGCCGAGCTGATGCGCTATCGCCACGGCATCGCCGTCGCCGGCACCCATGGCAAGACCACCACCACCAGCCTGATCGCCTCGGTTTTCGCCGCGGGCGGCCTGGACCCGACCTTCGTCATCGGCGGGCGCCTGAACGCCGCCGGCACCAACGCGCAGCTGGGCACCAGCCGCTACCTGGTGGCCGAGGCCGACGAGAGCGATGCCAGCTTCCTGCACCTGCAGCCGATGGTGGCCGTGGTGACCAACATCGACGCCGACCACATGAGCACCTATGGCGGCGACTTCAACAAACTGAAGAAGACCTTCGTCGAGTTCCTGCACAACCTGCCGTTCTACGGGCTGGCGGTGATGTGTGTGGACGACCCGGTAGTTCGCGAAATCCTGCCCCAGGTCGCGCGCCCGACCGTGACCTACGGCTTCTCCGAAGATGCCGACCTGCGCGCCATCAATGTGCGTCAGGAGGGCATGCGCACCTGGTTTACCGTGCTGCGCCGCGACCGCGAGCCGTTGGAGGTGTCGGTGAACATGCCCGGCAACCACAACGTGCTCAACGCGCTGGCCACCATCGCCATCGCAACCGACGAAGGCATCGACGATGCCGCCATCGTCCAGGGCCTCTCGGGCTTCCAGGGCGTCGGCCGCCGCTTCCAGGTCTACGGCGAGCTTCAGGTCGAGGGCGGCAGCGTGATGCTGGTGGATGACTACGGCCACCACCCCCGCGAGGTCGCGGCTGTGATCAAGGCTGTACGTGGTGGCTGGCCGGAGCGCCGCCTGGTGATGGTCTACCAGCCGCACCGCTACAGCCGTACCCGGGACCTCTACGACGACTTCGTGCAGGTGCTGGGCGAGTCCAACGTGCTGCTGCTGATGGAGGTCTACCCGGCAGGCGAAGAGCCGATCCCCGGTGCCGACAGCCGCCAGCTGTGCCACAGCATCCGCCAGCGCGGCCAGCTCGACCCGATCTACATCGATCGCGGTGTCGACCTGGCGCCGCTGGTCAAGCCGCTGCTGCGACCCGGCGACATCCTGCTCTGCCAGGGTGCGGGCGATATCGGCGCACTGGCGCCCCAATTGATCCAGAACCCGCTGTTCAGTGGCACCGGCGATGCGGGCGCCGCGAGGAAGGACGCATGACCGACCATCTGAAATCCACCGTTCCGCCGAGCGCGTTCGGCCGTGTGGCGGTGCTCTACGGGGGCCGCAGCGCGGAGCGTGAGGTGTCCCTGAAGTCCGGCTCCATGGTGCTGGAGGCCTTGCTGTCGGCAGGCGTCGATGCCTTCGGGATCGACGTCGGCGACGACTTCCTGCAACGCCTGTCGAGCGAGCGCATCGATCGTGCGTTCATCGTCCTACATGGGCGGGGCGGCGAGGATGGCAGTATGCAGGGCCTGCTGGAGTGCCTGGGTATTCCGTATACCGGCAGTGGCGTACTGGCGTCGGCACTGGCGATGGACAAGCTGCGCACCAAGCAGGTCTGGCACAGCCTTGGCCTGCCCACGCCGCGTCACGCCGTGCTGGCAAGCGTCGAGGATTGTGAGCGCGCTGCGAGGGAACTGGGCTTCCCGTTGATCGTCAAACCGGCCCATGAAGGTTCGAGTATCGGCATGGCCAAGGTAGAAGACGTCGACGCGCTGGTGAACGCCTGGCGTGACGCCAGCCGCTACGACCCCCAGGTGCTGGTGGAGCAATGGATCCACGGCCCCGAGTTCACCATCGCCGTGCTGCGTGGCGAGGTGCTGCCGCCCATCCGGCTGGGGACTCCGCACACCTTCTATGACTACGAGGCCAAGTACCTGGCCAGCGACACCCGCTACCAGATCCCCTGTGGGCTGGACGCCGAGAAGGAAGCCGAGCTGAAGTCCCTGACTGCCCGTGCCTGCGAAGCCGTGGGTACCCAGGGCTGGGCCCGTGCCGATGTGATGCAGGATGCCGAGGGGCGCTTCTGGCTGCTGGAGGTCAACACCGTGCCCGGCATGACCGACCACAGCCTGGTGCCGATGGCCGCGCGCGCCGTGGGCCTGGATTACCAGCAACTGGTGCTGGCCGTCCTTGCCGACAGCGTCGAGGCGCGAGGTTAAGACCATGCGTGGCGCCTCCCTCCGTCACCCGCAGCCCGGCCCCATCCGTGCGCCCCAGCGCAAGGATGTGCCGCGGGGTGCCAGCCGGTTGGTGGCCAAGGAACCGCTGAGCGTCCGGCTGCCCAAGCCGAGCTTCGGTTTCCTGCGTCGGCTGACCTGGCCGGTGATGCTGGTGGTGCTGGGTTTTGGTGCCTACGAGGGTGCGCAACGGCTGTTGCCTTACGCGGACCGGCCGATTGCCAAGGTCAGCGTGCAGGGCGACCTCAGCTACATCAGCCAGCAGGCGGTGCAGCAGCGGATCGCGCCTTATATCGCGGCGAGTTTCTTCAGCATCGATCTCGCCGGCATGCGTCACGAGCTGGAGCAGATGCCCTGGATCGCCCACGCGGAGGTTCGTCGGGTGTGGCCGGACCAGGTGATGATCCGGCTCGACGAGCAACTGCCCATCGCCCGCTGGGGTGATGAGGCACTGCTGAACAACAAGGGCCAGGCGTTCACCCCGCGTGAGCTGGCCCATTACGAACAACTGCCGCAGCTGTGGGGGCCACAGCGGGCCCAGGAACAGGTGATGCAGCAATACCAGATGCTCAGCCAGATGCTTCGCCCGCTGGGTTTTTCCATCGCCCGGCTGGAGCTTCGCGAACGTGGGAGCTGGTTCCTGTCGACGGGGCAGGGCGTGGAGATACTGCTGGGTAGGGATCACCTTGTGGAAAAGATGCGTCGGTTCATCTCGATCTACGACAAGACGCTGAAAGATCAGATCGCCAACATCGAGCGTGTCGACCTGCGTTACCCCAACGGGCTGGCGGTAGCGTGGCGCACCCCGGTCGAGGCCCCCGCGGCGGCTGTGGCCAGCCGCGCGAATTGAGGAGAAGGTTAGGAACATGGCAAGCGTGCAGAGCGGCAAGATGATCGTCGGCCTGGATATCGGCACCTCCAAGGTGGTGGCGCTGGTGGGCGAGATCGCGGCCGACGGGCAGCTGGAAATCGTGGGCATCGGGACCCATCCGTCCCGCGGGCTGAAGAAAGGCGTGGTGGTGAACATCGAGTCCACCGTGCAATCGATCCAGCGCGCGGTCGAGGAAGCCCAGATGATGGCGGGCTGCCGCATCCACTCCGCCTTCGTCGGTGTGGCGGGCAACCATATCCGCAGCCTGAACTCCCACGGCATCGTCGCGATCCGTGATCGCGAAGTCAGCCCGGCGGACATCGAGCGCGTGCTGGACGCCGCCCAGGCCGTGGCCATCCCCGCCGACCAGCGGGTGCTGCACACCTTGGCGCAGGACTACGTGATCGATAACCAGGAAGGCGTGCGCGAGCCCCTGGGCATGTCCGGCGTACGCCTGGAAGCCAAGGTGCACGTGGTGACCTGTGCGGTGAATGCGGCGCAGAACATCGAGAAGTGCGTCCGTCGCTGCGGCCTCGAAGTGGACGACATCATCCTCGAGCAACTGGCGTCGGCCTATTCGGTGCTGACCGACGACGAGAAGGAACTGGGCGTGTGCCTGGTGGACATCGGCGGTGGCACCACCGACATCGCGATCTTCACCGAAGGCGCGATCCGCCATACGGCGGTGATCCCGATCGCCGGCGACCAAGTGACCAACGACATCGCCATGGCCCTGCGTACGCCGACCCAGTACGCCGAGGAGATCAAGATCCGTTACGCCTGCGCGCTGGCCAAGCTGGCCGGTGCCGGCGAGACAATCAAGGTTCCCAGCGTGGGTGATCGTCCTCCGCGCGAGCTGTCCCGCCAGGCCTTGGCCGAGGTGGTCGAGCCGCGTTACGACGAGCTGTTCACCCTGATCCAGGCCGAGCTGCGCCGCAGCGGCTACGAGGACCTGATCCCTGCCGGCATCGTGCTGACCGGCGGTACGGCGAAGATGGAAGGGGCGGTCGAGCTGGCCGAAGAGATTTTCCACATGCCGGTGCGCCTGGGCGTGCCGCATAGCGTCAAGGGGCTGAGCGACGTGGTGCGCAACCCGATCTACTCCACGGGCGTGGGCTTGCTGATGTACGGTCTGCAGAAGCAGTCCGATGGCCTGTCCCTCTCCGTGGGGAACAGCTTCAGCGACGAACCGAAGGCACCTGTCCTGGAACGTTTCAAACGCTGGATCCAGGGCAATTTCTGAGTTTGCAGTAGGCGATACAACTAGAAAGGAAGGAGAGGGGAAAATGTTCGAACTCGTAGATAACGTTCCGCAAACAGCGGTCATCAAGGTTATCGGCGTCGGTGGTGGCGGTGGCAACGCCGTGAACCACATGGCCAAGACCAACATCGAAGGCGTGGAATTCATCTGCGCCAACACCGATGCGCAGGCGCTGAAGAACATCGGTGCGCGCACCGTTCTGCAGCTCGGCCCGGGCGTCACCAAGGGCCTGGGAGCGGGTGCCAATCCGGAAGTCGGTCGTCAGGCCGCGCTGGAAGACCGCGACCGCATCGCCGAAGTCCTGCAGGGCACCGACATGGTCTTCATCACCACCGGCATGGGTGGCGGTACCGGTACCGGTGCAGCGCCGATCATCGCCGAGGTGGCCAAGGACCTGGGCATCCTGACCGTGGCCGTGGTCACCCGCCCGTTCCCGTTCGAAGGTCGCAAGCGCATGCAGATCGCCGATGAAGGCATCCGCGCGCTGGCCGAGAACGTCGACTCGCTGATCACCATCCCCAACGAGAAGCTGCTGACCATCCTGGGCAAGGATGCGAGCCTGCTGTCGGCCTTCTCCAAGGCGGACGACGTGCTGGCCGGCGCCGTACGTGGCATCTCCGACATCATCAAGCGTCCGGGCATGATCAACGTCGACTTCGCCGACGTGAAGACCGTCATGAGCGAAATGGGCATGGCGATGATGGGCACCGGCTGCGCCAGCGGTCCGAATCGCGCTCGCGAGGCCACCGAGGCGGCCATCCGTAACCCGCTGCTGGATGATGTCAACCTGCAGGGCGCCCGCGGCATCCTGGTCAACATCACCGCCGGTCCGGACCTGTCCCTGGGTGAGTACTCCGACGTGGGCAGCATCATCGAGCAGTTCGCTTCCGAGAACGCCACCGTCAAGGTGGGCACCGTGATCGATCCGGACATGCGCGACGAACTGCACGTCACTGTGGTTGCCACTGGCCTGGGCGCGCGCCTGGAGAAGCCGGTCAAGGTTGTGGACAACACCGTCCAGGCCGCTGCAGCCGTGGCTGCCCCGGCTGCTCCCCAGCGTGCCGAGCAACCGTCGGTCAACTACCGCGACCTGGACCGTCCGACCGTGATGCGCAACCAGTCCCATGGCAACACCGCAGCCGCGGCGAAGCTGAACCCGCAGGATGACCTGGATTACCTGGATATCCCCGCGTTCCTGCGCCGTCAGGCCGATTGATGGAGTCAATCAGCGCTATGTCTGTGATTGGTGTTCAGCAAAGGCCGGTTCTGCTATTATCCCCGGCCATTGTTGAAAACAGTTCGCAACTAGCGCGAAAGCGGCCACAGCCATGATCAAACAACGCACTCTCAAGAACGTCATCCGTGCCACAGGTGTCGGGCTGCACTCCGGGGAAAAGGTCTACCTGACCCTCAAGCCCGCTCCCGTGGACACCGGCATCGTGTTCTGCCGTACCGACCTGGACCCGATGGTCCAGATTGCCGCCTATGCCGAAAATGTTGGCGAGACGACCATGTCCACCAATCTTTTCAACGGCGATGTCAAGGTCGGCACGGTTGAACACCTGCTCTCGGCCATGGCCGGCCTGGGTATCGACAACGCCTACGTCGAACTGTCCGCCGCCGAAGTGCCGATCATGGATGGCAGCGCCGGTCCGTTCGTCTTCCTGATCCAGTCCGCTGGCCTGGAAGAGCAGGACGCACCCAAGCGTTTCATCCGTATCAAGCGTGAAGTGAGTGTGCAGGATGGCGACAAGCGCGCCACCTTCGTTCCCTTCGATGGCTTCAAGGTCACTTTCGAGATCGACTTCGACCACCCTGTGGTCAACGGTCGCACCCAGAAAGCGTCGGTGGACTTCTCCAGCACCACCTTCGTCAAGGAAGTCAGCCGTGCGCGTACCTTCGGTTTCGTGCGCGACCTGGAGTTCCTGCGGTCCCACAACCTGGCACTCGGCGGCAGCGTCGACAACGCCATCGTGGTGGACGAGGACAGCGTGCTGAACGAAGACGGCCTCCGTTACGAGGACGAGTTCGTCAAGCACAAGATCCTCGACGCCATCGGCGACCTGTACCTGCTCGGCAACAGCCTGATCGGCGAGTTCCGTGGCTACAAGTCGGGCCATGCGCTCAACAACCGCCTGCTGCGCGCATTGATCGCCGACAAGGATGCCTGGGAAGTGGTGACCTTCGAGGATGCCAGTACCGCACCGATCTCCTACATGCGCCCGGTAGCGGCCGTGTAAGCAACAATACCTTTCCTTTCTTTCGAGGCCACCCGATGGGTGGCCTCTTTTTTTCCGGATTATTGTCGCCTGGGTAGGAAAGGGTCAGTCCGTCGGACGAGCTCTGGAGGCCAGGCGTTCGAGTGCGGCACGCAGTCGCGGGTCGCTGATGCCTTCGGCCGTGGATTGCAGGCTTTCCGCCGCGTAGGCGGACAACGCAGCGCCCTGAGAGGGGTTGCGCCCAGCGCTTCTGGAAGGTTGCACCTTGAAGATGATTTTCGTTAAGTTCGCGAACTCTTCGAGTGCCTGCAGCTGACGTTGCAGGCGCCGCTGCTGATAACGCAGGCGAGTCGCCCAGTGACCGTCGCTGATGATCAGCAGCAGGCAGCCGTCCCGCCACGATGCCACCCGGCAGTGCTCGCGGGCCGCCGGCTGCAGTTGGCCTTCCAGAACGCGTTGCAGATGGTCGATGCGCTGGGCCTGGTCGAACAGCGCCCTCAGGGGCTTCTCCTCCTTCAGCAAGGCGACGGGGGAGCGGGCCGGCAAGGGACGAAAAGACATGGCAGGACGCCTGAAGAATACAGAGCGGGCATGGTAGCAGAAGGCTGCACCAGCGACCCGCCGGATCACATGGGGAAGTCATGCACATCATTTTTCTGAGCCGCGACCGCGGTGCGGCGCGGTCGCTCAGCCTGGACGTTCGCTGGCTGCTGTTGGGTGGCCTGCTGAGTCTCGGGCTGGTGCTCGGCACCGGCGTTGCCCTGGGCTCGTGGATGAACGCGAGCGAGTCGGTATCCGCTGATCCTCGCCTGGCCGATGCGCTCGATGCCCAGCGCAGCGAGATGACCCATGCCCGCGAGGATGCCCAGCGACAGCTGGATGCCTTCGCCGCCCATATCGCCGAACTCCAGGCCCGCCTCACACGGCTCGATGCCCTGGGCGAGCGTGTCGCCGAGCTGGCCGAACTGGATGCCAGCGAATTCGACTTTTCCCTGGGTGTCGGACAGGGCGGGCCGGAGGATGCGCTCGACGCACCGGCCTACCAGCCGCCGCCGTTCATGGAGGTCCTCGACCAGCTCGGTGAGCGCCTGCACAGCCGCGAGCAGCAGTTGGAGGTGCTTGAGCAGCTGCTGGGTGAGCGCCGCCTCAACGACGCCACCAGCCCGGCTGGCCGCCCGGTCCGCCAGGGCTACGTGTCCTCCCCATTCGGTGTACGCAGCGACCCGCTGACGGGTCGGCTCAGCCACCACAAGGGTGTCGACTTCGCCGCCAAGGCCGGCAGCGATGTGCTGGCAGTCGGCGCCGGTGTGGTGACCTGGTCAGGCCGCAAGAGCGGCTACGGCAACCTGGTCGAGATCAGCCATGCCGACGGGTACCGGACCCTCTACGCGCACAACCAGCGCAACCTCGTCGAGGTGGGGGATCTGGTGCAGCGTGGACAGGCCATCGCCAAAGTCGGCAGCAGTGGCCGATCCACCGGCGCACACGTGCATTTCGAGGTCACCCGGGATGGCGAAGTCGTCAATCCGACCCTCTATATAGCGCGTTCCACCGGCGCGGAATAACGCCGCTTTTCTCCAGAACGAATCCGAGTAGAATGCCCCCTTCGCATGCAGCCATGAAGGCTGCAAGGGCGACTTCGGGAGCGCCCCCCATCCATATATGTGGAAGATCCTTTCGATATGTTTGCGCCTTTGTTGAAGAAACTCTTTGGAAGCAAGAACGAGCGCGAAGTGAAGCGCATGACCAAGGCTGTCCAGGCAATCAACGCCCTGGAAGAGCAGATGGTCGCGCTGAGCGATGAGCAGCTCAGAGCCAAGACCGAAGAGTTCAAGGCCCGGGTGGCCAAGGGCGAAACCCTGGACCAGATCCTTCCCGAAGCATTTGCTGTCGTTCGTGAAGCGGGCAAGCGTGTGATGGGCATGCGCCACTTCGACGTCCAGCTCATCGGCGGCATGACCCTCCACGAAGGCAAGATTGCCGAGATGCGCACCGGCGAGGGCAAGACCCTGGTGGGCACCCTGCCGGTCTACCTCAACGCCATGTCCTGCAAGGGCGTGCACGTGGTGACGGTGAACGACTACCTCGCCCGCCGCGACGCCAACTGGATGCGTCCGCTGTATGAATTCCTCGGCCTCACCGTCGGCATCGTGATGCCCTTCCAGCCGCCGGAAGAGAAGCGCGCCGCCTACGCCGCCGACATCACCTACGGCACCAACAACGAATTCGGCTTCGATTACCTGCGCGACAACATGGCGTTCAGCCTGGAAGACAAGTTCCAGCGCGAACTTAACTTCGCCGTGATCGACGAAGTGGACTCCATCCTCATCGACGAAGCGCGTACCCCGCTGATCATCTCCGGCCAGGCCGAGGACAGCTCCCGCCTGTACCAGCAGATCAACACCCTGATCCCGCGCCTGAAGAAGCACGTCGAGCCCGAAGAAGGCAACGTCGTCCAGGAAGGCCACTACACCGTCGACGAGAAGACCCGCCAGGTCGAACTCAACGAACAGGGCCACCAGTACATCGAGGAACTGCTCACCCAGGCCGGCCTGCTGGCCGAGGGCGAGAGCCTCTACTCCGCGCACAACCTGGGCCTGCTGACCCACGTCTATGCCGGCCTGCGCGCCCACACCCTGTTCCACCGCAACGTCGAGTACATCGTCCAGGACGGCCAGATCCTGCTGATCGACGAGCACACCGGCCGTACCATGCCCGGCCGTCGCCTGTCCGAGGGCCTGCACCAGGCCATCGAGGCGAAGGAAAACCTGCAGATCCAGGCCGAGAGCCAGACCCTGGCCTCCACCACCTTCCAGAACTACTTCCGCCTCTACAACAAGCTGGCCGGCATGACCGGTACGGCCGACACCGAGGCGTTCGAGTTCCACAGCATCTACGGCCTCGAAGTGGTGGTCATCCCCACCCACCGCCCGATCGCCCGTAAGGACTTCAACGACCTGGTCTACCTGACCCAGGAAGAGAAGTACGCCGCCATCATCACCGATATCAAGGAATGCCAGGCCACCGGCCGGCCGATCCTGGTGGGTACCGCCTCCATCGACAGCTCCGAGTACGTCTCGCAACTGCTGACCAAGGCTGGCATTGAGCACAAGGTGCTGAACGCCAAGTACCACGAGCGTGAGGCCGAGATCATCGCCCAGGCCGGCCGCCCCGGCGCCGTCACCATCGCCACCAACATGGCCGGTCGTGGTACCGACATCCTGCTGGGCGGTAACTGGGAGGTCGAAGTCGCCGCCCTGGAGAACCCCACCGAAGAGCAGGTCGCCCAGATCAAGGCCGAGTGGCAGAAGCGCCACCAGCAAGTGATCGAGGCCGGCGGCCTCCACGTGATCGCCTCCGAGCGCCACGAATCCCGCCGTATCGACAACCAGCTGCGTGGCCGTGCCGGTCGTCAGGGTGACCCGGGTTCCAGCCGCTTCTACCTGTCTCTGGAAGACAACCTGATGCGCATCTTCGCCTCCGACCGGGTGAAGAACTTCATGAAGGCGCTGGGCATGCAACAGGGCGAGGCCATCGAACACCGCATGGTGACCAACGCCATCGAGAAGGCGCAGCGCAAGGTCGAAGGCCGCAACTTCGACATCCGCAAGCAACTGCTCGAATACGACGACGTGGCCAACGAGCAGCGCAAGGTGATCTACCACATGCGCAACAGCCTGCTGGCGGCCGAGGACATCGGCGACACCATCGCCGAGTTCCGCCAGGACGTGCTGGGCCGCACCATCGACGCCCACATCCCGCCGCAATCGCTGCCGGAGCAGTGGGACGTGGCCGGTCTGGAAGCGGCGCTCTACAGCGACTTCGGCATCAAGCTGCCGGTCCAGCAGTGGCTCGACGAAGACGACAAGCTGTTCGAAGACACCCTGCGCGAGAAGATCCTCGAGCAACTGGTGGCCGCCTACAACGAGAAGGAAGAGCTGGCCGGTGCCGAAGCCCTGCGTTCCTTCGAGAAGCAGATGCTGTTGCGCGTGCTGGACGACCTGTGGAAGGACCACCTGTCCACCATGGATCACCTGCGCCACGGCATCCACCTGCGCGGCTATGCCCAGAAGAACCCGAAGCAGGAATACAAGCGCGAGTCCTTTGCCCTGTTCCAGGAGCTGATGGACTCCATCCGCCGCGACACCATCCGCGTCCTCTCCCACGTTCAGGTCCGCCGCGAAGACCCGGTCGAGGAAGAAGCCCGCCTGCGCCGCGAGGCCGAGGAACTGGCCAAGCGCATGCAGTTCCAGCACGCCGAAGCTCCGGGCCTCGACGAGCCCGAAGAAGCGATGGAGGAGGGCGATGTCGCCACCGCTGCCGCCGTGGCTCCGGTTCGCGCCGAGCCCAAGATCGGCCGCAACGAGCCCTGCCCTTGCGGTTCCGGCAAGAAGTACAAGCACTGCCACGGCCAGATCAGCTGACCTGCCCGGCATGACGACAGCGCCGCGACCGGCTTGAGCCGCTCGCGGCGTTTTCACACTGACCCCCTGAACAGCGGCACCCCGCCGCCTGTCCACCTCACGACAAGGAGCGCTTCCATGGCTGTTGGTCTCGGCCCTCTGCCCACCCTCCACCCGGTTCCCGGTTTCGAACTCGGCATCGCCTCTGCCGGCATCAAGCGACCCGGGCGAAAGGATGTGGTGGTGATGCGATGCGCGGAAGGCTCCACTGTCGCTGGTGTGTTCACCCTCAATGCTTTCTGCGCCGCGCCGGTGATCCTGGCTCGCAAGCGCGTTCTCGGCCCGGTGCGCTACCTGCTCACCAACACCGGCAACGCCAACGCCGGCACCGGTGAGCCCGGCCTGGCTGCTGCAGCGCGTACCTGCGCCCGCCTCGCCGAACTGGCCGGCGTGGATGAAAGCGCCGTGCTGCCGTTCTCCACCGGCGTGATCGGCGAGCCGCTGCCGGTCGAGAAGATCGAAGCCGTGCTGGGCGATGCCCTGGCGGATCTCTCCGAGAACAACTGGGCGGCGGCTGCCACCGGCATCATGACCACCGACACCCTGCCCAAGGGCGCCAGCCGCCAGTTCGTGCACGACGGCGTCACCGTCACCGTCACCGGCATCAGCAAGGGCGCCGGGATGATCAAGCCCAACATGGCCACCATGCTCGGCTACATCGCCACCGACGCGAAGGTTGCCCAGGGCGTCCTGCAGGACCTGCTGCGCGATGCCGCCAACAAGTCCTTCAACCGCATCACCATCGACGGCGACACCTCCACCAACGACTGCTGCATGCTGGTCGCCACCGGCCGCGCCGCGCTGCCGGAGATCACCCAGGCTTCCGGCGAGCTGTTCGCCGCCCTGAAGCAGGCGGTGTTCGAAGTGTGCATGGAAGTGGCCCAGGCCATCGTCCGCGACGGCGAAGGCGCCACCAAGTTCGTCACCGTGCAGGTCAACGGCGGTGGCACCCACCAGGAGTGCCTGGACGTGGCCTACGCCGTGGCCCACTCCCCGCTGATCAAGACCGCCCTGTTCGCCTCCGACCCCAACTGGGGCCGCATCCTCGCTGCGGTCGGCCGCGCCGGCGTGCCGAACCTGGACGTGAGCAAGATCGACGTGTTCCTCGGTGACGTCTGCATCGCCAGCAAAGGCGGCCGCGCGTCGACCTACACCGAAGCCCAGGGCGCCGAGGTGATGGCCCGCGAGGAAATCGGTATCCGCATCGAGCTGGGCCGTGGCAACTGCAACGAGACCATCTGGACCACCGACCTGTCTCACGAGTACGTGAAGATCAACGCTGAATACCGTACCTGACAGCCCGGCATTCCCATCGCTCATGCCCCCATGAGCGATGGGAATTGCCAGGCCTCGGCGGCCCCTCTAGGGTGCGTGTTCGGCCCCTGGAGCAGCCCCTGAGGAGAACGTCATGCCCCTGAACCTGGTGATCGGCAACAAGAACTATTCGTCGTGGTCCCTTCGCGCCTGGCTCGCCATCGAGCTGACCGGCGCCGCCTATGACGAGACCCTCATCCCCCTCTTCCAGCCCGACAGCCGCCAGCGTCTGCTGACCCACTCCCCCACGGGCAAGGTGCCGGTCCTGCTGACCGAGGCCGATGGCGCCATCTGGGACTCCCTGTCCATCGGCGAATACCTCGCCGAGCGTTTCCCCGAGGCGGGCCTCTGGCCCCTCGATGTAGCCGCGCGAGCCCTTGCCCGTTCGGTATGCGCCGAGATGCACAGCGGCTTCATGGCCCTGCGCAGCCACATGCCGATGGACATGGCGCGTCGCCAGGCCCTGGACACGGTGCCGGCGGAGGTGGAGGCGGACATCCAGCGGGTCGTGGCGCTGTGGGCAGAGTGCCGTCGCCGCTTCGGCCAGGGCGGGCCCTACCTGTTCGGCCAGCCGAGCCTGGCGGACGCCTTTTTCGCACCGGTGGCGAGCCGGTTGCGCAGTTATGCGGTGGCGCTGCCGGACGAGGCCGCCGCCTATGTCGAAACCCTCTACCAGTGGCCTGCCTTCCAGCGTTGGTATCAGGCGGCCCTGGAGGAAGCGGAGAGCAGTGAATGAAGCGAGTACACGTAGCGGCAGCCGTGATCCGTGGTGCCGATGGCCGGGTGCTGATTGCCAAGCGCCCGGAGGAGAAGCACCAGGGCGGCCTGTGGGAGTTCCCCGGCGGTAAGGTCGAAGACGGGGAGGCCGTGGAGGCCGCCCTGGCACGTGAGCTGGAGGAAGAGCTGGGCATCCGTGTCGAAGCCGCCCGCCCGCTGATCCAGATCCACCACGACTACCCGGACAAGCAGGTGCTGCTGGATGTCTGGGAGGTCACCGCCTTCTCCGGCGAGCCTCATGGCGCCGAAGGCCAGCCCCTGGCCTGGGTGGAGTCCCGCGACCTGCCCGACTACGCCTTTCCCGCCGCCAACCAGCCGATCATCGCTGCCGCACGGCTGCCGGACCGCTACCTGATCACCCCGGATGGTCTGGAGCCGGCAGAGTTGCTGGCAGGCGTGCGGCGCGCAGTCGCCGAGGGCGTTCAGCTCATCCAGCTGCGTGCGCCGAACATGTTCGACCCGCAGTACCGCGACCTGGCGGTGGACATCCAGGGGCTCTGCGCGCGCAAGGCCCAGTTGATGCTCAAGGGGCCGCTGGAGTGGCTCGGTGACTTCCCGGCGGCGGGTTGGCACCTGACCGCCGAGCAACTGCGCAAGTACGCCGCCAAGGGGCGCCCGTTCCCCGAAGCGCGCTGGCTGGCCGCGTCCTGCCACAGCGAAGAGGAACTGGAGCTGGCGACCCGGATGGGGGTGGACTTCGTCACCCTGTCGCCCGTACAGCCCACCCAGACCCACCCGGATGCGCAGCCCCTGGGCTGGGAGGCCGCGCAATCGATGATCCGCCGCTTCAACAAGCCGGTGTACCTGCTCGGCGGCGTCGGTCCCGATGACCGTGAGCGGGCATGGAAAGCGGGCGCCCAGGGCGTGGCGGGCATCCGTGCCTTCTGGCCCTGCCAAGGCTGAAGAGGGGCAGGGGGGGCCATTCTTTGCGCCCACCCATGGATGGCATGACCGTGTCTGCCGATTGATCGCGGGTTCGCGAGCAGAGCTCGCTCCTACGGGGCTTTGAGCCAGATGGCGTCCCAGAGCGGGTAATCGGCAAGCCGGCTGACCAGGCCAGCCCGTAATGGGTTGGCCACGACGTAGCGGGCCAGACCGATCAAATCTTCTTCTTTGCGCAGCGCACGGTCGTGATAACCCTTCTGCCAAACCCGTCCGTGCGTTCCAAGGTGTTGATTGACTGCCTTGGCACTTCGGGACTTGAAACGTCGCATTAGACTTACCAGCGAGTCGCGCTCCAGTTGCACCAGCCAGTGCAGGTGATCCGGCATCAGTACCCAGCAAAGCGTCTGAGCCAGTCCGCTGGACTGAGTTTCGCGCAGTTGCTCGACTACCTTTCGCCCGGCGTAGACATTGTCGAAAAGCGGCTGTCGATCGTGAGTGACTGTCGTTAGCAGGTAGATCCGGCCCGTTTCGGACACGCGTCCACGACGCAGGGCGCTGCTTTGATAACGCTGCACATCGAATTCCCTCTCCTGGCGGCAAGGTTCGTTCTACTGCGTAGGAGCGAGCTCTGCTCGCGAAGCCGTGGTTTCAGGCCTTTGCAGCTGCCTGCCACAGCACTTCGCCGATCCCCTGTCGACGGGCGATCAGGCGGGCGGCGACGAAGAGCAGGTCGGAGAGGCGGTTGAGGTAGGCGAGCAATTCCCCACGCAGGGGCTCCTCGGCGTTGAGGGCCTGGGCACGGCGTTCGGCGGTGCGGGCGGCGGAGCGGCAGACGTGGGCCTGGGCCACCAGGCGCGAGCCGCCGGGCAGGATGAAGTTCTCCAGGGGGCCGAGCTCCTCGTTCCAGCGGTCGATGGCCACTTCCAGCCGCTCCACTTCGCTGGCGCGCAGCGACTGGTACTCGGGCATCGAGAGTTCACCACCCAGGTCGAACAGGCGGTGCTGGCAGGGCGCGAGCACCTCGATCACCTCGGCCAGTCCGGGCCAGTCGGCCTGGCGCTCGGCCATCTCGGCCAGCAGCAGCCCGATCTGGCTGTTGAGGCTGTCCACCTCGCCGATGGCTTCGATGCGGGGGTGGTTCTTGGAGACGCGACGGTTGCCGGAGAGGCCGGTCTGCCCCTGGTCGCCGGTGCGGGTGTAGATCTTCGAAAGGCGGTTTCCCATGTCAGGCTCCTGGGGCGCTGGCATTCAACGGCAGGCGCAGGGTGAAGCAGGTGCCCTGTCCGGGCTTGGACTGCACTTCCATCTGGCCTTTGTGGTTGTTGGTGATGATGAAGTAGGAGACGGAGAGCCCGAGTCCGGTGCCCTGGCCCACCTCCTTGGTGGTGAAGAAGGGCTCGAAGATGCGCTTGCGTACGTTCTCGGGGATGCCCACGCCATTGTCCTCCACCTGGATTTCAGCCCAGGGCGGCGCTAGGCGGGTGCGCAGGGCGATATGGCCTTCCTGCTCGTCCTCGCGCTGGTGGATGGCCTGGGCGGCGTTCTTCAGCAGGTTGAGCAGCACCTGCTCCAGTTCGTTGGCGGTGCCGGGCACCGGGCCCAGCTTCGGGTCGAACTCGCGGGTGATGCGCATGCCCTTGAAGTCGAAGCCCTCGGTGAGGTCGAAGTCGTTGCTGGCGATTTCCACGGCCTGGTCCAGCAACTGGGGCAGTTGGCAGGGCTCCATCTGACGGTTGCTGCGGCGGCTGAACGCCAGCATGTGGGTGACGATCTTGGCCGCGCGGCTGCCGGCCTGGTGGATGCCGTCCAGCAGCTTGGGCACCTCGCGTGCCTCCAGGTACTGGTTGACGGCCTCCAGGCGTATGCCGGTGGCCTCGGCTTGCTCGCGGTTCTTCTCCAGCTCGGGGGAGAGGCGGCGGCGGATGTTCTGCACGTTGTGCAGGATGGCGCCGAGGGGGTTGTTGATCTCGTGGGCCATGCCGGCCGCGAGGCCGCCGACGGAGAGCATCTTCTCCGACTGCACCATCAGCTCCTCCATGGACAGGCGCTGGGTGATGTCGTCGATGCGGATCACCACGCCACGCCCGGTGCCGCCCATCAGCGGGTAGAAGGTCAGGGCGTAGTGGTGCACCTCTTCCCCCATCAGCCAGCTGACCCGCTCGACCTTCTCCACCCGGTGATACTCGGCGGTGCGCTTGATCTGCGGCAGGAAGGGCTTGAGCGAGGGGAAGGCGAGGAACACCGGCTGGTTGAGCGCGTCGTCCAGCGGTGTGCCGGAGAGGGCGGTGGCTTCCTGGTTCCATTGGGTGACATAGAGCTGCTCGTCGAGGGCGATCAGCGCCGACGGCATCGAGTCGATGATGCTGTTGAGGTAGTTCTGGAACCCCGTCAGCTTCTTTTCGATCTTGCTGCGCACCTGCACTTCCAGCTCCAGCTTGCGGTTGGAGTGGCGTGTCTCCTCGGCCAGGGCCTGGGCCTGGTTGAAGGCCGCCTGGGACTCGTCCCGCGCGCGCTTGAGCTGCTGTTCGCGGGCTTCCATGCGGCTGAGCATGGTGTTGAAGGCGTCGGCCAGGCTGCCGATCTCGTCGCGGTGGCCGCGCTCGGCACGCAGGGAGTAGTTCTCTTCCCGGGTCACCTGGCGCGAGAGTTCTTCCAGTTCGTGGATCGGCCGGGTGATCAGACGGCGGATCTGCCGGGCCACCAGCATCCACATCAGGACGCTGCAGGCGAGGATCGCCAGGCTGGCGCTGAGGGTGCCGGTGTAGAAGGCGCCGGGCAGTTCGCTGGAGGCCACCAGCAGCAGGTGGCCCGGTGGGCCTGCCGGCTGCGGCAGCTCCACCACCTGGGTGGTGCGGAATTCATGCAGGCGCCAGCGCTTCAGGGCGTCGGCGTGCTGCGGGAGCTTTAGGCCGCTGCCGCTGATCCGTTCGGCCAGGCGCTGGCCCTGGCTGTCGTAGATTGCCGCAGCGCGCAGCGGTCCGTAGCCCTCCAGCTGGATGAGCAGATGCTCGGCGGCCTTCGCCGAGGACAAGGCCTCGCCGGCCAGTTGCGGGGTGGCGATGAGCCGGCCGAGGGTCTGCAGGGCTTGGGGCGCCATGCTCTCCTGGGAGATCCAGTAGGCGGCGCTGATGAAGGCCAGGTTGGCGATCAGCAGCACGGTGGCCAGCAGGACCAGCAGGGCGGCCAGCAGTTTGCGGCCGACGGACAGGTTCTCGAGGCGTTGGCGCAGGCTGTTCACGGGCAGAGTCCAGGCAGGGCGCGGGGAAGGCGGCAGGTTAGCGCGGGGCTCAGTCCTGGGGCAATCCGTGGGCGGCCAGGTGCTGGCGCAGGGCGTCCAGCAGCTGTTCCAGGCGTGGCAGCGACACGCCCAGGCGCCGTGCCTCGGCACTGGCGTGGCCGATCAGGTAGCGGATCTCGGTGCGTTGGCCGCGCGCCACGTCCTGGTACATGGAGGAGTAGTTGGCGGCGGTGGCGTCGATCACTCGCCACACCTCCTGGTGCAGATCGCGCGCGGCGTCGGTCTGGCCGCAGGCCTGGAGCAGCCGGGCGAGCTCGTCGCACAGGCCGTT
This sequence comes from Pseudomonas sp. zfem003, assembly GCF_032621675.1. NCBI lineage: Bacteria > Pseudomonadati > Pseudomonadota > Gammaproteobacteria > Pseudomonadales > Pseudomonadaceae > Pseudomonas > Pseudomonas sp. zfem003. The sequence continues at coordinate 114,846 of NZ_JAVYJG010000012.1, read as the reverse complement.
GACCGCCTCCGGCTCGGCGGACAGTTCGCCGTTGCGGCAATGGTGCAGCACCGTCAGCGGGTTGATCGCGCAGTTGAGCGCCAGCTTGCGCCAGAGCCGGGTTTCGATGTCGGCGGTCCAGCCGTGGGGGATGCCGGCTGCCTCCAGTTCGCCCAGCCAGGCCGGCGGGGCGGAGGCGAGTGGGTCGCCCAGCCAGGTGAACCCCTGCCCGGCGAACACCACGCGGAAGTCCGCCTCGCGGAAGGCACCTTCGGTGCTGGAGGCGAGGATGCAGCGGGCCTGGGGCAGGCTGTCCGCCACGGCCTGCTGGCTACCGAGGCCATTCTGCAGCAGCACCACCTCGGCACCGGGAGCCAGCCGTGCGCGGACGCTGGCCACGGCGGCTTCGGCGTCATAGGCCTTGCAGGCGACGAGCAGGCGCTGGATCGGGTCAGGGGCGCTGGCGAGTTCGGCTGGCAGGGCGCAGGTCCGGGCCTGGCCCTGGGTCACCAGGGTCAGCCCGCCCGCCTGGTGGTAGGCGGCCAGGCGGGCTTCGTCACGCAGCAGCAGGCGCACGTCCAGGCCCGCCTGGGCGAGGCGGCAGGCCCACAGTGTGCCGAGGCTGCCGCTGCCGAGGATGTACCAGGTCATGCGCTGGGCAGGCGTACCGCGCTGACCCGGCCGCTGGCGTAGGAGTCCGGCAGGAGACGCTCGGCCCGTTCGAGCAGGGCCTCGACCTCCACCGGCAGGGCCTTGGCGTCCAGGCCCACCAGGCTGATGCCGGCCTTGAGGGTGATGAAGCCTTCGCTGGTCTTGAAGGCCTTGAGGTTCAGGCTTTCATGCAGGCGCTTGAAGCTGCTGGGGGAGCACTCGTGCAGGTCGCCCAGCAGGGTGATCAGGCCGAAATGGTTGTCGTCCAGCCGGGTCAGCACGTCCAGCGGGCGGACCAGCTGCTGCAGCCGGCGGGAAACGCCCTGCAGCAGTTCGTTGTAGAACGCCGGGCCGTACTGGTTGCGCAGCTGCGGCGCATCCTGCAGGCCGATCAGCAGGTAGCACAGGGCGCCGCCACGGGACTCGACCTGGCGCAGGCTGTCGGCCAGTTTCTGCCGCAGGTAGCGCGGGTTGCCGAGGCCGGTGAGGGAGTCCACCAGGTTGCGCTGCTCCAGGCTGGCGATGTTCTGGGTCATCAGCCGGTTCTCGTGGAGCAGGCGCTGCAGGGTGTTGCACAGGCGGTCGGCGGCGTAGACGCGCGGCACCAGTTGCTCGTTCATCGAGGACTTGCTGATGAAGTCGTCCACGCCGCGGTCGAAGGCCTCGCCCAGGACGTTCTCGCCTTCCTTGCCGGTCAGCAGGATGACGTAGGTGTAGTGGTCGATCATCTCGTCGAGCTGGCGCACCCGCGCGGTGAGTTCCAGGCCGTCGATCTCGGGCATCAGCCAGTCCGCCAACAACACGTTCGCCGGTCGCTCTTCCAGCAGGCGCAGGGCCTCGCCCGCACTGTTGGCGAAGCGGACGTCCTGATAGCCGGCCTGGCTCAGCGCCCGGCCGATCATCGCACTGGAAAACTTGGCGTCATCCACCACCAGGATGCTGAGGTGAGGGTTGGGCATGGCAGGCTCGCAAGAAAGGCAGAAGAGGGGAGGTTGATGGCTCGGTGATATCAGTGCCTATTTCAGCAGGTTTTCATGCCGACGGTTAGCGCTGAATGTGTCGCTGCCACGCATTCCCGCAAAAAAGGGAATCCTGATCGTTATAATGGGCGCCCATTCTCACCCGTCAAGCCAGGCGCATCCCTTACGTGATGTGGGTCGCGCCGTCTATCTGGAGGAAACCCATGCCATCGTTCGACGTGGTGTCCGAGCTGGACAAGCACGAACTCACCAACGCCCTCGACAACGCCACCAAGGAGCTGGAGCGCCGCTTCGACCTGCGCGGCAAGTGCAGCGTGGAGTGCAAGGACAAGTCCGTCACCATCACTGCCGAGGCCGATTTCATGCTGGAGCAGGTGCTGGACATTCTGCGCAGCTGCCTGATCAAGCGGAAACTCGACATCCAGTGCATGGAGCTCAAGGACCCGTACCCGTCCGGCAAGGTGGTCAAGCAGGAAGTGAACTTCCGCGAGGGCATCGACAAGGAGCTGGCGAAGAAGATCGTCGCCCTGATCAAGGACAAGAAGCTCAAGGTCCAGGCCGCCATCCAGGGCGAGCAGGTGCGTGTCACCGGCAAGAAGCGCGACGACCTGCAGGAAGCCATCGCCCTGCTGCGTGGCGAATCCCTCGGCATGCCGCTGCAGTACACCAACTTCCGCGACTGACCCGGTTGAACCTTCGCGGTCTCCCCGCGTCGCACATAGGCCCGCTTGCCGCCCTGCTTGCCAGGGCGGCTGCGGTTTTCTCGAGTCGATAGAAGGAGGTCCGCATGGACATGAACCTCGACAACCTGGTCAGGCAGTCCGAAGCCTGGCTCCCCGTCATTCTCGAATACAGCGGCAAGGTCACCCTCGCCCTGGTGACGCTGCTGGTCGGCTGGTGGCTGATCAACCTGCTCACCAACCGGGTCAGCGCCCTGCTGTCGATGCGCCGGGTCGACCTGACCCTGCACCGCTTCATTTCCAACCTGGCCAACATCGCCCTCAAGGTGCTGCTGCTGGTCAGCGTCGCCTCGATGATCGGCATCGAGACCACCTCCTTCATCGCCGCCATCGGCGCCGCCGGCCTGGCCATCGGCCTGGCCCTGCAGGGCAGCCTGGCGAACTTCGCCGGCGGGGTGCTGATCCTGTTCTTCCGGCCGTTCAAGGTGGGCGACTTCATCGAGGCCCAGGGCATCTCCGGGACCGTCGACAGCATCCAGATCTTCCACACCGTGCTGCGCACCGGCGACAACCGCACGGTGATCGTGCCCAACGGCGCGCTGTCCAACGGCATCATCACCAACACCTCCAGCCAGCCCACCCGGCAGGTGATGTACGAGGTGAAGGTCGACTACGCCAGCGACCTGGCCAAGGCGCGTGAGGCCCTGCTGGCCCTGGCGAGCGATCCCCGTGTGTTGCCTGACCCGGCACCCGTGGTGGTGGTGGCTGCGCTGACGGATACGGCCATCAACCTGTCCCTGCGTCTGTGGACGGCTGCAGGCGACTACGGTGCGGTGATCTTCATGCTCAACGAGCAGGTGCGTGACCGCTTGCGCGCGGCTGGCGTGGAACTGGCCCAGCCGCCCAGGCTGGTGCAGGTCCAGCCGGGCTAGGCCCGGATGATGGAAAAGGCCGGCGTGATGCCGGCCTTTTTCATGGACGTTCGGAGGAGGGGGGCGGTGCTGGCTCCTCGGCCTTGGGGTCGGCGGGCTGCACCGATTTGCGCGATTCGCGGCTCCACTGGATGGCGATCAGCACCAGGGTGGGGATGCCGAGGATGGCGGTGAGCTGGAAGAACTGGTGATAGCCCAGGCTCTCCACCATCACCCCGGAATAGCCACCGATCAGGCGCGGCAGCAGCATCATCAGCGAACTGAGCAGTGCGTACTGGGTCGCCGAGAACTTCAGGTTGGTCAGGCTCGACAGATAGGCCACGAAGGCCGAGGTGGCGAGCCCGGCGCTGAAGTTGTCGCAGGAGATGGTGAGGATCAGCATCTGCAAATGCGCGCCCATGTCGCTGAGCACCACGAACATCAGGTTGGTGGCCGCCGACGCGGCACCGCCGATGAACAGGATGGGCAGGATGCCGAAGCGCACGATCAGCACCCCACCGGCGCCGGCACCCAGCAGTGTCATCACCAGGCCGAAGACCTTGCTGACGCTGGCGATCTGGTCCTTGGTGAAGCCCTGATCGATGTAGAAGACGTTGGCCATCACCCCCATCACCGTGTCCGACATCCGGTAGGTGGCGATCAGCCCCAGCAGCAGCAGGGCCTGCCAGCGGTAGCGCTGGACGAACTCGCTGATGGGCGTCACCACCGGCGCCATCAGCAGGCGCCCCGGTGCGGAGAAGCAGGCCAAGGTGATCAGCACGAACAGCGTGCCCCGGGGCCAGGCGCCCGAGGCGTAGGCCTTGATGGCCGCCGCCGTGGTCACCAGGATCACGATCAGCACGATCATCGACACGGCCTGGTGCACGAAATCGAAGTTGGGAATCACCTTGCCCCGCGCTGCCGCCAGCAGTTGTCGGCGTTGCTGGCTGAGCAGGTCGCGCACCGGGGCAATCTGGCGGCGCCCCCAGGGCGACAGGCACGCGACCAGGAACAGGAAGTACAGCAGGGCCCGTGGCCAGGCGCGGTCGAGCATGCCGGTGATCATCGCCGGCAGGGAAATCAGCATCACCAGCAGGATCAGCACCGAGGCGAGCTGGTCCTTGAGGCGGAAGCGCGAGGTGCTGGTCTGCACCTGGGCGTCGATGTGGGGTTCTCGCATCCACAGGCTGGTGATCAGCCCCGGCAGCATCAGCAGCGCGAACACCAGGTAGGTGCTGGCCCAGGCGCCGTATTCATAGGCACCGGCGGTGGAACCGAACCCCTCGGCGAAATACAGGGCGCCCGCCGTGGCGAGCAGGGCCGAGACCCGGTAGCCCAGCATGTAGCTGGCGGCCAGGGCGGCCTGGCGGCTGTCGTCGGCGATTTCCAGGCGGTAGGCATCCACCGCGATGTCCTGGGTGGCCGAGGCGAAGGCCACCACCACCGCGAGGCCGATCAGCCAGGTCAGGTGTGCCTTGGGGTCGGCCAGGGCCATGCCGATCAGGCCGAGTGCAACCAGCGCCTGGGACAGCACCAGCCAGGAACGGCGCCGGCCGAGGCGGCCCAGCAGCGGCAGGCGGAACTGGTCCAGCAGCGGCGACCAGATCCATTTGAAGGCGTAGGCCAGGCCTATGAGGCTGGCGAAGCCGATGGTCTCGCGGGCGACGCCGGCCTCGCGCAACCAGACGGAGAGGGTGGAGAACACCAGCATGTAAGGCAGCCCTGCCGCAAAGCCCAGCAGGAGCAGGGCCAGGGTGGCCGGGCTGGCATAGGCGGCCAGGGCGGCGCGCCAGGTTCGGTGGGACATCAGGCGTGAGATCCAGAGGGCACGGGGCGGTCCTTGATGGCGTGCGCGCCGGGGGACCGCAACAAAGCGCGCACTCTAACCCTTGGGTGGCATGGGAAGCCAGCCGTGCCGACGCATGTCCACCCGTTCGTTGTGGATGAAGACCCCTTCGGCCCGCAAACGTGCCCGTTGTTCGTCACCGGAGACGGTTCCGGCGGGCAGGCTGAGCCGTCCGCCCGCCGCGATCACGCGGTGCCAGGGCAGGCGGGTGCCCTCCGGCAACTGGCCGAGGGTACGGCCCACCCAGCGCGCCGCGCGGCCCAGTCCGGCCATTTCGCCCAGTTGCCCATAGCTGACCACCTTGCCGGGCGGAACCTGGGCCAGCGTGAGGTAGAGGGCTTCGCGACGGGCTTCCGGGCTGGAGAGCCGCAAATCGTCCTGGGCAGGGGGCGTTGACGGGGGCATGGCGGGTTCCGGCGGGCGGTGGCGGCCAGCATAGGGCGACGCCGGGGGAGGGGCAATGTGGGAGGCGGCGACGGGAACTTGGCGACGATACGTCGGTCAGTCCTTGCTCAGCCGCCGGGCTTGCGGATAATGCCCGGTTTTTCCGCAAAGTCCCGAGCCTGCGTATCCGCCATGTTGTCCAGAAAACTCCTTTGCCTGGCCCTTGCTGCCGCTTCGACCTCCACCTTCGCCGACACCGTCTGGATGAAGAACGGTGACCGCCTGACCGGCAAGATCCGCGTCTTCGACGGCGGCAAACTGATGTTGCAGACCGACTACGGCGGCTCCATCCCGCTGGACTGGTCCAAGGTCGCCACCCTGCAGAGCGACCAGGAACTGATGGTCAAGCAGGACGACCTCACCGGCGAGCGCGCCAAGACCCTGATGCCGGCCGAGCCGGGCAAGGTGATCCTGGCCAACGGCGAGGCGCCCAAGACCGTCGAGCTGGCCAGCATCGAACAGATCATGAAGCCCAAGCCCTTCGTCGAGGACCTGACCTGGACCGGCAACGTCGACGTCTCGCTCGACTACAAGCGCGCCGAGAAGGACACCGACGACTACGACGTCGACTTCAAGACCAAGGCCCGTCATGGTCGCTGGCGGCACAACGCCAACGGCGAGTACAACCGCGAATTCCAGAACGAGGTGAAGACCACCGAGAACTGGGAGCTGGAGTACGCCCTCGACCGCTTCATCACCGACAAGTTCTTCTGGCAGGGCCGCGCCGGCTACAAGCGCGACAAGATCGAGGAGCTGCGTCGCCAGCGCACCGTGGGTACCGGCCCCGGCTATCAGTTCTGGGACGACGAACTGGGCGCCTTCTCCCTGGCCTCCCTGATCAACCGCACCGACTACCAGTACGACACCGGCGAGAAGGACAACTTCTATGCCCTCGGCGTGAAGTGGGACTACAACCGCTACCTGGTGGGCAAGACCGTCGAGTTCTTCACCACCGGCGAAGTGGGCCGCCCGCTGGGCAACGCCGCCGATTACTCCCTGGATGCCGAGGTGGGCCTGCGCTACAAGGTCACCGACTGGGCGTCGCTCAACATGAAGGCCGAGCGCGACCTGGTCAGCGGTGCCGAAGGGGACACCGACCGCACCCGCTACACCGTGGGCTTCGGTATCGGCTGGTAACGCCAACCGGCATGAAAAAGCCCCGCTTCGGCGGGGCTTTTTCGTGGAGCGGGGCGCGCCTTACAGGCGCAGGCCGCCGTCCAGTTCCAGCACGCGGCCGGTGAAGTAGTCGTTCTCCAGGATGTAGGCCACCGAGTGGGCGATCTCCATCGGCTTGCCCAGGCGCTTGAGCGGAATGCCGGCGGTCATCTTCTCCAGGGCCTCGGGCTTCATGCTGGCGACCATCTCGGTCTCGATGAAGCCGGGTGCCACGGCACCGACGCGGATGCCGTAGCGTGCCAGCTCCTTGGCCCATACCACGGTATCGGCCGCCACCCCGGCCTTGGCCGCGGAGTAGTTGGCCTGGCCCATGTTGCCGGCGCGGGAAATGGAGGAAATGTTGACGATGGCGCCTTCGTTCTTCAGCTCGATCATCTTGGCGGCCACTTCGCGGGTGCAGAGGAACACGCCGGTCAGGTTCACGTCGATCACCGCCTGCCACTGGGCCAGGCTCATCTTGGTCAGCTCGCCGTCCTTGACCTTGATGGTCAGGCCGTCACGCAGGATGCCGGCGTTGTTCACCAGGCCGTTGATCGCGCCGAAGTCATCCGCCACCTGGCTGACCAGGTGGGTCACCTGCTCTTCGTTGGCCACGTTGCACAGGTAGGCGCGGGCGTCGCCACCGGCTGCCTTGCAGGCCGCCACGGCCTCGTCCAGGCGCTCCTGGTTGAGGTCGACCAGCGCCAGGCGTGCGCCCTTGGCCGCCAGGTATTCGCCCATGGCCCGGCCCAGGCCCTGGCCGCCGCCGGTGATGATGATGACCTTGTCTTTCAGCTGCATGGTGTAGCCCCTCGAACTGGGAATTATGGATCGCTGTGCCCCGCTGGCAGCCCGGAACCGTTATCCTGAGCGCCCGTCCGTTTACGACGGATTCTCTGCGAGGAGTCAGAAGGTGAGCGTGAAAGCCGCAAAGAATGCCCGAGAATTGCTGCTCAAGGAATACCGGGGCGTGCTCTCGACCCAGTCCAAGGCCATGCCCGGCTACCCCTTCGGATCGGTGGCCCCCTATTGCCTGGACGCCGAGGGGCGGCCGCTCATCCTCATCAGCCGCATCGCCCAGCACACCCACAACCTGCAGAAGGACCCGAAGTGCTCGCTGCTGGTGGGCGAGCGTGGTGCAGACGATATCCAGGCCGTCGGCCGCCTGACCCTGCTGGCCGAGGCGCGCCAGTTGACGGAGCCCGAGGCCATCGCCGCCGCCGGTGCGCGCTACTACCGCTACTTCCCCCAATCCCGTGACTACCACCTGACCCATGATTTCGATTTCTGGGTACTGGAGCCGGTGCGTGCCCGTTTCATCGGCGGCTTCGGCGCCATCCACTGGATCGACGAGGTGGCCCTGGCCAACCCCTTCGCCGGGGAAAGCGAGACCGGGATGGTGGAGCACATGAACGCCGACCATCGCAGCGCCATCGACCACTACCTGGCCCTGCGCGGCCTGCCGGCCGATCCGGCAGCCGAACTGGTGGGCATCGACAGCGAAGGCTTCCATGTCCGGCTGGGTCAGAGCATTCACTGGCTGCCCTTCCCAACATCCTGCAACACACCGGGTGCAGTCCGTCAGGCCCTGGTGGCGCTGGCCCGGGCCGACCGCTGGCCGGATGCCGAGGCCCCCGACGCTTGAATTCGCCGGAGGCCGGCTTCATGTAGCTGTCTTACCGGAAGCCGTTCTTCCGCGAAGGAAACTTTCATGCGTGTCTTTGCGTTCCTCTTCCTGCTGTTCCCGCTCATCGAGCTGGCCGTCCTGATCAAGGTCGGCAGCGTCATCGGCGTCTTCCCGACCCTGCTGCTGCTGGTGGCCACCGCCTTGCTGGGCAGCTTCATGCTGCGCATCGCCGGCGTCGCCACCGCCTGGCGCGCCCGTGAGCGGCTGGCCCGGGGCGAACTGCCGGAGCAGGAGATGCTCGAGGGATTGATGATCGCGGTCGGCGGCGGCCTGCTGCTGCTCCCCGGCTTCATCAGCGACCTCTTCGGGCTGGTCTGCATCATTCCCTTCACACGTCGCCTGATCATCCGTCGTGTCCTGCAGCGTGCCGCTCGACAGGCCGAACGCCAGCGTGCCTTCTCCGACGACCCGCTGGCGCGCAATCAGCCGCGCCATAACGTCATCGAAGGCGAATACGAGCGTCGCGACGACTGATTCCGCCCCGTTATCGGGCGGCCCGAGGAATTTTTTTCGGGTGCCCCTTGAAATGCCGCCAGGCGACCCTATCTATCCGACACCGCAAGGTTACTGCCCCCAGGGGCAGTTCAGACTTCCGCAGCGTGCCTGGCACGCTGCTGCCGGCACCGCCGGCTTTTGCTAACCCGCCGGTGATTTTCACCGGCGCCGGAAAACACTGATTGGGAGAGTTAGACCATGAAGCTTCGTCCCCTGCATGACCGCGTCGTGATCCGTCGCAGCGAAGAAGAAACCAAGACCGCTGGCGGCATCGTGCTGCCGGGCTCGGCTGCCGAGAAGCCGAACCGCGGCGAAGTGGTTGCTGTCGGTACCGGTCGCGTGCTGGACAACGGCGAAGTCCGTCCCCTGGCTGTGAAGGTCGGTGACCAGGTTGTGTTCGGCCCCTACTCCGGCAGCAACACCGTGAAAGTCGACGGTGAAGACCTGCTGGTCATGGGCGAGAACGAAATCCTCGCTGTCATCGAAGCCTGAACCCGACCCCTTTCCCACTTAGAGATTCGAGGAAGACAACATGGCTGCTAAAGACGTCAAATTCGGCGATGCCGCTCGCAAGAAACTGCTCGTAGGCGTTAACACCCTGGCTGATGCCGTTAAAGCCACCCTCGGCCCGAAAGGCCGCAACGTGGTTCTGGAGCGCAGCTTCGGTGCTCCGCTGATCACCAAGGACGGCGTTTCCGTCGCCAAGGAAATCGAGCTGAAGGACCGCATCGAGAACATCGGCGCCCAGCTGGTGAAAGACGTGGCTTCCAAGGCCAACGACGCTGCCGGTGACGGCACCACCACCGCCACCGTTCTGGCCCAGGCCATCGTCACCGAAGGCCTGAAAGCCGTCGCTGCCGGCCTGAACCCGATGGACCTGAAGCGCGGCATCGACAAGGCCACCACCGCCATCGTTGCCGAGCTGAAGAACCTGTCCAAGCCGTGCACCGACACCAAGGCCATCGCCCAGGTCGGCACCATCTCCGCCAACTCCGACGACTCCATCGGCAACATCATTGCCGAAGCCATGGAGAAAGTAGGCAAGGAAGGCGTGATCACCGTTGAAGAAGGCTCGGGCCTGGAAAACGAACTGTCCGTCGTGGAAGGCATGCAGTTCGACCGTGGCTACCTGTCCCCCTACTTCATCAACAAGCCGGACACCATGGTGGCCGAGCTCGACGGCCCGCTGCTGCTGCTGGTCGACAAGAAGATCTCCAACATCCGCGAACTGCTGCCGGTTCTGGAAGCCGTTGCCAAGTCCGGCCGCCCGCTGCTGATCGTGGCTGAAGACGTCGAAGGCGAAGCCCTGGCTACCCTGGTCGTCAACAACATGCGCGGCATCGTCAAGGTTGCTGCCGTCAAGGCCCCGGGCTTCGGCGACCGCCGCAAGGCCATGCTGCAGGACATCGCCATCCTGACCGGCGGTACCGTCATCTCCGAAGAAGTCGGCCTGTCCCTGGAAAGCGCCACCCTGGAGCACCTGGGCAACGCCAAGCGCGTCGTCCTGAGCAAGGAAAACACCACCATCATCGACGGCGCTGGCGCCCAGGCTGACATCGAAGCCCGCGTTGCCCAGATCCGCAAGCAAGTCGAGGAAACCTCCTCCGACTACGACAAGGAGAAGCTGCAAGAGCGTCTGGCCAAGCTGGCCGGCGGTGTTGCCGTGATCAAGGTCGGTGCGGCTACCGAAGTCGAGATGAAAGAGAAGAAGGCCCGCGTGGAAGACGCCCTGCACGCCACCCGTGCTGCAGTGGAAGAAGGCGTGGTTCCTGGCGGTGGCGTGGCACTGGTTCGTGCCCTGTCCTCCATCAAGGACCTGGTGGGTGCCAACGAAGAGCAGACCGCAGGTATCAACATCCTGCGTCGCGCTGTCGAGGCTCCGCTGCGCCAGATCGTCACCAACGCCGGTGACGAGGCTTCCGTGGTTCTGGACAAGGTCAAGCAGGGTTCCGGCAACTACGGCTACGACGCTGCCACCGGCCAGTACGGCGACATGATCGAGTTCGGCATCATCGACCCGGCCAAGGTCACCCGTACCGCGCTGCAGGCTGCTGCCTCCATCGCCGGCCTGATGATCACCACCGAAGCCATCGTGGCTGACCTGCCGGAAGACAAGCCGGCTCCGGCCATGCCCGACATGGGCGGCATGGGTGGCATGGGCGGCATGATGTAAGCCACCCCAGCTCACGCTGATCGAAAAGCCCCGCCTTGTGCGGGGCTTTTCTTTTGGGGCGCTCAACCAGGCCCCTGCGCCGACCGAGATGCCCCGCAACGTGGCTCTGCGCTTCCCAACCCAGGCCGCTCTCGCCAGAATGAGCGCCATTCACGGAACCTGCGTCCCGGCCGTGGTCAAAGGCCGGCGCCGCGACGTGCGGGCAACCTGTTCGAGGAGGGGGCGATGCGCATCCTGCTGGTAGAAGACAACAAGGACATCCTGGCCAACATGGCCGATTACCTGGAGCTCAAGGGCTACACGGTGGACTGCGCCCAGGATGGCTTGTCCGGCCTGCACCTGGCGGCCAACGGGCATTTCGACCTGATCGTGCTGGACGTGATGCTCCCCGGCCTGGACGGCAACAGCCTGTGCCAGCGCCTGCGGGAAGAGGCCCGCCTGGACACCCCGGTGATCATGCTCACCGCCCGCGATGCCCTGGACGACCGCCTGCAGGGCTTCCGCTCCGGTGCCGACGACTATCTGGTCAAGCCCTTCGCCCTGTCCGAGCTGGCGGCCCGCATCGAGGCCGTCCTGCGGCGCAGCCGGGGCGGCGGCAAGCGTGCCCTGCAGGTGGGCGACCTGCACTACGACCTCGACACCCTGGAGGTCAGCCGGGGTGGCAAGCCGCTCAAGCTCAACCCCATCGGCCTCAAGCTGCTGGCGGTGCTGATGCAGAAGAGCCCGCACCTGGTGCGCCGCGAAGTGCTGGAAGAGGCCCTGTGGGGCGACGACTGCCCCGACAGCGATGCCCTGCGCAGCCACATCCACCAACTGCGCCAGGTGATCGACAAGCCCTTCGGCAAGCCCCTGCTGCACACCCTGCACGGCCTTGGCTACCGGCTCTCGGAGTCGATCGATGGAGTTTAGGCAGAGCCTCGCCCGCCGCATCGTCATCGCCTTCACCCTGATGACCGTGCTGGTGGGTGGCACCTTCTCCCTGGGCATCATCGAAGTGGTGCACGTGATCGAGGAGCAGCTGATCTCCCGCGACCTGAGCAACGAACTGGATCGCGTGCTGGAGCAGAACATCTACCAGGGGCGCCCGCCGATCCTGGACAGCGACACCCGTTTCTACATGGATGATGGCGGCCACAACCGCTACTCCATGCCCGAGTCCTACCGCGAGCTGAGCGAGGGTTTCCACGAGATCTTCGAGGGGGCGCTGTCCTACCACGCCCTGGTGCGGGATGTGCACGGGCGCCGCTACATGCTGCTGCAGGACCAGAGCGACTTCGAAGACCGCGAGCGCGTGCTCTACGGCGTGGTGCTGGTGGGCTTCGTGCTCAGCGTGCTGCTCTCCGCCGTGCTCGGCTGGCTGCTGGCGCGCAAGGTCATCGAGCCCGTGGTGCGCCTGGCCCGCCAGGTCCGCCACCGCGACCAGTTGCTCGGGCTCGCGCCGCCGCTGGCGCCGGACTATGCCTCCGACGAGGTGGGGCAATTGGCCCGGGCCTTCGACGACACCCTGGGGCGCCTGCACCAGGTGCTGACCCGCGAGCGCCTGTTCACCAGCGACGTCAGCCACGAGCTGCGCACCCCGTTGATGGTGATGGCCTCCTCCTGCGAGCTGCTGGAAGAGAACAACAGCCTCGACGCCCGTGCTCAGGCCCAGGTGGAGCGTATCGCCCGTGCCAGCGAGGAGATGCGCGACCTGGTGCAGACCTTCCTGATGCTCGCCCGCGCACGCCAGGAGGAGGTCAACCTCGGGCCCCAGGCCAGCCTGCGGGAAGTGGCCGATGAGCTGGATGCCCTGTGGCGGCCCGCCATCGAGGACAAGGGCCTGGCCTTCACCTACCTGCCCGGCGAGGCGGCCAGCGAGGTGCGCTACAACGCCGCCTTCCTGCGCTCGGTCATGGGCAACCTGCTGCGCAACGCGCTGCACTACACCGACAGCGGCAGCATCCGCCTCGAGCTCTCCGGTGCCGCCTTCGTGGTGCAGGACACCGGCGTCGGCATCCCCGAGGAAGACCGCGAAGCGATGTTCCAGCCCTTCGTCCGCGGCGGCGCCAAGCGGGGCGACGGCCTGGGGCTCGGCCTCTCGCTGGTGCAGCGGATCTGCGACAACCAGGGCTGGAGCATCGCCCTCACCGCCGTGGAGCCCAATGGCTGCCGCTTCGAGGTCGTGCTCGGCAAGCGCCCGACCTGAATTGACGCTTTTTTCACCTTCGTTTGATCTCCCCTTGACCCCCATCCGCGTAGCGTACTGACGCGCGGATGGGGCGGCAGGGAACCTCGAACTGAAACAATTGTCTGCCAGCCTCAGCCGTTGATTTTCTGCGGCGGTGCACCGAGCACCCCGGACCCGAAGGACCGTTCGTCACTCCAGGTCACGGTCACCGCCAGGTGTTCTACGGTTAAGTCACAGCGTTTGGCAGCGCTATCAAGGGGTTGCGATCATGAAATTAGAAATCACGCGAGCTTTGTTCCTCGCCGGCGCCCTGGGAGTCGCCTCTGCGGCGGCAGCGGCCTGGCACGAGCCATCGCCCTCGGTAGTCAGTTCAAACGGTCTCGGCTACTGCCCGGTACCGCCCAACGCCCGGCACAAGCCCCTGGCCAGGCCCGACGATAACCTCCTGCTGCTGATGTACGGCCTGACCCAAGGGCTGCGCGGCCAGCCCTGATCCTCGCCATGGTGCTCCTCCCTCATGACGGGGAGGAGCCCGTCAACACCCTCCCTCCTTCTGCTCCCATCGCCATTCCTCGATTCCCTGCTTCAATACCCTGCTAGCGGTACGGCCTTTGCAACGTCGCCGCTACGAGCCGACGAGCGCAGGGATGCATCGGTGCAACTCCCGGACTAGAGACGCTGCCGCCCATCCAGGCGATGCGATTCGGGGCTTGCCGTCGTGAAGGGGGTTACCCCGTGCACGATCCTGTTACCGCAGGCGACACAAAAAAGGGCATGAATCATTCGCCCACTCGGACGGTCTCGATCAGAACGATGACCTGGAATTCACCAGGCGACGAACGGAGGGGAACCTGATGGCGGCAGGCGTGATGACGTTGGCAGCGGGCACGGACGACCGATTCGAACAGTTCTGGGATTGGCGAGGCGAATGGGTCGAGCCGCCGAACCTGAGGCGCGGCGGCGAGAGCGGGGTGGAGCGGGTGCGCCGCGACGACGGTGTGCTGCTCTACTGCAAGCGCCAGTGCGGCCACCTCTACCGCAGCCTGTTGCACCCCTTCGGGCGCCCGACGGTGCTGCGCGAGCGGGATGCCATCCGTGCCTTCGAGCGCTTGGGCGTGCGCGTGCCACGGCTCGTCTACTGCGGTGCCCGGCGTGGCGGGGAGGCCGGTTGGCAGGCCCTGCTGGTGACCGAGGCGCTGGATGGCTTCATCGATTTCGAATGCTGGTACGCCTCCCTGGCGGGGCGGCCGGATACCGAGGATGAACGTGCCCGGGTGCTGGACCAGATCGCCATGGTCCTGGCCCGGTTGCACCGGGGTGGCTGGCAACATGGCTGCCTGTACCCCAAGCACATCTTCATCCGCCTCGGGGAAGGGCGGGGCGCCATGCCGGAGATTGCCCTGCTCGACCTGGAGAAGAGCCGTCGCCGCTTCGCCCAGGCGCGCGCGGCATTCAATGACGTCGGCAAGATCAAGCGCCACTCCGTCATCAGCGAGGCGGACTGGGCCCACCTGCTGACTGCCTACGAACGCGCCTTCGGCCACCGCGTAGAGGCCCTGCACCGGCTTTGAGCAGCCCCGAACGAAAAAGGCCCCGCATCTGCGGGGCCTTCTCGTTCTACGTGCCTCAGTGGCTCGAGACGGGCTCGGCCTGGGGCTGGTGCTGCGGGTCCTTGCGCGTCAGCAGCGTGTAGACGCACGGCAGGACGAACAGGGTGAACAGCGTGCCGATGGACATGCCGGTGGCGATCACCAGGCCGATGTCGAAGCGGCTCACCGCGCCCGCACCCGTGGCGAGGATCAGCGGCACCATGCCGAACACCATCGCCGCCGTGGTCATCAGCACCGGACGCAGGCGGATCGACGCCGCTTCCTCCACGGCCTCGCGCGGGGACAGGCCCTTCTCGCGGCGCAGCTGGTTGGCGAACTCCACGATCAGGATGCCGTGCTTGCTGATCAGGCCGATCAGCGTCACCAGGCCCACCTGGGTGTAGATGTTCATGCTGGAGATGCCGAGGAACAGCGGGATCAGCGCCCCGCAGATGGACAGCGGCACCGTCACCAGGATCACCAGCGGGTCGCGGAAGCTCTCGAACTGCGCGGCCAGCACCAGGAAGATGATCGCCAGCGCCAGGCCGAAGGTGACGTACAGCGCGCTGCCTTCCTGGACGTACTGGCGCGAGGCGCCGGCGTAGTCGAAGGCGAAGCCGCGCGGGGCCTCCTCGCGGGCGATCTGGGTCACCGTCTCCACCGCATCGCCCATGCTCACCACCGGGAAGCCCTCGATGATCGCCGAGTTCAACTGCTGGAACTGCTTGAGCTTGGTCGGGCGGGCGGTGTCATGCACGGTGATCAGCGTGGACAGGGGCACCATGGTGCCGCTCTCGCTCTTCACGTAGTAGTTGTTCAGCCAGCCCGGGTTGTCGCGGTAGGCCCGCTCCACCTGGGCGATCACCTTGTAGCTGCGGCCGTCGATGGTGAAGCGGTTGATCTCGCCTTCGCCCAGCAGCAGGGCCAGGGTGGAACCCAGGTCCTGCATGGAGACGCCCATCTGCGCGGCCTTCTGCCGGTCGATGTCCACCACCACCTCGGGCTTGTCGAACGCCAGGTCGATGTTCAGGAAGGCGAACTTCCCGGACTCCTCGGCCCGTTTCTTGATGCGCTCGGTCACCTGCAGCAGCGACTCGTAGTCGTTGGGGGTGTTGACCACGAACTGGAACGGCAGGCCCTCGCCGGTACCCGGCAGGGACGGCAGGTTGAAGCCGAAGATCTGCAGGCCGGGGATCTTGTCCAGCTTGGCCTGGACCTGCGGCAGCAGCTCCATCTGGGTACGCTCGCGCTCGTCCCAGGGCTTGAGCAGGAAGCCGCCGATACCCGCCTGCACGCCGTCGAAGCCGTTGATCTGGAACGACGAGTAGTACTCGGGGAAGGACTTGAACAGGTCCACGAACTGCGCCGAGTAGGCGTTCAGGTAGTCCAGGTTGGTCGGCTGCGGCGCCTTGGCCATGAGGAACACGATGCCCTGGTCCTCGTCGGGGGCCAGTTCGCTCTTGGTGAACATCATCAGCACCGGGATCAGGCAGAACACCAGCACGGCGAACACCACCACCACCGGGCGGGTGTTGAGGGTGCCGTGCAGGGCGCGCTGGTAGCGGTGCTTGAGGCGCTCGAAGATCAGGTCCAGCCGGTGGGCCAGGCCGCTCGGGTTCTCCTCGTGGCGCAGCAGCTTGGAGCACATCATCGGCGACAGCGTCAGGGCGACGATGCCGGAGATGATGACCGCGCCCGCCAGGGTCAGGGCGAACTCGCGGAACAGCGCACCGGTCAGGCCTTCGAGGAAGCCGATGGGGGCGTACACCGCCGCCAGGGTGATGGTCATGGAAATGACCGGCACGGCGATCTCGCGGGCACCCTCGATGGCGGCGTCGAAGGGCGTCTTGCCCTCCTCGATGTGCCGGTGGATGTTCTCCACCACCACGATGGCGTCGTCCACCACCAGGCCGATGGCGAGCACCATGGCCAGCAGCGTCAGCAGGTTGATGGAGTAGCCCATCAGCTGCATGAAGAACAGCACGCCGATCATCGACAGCGGGATGGTGATCACCGGGATCAGCACCGAGCGGAAGGCGCCGAGGAACAGGAACACGACCACGATGACGATCAGCACCGCCTCGCCGAGGGTCTTCACCACCTCGTCGATGGAGGCCTGGATGAAGCGGGTGGCGTCGTAGGCGATGGACACCTTCAGGTTCGGCGGCAGCTGCGCTTCCAGCTCGGGCATGATCGCGCGCACGTGCTTGATCACGTCCAGCGGGTTGGCGCTGGGGGTGCCCTTGATGCCGATGTACACCGACGGGATGCCGTCGAAGGAGCTGATGGAGTCGTAGTTCTCCGCACCCATCTCGACACGGGCGATGTCACGCACCAGCACGCGGCTGTCACCCACGGTCTTCACCGGGATGGCGGCGAAGGCCTCGGGAGACTTCAGGTCGGTGGTGGCGTTGATGCTGGTCACCACGTACTCGCCCTTCACCTGGCCGGCGGCCGAGAGGAAGTTGTACTTGCGCACCGCATCGCTCACGTCGGTGGCGGTGACCCCGTAGGCGGCCATCTTCACCGGGTCCAGCCACAGGCGCATGGCGAAGACCTGGTTGCCGAGGATCTCTGCCTCCGCCATGCCCGGCAGGGTCGCCAGCTTGGGCTGGATGACCCGCGACAGGTAGTCGGTGATCTGCGGGTTGGACAGCTCGTCGCTGTAGAAGCTGATGTACATCAGCGCCGAGGCGTCGGCCGACTCCTTGGACAGCACGGGGTCTTCGGCGTCCTGAGGCAGCTGGTTCTTCACCTCGTTGGCCTTGGCCAGCAGCTCGGTGAACAACCGGTCCGAGTTGGCGCCGATGCGCGCGTAGATCGAGATGACCGACATGTTCTGCTGGCTCGACGACGTCATGTAGTCGATGCCTTCGGCACTCGCCAGGCTCTGCTGCAGCGGCTGGGTGATGTAGCCCTGGATGGTCTCGGCGTTGGCCCCCGGGTAGGCGGTGGTCACCGTGATCAGGGCGTTCTCCATCTGCGGGTACTGGCGGATGACCAGCTTGCTGAACGCCTGGAAACCGAGCAGGACGATGAGCAGGCTGACCACGGTCGCCAGGACCGGTCGACGGATGAAGGGATCTGTGAAAGCCATATGCGATTCCTTGGCGCCGCCTTATTGGGCAGCGCTGGCTTGATCTTCCGTTTTGGGGGCGAGGACCGGGTCGTCCACCACCGCGACGTGGGAGCCGTTGTCCAGCTTCAGCTGGCCGGAGGTGACCACCTGCTCACCGGTCTTGAGGCCCTTGAGCACCACCACCTGGCTGTCGCGGCGCTCGCCGGTCTCGACGAAGCGGCGCTCGACCACCAGGTAGGGTTCGCCCTTGTCGTCCTTCTGCTCCTGGCCGTCCTCGCCCTTCTTCGGTGCGATGACGTACACGGAGTTGCCGTACAGGGTGTAGGTGATGGCGGTCTCCGGGACCACCACGCGTTGCTCTTCACCCGGCAGCAGCACGTCGAGGTTGGCGAACATGCCCGGCAGCAGCTTGTTGTCGGGGTTCTTCAACACGGCGCGGACCTGCAGGTTGCGGGTGGTGTCCTCGACCTTCGGGTTGATCGCCGAGATGGTGCCTTCGAACACCTCGCCCGGGTACGCCGCCACGCTCACCCGCACGCGCTGCTCCAGGGCCAGCTTGGGCACGGCCTGCTCGGGCAGGAAGAAGTCCACATAGAGGTTGTCCAGGTCCTGCAGGGTGGCGATGGTGGTGCCGGAGGAGAGGAAGTCACCCACGTCCACCTTGCGGATACCGATGGTGCCGCCGAACGGCGCGAGGATGCGCTTCTTGTCCAGGGTCGCCTTCAACTGGGCCACCGAGGCGTTGGCCTTCTGCAGCTCGGAGGACAGGCGGTCGAACTCGCTCTTGGAGATGTTCTGCCGGTTGACCAGGCTGCGGCCGCGCTCGAATTCGACGCGGGCCAGGGACAGGGTCGCCTCGGCGGTGGCCAGGCTGGCCTTCTCCACGTCGCTGTCCATCTGGATCAGCGGCTGGCCCTGGCGCACCTTCTCGCCGGAGCGGAACAGCACGTCCTGCACGGTGCCGGAGACCTCGACGGTCAGGTCGACGCCCTGGAAGGCCTTGAGCGAGCCGATCGCCGGCAGGCGTTCCTGCCACGGGCGCTGTTCGGCCAGGGCGGCCGACACGCTGATGGCCGGTTTGGGCGCGGTGAACATCGCGATCTGTTGCTTGATAGAGAAGGCTTTGTAGGCGGCAAGGGCGAGCACCACGAGGATGACCGCGCCGAGCATGATGAGCATGCGGCGGAGCAACATATTCCGGTTCCTTGGCAAGGCAGAGTCGGGCCTGGGAATAGGCGAGGCGTGCACCTTATTCCTACCGGCGGGGGCAAGTCAAAGCCCCGGAATTGCAAAAGATTGCGCTAGGCGGGCGGTTTGCTGGCTGCTGTTCATGATCGGCGATGATCGCCGAATATCGCGGATTTTATTTTGGCAGGTCGGCCGGCGCCGAACAGGCGAGGGGGAGGGGAAGGCACATCCCTGTGCCGGGAGAATCAGGCGCTGAAGCGGCGGGTGACGTCGTTCAGTTCGCCCGAGAGGCCATGCAGCCGCTGGCTGGCGCCTTCGGTGCGTTGCACGTTCTCGTTGTTGGTGTTGGCGATGGCGGTGATCTCGGTGAGGTTGCGGGAGATGTCCTCGGCCACCGAGGTCTGCTCCTCGGCTGCGGTGGCGATCTGCCGGTTCATGTCGCGAATCGCCTCCACGGCTTCGGTGATGCGCTGCAGCATGGCACCGGCCTCGGTGACCTGGGTGACGCTCTGCTCGCTGCGGTTCTGGCCGTTCTCGATGGCGCGCACCGCATTCACCGCGCCGGTCTGCACCGTGTCGATGATCTGGTGGATCTCGGCGGTGGATTCGGCGGTGCGCTGGGCCAGGGTGCGGACCTCATCGGCCACCACCGCGAAGCCACGGCCCTGCTCGCCGGCGCGGGCGGCCTCGATGGCGGCGTTGAGGGCCAGCAGGTTGGTCTGCTCGGCGATGCCACGGATCACTTCCAGCACCTTGCTGATGCGCCCGCTGTCGCTTTCCAGGCGACGGATCACCTCGGCGGTGGAGGCGATCTCGCCGCGCATGCCGGTGATGCTCTGGATGGTTGCCTGCATCACCCGCTCGCCCTGCTGGGCGGAGGTATCGGCCTGGTCGGCAGCGCCGGCGGCTTCGGCGGCATGGCGCGCCACTTCCTGGGCGGTGGCGGACATCTCGTGCATCGCCGTGGCCACCTGGTCGGTGCGGGAGAACTGCTCGCGCACGCCCTGGGCCATCAGCACGGCGATGGCGTTGAGTTCGCCGCTGGCGTTGTCCAGCTCGCTGGTGCTGTGCTTCAGCCGGTTGAAGGTGTCGGCGAGGAAGTCCCGCAGCACGTTCGCCGAATTGGCCAGGCTACCCAGCTCATCCTTGCGGCTGCTGTCGACGCGCTCGCCGAAGTTGCCCTGGCTCAGGCGGGCGATGTGCTCGATGAGGGTGCGGATCGGTGCGATCAGGCGGCGGTTGATCAGCCACAGGGCCAGCACGCCGATCACCAGGCTGGACAGCAGCATGGTCACCAGGCCGCCAGTCACGGTAGCGCCGGCACTGGCGCTGATCTCGGCCGACTGCTGAATGCCACGGTCATGCAGCTGGGTGACCAGGGCGGTCATCTGGTCGCTGGCGGCGCGGTCGATGCCCTGCACCGCCTTGTCGCCGGCGGTCGGGTCGGCCCCGGCGGCAAGGAAGGCCTCGCGGCCCTTGCGGTAGGCCGCGCCCAGGCTCTGGTGCTCGGTGCGCAGGCGCTCCACCTGGGTCTGCAGGTCGCGGTCGCCCATGTCGCGGGCTTCATTGACCAGCTTGCCGAGGATGTCCTGGACCTTGCGTTCCTGGTCCTCGAACTGGCCCCAGTACTTGGCCAGGGCGGCCGGGTCCTTGCCGCGCAGCAGCACGTTCTTCCATTCCTGGACCTGGCCTTTGAATTCGACGTTGGCGCTGTCGACGAGGCCGGACGCTTCCAGCGTGCCACCTACGAGATTGCGATAGGACTGGATACCACCAGACAGTGAATTGAAGCAGGCAAGCGCGACCACCAGGATCAGCAGCAGGCTGCCACCCAACAGCGCGAGGAGCTGGCCTCGCAGGGAGTTTTGCAGGGACATGGAAGAACGCCTCAGGGAGGAGGAAGGGAAGTGCAGACAAAGTATAGGTCGGCCGCCATGACCGAGGCGTTAGACCATGGCGACGAAATGCTCGGGTTTCACGCCAGGTGCAGGTGGTTGTCCCAGAGCCCGGCGGGCAATTGCAGCGGTGTGGCGGTGGGGGCGGCCTGGCGGCAGTCGTAGAGGCGGCAGCGCCCCTGGCCAGAGGTGACGACGAAGCCGTCCTTCACCGCGCCCACGCCGGCGCAGTCGGGCAGCGGGGCGTCCAGGCGCAGGGCGCCGCTGTCCAGGTCCCAGATGAAGAAGCGATTGCCGCGTGGGGCGGTCAGGGCCACCAGGCGCAGTTCGTCGTGCACCGCCACGCTGGCGGTGTACTGGGCCATGGCCAGGCGCTGTTCGTCCGCCACGGGGAATGCGACGAACGGCTGGCCAGGGCGCTTGATGGCCAGCAGGTCGGCGTGGTCCCCGCCATCGCCCATGTACTGCTGGCCTGCCACCACGGTGCCGTCGGCGGCGACGGCCAGGTGGCGGATGCTGTTCATCTGCTGCGGCAGGGTCTCGCGGCTGATCAGGCTGCCGTCGCGATGCATCAGCACCAGGCTCGGCTCCATGGCGTCGAGGTTCATTTCCTTGCGGCTTTCCGCTTCGGTGCGGATACCGCCGTTGGCCACAACGAAGGTCTCGCCATCCGGCATCCAGGACACCTGGTGCGGGCCGAGGCCGTGGGTGGACAGCTCGCCCTGGAAGCTCAGCTGGCGGTCGGCGTAGGCATAGACGCCCAGCACGCCGCGGCCAGGGTCGCGGGTGTCGTTGTCGGTGACGTACAGCCACTCGCCGCTCTTGTGGAACACGCCGTGGCCATAGAAGTGCCGGTCCGGCTGCGAGCGCAGGGTCTGCAGCAGGCGGCCGTCCTCCAGATCGATCAGGTAGCTCTCGGTGCCCGGGCGACGGGCAACGAACAGGGCCACCGCTTCACTGGGGTGCTGGACGATGTCGTGGCAGCGCTGGGCGACCCGGGTGACGAACACCTGGGTGCCGTCCAGGCGGTAGCCCACGGCGTAATGGCCGCCGTCGGCATCGTCACGGGCAGAGAGCAGCAGGGGCTCGCGCCCCTTGCGATAGAGCGACCAGCCGCTCAGCGTCACCGCGCCGAGCAGCAGGCTGCCGAGTGCGACCACCTGGCGGCGCAGCATGTCAGTCACCATCGTTGGCATTGAAGCCCAGTTGTACGTTGAGGACGCGGGCCAGCTCGTTGGAATGCAGGCGGTGCACCACGTCCAGGCTGGCGTAGAAGACGCCCAGTTGCTTGAGGCCCTCTTCGCTCTCCAGCAGCTTGCTCAGCGGCGGCTGCAGGGCATCGAGCTTGCTGCGGGCGTCGGCATAGGCGGCGTCGATCTGCTCGGCCAGCGCCTTCTGGTCGCTGCCCAGCAGGCTGCGCAGGCCCTGGCCGTCGACGCCCTTCCACAGTTGTTCGGCGCTCAGCAGGCTGGCGCCGAGGCTGGCCAGGGAGGTGTCGCTGCGCCAACCGTCGGCCTGGTAGGGCTGGGGCACGCCCTTGCTCATGCGGCCCATGGGGGTGCCAAGCTTCTTCTTCAGGGTGTCGAGGGCAGTCACCTGCACGCGCAGTAGCTCCGAGATGGCCTCGTGGGAGTCGGCGTAGCGGGTGTTGGGGAACTTGGTCAGCTGTTCCAGCATGCCGTCCTTCTTGTTCCAGCTCGCGAGGATTTCCTCGGCCAGGGCCTTCTGGCGTTCGCCGATGGCTTCCAGCAGCGGGCAGTAGCGGGCTTTCTGCTCGGCATCGGCCAGGTCCAGGCCGCTGTCGAAGAGGATGTATTCGTAGGCGGACAGGCCCTGCACCACCACGCTGGACTTGCCCAGTCCTTCGGCGTCGATCTGCGGCTTTGCATTGACCAGTTGCTCCACCTGGCGGCCCACCAGGTTCTTCTTGTCCGGCCAGAACTGCACCTGCCAGGCGCGGTTGCCTTCGGCCAGCGGGCCGACCATCAGCGGCTGCAGCTCGGCCCAGGCCTTCTGGGCGACGAGGAAGTCGGCACGGGCCTTGGCCAGGTCCTCCTTGCCGGAGCAGAACGCCAGGGCGCTGGCGGCCAGGGCGCGGTCGGCTTCCACCCAGCGGCTGTAGGTGGGCAGGATCACCTGCTTGGCCAGCGCGGACGTGGCCTGGGCTTGCGGGTCCTGCGGGGCGCAGGCGCCGAGGGCAAGGGCGGCGAGGCTGGTGAAGAGCAGTTTGGGGCGGAACATGCAGGGCTCCTTACAAGGAATTCAGGAATGCCAGCAGCGCGGCTCGCTGCCCGGCGTCGTAGCGCATGACGGTCTGTTTCGCCGCCTCGGCCTCGCCACCGTGCCAGAGGATGGCCTCCAGCAGGTTACGGGCGCGCCCATCGTGAAGGAAGCGGGTGTGGCCATTGACCACCTCGGTGAGGCCGATGCCCCACAGCGGCGGTGTGCGCCAGTCGCGGCCGCTGGCCTGGAACTCGGGGCGGCCGTCGGCCAGGCCCTCGCCCATGTCGTGCAGCAGCAGGTCGGTATAGGGCCGGATCAGCTGGTTGGCCAGTTCCGGTTCGGCGGCATCGGCCCGGGTGGTGAAGCTCGGGGTGTGGCAGCCCTGGCAGCCGGCCTGGTGGAACAGGCCCTTGCCGTCCAGCACCTGCGGGTCGTTGACCCCGCGCCGCGAGGGCACGGCGAGGTTGCGGCTGTAGAACAGCACCAGGCGCAGGATGTTGTCGCTGACCTCGGGCTCGCCGCCGTTCACGGCATTCAGGCAGTCCACCTGGGTGGGCGTGCAGTCGTCGTGGGGCAGCAGGCTGGTGGTCAGGCCCATGTCGCCGGAGAAGGCGTGGGCGTTCTGCTGGTTCAGGCTGGGCTGGCCGGCCTTCCAGCCGAAGCGGCCGAGCACGGTCTTGCCGGCGGCGTCGTCCCAGACCTGGTTGGGGCGGCCGACGATTCCGGGGCCCTTGGCCTCGGACGGGCCGGCATTGGCCAGGATGGCCTCCTCGGGAATGGCCTCCAGCAGGCCCAGGCCGATCATCGGCGGGGCGACCCGCGCGGAGAACATCGTCTGCGGGTGCATGGGGCCGTAGCCCAGCTGGGTGATCTCCAGGGTCGGCTTCTGCAGCTCCACCACGGTGCCGTCGCCCAGGGTGACGTTGAGCGGCTCGTAGCGCATGCGCACCTTGCCTTCCGGCGCGACGCCGGGGATGGCGACGTCCTGCAGTTGTCCGCCGTACACCGGCTCGGGCACCACGCCCAGGCGCTCCAGCATCTGCTGGTGCTCGGCCTTGGCTTCGGCGGGGATGGACAGGCGCACCAGCATCGACACGGCGTTGTCACCGCGAACGCCCGGCGGATGGCCGCGGCCGTCCTTCACGTGGCAGTTCTGGCAGGCGTTGGTGTTGAACAGCGGGCCCAGGCCATCCCTCGCAGTGGTGGAGGAGGGGGCGATCACCCAGGGGTTGCGGAAGAAGCTGTTGCCGACGTTGAAGTCCAGCCGACGGCTCGGGGTGAGGTTGCCGGAGGCCTGGGAGAAGGCGTTGCGGTCATGCAGGTTGATGGTCGCGGCACCGCCGGAAAGCTGCTCGCCGGGTTCGGCCTGGGTGAAGCGGGGGGGCTTGTCGCAACCGGCCAGGGCAACGGCCAGCAACAGCGGCGACAGGTGGCGGAGGGCCGACGATACGGGCATTGGCGGGTCCGGCTGGGGAAAACAGGCGGGCAATGTTAGCAGGCGAACGGCTATTAAATAAGAGGGATTTGCGTTCGTGATAGCGGGTCCGGCTGGCCGCTGCGGAGCGGGTGGAACCCAGGCGTGACGTGCCTTGCAGCGAGACGAGAGACGGATTTCCGGACATGAAAAAAGCGGATGCGGCGATGGGCCGCATCCGCTTTACGGGACGCGTGGACGAGTCGATCAGAACTCGTGGTCGGCGTTGTCCGGCTTCAGGTCGCTGATGCCCAGCTTGCCGGCGGCCTGCTCGATGGCGCCGGTCTGCTTGACCAGGGCGGCGATGGCGTCACGCACCACCTGGTTGCCTTCGGCGTTGTCCGGGGCGATCAACTGGTCGAAGTGCTCGCCCTTGTTGGCGCGGTCCACCAGGACCTGCAGCTTGGCCTCGGTGGCCTCCAGGTCGGCCTTCAGGGTGGCGTCGGCCTGGGCATCGGCCTTGGCGACCAGGGAGGACAGGCTCGGGCCGGTCAGGGTGGTGCCGTCGACCTTCTTGTACTCGCCCAGGTAGACGTTGCGGATGCCCTTGCCGTTGTAGAAGTGCGAGTTGTGGGTGTTGTCGCTGAAGCAGTCGTGCTCGTCTTCGGGCGAGTTGGCTTCCAGGGCGACCTTCATGCGCTCGCCGGCCAGTTCGCCGAGGGACAGGCTGCCCATGCCGAACAGCATCTTGCGCAGGCCGGACTCGGCCGGTTCGGCTTCCAGCTTGGCGCGGTAGTTGTCGGCCACGCCCGCTTTCCACTGGCCGACCATGTATTCCAGGTCGCTCACCAGCAGGTCGGTGACGGCCTTCAGGTAGGTGGCACGGCGATCGCAGTTGCCGCCGGTGCAGTCCTTGCCCTGGGCGTAGTCGGTGGCCGGGCGGTTGCCGGCGCCCGGGCCGGTGCCGTTCAGGTCCTGGCCCCAGAGGAGGAATTCGATGGCGTGGTAGCCGGTGGCGACGTTGGCCTCGGAGCCGCCCAGTTCGTTCAGGCTGGCCAGTTTCTCGCCGGTGATCTCGGTGACGTCGATCTTGTCTTCGCCGACCTGGATTTCCTTGTTGGCGATGATGTTGGCGGTGGCGCCCGGGTTGCCCAGGGCATGCTGGTAGTCCTTGGCGACGTAGTCGATCAGGCCTTCGTCCAGCGGCCAGGCGTTCAGCTGGCCTTCCCAGTCGTCCACCACCGGGTTGCCGAAGCGGAACACCTCGGTCTGCATGTAGGGCACGCGTGCGGCCAGCCAGGCTTCGCGGGCGGCTTTCAGGGTGGCGTCATTCGGGTTGGCGAGGAAGGCGTCCACGGCCTTCTGCAGGGCGACGCCGGTGGTGTGGGCGTCGGTGAACACGGCCAGGGCCAGGTCGGCGTAGTGCTTGACCACTGCCTTGGTCGCTGCCTCGTCCACCTTGGCGGCGGCCGGTGCAGCGGTGCTGCTGGCGGCTGCCGGGGCTGCGGCCTGGGGCGCGGCGGCCTTGTCCTTGTCGTCGCCGCAACCGGCGAGAGTGATGGCGATGGCAAGCAGGCTGGCGGTGGCCAGGGGCATACGACTCATGGCGGATTCCTTCGGTGGTGTTGGGAAGCGCTGCTGCGCGAAAACGGCGAACATAATGCGAAAGATTTGCATTTTTGAAAAGTGGCACGTTGTCTCGCTGTCGCGTTGGGTGTGCCCCGGGTCGCTGTGCCGGAGGGCGGTGGGCGCTAGAATCCGCCGGAACCGAAGACAAGGAGTCGTTCGCATGTCCCTGAGCACCGTTGCCATCCTCGTCGCCCTGCTGCTGGCGGGCGCCTATGCCGTGATCCTCTACAACGCCCTGGTGCGCCTGAAGCACGGTGTGGGCAAGGCCTGGTCGAACATCGAGGTGCTGCTCAAGCAGCGCCACGACGAGCTGCCCAAGCTGGTGGAAACCTGCAAGCAGTACATGCAGCACGAGCGCAGCACCCTGGAGCGCGTGATTGCCGCGCGCAACGCCGTGGCCGGTGCCCGCGAGCGCGGTGACCTGGGCGCCCTGGGCCAGGCCGAGAGCGGGCTGCGGGCCGGCCTCGGGCAGCTGTTCGCGCTGGCGGAGAACTACCCGCAGCTCAAGGCCAACGAGAACTTCCAGTTCCTCCAGCAGCGCATCAGCGGGCTGGAGAACGGCATTGCCGACCGCCGCGAGCTGTACAACGAGGCGGTCAACCTGAACAACGTGCGCATCGAGCAGTTCCCCGATGTGCTGATCGCCCGCATGTTCGGCTTCCGCCCGGCGGAGTTGCTGGTGTTCAGCGAGGCCGAGAAGGCCGACGTGGACATCAAGAGCCTGTTCAACTGATGGACGGTGGTGACGCTGGCGGCCTGGCGATGAGCCTGGCCTTCAGCCTTGGGGCCTTTCTCGGTGGCGGCTGGTGGTGCCTGAAGCGCTTCTACGAGGGGCGCCTGCTGCTGGATACGCCCACCTCGAAGATCCGCTCGGCAGCCCAGGGTTACGTGGAACTCTACGGCGTGCTGCACGAGCCGCAGCACGGCCTGTTGAGCGCGCCGCTCACCGGCAAGCCCTGTGTGTGGTGGCGCTTCCGGATCGAGGAGCGCAGCGGAAGCGACAAGGACAAGCGCTGGAAAGTGGTGGAAAGCGGTGCCAGCGACCAGTGGCTGGCGCTGGGGGACGGTACCGGCGAGTGCCTGATCGACCCGCGGGGTGCCGAGGTCCGACCCGCCTCCCGCGACGTCTGGCATGGCAGCCAGCGGCACCCGCTACGGGTGGAGTCCACCGGCTTCTTCGGCTCGCTGTTCGGCGGCGGCGACTACCGCTACACCGAGGAGCGCCTGGAACTGGGCGGCCCGCTCTACGCCATCGGCGAATTCGTCACCACTGGCGCGAGCCAGCAGGGTTTCGATGCCAGCCGCGCCGAGGGCGCGGTGATCCGCGAATGGAAAAGTGACTTCACCGGCCTGCTGAAGCGCTTCGACAGCAACGGCGACGGCCAGCTGGACGAGGCGGAGTGGGGGCGGGTGCGTCTGGCGGCGCAGCTGGAGGCGGAGGATCGCCATCGTGCCACCAGTGCGGCACCGGCGGTGAACCGCATGCGTCGCCCGGGGGAGGCGCGGCCTTTCCTACTGTCCAGCCATGGCGAGGACGTGCTGGCGCGGACCTTCTTCTGGCAGGCGCTGGGCGCGGGGCTGGTGTGCATCGCAGGGGCGGTGGCAACGGTCTACCTGTTGCGCACCACCGGGTGGCTCTAGCGTCTGGCGGCCATCCTCAGGCGGTGCATGCGGCGTATCAGAGGGCAGCGGGGTTGGAGGCAGCGGCGCTCAGGCGGCGGGATTGCTTGAGGTAGCCGGTCAGCTCGCGGGCCGGTAGCGGCTTGCTGTAGAGATAGCCCTGACCCTCGTTGCAGCCCTGGGCAATGATGTAGCTCTCCTGCTCGGGGGTCTCAACCCCTTCTGCGATCACCTGCATGCCGAGGCTGCGGGCCAGCTGGATGATGGCGCGGACGATGGTGGCGTCGTCCTCATCCTCCAGCACGTCCTGGACGAAGCTCTTGTCGATCTTGATCTTGTCCAGCGGCAGGCTCTTCAGGTAGCTCAGCGAGGAATAGCCGGTCCCGAAGTCGTCGATGGCGATCAGTGCGCCGGAGCGGCGCAGGCTGAGCAGGTGCTGGGCGGCGGTGGAGATGTCCTCCATCAGGCCGGTCTCGGTGACTTCCAGCTCCAGGCTGCGCGGCGGCAGGCGGTAGACCTGCAGCAGGTTGTTGACCACGCGCGGCAGCTCGGTGTGGTGCAGCTGCACGGTAGAGAGGTTCACGGCCATGCGCAGTTCGTTGAAGCCCTGGTCGTGCCAGTCCCGCAGCTGATGGCAGGCCTGGTCCAGCACCCACTCGCCGATGGGGATGATGCTGCCGTTCTGCTCGGCCAGGGGGATGAACAGGTCCGGCGGCACGAAGCCGTGTTGCGGGTGCTGCCAGCGCAGCAGCGCCTCGACGCCCACCACGCGGTGGTCGCGGTAGTCCACCTGGGGTTGGTAGACCAGTTGCAGCTCGTTGCGCTTGAGGGCTTCGCGCAGGTCCTTCTCCAGCTCGCGGCGGCGACGCATCTCGCTGTCCACGCTGGCGATGTAGAACTGGTAGCGGTTGCGCGAGCGGCTCTTGGCCAGGGTCATGGTCTGTTCGGCTTTCTGCAGCAGCTTCTCGGTGCTGTCGCCGTCTTCCGGGAAGAGGGTGATGCCGATGGTGGCGCGCAGGCGGACTTCCTGCTGTTCCAGCGCGAAGGGGGCTTCCAGGTCGTCCAGCACGCTCTGGGCCAGCTCGGCGGCTTCATAGGGCTGCTCAATGTCCGCCTGGACCAGGGCGAACTGGTCACCCCCCAGGCGGGCCAGCGCGCCGAGGCGGCCGCTGTGGCCACGCAGGCGATCGGCCAGGGCGATCAGCAACTGGTCGCCGGTCTGGTAGCTGTACTGCTCATTGACGCCCTTGAAGTCGTCCAGGCCCACGCACAGCACGGCGACCCGGCGCTGCAGGCGGCCGGCGTCCTCGAGGATCTGGTCGAGCTGCTGCTGCAGCTGCTGGCGGTTGGGCAGGCCGGTGAGGAAGTCGTACTGGGCCATGCGCAGCAGGCTGTTCTCGGCCTCCCGGCGCAGGTGCGTATTGCGTTCGATGGAGGCCAGCAGCTCGTTGGCGGTGTTGATCCACAACCCCAGCTCGTTCTTCTCGTTGCCCTTGAGCATGGGCAGCTTGTGCTCGCTGGGGCGGTCGGGGTTGATGTTGGTCAGGTGCTCGATGATCTTCGACAGCGGCTTGGTCAGCAGCCAGTGGTAGACGGAGTAGAGCACCAGGCCCATGGCCAGGGCGCGCAGCACGCCGGAGACGAAGATGATCACCGAGCTGATGACGAAGTCCTCGCCATAGGGCGCGGTGTCGAGGGTGATGGTCAGGTCGCCGTAGTACTCGCTGTACGGTCCGCGTCCCACCAGTTGGGTGGTGAAGTTCTGTTCCTTTCCGAGGATCGGGTCGGTGAGCCAGCGGGTGGGCAGCTCACTGAGCGGACGGGTCTTCTCCGCCAGCATGGGTTCGTTGGGGTGGCCGATGCTGGCGAAGCGCACCGACTCGTGCTGGAACAGGCCTTCGATGACCTGCATGCCCATTTCGCGGTCCAGGCTGTAAACGGCCTGGGTCGATGGATCGCGGAACATGCCGAGGATGCGGTGGGCGTCATTGGCCACCGCCTGGCGGGTCTTGTAGACGTCGAACACGATCTGCGCGCAGCTGAGCACCACGCCCACCACCAGTGCGGACAGCAGCACCACGCGGAGCAACTTCAGTGACAAGCTGTTTTTCAGATCCAGCTTCAAGTAGGAATTCCTTGTTCGATGCCGGTAAGTGCCAGGTGCCAGACCGCTTGAGTATTGGCAAACACGGGGTAGCCGTCAAAGGGCCAGTACGCAAAAAGCGGAACCCGGTCCCCGAATGGGACGTTCGCCAGGCCGGTGGATTAAGCGAACACGCCCCTGTGTCGGTGCTGCATCGGCAGACTTGAAT
The DNA here is from genome assembly GCF_032621675.1 of Pseudomonas sp. zfem003. Lineage (NCBI taxonomy): Bacteria > Pseudomonadati > Pseudomonadota > Gammaproteobacteria > Pseudomonadales > Pseudomonadaceae > Pseudomonas > Pseudomonas sp. zfem003. Next base: position 84,729 of record NZ_JAVYJG010000012.1, on the reverse strand, counting down.
ACTGTTCGACGAATGGATGGTGCCGTTGGGCTCAACGGGCGACCCGGTCGGCTGTGCTGTTTAGCCACATCCTGGAAGAGGGCGGCGGTTAGTGCCGGCATGAACGAAAAGACCCGGCGCAAGGCCGGGTCCTTTCAGGTGCTGCGGGTGACTCAGGCGGCGAAGTTCTTGGCCACGAAGTCCCAGTTCACCAGGTTCCAGAACGCCTCGACGTACTTCGGACGCAGGTTGCGGTAGTCGATGTAGTAGGCGTGTTCCCAGACGTCGCAGGTCAGCAGCGGGGTGTCGCCGCTGGTCAGCGGGCAGCCGGCGCCGATGGTGCTGGCCAGGGCCAGGGAGCCGTCAGCCTTCTTCACCAGCCAGCCCCAGCCGGAGCCGAAGGTGCCGACGGAGGTCTTGGTGAACTCTTCCTTGAACTTGTCGAAGGAACCGAAGGCAGCATTGATGGCGTCAGCCAGGGCGCCGGTGGGCTGGCCACCGCCGTTCGGGCTCAGGCAGTTCCAGTAGAAGGTGTGGTTCCACACCTGGGCGGCGTTGTTGAAGATGCCGCCCGAGGAGGTCTTGACGATCTCTTCCAGGCTCTTGCCTTCGAACTCGGTGCCCGGAACCAGGTTGTTCAGGTTCACGACATAGGTGTTGTGGTGCTTGTCGTGGTGGAATTCCAGGGTCTCGGCGGAAATGTGCGGCTCGAGAGCGTTCTTCTCGTACGGCAGCGGCGGCAATTCGAAAGCCATGTCTGTCTCCTTCATCAGGTCTGGATATGTGCGCAAGGCGCGGGGCCGTTCACGGGCGGCCGGTGAGCGGCTTTGAGTTCGTACTCTTTATATGCCGCGAGGGCCGGATCATAGCACCCGACCAGAGGCTTAACCACGCAGTATCCGTGTGGAATAGCCCCTCCGCGGCCCGTGCTGCTTGGACCGCCCGGGTTCAGATCCCGTTCACCAATTGTGCCGCCATGGCGAACATCATTAGCGCCACGGTGAAGTCCAGCAGCCGCCAGGTGGCGGGACGGGCCAGCCAGGGGGCGAGCCAGGCAGCGCCCAGCGCCAGGGCGAAAAACCAGATCAGCGAGGCACTGGCCGCGCCCAGGGCGTAGGCGCCAGGCACCGGCTGCTGGGCGCCGAGGGAGCCGATCAGCAGCACCGTATCCAGGTAGACATGGGGGTTGAGCAGCGTCACCGCCAGCGCCGCCAGCAGCACCGCCTTGCGCGAGCGTGGCCCGGCGTCGGCCTGCATCGCCAGGGTGCCCGGGCTCAGCGCGCGGCGCAGTGCCTGGCTGCCGTACCAGGCGAGGAAGGCCACCCCACCCCAGCGGGCGATGGCCAGCAGCATCGGGTTCTGTGCCAGCACGCTGGCCAGGCCGAACACCCCGGCGCTCACCAGTAGCGCGTCGCACAGCACGCAGAGCGCCGCCACCGGCAGGTGGTGCTCGCGGCGCAGGCTCTGGGCGAGGACGAAGGCATTCTGCGCGCCGATGGCGATGATCAGCCCGGCCGCCACCAGCATGCCGTTGAAGTAGCTCTGCCACATGCCTCAGCCCTCCACCGCGCTGGCGGCCAGCGCCCGCAGGATCGACACCGCGCACTCGGCGCGTTCGCGGGGCACGAACAGGTGGTCGTGGTGGTAGCCCGCCACCACGTTGCAGCTGATGTCGGCCTGCGCCAGTGCAGCCGCCACGGCGGCCGTCAGCCCCACCGCCGCCAGGGAGGAGTGCACCTGCAGGGTGATCCAGGCGGCGACGTAGTCGTAGGGCAGGCCCCGGGCATCGGCCTGTTCACGCGGGAGGATCAGGCTCAACCCCTCGGCCTCGCGGATGCTGGCCACGGGCGTGCAACCGGTCGGGGCGTCAGACGCCAGGGTGCAGAAGACGTAGTCACCGTCGTCGAGACGGGGTTCCAGGCTGCGCAGCAGCACGGACAGGGCGGTTTCTCCGGCCACGGTCGGTTCCTTGAAAGGCGAAAGGGAATGCTGGCGAGTCTGCCGAGGGCAGCTGTATAAGGAAAACGAATCCTGCTGATCTCGCATAAGGAAAATCGATATGTTCGACTACAAGCTCCTGGCTGCCCTCGCCGCCGTGGTGGAGCAGGGTGGTTTCGAGCGGGCTGCCCAGGTGCTGGGGTTGTCCCAGTCGGCGGTGTCCCAGCGGGTCAAGCTGCTGGAGGCGCGGGTCGGGCAGCCCGTGCTGGTGCGTGCTGCGCCACCGGCACCGACGGAGATCGGCACCCGCCTGCTCAACCATGTGCAGCAGGTGCGCCTGCTGGAGCGCGACCTCCAGGCCCAGGTGCCAGCGCTGGACGAAGGCGGCCTGCCGGAGCGCCTGCGCATCGCCATCAATGCCGACAGCCTGGCCACCTGGTGGGCCCCGGCGGTGGCGGACTACTGCTCCAGCCACCGGGTTCTGATGGACCTGGTGGTGGAAGACCAGGAGGTCGGCCTCAAGCGCATGCGTGCCGGTGAAGTGGCCGGCTGCATCTGCGCCGCCGAGCGTCCGGTGGCCGGGGCCCGCAGCCTGGCGTTGGGCGCCATGCGCTACCGCGCCCTGGCCAGCCCGGGGTTCGTGGCCCGGCACTTCTCCCGGGGCGTCACGGCGGAGGCGCTGCTGAATGCGCCCTCCATCGTCTATGGCCCCGACGACCAATTGCAGCACCGCTACCTGGCCGCGCTGGGCATCCAGGGCGCCTTTCCCCATCATCTCTGCCCCTCGTCCGAAGGCTTCGTCCGCCTGACCCAGGCGGGCCTCGGCTGGGGGCTGGTGCCCGAACACCAGGTGGAGGGTGAACGGGCCCGAGGGGAGCTGGTGGAGCTGATTCCTGAACGGCCCATCGACGTGCCGCTCTACTGGCACCACTGGCGCCACGGTGGCGAGCTGCTGGCCAGCCTCACCGACCACCTGGCCCGGGCCGGCGGACGCTGGCTGGTACAGGACTGACCCAGGTGGCCGGCATCGGGCGCGTGCTGGCTCGCCGCGCCACGACGGCATGCCGGGGCGCTGCTAGAGTGCGCAACACACGACAGGTGGGGGACGGCAATGAAGATTCTGGTGACCGGAGCGAGTGGCTTCATCGGTGGGCGCTTCGCCCGCTTTGCCCTGGAGCAGGGGCTGACGGTGCGGGTCACCGGCCGTCGGCCCGAGGCCGTGGAGCACCTGGTGCGGCGGGGCGCGGAGTTCGTCGCCGGTGACCTGGGGGACCCGCAACTGGCCCAGGCCCTGTGCCGGGACGTGGAGGCCGTGGTGCATTGCGCCGGTGCTGTGGGCGTCTGGGGCCGCTACGAAGACTTCCACCGGGCCAACGTCGAGGTCACCGAGAATCTGGTGGAGGCCTGCCTCAAGCAGCGGGTCAAGCGCCTGGTGCACCTGTCCTCGCCGTCGATCTACTTCGATGGGCGCTCCCACGTCGGCATCACCGAGGATCAGGTGCCCAAGCGCTTCTCCGACCACTACGGCGCCACCAAGTACCTGGCCGAGCAGAAGGTCTTCGCCGCCGAGGAATTCGGCCTGGAGGTCATCGCCTTCCGTCCGCGCTTCGTCACCGGGGCCGGTGACACCAGTATCTTCCCGCGGCTGATCGCCATGCAGCGCAAGGGGCGCCTGTCGATCATCGGCAACGGCCTGAACAAGGTCGACTTCACCAGCGTGCACAACCTCAACGACGTGCTGTTCAGCGGCCTGCTGGCCGCCGGGCCGGCCCTGGGCAAGGTCTACAACATCAGCAACGGCGAGCCGGTGCCGCTGTGGGACGTGGTCAACTACGTGCTGCGCCGCCTCGACCTGCCGCCGGTCACCCGGCACGTGCCCTTCGGCGTGGCCTACGCAGCGGCGACCCTCAACGAAACGGTCTGCCGGCTGTTGCCGGGGCGCCCCGAGCCCTCGCTGTTCCGGCTGGGCGTGGCGGTGATGGCGCGGGACTTCAGCCTCGACATCAGTCGCGCCCGGCGCTACCTGGAGTACGACCCCCAGGTGAGCCTGTGGACGGCCCTCGACGAGTTCTGCACCTGGTGGAAGGCGCAGCAGGGCGCCTGATTCAGCCGCGCAGCGGGCCGGCGTACTGGGTGTACTTGCGCACCAGCTCTTCCTCGGTCAGCACCTTCGGCACGCGCACGCCGGTCAGTTCGCTGAGGCGCTCGCCCAGGCTGATCACCGCTTCGCGCCGGGATTCGGCACAGGCCTTGAGCATCTGCTGGATGGCATCGGGTTGGCTGAGACGGATGTCCAGGGCCTGTTCCTCGCGAATCTGGCGACGAAGGCTCTGCATGCAATCCAGCACGGCTTTGGTCAGTTCCACGCGTATTCCCCCCAAGGTGTGAAGAGAGCTCCGGCCTGTCGTCCTGCCCGGACGGAGCGCGTCGGACCCGTTCAGCGGTGGGTCCGTCCGGCGCGGCACGGGCCGCGCATGGAGCGCCCCCGGACGCCCCGCCACGACCAAAGCAAGCTGCGTACCAGTTCACAATCCCAGGAACCATGGGGCCTGCAGCCGGTCCATCAGCCTGGATGCGCACCGACGAAGGGCACCCGCACCAGCATGGCGCGGCGCTGATGCCGGCCAAGCGAACCGGTATACTGGCGCCCCTCGGCCCTGGGTGCCGACCCCGATTCCTTGCTCCTCCTGCCGAAGGTCAATCATGCGTAACGATGCTCTCGATGAACTGGACGATGTCCCCAGCCTGTCAACCGACGCGCAGGACCGCGACGAGTTCGGCCACCACCCACGCCGTGTCGCCTCCACGCCGGCCCGGGGCGGTCGCGCGGGGTACGAGCCCGAAGCCCGAGGCGGCGCCAGCACCGGTCCGCTGTGGGCCCTGCTGGGTGCCACCGTCATCGCCTTCTGCGGCCTCGGCTGGTGGAGCTTCCAGCAGATCTCGATGATGGAGCAGCAACTGGTGGCCACCCAGGAAAGCTTCGCCCGCATCAGCGAAGAGGCCGCCGGGCGCATCAAGGACATCAGCGGCAAGGTCGTTGCCACCGAGTCCAACGTCACCAGCGGCAGCGAGTCCATCAAGCTGGACATCCGCCAGCTGCAATCCCGCCTGGCCGAGGTGGCCAAGCAGCAGCAGGCCCTCAGCGCCCAGCTGGGCAGCCAGGACAAGCGCGTCGAGCAGCTTTCCGGCGACTTCAAGACCCAGAGCGGCTCTGCCGGCCAACTGGACAGCCGCCTGCAGAGCCTGGCCGAAGAACAGGCCCGCCTGAAGGCCGCACAAGGCGACGCCGCCAAGCTGGACGAGCGCATCAAGGCGCTGGCCGGTGAAGTGGAGGCCCTGAAGAAGCAGGGCAACCCCAGCCAGGCCATCAAGAGCCTCGAACAGGACCTGCTGGTCCTGCGCAGCCAGCTGGACAGCCGCCCGGCCCAGGCCCCGGCAGCCGGCGGCGGTGCCAACCAGGCCGAGTTCGACGCCTTCCGCGCGCAGATGACCCGCAACATCAGCACCCTGCAGAGCCAGGTGCAGAACCTGCAGCAGCAGATCAACGCGCGCTGATCCATCACCGCAGTGAACGAGCCCCGCTCCGCAAGGACTGGGGCTTTTTCATGCCCGGGCTACGTCGCCCCTGCAAGGGGGACCTGTAGGGACGAATTCATTCGCCCGCATCTACCCGCCGCCACGAAAAAGCCCCGACCTTGAAGGCCGGGGCTTCGTTCATCGCAGCGTTGCCGCTTACAGGCGGGGGTAGTCGATGTAGCCGACCGGGCCCTTGCCGTAGAAGGTTTCCGGATGCGGCTCGTTCCAGGGCGCATCCTTCTCCAGGCGGGCCGGCAGGTCCGGGTTGGCGATGAAGGGGATGCCCCAGGCCACGGCGTCGGCCTTGCCTTCGGCGATCCAGGCATTGGCCTGGTCCTTGGTGAAGCGCTCGTTGGCGATGAACACGCCGCCGAAGGCTTCCTTCAGTTGCGGGGCCAAGCTGTCGTCGGCTTCCTTCTCGCGGGCGCAGATGAAGGCGATGCCGCGCTTGCCCAGTTCACGGGCCACGTAGCCGAAGGTCTCGGCACGGTTGGAGTCGCCCATGTCGTGAGCGTCGGCACGTGGTGCCAGGTGCACGCCGACACGGCCGGCGCCCCAGACCTTGATCAGCTCGTCGGTGATCTCCAGCAGCAGGCGCGCGCGGTTCTCCAGGGAGCCGCCGTAGCGGTCGGTGCGGGTGTTGGTGCTGTCCTGCAGGAACTGGTCCACCAGGTAGCCGTTGGCGGCGTGCAGCTCTACACCGTCGAAGCCGGCAGCCAGGGCATTCTCCGCGCCGAGGCGGTAGGCCTCGATGACGTCGGCGATCTCCTCGGTCTCCAGCGCGCGGGGCACCGGGTAGTCACGCAGCGGGCGCAGCAGGCTGACGTGGCCCTTGGCGGCGATGGCGCTGGGGGCCACCGGGGCTTCGCCGTCCAGGTAGCTCGGGTCGGAGATGCGGCCCACGTGCCACAGCTGCAGGACGATCTTGCCGCCGTTGGCGTGCACGGCCTTGGTCACGTTGCTCCAGCCCTTGACCTGGTCGTCGTTCCAGATGCCGGGGGTGTCGGGGTAGCCGACGCCCATCGGGGTCACGGCGGTGGCCTCGCTGATGATCAGGCCGGCGGACGCGCGCTGGCTGTAGTACTCGGCCATCAGCGCGTTGGGCACGCGGCCTTCGTCGGCGCGGCAGCGGGTGAGGGGGGCCATGATGATGCGGTTGGCCAGTTCCAGGTCGCCCACTTTGATCGGATCGAACAATGTTGCCATTTTGAACACCTCGTCTTAGTCGAGAGCGGTTTCCAGCTCGGGTTTGCGTTGGCTGAAGGTCAGCAGGGTGGCGACCAGCGCCAGGATGGCGAGTACGGCAGCGGCGAGCGGCACGCGGGTCAGACCCAGGCCCTGCTCGATCACCACGCCACCGACCCAGGCGCCCAGGGCATTGCCCACGTTGAAGGCGCCGATATTGAGGGTGGAGACCAGGTTCGGCGCACCGGCACCGAACGCCACCACGTTCACCTGCAGGGCCGGCACGGCCGCGAAGGCGGCGGTGGCCCAGAGGAACAGGGTGATCTCCATGGGAATCAGGTACGGGCTGGCCAGGTGCACCACGGTGGAGGTGACGGCCAGTGCGATGAACACGCCCATCAGCGTCTGTGCCAGCTTCCAGTCGGCCAGGCGGCCGCCGATGAAGTTGCCCAGGGTCAGGCCCAGGCCGATCAGCAGCAGCGTGCCGGTCACGCCGCGTGGCGACACCCCGGTGATCTCGCCCAGCAGCGGCGCCACGTAGGTGAAGATGCAGAACACCGCCGCGGAGAACAGCACCGTGGTCGACAGCGCCAGCCACAGCCCGGCCCCGCGCAGGGCGGCCAGCTCGGCGCGCATGTCGGCGGCCTCTTCGTCATCCTGGCGTGGCAGCACGCGCCACAGCCCGATGAAGGCCGCCACGCCGATCAGCGTCACCGCCCAGAAGGTCGAGCGCCAGCCCGCCACCTGGCCCAGCGCGGTGCCCAGGGGCACGCCCAGCACGTTGGCCAGGGTCAGCCCGGTGAACATCAGCGCCACCGCCGACGCCTTGCGGTTCGGCGGCACCAGGCTGGCGGCCACCACCGAGCCGATGCCGAAGAAGGCCCCGTGGCAGAGCGCCGTTACCACCCGTGCCAGCATCAGCAGGTCGTAGTTCAGTGCCGTGGCACACAGCAGGTTGCCGAGGATGAAGATCGCCATCAGCGCCAGCAGCGCCGCCTTGCGAGGGAAGCGCGCCGTGGCCATGGCCATGAACGGCGCACCGACCGCCACGCCCAGGGCGTAGCCGGTCACCAGCCAGCCGGCGACGGGAATGCTCACGGACAGGTCCGTGGCGACATCGGGCAGCAGGCCCATGATCACGAATTCGGTGGTGCCGATGGCGAATGCGGACAAAGCCAGGACGAGAAGCGCGGTTGGCATGGGCCAGCTCCTGAGTGAATGGGGGCAGGTGGCAAAGGGGCCGGGGTGAGCCCGCCGGGCGGGACTCTTGATCGGGTACTGCGGTCAGAGTTCGGTGCTCATCCGCTGCAGGAACGCCTCGATTACGGCCTCGTTGCGCTTGAAGAAGTTCCACTGGCCGATGCGTCGGCTGGTCACCAGGCCAGCCTTCTGCAACGTGGTCAGGTGGGCCGATACGGTGGACTGGGAGAGCCCGGTACGCTGGTCGAACTTGCCGGCGCACACGCCGATCTCGAACGGATGGTCCTGCTCGACGAAGTAGCGCTCCGGCTCCTTCAGCCACAGCAGCATGTCGCGCCGTACCGGGTGGGCGAGGGCCTTGAGGATCTCGCCCAGGTCGATGTCGAGGCTGTCGGGGGTGTCGGTCATGGCCGTCTCCACCAGTCATATCGGAATGGAGCGAACTATATATCGGGCAAAAACGATACGGGATCGTTTCCCACGATAGTCATCATCAGCCCGGCTGATGGGCATGCGCCGACACAACGGAGTTTTTCAGCAGCCTGCTAAGCTGGCGCGATGAATTACCTCGCCCACCTCCACCTCGGCGGCCCCGCGCCCCACCAACTGCTCGGCAGCCTCTACGGCGACTTCGTCAAAGGGCCGCTGGACGGCCGTTGGCCCCACGCCATCGAGGCCGGCATTCGCCTGCACCGGCGCATCGACCTGTTCACCGACACCCACCCGCTGGTGCGGGACGCCCGCGCCCTGTTCCCGGCGGCTCGGCGGCGGGTGTCCGGCATCCTGCTGGACCTGTTCTTCGACCACTGCCTGGCCCGCGACTGGGCCGACTACGCCGAGGTGCCGCTGCCCGCCTTCACCGGGCAGGTCTACCGGGTGCTGGCCGACCAGGCGGCGCTGCCCGGCGCCCTGGCCCGCATCGCCCCGCGTATGGCCGAGCAGGACTGGCTCGGCAGCTACCGCGAGTTCGACACCCTGGCAGCCGTGGTGGGTGGCATGAGCCGCCGCCTGTCCCGCCCCGAGCTGCTGGCCGGCGGCTTCGATGAACTGGCCGAGCGCTACCAGCCCCTGAGCGATCACTTCCGGCGCTTCTACCCCGAGCTGCAGCGCTTCGCCGCCCAGGCCGGCATGGCTTGACCTGCATCAAGCCCCGGTCGCGCATCGGGGCGTGCAATGCGTGGACCCCGGACCGCCCCGGTCCGGCCTGACGAGAACAGTGGAGGTGCTCCGATGAAAGCGCTGCTCCTGGCGACCGACCTGTCCAACCGCTCCGAACGCGCTCTGCGCCGTGCCGCCCAACTGGTGCGGCAGTTCCGTTGCCCCTGGACGGTGCTGCACGTGGTGGATGCCGACCAGCCCCAGGCCCTGGCCAGCGCCTGGAGCGCCCAGGTCCACGAGGCCCTCGCCTCGCACCTGGGCGAGATCGCCGAACTGGCGGGCGCCGCCCCGGCGCTGCGCGTCGAAGTGGGCGACCCGGCCGAGCGCATCGTCGACTTCGCCCGCAGCCAGGGCTTCGACCTGCTGGTGATGGGCTGCCACCGGCGCAACGCCCTGCGCGACGTGTTCGTCGGCACCACCCTGGAGCGGGTGCTGCGCACCGGGGACACACCGGTGCTGGTGGTCAACCGCGAGACCGACGGGCACTACCACGACATCCTCGTCGGCCTCGACCTCTCGCCCTGTTCGGCCCGCGCGGCCCAGGCGGCTCGTGAACTGGGGATTCTGGAGCTGGCCCGCAGCCGTGCGCTCTACGCCTTCGAGCCCTTCGCCCGGCTCACCCTGCTGGGTGCCGGGCTGTCCGACAGCGCCCTGGAGGACCATGAGCAACGCGAAGCCGTGGCGGCCCGTTCGGCCCTGGCGCAGTTCCTTGGCGAACAGGGGCTGCTGGGCGTGTTCAGCCAGCAGTCGGCGGAGGAGGGGTTGCCCATCACCGTGCTGCGCCATGCACTGCAGCAGGCCGAACCGGACCTGCTGGTGCTGGGCACGCGGGGCATGAGCGGGGTCAAGCGGGCATTGATCGGCAGCGTGGCGGACGCCGCCCTGCGGGAGTTCGATTGCGACATGCTGGTGGTGCCGCCCGCCCGCTGAGGCAGCGGCTCAGGCCGCCAGTTCGTCGGACGGGGCTTCACCGAACAGCGCCACCTGCACCGCCTGCTGGGCCTCGCGGGCCAGGGCGTTGCGGTGGCGACCGCTGCTGGGGATGGGCGTCAGCAGGCGGATCTCCACCTCGCTGCACGGGCTGCGCAGCAGGCGCACCAGGTGGGACACCAGGTCATCCTCGCCAATGAACGGCGCCACGCTGTCCCGCTCGCCATCGCGCAGGTAGCGGATCGCCACCGGCTGCACCGCCACCCCGGTCTCGCAGGCGCTGGTCAGCAGGCGGCCATGGAAGGTGCGCACCAGGCTGCCGTCGGTGGTGGTGCCTTCCGGGAAGATCACCAGGTTGCGGCCCAGCCCCAGGTGCCGGCCCAGTTGCTGCCCCACCAGGTTGCTCTCCCCCGAACCCCGGCGGATGAACAGCGTCCCGGCCTTGTGCGCCAGCCAGCCGGCCACCGGCCAGGCGCGCACCTCCGCCTTGGACAGGAAGGACAGCGGCGCGAGCATGCCCAGCAGCGGGATGTCGGTCCACGACACATGGTTGCTGACCCACAGCATCGGCACCGTCGGCACCTCGCCTTCCACCCGCACCCGGAAGGGCAGGGCGCCGGCCAGGCGCGCCAGGAACCAGCGGGTCAGGCGCTGCCGGCGCGGCATCAGGTCCCGTCCCCGGGCCAGCCGTTCCAGCACCACCACCCCGCTCGCCAGCAGCAGGCCGAGGCCGATCACCGCCAGCAGGCGTAGCACCCGCAGGTAGAAGCGCAGCCCGGCCACGGCGTCAGACCGCCGCCTTGAAGTGGCGGGCGTAGCGCGGGCACAGCTCGTCGCGCTTGAGCAGGATGAACACGTCGGCGACCTGGAAGTCCGGGTCCCAGCACGGCTCGCCGCAGATCTTCGCCCCCAGGCGCATGTAGGCCTTCAGCAGCGGCGGCATCTCTGCGATCACGTTGCCCGGCAGCTCCAGCGCCGGCAGCGGGGTGCGCGGCTCGGCACGCAGGTGCTCGGTGCACAGGTAGCGTTCGCGCAGGCGCTGCATGATGGCCTGGGCCTGGATGCCGCCGTCCTGCATGGGGATGCTCGCGCAGCCCATCAGGTAGCGGTAGCCGCCCTCGTTGAGCACCTCCGCCAGCTCGCTCCAGAGCACCGCGATGGTGCCGCCGTTGCGGTAGGCCGCATCGACGCAGGTGCGGCCGATCTCCAGCACCGGGCCCTGCAGCTCGCCCAGGCCTTCGAGGCGGAACTCCTCCTCGCTGTAGAAGCGGCCGATGTCGTGGGCGGCCTGGTGGTCCAGCAGGCGGGTGGTGGCCACCAGCTCACCGCTGTCCAGGTCGCGCACACCGATGTGCTGGCAGTGCGGGTCGAAGTCATCCATGTCGAGGCCGAATTCGGCGCCCTTGAGCTTGGCATCGAACTCCGCGCTGAACACCCGGTAGCGCAGGGCCTGGGCTTCACGCAGGGCAGCCACCCCGCTGAGGCGCTCGGCCTGCAGGCGGCGTGGGCTCTTGTCGCCGCGTGCGGCGTTGTCGCGGGTGATAGCGATCTGAGTCATGAGTAAGCCTCCATTTGGGCCGGCTAGATCCCGGTTGCAGCCGGACGATCTTGTTGTGCAAGCTCAGGCTAGGCAGACCCGGTGTCACCTCCGTGACGTTTCCGTGATGCTTGAATGACAGCCCCCAAGGAGACCGCCCATGACCTGGCAACGCCTGCTCGAGACCCGTGACCGCCTGCCCGCGCAGCCTCTCGAAGAGTGGTACGGCAGCCTGCTGGAGCGCCTGGGCGAGGCCACGCCCTTCGAACTCGCCATCCTCGGCGGGCGCCTCGCCGCCACCCCGGGGCTGGCCTTCCTCGCGGGCTACCAGGGCGCGCTGCGCCTGCTCTGGCCCTCCGCTCCGCGCAGCCTCGGCGCCCTCTGCGTGACCGAAGCGCGCAGCGTTCGCCCGGCGGACATGCAGGTCCGCCTCGACGGGCTCAGCCTCAATGGCCGCAAGGACTTCGTCACCGCCGCCGACGCTGCCGACTGGCTGCTGGTGGCCGCCCGCGAGGAAGCCGACGGCGAAGCCCCGCGCCTGGCCCTCACCGTGGTGCGCAACGGCGCGCCCGGCGTGCGCATCGAACCCCTGCCGGCGCTGCCGCTGATGCCCGACATCCCCCACGCCCGCCTGCACCTGGACGGCGCCCATTGCGAGCGCCTCGCCGGGGACGGCTGGGATGCCTACGTCAAACCCTTCCGCAGCCTGGAAGACCTCCACGTCCTCGCCGCCCTCAGCGCCTGGCTGCTGGGTGTCGGCCAGGACAGCGGCTGGCCGCCGGCCCTGCGCATGCGCCTGCTGGGGCTGCTGGCCGGCGCCGCCGAAGTGGCCCGGCTGTGCGCCACCAGCCCGGTGATGCACGTCATGCTGGCCGGCCTCTTCGCCGAGTTCGACGGCCTGCGCAGCGAACTGGACGCCGCCTTCGCCAGCGGCCCCGGGCCATGGGCAACGCTCTGGACGCGCGACCAGGGCCTGCTGGCCATCGCCGGCGCCGCACGCGCCACGCGCTTGGCCAAGGCGCGGGAGGCACTGGGGTGGGTGGATTGAACCCGGGCGGTTGACACCGTCCAGTGGCGCGGCCGTACACGGCTATCGGAAGCGCCTGATGGAATCGCCCTTGCCCAACCCGGCAGGCTCCGTCCTCCCAGTTCCAATGGACGGAGCCCCGCATGTTCAACCCCGCCAACCAGGCGCACTTCAGCCTCGACATCGAAGGCGCCAACCCTGACTTCAAGGTCCTCGCCTTCACCGGCCACGAAGCCCTCAACCAGCCCTTCCGTTTCGACATCGAACTGGTCAGCGAGCGCAGCCGCCTCGACCTCGAAAGCCTTCTGCACAAACCCGCCTTCCTCGCCTTCACCCCCGACGGGCGCGGCGTCCACGGGCAGGTCTTCGGCATCGCCGTCGGCGAGATCGGCAACCGCCTCACCCACTACCACCTCACCCTCGTCCCCCGGCTCGCCTACCTCGCCCTGCGCCACAACCAGCGCATCTTCCAGCACCTCAGCGTCCCGCAGATCATCGGCCAGGTCCTCGAAGACCACGGCATCCTCGCCGACGCCTACAGCTTCCGCCTCGGCCCCAAGGCACCCCCACCGCGCGACTACTGCACCCAGTACGACGAAAGCGACCTGCACTTCATCAGCCGCCTCTGCGAAGAAGAGGGCCTGCACTTCCACTTCGAGCACCAGAGCGATGGCCACCTGCTGGTCTTCGGCGAAGACGCCAGCGCCTTCCCCAAGCTCGGCCGCCCCGTCGCCTACCTCGCCAACACCGGCCAGGTCGCCGACGAACCCGTCATCAAACGCTTCGGCCTGCGGATGGAAGCCCGCACCCTGCGGGTCACCCGCCGCGACTACTTCTTCGAAAAACCCAGGCTGCTGATGGAAGCCGCCCACACGCCCCAGGACGACCTTCCCCAGCCCGACCTCGAAGACTACGACTACCCCGGCCGCTTCACCGACCGTGATCGCGGCCGCCGCCTCGCCCGCCAGGCCCAGGAACGCCACCGCCGCGACTACCGCCTCGCCGACGGCGACAGCGACGAACCGCGCCTGGTGAGCGGCCACCTGCTCAGCCTCTCCGACCACCCCAAACCGGAATGGAACGACCTCTGGCTGATCACCGCCCTCCACCACGAAGGCAAGCAGCCCCAGGTGCTGGAAGAGTTCGCCTCCATCGACGGCGTTGTGAAAAGTGCCCAGGGCGCCCTGCTCGGCGCCGCACAAAAAGCCCTTGGCGTCTCACTGCCCAGCACCAGTGAACCCGCAACCCCCGACGGCGACTTCAAACAGGGCTACCGCAACCGCTTCCAGGCCATCCCCTGGGACGTTCCCGCCCGGCCCGACCTCAACCACCCCAAACCGCGCATCCTCGGCAGCCAGACCGCCGTCGTCACCGGTCCAAAGGGCGAAGAAATCCGCCACGGCCGCATCAAGGTCCAGTTCCACTGGGACCGCGAAGGCCAGGCCGACGAACACACCAGCTGCTGGCTCCGCGTTGCCAGCAGCTGGGCCGGCAACGCCTACGGCGCCATCGCCATCCCCCGCATTGGTATGGAAGTCCTCGTCACCTTCCTTGAAGGCGACCCCGACCAACCTTTGGTCACCGGCTGCCTTTACCACGGCGTCCACCAACCGCCCTACGAACTGCCCGCGAACAAGACCCGCACCCTGCTCAAGACCGACAGCAGCCCCGGCGGTGGGGGCTACAACGAACTGCGCATCGAAGACCGCAAGGGCCAGGAACAGATCTACATCCACGCCCAGCGCGACTGGGACGAAAACATCGAGCACGACCAGAAAATCCGCGTCGGGAACCAACGCCACGACCGGGTGGAAGGCAGCGTCTACAGCGAATTCTTCGGCGAGCAGCACCACACCCTGCACAAGGACCGCAAGACGGAACTGAAGCAGGACGACCACCTCACCGTGGGCAACGAGCAGCACATCCAGATCGGTGCTGGACAGTTCGTCGAAGCAGGGCAGGAGATCCACTACTACGCCGGCGACAAGGTCGTCATCGACGCCGGCATGGAGCTCACCGCCAGCGGCGGCGGCAGTTTCCTCAAGCTCGACCCGGGCGGCGTCACCTTCAGCGGCGCCACCATCAACCTGAACTCAGGGGGCGCGGCAGGGGAGGGCTCAGGTGCCCGGCCCATCCTGCCGGGCGCGGTGAAGCCGGCGGACAAGGACAAGGCCGGCATCACCCTGGAGGCCCTGGCCAAGCAACGGCGGGTATTCCTCCAGGCCAGCACGGGTATCTGTGAAGTCTGCGAAGCGGCCAAGCGCGCCAAGGAAGCTAAATGATGGACAGCGGATTCCTGCTCTTCGACGGCGCCTCCCACCGGCAGGCGCTGGTCTGGCTGTGCCAGCGCTTTCCCGAACACAGCCCACGCCCCCTGCTGCAAGGCACCCCGTATGAACCGCTGGCGGCAATCGGCCCCATCCTGCTGCAGGCCGATGCCGGCACTCCGCTGAATGACGCCTGGCAGGCCGGCCAGCCCGAGCTTGAACAGGCCGTCTGGCTCAGGAGCGAGCTGCCTCTGGTCGCCTTGCGAGAGAGCCTGCGTCGGCGTTTGCGCATCCTGGCGCCGGATGGCCGCGTGTTCTGGCTGCGGCTGGCCGATGCACGCCCGCTACGCCAGGCATGGCGCAGCCAGGTCCAGTGGCCGGCGGGGTTCTGGTATGGCGTGAGCGAGGTCTGGTTGCGTGACGGGGAGGCCCCGGTCCTGGCCTGGCACAACCCCCGTCCCCAGCTGGATGTGACCCAGCCCGGCCCACCGCTCGAAGCCCAGATCACCCTGGATTGGCCACTGCTCGACGCACTGGCTCAACCCGAACCCCACCCGCAGGACGCACCCGCATGAACGCCCCCGCCACCCAACCCCGCCGCCTCCAGCCCGCCACCTGCCCCTTGCTGGCCGCCGTGCTGCCGCTGCGTTATGCCATCGGCCCCATCGAGACGCGCAACCCCTCCACCCTGGACGCCGCCACCCTGGGGCTGCCCGCCCTCAACGGCAACTTCCCGGAGATGGGCCCCGAGCATGCCTCGCTCAAGGATCGCCCCCTGGGCTATGTCCCCCGTGCGCTGCGCGATGGCTGGTTGTACGTCTGGGAAGACAGCCTCAAGGCACTCAGCGAATACCGGGTGGACGCCGCCATGCTGAAACCGACCGCCCGCGGCGCCCCCGCACCGGATACCACCACCCGTGCCTACCTGATGCTGGAGGCGGGTGCGCCGGTGCTGATGGCCTGGTCCCCCATCCGCTGGAGTGCCGACGTCTTCGCGGAGCTGGAGAGCCAGCCCGCCAAGCGCCAACGCATGATGCGCAGCCTGACCCCCGGCGTGGCGCCCTTCAGTGGCAGCGTCCAGGCCGTGCACGGGCAGATCGGCGACCTTAAGACCGAGCACTACACCTGGAGCATCGCCGCCAGAAAGGCCAGCTACTGGCTGCTGCAAGACCCGCCCCTCAAACCCATGCAGCGCTGCGAGCAGCAGCACTTCGCCCTGGTCGACGACCCCTGGGGCGTACTGGGTGACCTGGCCGCCCTGGTGCGCGAGCGCCGCATCGCCTTCACCAAGCTCAACAATCACCGCAACGACGAGTGGGCCACGGCCGAACTGATCCAATCCGTGGCCGACAGCGACGAAGTCATCCGCAGCAACCTCGCCTCCATGATCGACGTGCCCCAGCTGCAGAAGGTTCTGAAGCAGCCGGCCCTGGCGCTGGACGCCCTCGATGCCGACCTGCGGCGCCTGACGGAGTGCTGGGCCCGCTGGTTCGAGACCCTGGAAGGCGGCATGCCGTCGCACCTGGACTCCGCCTGCGCCATGTTCGACCTGACCCAGCCCGATCAGCGCGACCTGCTGGAAATCCACTTCGCCTGCAGTTGCCTGGGGCCCTCCGCCACCCCGCTGGGGGTGAAGACCCTGGAGCGGGAGCTGGACGCTGCCCAACCGAGGGAGCAGCCCTGGTTGCTGTGGGCGTTGCTGGGCGCCACCCGCAAGATCGACCCCGGCACCCTGAAGCAAGCCTTGCACCTGCCGGAAGCCCTCGCCGACGTGACCGACGCCCCTGGCGCCGCCGCCCGCCTCGCCAGGGCGACAGCCTTCGCCACGGCCGTCAACCTCGCCGCCAATCAGGTGCAGGCGATGAATCCGGCGCGCGGTGGCGAGCCCTTGTTCGCCGTGCTCTCACCCAGCCTCGGCGGGCGCCTGCGCAGCCTGAGTGAACAGATCCACCCCCTGGTCTACAGCCTGATGATTGCCTCGCTGGTGCGCAGTGACCAGCGCCTGGAGGTGGACGAACTGAGCCGGGCGGATGCGATCGAATGGCTCAACGAGCAGATCGACCAGGCCCACAACAAGGGCCAACGGCGCCGCCTCAAGAAGCAACTGCAGAAAGAGAACCGCAACCAGGCGCGTGTCGCCCGCGAGGCCGTCGGCCCTTCAACCCCCGCCAAAAGCCCCACGGCGACCCAGGTCGAGGAGGCCATTCCGCATTTCCGTGTCGTACCGGCCCCAGAAGCGGCCCCGCCCCATCCCTCGCCCGGCTATGGCAGCGACGCCCCGCCCGCGCCCGGCAAGCCCGGCACAACGCTACCGCCCCTGAGCGGAAAAGCCGCGCGCCTCTCACTGGGTGCGCCTCGAAACATCAGCGAACTGCTGAACGAAGCGCCGTTGAAGACGTTGATTGCGTTTGTGTCGGTTTGGAATTTGACGGCGGTGGCAATGCAGTTCTGGACCGATAGATCCGCGAAGAACGTTCTTTCGTTTTTCAGTGCAACGATGGCCACGGCTACCGCTTCGACAGCCGTATTGCAAAAGCTTGCTGATGTGCGCTGGGAGCAGCATGTTGCACTTGCAGGAAAGGTCAATCCCGAGGCCCAGCGTTTATTGGCAAGCGCGCTTGGGGCGGGGAGTGTGGCAATGCTCATCCAGTCCATCACCGCCGGCCTGGACGTGTTCATCTACGGCTGGCAGGCCCTGGATGCTTACCGTACTGGAGACCTGGACACAGCAGCGGTCAGCCTGGGGCTGGCCGGCGCCAACCTGGCCTATGCCCGTGTCTCGCTGCAGGCCATGCGCGCCTTGCGCCTGGCCCGCGCGGCGGTACTGGCCGGCGAGTCGACGGCCTTGGCCACCGGCATCCGCGTACTCACCCTGCCCCTGCGCCTGAGTCTGGTGGGGCTGGTTGGCACCATCCTGATTGGCATGGTCTCCCTGCTCTACACAAAAGACACCCCGCTGGAAAGCTGGCTCAAGCAGACCCGTTTCGGCACTCGCCCTGCGGACTGGTCCGGCGCCCTCACCGGCACCCTCGAGGCGTTTTGGCGCATCGTCCTGCCCGTCAGCCTCAAGCTGGAGCGCTGGAACGATATCAACCCCCGCACAGGCAAATGGGTGAACGAAATACGCCTGGTCCTGCATCTGCCCGGCCAGACCGAGTACCAGCAGGGCATGATCACCTTCAGCGGCTACGAAGAGTGGGAGCGGTCCCACGGCCTGCTCGGCGATGCCACCTTCAGGTGCATCCCCCTGACCTGGGGGGAGGACGACCCCATCCCCTTCGACCCCGATATCGGCAGCCCCCATGGCCCACAGGGCGACGGCATCCGCCTGCGTCGGGCCTACCATGACGGCCCGTTTGAACGGCTGGTCGCCATACGCGGCAGCCTGACCTACACCCCGGTCGAAGGGCTCAGCCTGCCGGCCATCGACATCGAGGTGAGCTGACCATGACTGAAATAGCCCAAACCACCTTCGCCCGACGGTTCGCCCAGGTGCCTGACAGTCGATTGCTCCAGGCTGATAAATCCACGGAGGCACCGCTCATGTGCATGCCCGAGGTGGAAGAACAGACTGAGCACTACCTGAGCCTTGAGCACGGCGAGAGTGCAGATCGGGGGATGTGGACCGGAGCGTTGGGGGGCGTGGGGGGGATTGCTTTGCTAGGGCTTGCGCTAGCCGTGTTCTTAGATGGTGACTTTGAGTCGGCCCTCAAAATTCTGCTGTTTGCACTGCCTTGTTTTCTGATCCCCTTCATCTGCGAAGTGTTCCAGCCCATGCCCCTGCCGATCCTGCTCAACCGCCGCACCCGCGAGCTGTACTTCGAGCAGGACGGCGAGCTGTACCACACCCCCTGGGACGGCATCGCTGCTGCGGCCTATCCCTTCGATACCGTGGGGTTGTACACCGGCGGCATGCGCCATGCCGCACTGGAAGTGCTGCTGCACCGCTACGGTCACCCCGAGGAGCAGGTGGTGATCAACCTGGGCTCGCCCATCAGCAAGAGCCTGGAGATGCAGTTGGGCTTTTGGGAGTACCTGCGAGCGTATATGGACAATGGCCCCTGGTTCGATGAACACGGTAGGCACAGCGAGTCGCCCGCGTTCAACCAGAGTCTGTTGGAGGTACGCAAGACGCGCGGGCAGTGGACGCGCCTGCACTGGGGCATCCTGAAGCGCGAGTACAAGGCCAAGCAGGGGCGGAACTTCCTGGGCTATGACGACGTGATGCTGATCCTGCTAAGCGCCTTGTTTGCCCCTATGAATGCGCTGCAAAACTTCACCTACGCCATCGCCAAACGCCGCGCCCGCACCCAATGGCCGGCCCTGGTCCGCGAGCGCCTGCGGGCCGATGGCCCCACCAGTCGACTGGTGGATCTGGAGCAGCAGGCGTGACGACGGAGGCTTCCCGCGCCTTCGCCCAGCGCTTTACCCAAGTACCGGACAGTTGCCTACTCCAGTCCGACCAGTCCACGCAAGCACCGCTTATGTGTATGCCCGAAGTGGAGGAGCAGACCGAGTTCTACCTGAGCCTTGAGCATGGGGAGAGTGCGGACAGAGGGATGTGGACAGGAGCACTGGGCGGGGGACTGGGTTGCTTTCTCTTGACCATGGCTTTGATTGCTTTGTGCTACGGAAACAACCAGGGCGCCACTCAAGCGTCTCTGGTCGCAGTTGCATGCATATTGGTCCCTTTCATCTGCGAAGTGCTCCAGCCCATGCCCCTGCCGATCCTGCTCAACCGTCGCACCCGCGAGCTGTACTTCGAGCAGGACGGCGAGCTGTATCACACGCCTTGGGACGGCATTGCCGCTGCGGCCTACCCTTTCGACACAGTCGGGCTCTACACCGGTGGCATGCGCCATGCCACGCTGGAGGTGCTGCTGCACCACTACGGCCACCCCGAGGAGCAGGTGGTGATCAACCTGGGCTCGCCCATCAGCAAGAGTCTGGAGATGCAGTTGGGCTTCTGGGAGTACCTGCGGGCTTACATGGATAACGGCCCCTGGTTCGATGAACACGGCAGGCACAGCGAATCGCCCGCGTTCAACTTGAGCCTGTTGGAGGTACGCAAGACGCGCGGGCAGTGGACGCGCCTGCACTGGGGCATCCTGAAGCGCGAGTACAAGGCCAAGCAGGGGCGGAACTTCCTGGGCTATGACGACGTGATGCTGATCCTGCTAAGCGCCTTGTTTGCCCCTATGAATGCGCTGCAGATCTTCACCTACGCCATCGCCAAACGCCGTGCCCGCACCCAATGGCCGGCCTTGGTCCGCGAGCGCCTGCGGGCCGATGGCCCCACCAGCCGGTTGGTGGATCTGGAGCAGCAGGCATGACGACGGAGGCTGCCCGCACGTTTACCCGACGCTTCTCCCAAGTGCCTGACAGTTGCCTGCTCCAGTCAGACCAGCCCACGCACGCTCCACTCATGTGCATGCCCGAAGTGGAGGAGCAGACCGAGTACTACCTGAGCATTGAGCACGGGGAGAGTGCGGACAGAGGGATGTGGACCGGGGCGTTGGGTGGAGGAGCAGTATTTTTTGGGCTGATCGCGATTCTGCCATTGCTGCTAGACGGCGACATGCAATGGGCCAGCCGACTGGCGTTGTTTACGTACCCGCCAGTGTTCGCGGTGTTTCTGTGGGAAATCCTCCAACCCATGCCCCTGCCGATCCTGCTCAACCGTCGCACCCGCGAGCTGTACTTCGAGCTGGACGGCGAGCTGTACCACACGCCCTGGGACGGCATTGCTGCTGCGGCCTACCCCTTCGATACCGTGGGGTTGTACACCGGCGGCATGCGCCATGCCGCGCTGGAAGTGCTGCTGCACCGCTACGGCCACCCGGAGGAGCAGGTGGTTATCAACCTGGGCTCGCCCATCAGCAAGAGCCTGGAGATGCAGTTGGGCTTCTGGGAGTACCTGCGGGCCTATATGGATAACGGCCCCTGGTTCGATGAACACGGCAGGCACAGCGAGTCGCCCGCGTTCAACCAGAGTCTGTTGGATGTACGCAAACGGCGAGGCCAGTGGACGCGCCTGCAATGGCGAGATATCAAGGAGCAGTACGCTGCCAATGGTGGGCGCAATTACCTCAGTGCCTCGGATGTTGCGCTTTTGCTGGGGGGAGCACTGCATGCCCCAATCAACGCCCTACAAAACCTCACCTACGCCATCGCCAAACGCCGGGCCCGTACCCAATGGCCGGCCCTGGTCCGCGAGCGCCTGCGGGCCGATGGCCCCACCAGTCGGCTGGTGGATCTGGAGCAGCACCCCTAAGCCCCCCCGGCTGTCGCGGATTGCGACGCAGCGCGCCTCCCTGCGACCTTTGCGCCCTTGACGAAGGGGGCGCTTGACGCAGATCAGTACGCCCGGACAAGGGGCTCCGCATGCTGTGCGCCGCAACCGAATCCGAGGTGTCCATGCGCCGTGAACCCATCGTGCTGTTCGACAACGGCACCCACCAATGCATGCTGTTCGACGATCTGGTCAGTGGGGACGGCATCCAGTCCAACCAGTTCCTGATCACCGACCATGACCAGTACCTGCTGCTCGATCCGGGCGGCGATCTGACCTACACCCCGCTGTCGCTGGAGCTGTCCAAGCACATCCCGGTGCAGGACTTGACCTACATCTTCGCCTCCCACCAGGACCCGGACATCATCGCGTCCCTGGACAAGTGGCTGCTGCACACCCGCGCCAAGGTGGTCTGCTCCAAGCTCTGGGCGCGCTTCCTGCCGCACCTGACCGCCAACTACCTGGCCATCAGCCATGGCATCTCCACCTACGACCGCATCATCGCGCTGCCCGACCGTGGCCAGTCGATCCCGCTTGGCCGCTGCAACCTCAAGGCGGTGCCGGCGCACTTCCTGCACTCGGTGGGCAACTTCCAGCTGTACGACCCGGTGAGCAAGATCCTCTTCTCCGGCGACATGGGCGCGTCCATGACCGAAGACGCCTCCCCGGTGCGCGACTTCACCAACCACGTGCCGGAGATGGAAGGCTTCCACCGGCGCTACATGGCCGGCAACAAGGCTTGCCGCCTGTGGGCCGCGATGGTCCGTGGCATGGACCTGGAGATGATCGTGCCGCAGCACGGCCGTCCCTTCGTCGGCAAGGAAATGATCAGCGCCTTCCTCTACTGGATCGAGAACCTCGACTGCGGCCTCGACCTGATGGGCCCCGAGGACTACCAGCTGCCTCGCTGACAGCCCGAGGCGAACGCACCTGCAGCAGGCTCGCGTTCGCCAGACGTGCACACGGAAACCGGCCGGAAGCCTGCGCCTCCCGCCGGTTTTTTTACGGGATCGCCCACGCCGTGGTGCCACCCCGAAGTTGTCTGGAATGGCCACCTTTCGCGGCGCGTTCGGCGCTTTTGGCTGTCATCAACCCGTGCTAGGGTCGGCCTCTTCCTACAACAAGAGGCCTGCCGATGCCCATGCTCCTGCTCCGCGCCCTGTGCCTGGCCCTTGGCCTTGCCGCCGTGCTGCCCGCCCAGGCGGAACGCTGGCCCGATCCCGACTGGACGGCTACCCCCGCCGCCAGCAGCCCCGCCCTCGACGCCTTCGAGCGCTACGCCTTTCCCGCCCGTGACGATGCCCAGCGCCAGGGCGTGCGCAGCGACGCGGTGGTGGTGATCCGTGATGGCGAGCTGGTCTACGAACGCTATGCCGGCCCTACCCAGGCGCAGACGCCGCACCTCACCTGGTCGGTGAGCAAGAGCCTGCTGGCCGCCACCCTGGGTGTGGCCTTTGGCGAGGGGCGCTTCAAGCTGGACGACCCGGTCGCCCGCCACTACCCCGCCTTCGCCAGCCACCCCGGCGTGCAGGTGCAGCACCTGCTGCACTGGGCCTCCGGCCTGGCCTGGCAGGAGGACTACGAATACGCCCCGCTCAAATCCTCCGTGGTGGCCATGCTTTACACCCGAGGGCGTGGCGACATGGCCGCCTTCGCCGCCGAGCACCCGCTGGACGCCGTGCCCGGCAAGCGCTTCCGCTACTCCAGCGGTGACAGCAATGTGCTCTCCGCCGCCCTGCGCGGCATGGTGGGCGAGGCCGCCTACCCGGACTACCCCTGGACCGCGCTGTTCGAGCCCCTCGGCATCCGCTCCGCCGTGTGGGAGCGGGACGCCGCCGGCACCTTCGTCGGCTCCTCCTACGCCTACCTCAGCGCCCGTGACCTGGCCCGGGTCGGCCTGCTCATGCAGCGCAACGGTCGCTGGGGCGAGCGGCAACTGCTGCCCGCCGAGTGGGTGGCCTTCAACCGCACGCCCTTCGCCGACTACCGGCCGGACCCGAAACAGCCCGGCGAAGCCGTCCCCGGCGGGCACTGGTGGCTCAACCGCGTGGTGGAGGGCGCGCCGAAGCCCTGGCCGCACGCCCCGGAAGACGCCTTTGCCGCCCTCGGCCACTTGGGCCAGGCGCTCTACGTGCTGCCCACCGAGAAGCTGGTGATCGTGCGCTACGCCGACGACCGCGACGGCACCTACCAGCACGACCGCTTCCTCGAACTGGCCCTGGCCGCCTTCGCCCCGGAGGTGAAGCCATGATCCGCCGCCGTCCCGTGCTCAGCGTCCTCGTCCTGCTGCTGCTCCTGCTCGCCGGCCTGGCCTGGCACAACCGCGTCCACCTGCAGGCCTTCCCCGGCATCATCAGCGCCTACACCGCCAAGGAGTACTGCTCCTGCCGCTACGTGATGCACAACGCGGCGGACTACTGCCAGGGCTACGTGAAGCAGTACGTGCCCATCAGCGGCTTCCTCGACGATGCCGCCGGCAAGCGCGTGACCGCCCGTGGCCTGGGGCGCAGCAACACCGCTGCCTGGCTCGGCGAGCGCCAGGGCTGCCAGTTGCTGGCGGAGCCCGACCCGCTGCCCTGAGGCCGCGCGCTCGGGTTCCACCCTGTGGAACCACCTTCGATTGTTCTCCTCCGTCCCGCGCGGTTAGCTGGAGACCGACCGCCCCGGGCGGTCTCCACCGGACGAGGAGAACAACAACAATGACCCGCTTCGCTCCCATCCAGGCCTGGCTCGACGACATCGCCGACGAGCTGCGTGCCTTGCGACACGACATCCACGCCCACCCCGAACTCGGCTTCGAGGAGCACCGCACCGCCGAGCTGGTGGCACGCCTGCTGCGCGACTGGGGCTACGAAGTGCACACCGGCATCGGCCGTACCGGCGTGGTCGGCGTGCTGCGCCGTGGCCGGGGTACGGCGCGGCTCGGCCTGCGGGCCGACATGGACGCACTGCCCATCCACGAGGCCGGCGCGGCCGCCCACATCAGCCGCCATGCCGGCTGCATGCACGCCTGCGGGCACGACGGCCACACCGTGATGCTGCTGGGCGCCGCCCGCTACCTGGCCCAGGCCGGGCGCTTCGAGGGCACTCTCAACCTGATCTTCCAGCCCGCCGAGGAAGGGCAGGGCGGCGCCCTGGCCATGCTGGAGGACGGCCTGCTGGAGCGCTTCCCCTGCGATGCGCTGTTCGGCATGCACAACATGCCGGGCCTGCCGGCCGGGCAACTGGCCTTCCGCGCCGGGCCGGTGATGGCCTCCCAGGACCTGCTGGAGGTCACCCTCGAAGGCGTCGGCGGGCACGGCTCCATGCCGCACCTGTGCGTCGACCCGCTGGTGGCCGGTGCCGACATCGTCATGGCCCTGCAGACGGTGGTGGCCCGCCACATCGATGCGCAGCAGGCAGCGGTGGTCAGCATCGGTGCCTTCCAGGCCGGCGAGGCGGCCAACGTCATCCCGCAGACGGCCCGCCTGCGCCTGAGCCTGCGTGCGCTGGACCCGGCGGTGCGCGAGCGCCAGCTGCAGCGGGTGATGGCGATCATCCGCGGCCACGCCGCCAGCCATGGCTGCCAGGTGCAGATCGAGCACCGGCCGGCCTACCCGGTCACCGTCAACCACCCGGCCGAGACCGCCTTCGCCCGGCGTGTCGCCCTCGACCTGGCGGGCGCCGACGCCGTGCAGGACGCGCCCACCCTCATGGGCAGCGAGGACTTCGGCTGGATGCTGCAGCGCTGCCCCGGCAGCTACCTGATGATCGGCAACGGCGACGGGCCGATGGTCCACAACCCCGCCTACGACTTCAACGACGCCATCCTCCCGAGAGGCGCCGCCTACTGGGCCGCCCTGGCCGAATCCTGGCTGCAGGTGACGCCCGTGCGCCTCGCCGAACCCACTGCCCACGCCTGACCCGGAGACCGCCATGAAACCATCCGCCAGCGGCGCCTCGCGCGGCCGCCAGGTGACGGCTGCCGTCATCGGAAACGCACTGGAGTGGTACGACTTCATCGTCTACGGCTTCCTTTCCAGCATCATCGCCCGGCTGTTCTTCCCCTCGGACGACGAGTACGCCTCGCTGCTGATGGCCCTGGCCACCTTCGGCGTCGGCTTCTTCATGCGCCCGGTGGGCGGCATCCTCCTGGGCCTCTACGCCGACCGCCGGGGGCGCAAGGCAGCCATGCAGCTGATCATCCTGCTGATGACCGTCTCCATCGCCATGATCGCCCTGGCCCCCGACTACGCCGCCATCGGCCTCGGCGCGCCGCTGCTGATCGTGGTGGCGCGGATGCTCCAGGGCTTCGCCACCGGCGGCGAATACGGCAGCGCCACGGCCTTCCTGGTGGAGAGCGCCCCGGCCCATCGGCGCGGGCTGTATGGCGCCTGGCAGCTGTTCGGCCAGTGCCTGGCGGTGTTCGCCGGCTCCGGCATGGGCGCCCTGGTCACCCACGGGCTCTCGCCCGAAGCGCTGGATGCCTGGGGGTGGCGGGTGCCCTTCCTGGTGGGGCTGCTGATCGGTCCGGTGGGGCTGTGGATGCGCCGGCACATGGCCGAGACCGAAGCCTTCCTGGAGGCCCGTGACACCCAGCGCGGCGAGCACATCGGCTTCGGTCGCATGCTGCGGGAGAACGGCCGGGCCGTGCTGGTCACCCTCGGCTGCACCATCAGCGGCACCGTGGCCTTCTACGTGGTGCTGGTGAACATGCCCACCTTCGCCCACAAGCAGCTGGGGCTGCCGCTGGACCAGGTGTTCATGGTGCAGATGGCCGCCGTGGCCTGGATGACCCTGGTGATCCCCCTGGCGGGGCACCTGTCCGACCAGGTCGGGCGGCGCCCGGTGCTGCTGGTGGGTACCTTCGCCTTCCTGGTGATGGTCTACCCGCTGTTCAGCTGGGTGGCGGCCGCGCCCGGCCTCGGCCGCCTGCTGGTGATGCAGCTGCTGCTGTGCAGCGCCATTGGCAGCATCTACGGCCCCGGGCCCACCGCCAGCGCCGAGCAGTTCCCGGCGGCGGTGCGCTCCACCGGGCTGGCACTGTCGAACAACCTGGGGGTGATGCTGTTCGGCGGGTTCGCCCCCTTCATCGTCACCTGGCTTACCCAGACCACCGGCGACCCGGTGGCACCCGCCTACTATGTGGTCTTCGCCGCCAGCCTCGGCCTGGTCGCCAACTGGCACCTGCGCGAAGGCGCCCCCGCCGCCCTGGCGCGCCGTGCCCGCCGGCGTTCCCTGTCCCAGCCCACCCGGAGCCTTGCCGAATGAGCCTGACCCGACCCCCCGCACCTGCCCGCTCCCTGCGCGAGGAGATCGTCGCCCTGGACGCCCTGCCGCTGTCCGAGGCCATCCGCACCCGCCAGGTGGCCTGCCGCGAGGTGATGCAGGCCTACCTGGAGCACATCCACGCCCTCAACCCGTTGGTCAACGCCCTGGTGGACCTGCAGCCCGAGGAGCGCCTGCTGGCCGAGGCGGAGCAGCGCGACCGGCAACTGGCCAATGGGCAATGGCTGGGCTGGATGCATGGGATGCCCCAGGCGCCGAAGGACCTGGCCGCCACCGCCGGCCTGCGCACCAGCCTGGGCTCGCCGCTGTTCGCCGACCAGGTGACCCGCCACGACGCCCACGTGGTGGCCCGCGCCCGGGCGGCCGGCGCGCTGTTCATCGGGCGCAGCAACACCCCCGAGTTCGGCCTCGGCTCGCACACCTACAACCCGGTGCACGGCACCACCGGCAACGCCTACGACCCCAGCCGCAGTGCCGGCGGCAGCAGCGGTGGGGCGGCGGTGGCGCTGGCCCTGCGCCTGCTGCCGGTGGCCGACGGCAGCGACATGATGGGCTCGCTGCGCAACCCGGCGGCCTTCAACAACGTCTACGGCCTGCGCCCGTCCCTGGGGCGGGTGCCCTTCGGCCCGACGCCGGAGCTGTTCGTCCAGCAGCTGGCCACCGAAGGGCCCATGGGCCGCAGCGTGGCCGACGTCGCCGCGCTGTTGCGCACCCAGGCCGGGCCGGCGGCGGGCGTGCCCCTGGCGCAATTGTCCAGCCAGGACCTGGAGGGCCCGCTGGAGCGGGACTTCAGCGGCACCCGCATCGGCTGGCTTGGCGACCTGGGTGGCCACCTGCCCATGGAGGCGGGCCTGCTGGCGCTGTGCGAGGCCGGGCTGGCGGACTTCCGCGCCCTGGGCTGCGAGGTGGAGCCGGTGGTGCCGGACTACGACCCGGAGCGGCTCTGGCGCTGCTGGTGCGTGCACCGCCACTGGCTGGTGGCCGGCAGCCTGGGGCCGCTGTACGCCGACCCGGCGCGGCGCGTGCGGCTCAAGCCGGAAGCCTGCTGGGAGGTGGAGGGCGGCCTGGGCCTCAGCGCCGAGGCGGTGCACCAGGCCTCGGTGGACCGCAGCGACTGGTACCGCGTGGTGACGGCGCTGTTCGAGCGTTACGACTTCCTGCTGCTGCCCAGCGCCCAGGTGTTCCCTTTCGACTCGGCCCAGCCCTGGCCCACCGAGGTGGCCGGCCGCGCCATGGACAGCTACCACCGCTGGATGGAGGTGGTCATCGGCGTGAGCCTCGCGGGCCTGCCGGCCATGAGCGTGCCGGTGGGCTTCGGTGAGGCCGGGCTGCCCATGGGCGTGCAACTGATCGGCCCGGCGCGTGCCGACCTGGCGGTGCTGCAGCTGGCCCACGCCCACGAGCAGCAGACCCGCTGGGTGGCGCGGCGCCCGCCCGCGTTGCTGGGCTGGCCATCCGCCAACTGAGCGATCACGGGCCGGCCAAGGCCCGTATCTTGCTGGCGCCTGTCATCGCCATGGGGGAGGGGAGGCGGGTATGCAAACACGAGAAGACAGCGGCACGGTGCGTTCGGTGGAGCGCGCCCTGGGCATCCTCGAACTGCTGGGCGCCCATGACGCCCTGGGGTTGGAGGAGCTGCACTACCTCACCGGCCTGCCCAAGGCCACGGTGTCGCGCCTGTTGCACACCCTGCAGGAGCAGGGCTGGCTGTACCGGGGGCTGTGCGACCGGCGCTACCGGCTCACCGCCGAGCGCCTGTTCGGCGACCCGCAGCAGCGCTTCCTGCGGCAACTGGTGGAGCGCGCCTCGCCGCTGCTCTGCGAGCTGGCCGAGCGCACCGGCCTGGTGGCCGACCTGTCGTTCTTCGACGGCGACGACCTGCTGGTGGTGGAAAGCGCCGTGCCCCAGGTGCTGCGTCGGCGCTACCCTAACAACCGCCTGGTGGTGGGGCTCAAGGCCAGCCTGCACCAGTCGGCCATGGGCAAGGCCTGCGTCGCTGCCCTGGAACCCACCGACCTGGAGCGCCTGGCCGCGCGCCATGGCCTGCCCGGCGAGGCGCTGCAGCGGGTCCATGAACAGGCCCACCGCCAGGGCTACGGCGAGCGCACCGAGGGCAGCTGGGAATATGCCGTGCGCCTGCCCTTCCTGATCCGCGCCGTGGCCCTGCCGGTGCGGCGCCAGGGGCGGGTGGTGGGCAGCGTCGCCCTGCACTGGCCCCGCGACCAGGACAGCGTCGAGCGGGTCAGCGGCCAGCACCTGCAGGACCTCGCCGGCACCGTCGACCTGTTGCAGGGCCGGCTGGCCTAGGCCGCCGGCCCACCCTCCCGCCGGGCAGGCCTGCCCGGCTTCCTGTCGCCTGCACCATCGCCCGCCCGCCATTCCACCCGGTGGAACCCATTTCGATTGCCCGTCGGGGGCGGCCGCCCACAATGGGCCTGCCTGTCCGGACAGCCTCACCTTTCATCCAGAACAACAAGAAGGACAACGAGATGAACCTGCGAGAGAAAGGCCTCGCCGGGCTGCTGTGCCTGGCGTCCGGCTGGGCGTGCCATGCCGAACCCTTCATCGACGACAGCCGCACGTCGCTGCGCTACAGCCAGTTCTACTGGAAGGAGAACGACGGCGGCGAGGTCGGCCCCAACCGCGACGAATGGGTGCAGGCCGCCCTGTTCAGCTTCAACTCCGGCTGGTACCGCGACCTGTTCGGCGTGGACTACGCCTACGGCCTGGCCGATGGGCTGCACGTGGGCCACGAGGCCACCAGCATCAGCAACCTGGAAGCCGGGCGCAGCGTGCAGTCGCCCCACGGTATCGCCAAGCCGGTGGAGGCCTACCTGCGCGGGCGGCTCCCGGTGGCCGACGGCTACCTGCAACTGGGGCTCGGCAAGAAGAGCCGGCGCTACGGGCAGTACTACGACGACCCCTTCAGCCGCATCCTGCCGCCCTCCACCCTGGGGACGGACCTGGAGTGGCGCGCCGAGGGCCGCGCCCTGCGTTACAGCCGGCTCACCGGCTTCAGCGCGCGCAACGAGTCGGGCTGGTCCGACACCCTGCGCAACTTCCGTGGCCAGCGCATCGAGGCGCTGCACCTGGCGGCCGTGGAGTGGACGCTGCCCACCACCAGCCGCCTGACCGGCGAGTACAGCCTGGCCGAGGACTACCTCAAGGTCGGCTCCCTCAAGCTGGAGCACAGCCTGGCCCTGGGGGATGAGCGCTTCATCGACCTCGCGGGCACCCTCGGCGCACAGCAGGACGCCGGGTGCCTGTTCGAGCACGAGGGCGTGCGCGGCCTGTTCGAGGCGGAGCGGCAGCACCGGGCGCGCTACACCGACCTGTCGCTGAAGTACCGCACGCCCAGCTACACCCTGGGGGCGGCCTACAACCGGGTGCGGGGTGGCGACTTCGACCGCCCGTTCTTCCGCCAGGACCACGGCACCTGGAACAGCAGCGCCAAGCTGTTCTACTACTTCGGCGCCGAGGACGAGGCCATGGTCAAGCTCATGGCCGGGATGGACTTCAGCGCCTTCGGCCTGCCCCAGCTGCGGCTGGACAGCCACTACGCCTTCTCCGACCATGCCGCCGGCTACCGCGAGTTCTCCCGGCGGGAGTTCCAGAGCCTGCTGCAGTACCGCTTCGACGGGCCGCTCAAGGGGCTCAGCCTGGCCTGGCTGCACAACCGCTTCCACACCGAAGGCGTGCCCGACGGGGTGGACCGCCGGCAGGCCTCGCGCGGGCCGGCGGGCATCATCACCCACCACGCCGAACGTTTGTACCTGAACTACGTCTATAGCTTCTGATCCGAAGGACAGGCCGGCCCTCGCCCTGCTGGCGACGGGCCGGCGACCCTGGTTTGCAGGTGCGCTGGCCGGCGGTTTAAGGTGGCGCCGATTTGCAACAGGAGTCCCCATGCGCACGTCCATTCCCCTCGTCTTCGCCCTGCTGGGCGCCCTGGTGCTGCCGGCCCACGCGGGCTGGTACCTGGACAACGAGTCCTCGAGGCTGTCCTTCATCTCCACCAAGGGCGGCAGCCTCTCCGAGGTGCACCGTTTCCTCACCCTGCACGGCAGCATCGGCGAAACCGGCAAGGCCCACCTGCGCATCGAACTGGAGTCGGTGAGCACCGGCATCCCGCTGCGGGACCAGCGCCTGCGCGACCTGTTCTTCGAGATCGAACGCAACCCCGAGGCCGAGGTGCACGCCCAGATCGACCTGCGCCCCATCACCGACCTGGCCCCCGGCGCCCAGCTGGAGCTGCGCCTGCCGCTGAAGGTGACGCTGCACGGCCGCGAGCACGAGTACCAGGCCGAGCTGCTGGCCACCCGTCTGGATGACCGCCGCTTCCAGGTGGTGACCCTGGCCCCGCTGGTGCTGCAGGCGGAGGACTTCGGCCTGATGGAAGGCCTGGGCACCCTCAAGCAACTGGCGGGGCTCTCCTCCATCAGCAGCTCGGTGCCGGTGGGCGCCGTGCTGATCTTCACGGCGCGCTGATGGGCCACATCTTCCCCTGGAAGTCCGGCAACCGCTTCGATCTGCTGATCGACGGGCCGAGCTTCTTTCCCGCCATGCTGGCCGACATCGACCGGGCCGAGCATCACGTCAGCCTGGAGCTCTACCTGGTGGAGGACGGCCGTTGCAGCGAGGCCCTGGTGGAGGTGCTCTGCCAGGCCGCGCGGCGGGGGGTGAAGGTGCGCTGCCTGTTCGACGGTTTCGGCAGCCAGAAGCTCGGCCAGGCCCTGCGCGGGCGGCTGGCCGAGGCCGGTGTGCTGCTGCAGTTCTACAACCCCATCCGCTGGCGGCGTGGGGCGAACAACTTCTACCGCGACCACCGCAAGATCCTGGTGGTGGACGACCGCGTCGCCTACGTGGGCGGCACCGGCTCCACCGACGACTTCTGGCAGCCCGGCGAGGCCGAAAGCCATTGGCACGAGGCCATGGTGGCGATCCAGGGGCCGCTGGTGGTGCATTGGAAACTGATCTTCGACTTCCAGTGGCTGGCCAACCTGCGTCGCCGTCCCTGGCTGCCGGACGAGGCGCCGGGGCTCAGCCACCTGCCGCCCTATCCCTCGGCCGGCGTGGGCATGGGCCGGGTGGCCTACGCCGACGCCCGCCAGCACCTGGACATCGTCCAGTCCCTGGTGCGCAGCCTGCGCAACGCCAAAGAGCGGGTATGGCTGGCCACGCCGTACTTCCTGCCCAGCTGGAAGGTGCGCCGCGCCCTGATCAAGGCCGCCCGGCGCGGCGTGGACGTGCGCCTGCTGCTCACCGGGCGCAACACCGACCACCCGCCGGTGCGCTTCGCCGGGCAGCGCTACTACCCGCGCCTGCTGCGGGCCAACGTGCGGATCTTCGAGTACCAGCCGCGCTTCCTGCACCTGAAGATGGTGCTGGTGGACGGCTGGGTCAGCGTCGGCTCGTGCAACTTCGACCACTGGAACCTGCGCTTCAACCTCGAAGCCAACGTCGAGGCCCTGGACCGGCACTTCACCGAGCAGGTGGCGGCCTCTCTCGGCCGCGACTTCGACGACAGCCGCGAGATCACCCTGGAGGACTGGCACGCACGGCCGCTGCTCAAGCGCTTCTACCAGCGCCTGTGGGGCTGGCTCGACCGCCTGGCGGTGAACCTGCTGGACCGCCGCCGCTGAGCCGAACCTTTGTCGGGTGTCGGCAGTGGCCCGCCGCCGGCTACGCTCCCTGTACCCCATAACGAGAGATGTGCCCATGCGCCGTCCGCTGCTGCTGCCCCTGCTGGTCGTGCTGTTGTCCGCCTGTTCCACCCCCGGTGCCTTCTTCGGCGCCACCGACGGCCCGGCCTTCGAGGCGCTGGCGCCCCGGGACGGCGACCATGCCCTGGTCTACATCTACCGCCCCCGCAGCGACTGGGCCGACCAGGAGCTGGAGGCGCCTGGGCTGTTCCTCGACGGGCGGCTGATCGGCACCCTGCCGAGCAACGGCTACCTGGCCCTGGAGTTCGACGTCGCCAACTACCGCCTGGAGATGCGCCGCCCGCTGATGGGCACCTACTGGACGCTGCTGGCCGGCGGCTATTTCGACTTCACCCAGATCACCAGCTTCGCCTTCGAGGCCGGTGCCGGCGGCACCTACTACCTGCGCTACGACGAGCTCAATCCGCCGCCGAAGAACGCCGAGCTGCCGCCCCAGGGCGACGGCCCGCTGCAGCTGGTGGGCGAGGCGCTGGGCCGCCAGGAGATCGCCGCCACCCGCCAGGTGCAACCGCTGCTGCGCATCGACGCCAACGGCCAGCCCCTGTAGTAGCCGGGTGTTACCCAGGGGGCCACACGGGGGAGGATGATTGGCTACCTTTGTCACCCTGAGCCCTGACTGGGAGGACCCCGCAATGGCAGCCAAGAAGATCCTGATGCTGGTCGGCGACTACGCCGAAGACTACGAAACCATGGTGCCGTTCCAGGCCCTCGGTATGGTCGGCCACACCGTCCACGCCGTGTGCCCCGACAAGGTCGCCGGGCAGACCGTGCGCACCGCCATCCATGACTTCGAAGGCGACCAGACCTACAGCGAGAAGCCCGGCCACAACTTCGCCCTCAACTTCGACTTCGACCGCGTCCGCGCCGAGGACTACGACGCCCTGCTGATCCCCGGCGGCCGTGCCCCCGAATACCTGCGCCTGAACGCCCGGGTGATCGAGCTGGTGAAAGCCTTCGACGCCGCGAAGAAACCCATCGCCGCCGTCTGCCACGGCCCGCAACTGCTGGCCGCCGCCGGCGTGCTCAAGGGCCGCTCCTGCAGCGCCTACCCGGCCTGCGCACCGGAAGTCGCCCTGGCCGGTGGCGAGTTCGTCGACATCGCCGTGGACCACGCCCACGTGGACGGCCACCTGGTCACCGCCCCCGCCTGGCCGGCCCATTCGGCCTGGCTGGCGAAGTTCCTCGAGGTGCTGGGGACGCGGATCAGCCTGTAACGAGGCGCAGAATCCCTGCGCCGTCCTGCATACTGCGGTGCGGCGCCAGGGGCGCGACCATCACGCTGGCGCCGTGGCGCACCGCTGGGCGACCGAAGCCGCCCCTGCACGATTCAGGACCCCCGATAAAGGACCCACCCCATGTGCGAGCTCTATGTAAAGGCCGACCCGATCCTCTACGAATCCCGCTCGCGCTCCCTGCGCATCCGGGGCGTGGTCACCACCCTGCGCCTGGAGAACCAGTTCTGGGACATCCTCCGGGAGATCGCCGAGGTGGACGGCATGACCACCAACCAGCTCATCACCAAGCTCTACGACGAAGTGATGGACTACCGTGGTGAGGTGGTGAACTTCGCCTCCTTCCTGCGGGTGAGCTGCACCCGCTACCTGGCCCAGCGCAGCACGGCGGCCGGGCTGAGCCTGGTCCCGCGCCGCACCGGGTGACCGATTGGTCCGAAACATGAGGCGGTCGGCGGATCGCCCCGGCCGACTCGGTTAGTCTTGCCCCCGCGCGTGGCAGGGAGGCCACCGCCGCGCGTCCACCGGCTGCATTCGCTGTCGGGGTTCGATGGCCCCAGGAGTTGTTCATGGCTGCCAAACGCTTCATCTCCCTCACCGCCCTTGCTGCCTGCCTGCTGGCCGGTGCGCCGGCCTTCGCCGAGCCGTCCCTGGCCGAGCGTCGCGCCATCACCGCCTACGAGCAGGGCGTCTACGTCGACCAGGTCAAGGCCATCCAGGCCGCTGCCGGCTACGAGCTGCCGCTGGACGTGCAATGGAACACCATTGCGCTGCCCGACCAGTCCGCCAACTACGCCCAGGACGGTTTCTGGACCCAGATCTACTTCGTGCCCCTGCAGAAGGCCCTGTCCGCCATTGCTGTGGACGACATGGGCAAGCAGGCCCTGAAAGCCAAGCTGAGCAAGGTGGTGGTGCGCTACGACGAGGCCACTGCGCCCTCCAGCGCCTACCAGGACGGCGTGGCTTTCGACGGCGGCGTGCTGGACCTGAACTTCCGCCCGTTCAGCAACGTCGACGACGTGGACGCCCGCGCCGACGCGATCCGCAAGGCCCTCGAAGCCAAGCTCTGATCCGTACCCGGCAACCGGCCTCCCGGCCGGTTSCCACGACGCCTTTGCCCGCGCCGGTGAGGGGTCTAAGCTGCGCTATCTCCCTTCCCGGCGCGTTCCGCGATGTACAAGCTGCCCACCACGGCCACTGCGCCGTTCTGCCCCTCCGCCGTCAGCCACAGCGTGACCATTCCTTCAGGCGCCTCCCTGGGTCGCCGGCTGATGCTGTTCCTCGGCCCGGGCCTCTTGGTCTCGGTCGGCTACATGGACCCCGGCAACTGGGCCACCGCCATCGAGGCCGGGTCGCGCTTCGGCTATGCGCTGCTGTTCGTGGTGGTGCTGGCGAGCCTGTCGGGCATGGTGCTGCAGAGCCTCTGCTCGCGGCTGGGCATCGCCACCGGGCGTGACCTGGCGCAGCTCTGCCGCGAGCGCTACCGCCCCGGCGTGGCGCGGGGGCAATGGCTGCTGGCGGAACTGTCGATCATCGCCACCGACCTGGCCGAAGTGCTCGGCGCGGCCCTGGCCTTTCACCTGCTGCTGGGGGTGTCGCTGACCGTGGGCGTGGTGCTGACGGCATTCGACACGCTGATCGTGCTGGCGCTGCAGGGCGCCAACTTCCGCCGGCTGGAGGCCATCGTGCTGGGGCTGATCGCCACCATCGGCGCCTGCTTCTTCATCGAGCTGCTGCTGGTGCGGCCGCACTGGCCAGAGGTGGCGGCGGGGCTGCGGCCCAGCTGGGAGGTGCTCAGCGGGCAGGAGCCGCTGTACCTGGCCATCGGCATCCTCGGGGCGACGGTGATGCCGCACAACCTCTACCTGCACTCCTCGGTGGTGCAGACGCGGGTCAACGGCGAGGACGAGGCCAGCAAGCGCAGCGCCATCCGCTTCGCCCGGTTCGACACCATCGGCTCGCTGTCCCTGGCGCTGCTGGTCAATGGCGCCATCCTGGTGCTGGCCGCCGCCTTCCATGGCAACGGCCACACCGAGGTGGTGGAGATCCAGGACGCCTACCACCTGCTGGACCCGCTGGTGGGCGGTGCGCTGGCCAGCTTCCTGTTCGGCTTCGCGCTGCTGGCGGCGGGGCAGAGTTCCACCTTCACCGGCACCATTGCCGGCCAGGTGGTGATGGAGGGTTTCCTGCAGGCGAAGATCCCCTGCTGGCAGCGGCGCCTGATCACCCGCGCACTGGCGCTGGCCCCGGCGATCGCCGGGGTGCTCTGGCTGGGGGAAGGGGCGGTGGGCAAGCTGCTGGTGCTGAGCCAGGTGGTGCTCAGCCTGCAACTGCCCTTCGCGCTGTGGCCGCTGATCCGCTTCACCAGCGACCGGCGGTTGATGGGGCCGTTCGCCAACAGCCTGCCGGTGGCGCTGCTGGCCTGGGCGCTGTTCGGGCTGATCGCCCTGGCGAACCTGACGCTGCTGTACTTCTGGCTGGCCTGAGGCCTCAGCTGACCTGCTCGATCCAGTCGGTCAGGTTGTAGTAGTTGGTCACCCGCGCGATCTTGCCGGCGTGCACGTGGAAGAAGGCGCCGGCCGGCAGCACGTAGGTCTGGCCGCGTGCCGGCGGCAGGCCCTCGTCACCCACCAGGTACTGCCCGTGCACCACGAACTCGGCGGCCACGCGGCTGCCGTCTGCGCTTGGCATGATGACGATGTCGGTCAGGCGCTCCTTGTAGCAGCGGTTCATCTTCTCCATGAAGGCGGCGAACACCGCCTTGCCCTGCTGGCGCTCGCCCTGGTTGATGTCGTGCACCACGTCCTCGCTGAGCAGGGCGAGGAAGGCCGGCATGTCCCCGGCGTTGAAGGCGTCGTAATAGGCTTTCACCAGTTCGGCTGCGGTCATGGTCAAGGTCCTGTCGCAAATGGGTCGGTTCGGGGTTGCGCTGCATGATAGGGTCTTGTCCGCCCCCGCTCTTAGCCAGGGGCGTCATCGAGGCTGGCAAAACGACGACCATGGACATCCGACGCTACCAGGGCGCGGCCATCGCGCCTTTCATCGACGACCTCGCACGGCTGCGCCTGACGGTGTTCCGCGAGTACCCCTATCTCTACGACGGCACCCTGGACTACGAAGCGCGCTACCTGGCCACCTACGCCGAGTCCGCCGAGAGCCTGTTCGTGCTGGTGTTCGACCAGGGCCGGGTGGTCGGGGCTTCCACCGGGTTGCCCCTGGCGGACGAGACCGACGCCTTCCAGCGGCCCTTCCTTGACCAGGGTTGGGACCCGGCGCGGATCTTCTACTTCGGGGAGTCGGTGCTGTTGCCGGCGTACCGGGGCGGCGGCCTGGGCGTGCGCTTCTTCGCCGAGCGCGAGGCCTATGCCCGTGCGCTGGGGCGTTTCCACTGGTGCGCCTTCTGCGCCGTGGAGCGCCCGGACGACCACCCGCGCCGCCCGCCCGGCTACCAGCCGCTGCACGGGTTCTGGGCCCGTCGCGGCTACCGCCACCATCCCGCCTTGCGCACCGAATACCACTGGCGCGACCTGGACGAGCGCGAGGAAAGCGCCAAGCCCATGTCGTTCTGGCTGAAGGAGCTGACCCCGTGAAGATCGCCGCCTGCCAATACCACATCGACCTCTTCGACACCTGGGACGCCTACGCCGAGCACCTCACCACCCTGTGCGAGGCCGCTGCCGGCGAGGGCGCGGAGCTGTTGCTGCTGCCGGAGTACGCCGGTCTGGTGCTGAGCGGGCAACTGCCGCCGGCCCAGCGCGGCGACCTGCAGGCCTCCATCGACGGCATCCAGCCGCTGCTGCCCGCCTGGCGGGCGCTGTGCGCGGACCTGGCGCGGCGCCTCGGCGTCTACCTGCAGCCCGGTTCGGTGGCGGTGCGCGATGCCGACGGGCAGTACCGCAACCGCGCCTGGTTCTACGGCCCGGACGGCGAGCTGGGCCACCAGGACAAGCTGATGATGACC
The DNA here is from genome assembly GCF_032621675.1 of Pseudomonas sp. zfem003. Classification (NCBI taxonomy): domain Bacteria; kingdom Pseudomonadati; phylum Pseudomonadota; class Gammaproteobacteria; order Pseudomonadales; family Pseudomonadaceae; genus Pseudomonas; species Pseudomonas sp. zfem003. The sequence goes on along the minus strand of NZ_JAVYJG010000012.1, from coordinate 47,456 downwards.
CGCTTCGAGCGCGAGCACTGGCACATCGCGGCGGGGCAGGGGCTGCGGGTGTTCGACACGGCGTTCGGGCGCCTGGGCATCCTCATCTGCTACGACAACGAGTTCCCCCTGCTGGCGCGGACCCTGGCCGAGGGCGGCGCCGACCTGATCCTCGCCCCCAGTTGCACCGACACCGAGGCCGGCTACCACCGCGTGCGCATCGGCGCCCAGGCCCGCGCCCTGGAAAGCCAGATCGCCGTGCTGCAGTCGCCCACCGTGGGGCTGGCACCCTGGTCTCCGGCGCTGGACGAGAACATCGGCCGCGCCGGCCTTTATGTGCCGCCGGACTACGGCATGCCGAGCAACGGCGTGATCGCCGAGAGCCCCGAGCTGTGCCCGGACGGCAGTCGCTGGTTGCTGGCCGAGCTGGACCTGGAGGAGGTGCGCCGGGTAAGGCGGGAGGGGCAGGTGTTCACCCGGCGGGACTGGCCGGAGCAGTTCGAGCGTGTGAGGAGTTAGCACAGCTTTGTGTTTGGCCTGCCGACCATGCAGCTGTCATGAGCTTTGGCTGCCAAGCCGTTTAACGAGTTCTGCTGGTGTTTTCTGTTTCGCCCTCCCGGGCGAATCCCTTTTCCAATCGTTGAAAAGGAATCAAAAAACTTGCCCCTGCATCCGGCCCGACTGCGTCGGGTCCCCTCTCTCCATCATCACTCCACGGGTACGCGCTGACGGGCCATCCATGGCCCGACAGCGCTCTCGCGACATCCATGTCGCTCAACCCGCTCCGCAATGATTCCGCTCGGCCTCCTGAAGGGGCGCTACCCCTGCCCGACCATCCGAGCCCACGGTGAATTCGATCTGCGCGCCGGGCTTCTGTTTCTCTTCAGGCGATGGGGATGAACGCAGACGTTTCTTGGGTGAGTAGCTAGGCAAAACTTCTCAACCACTATTCCGCCAGCGACGGGCATCCGCCCAGGGCCTGCAGTTCGTCCAGGGGGACGCCTCCGAGGGCGAAGGCTTCGCAGTCGGGCGGCAGGCTGGGCAGGTTGCCGGGGGCCTCGCTGGCCATGGAGGCGACGGCGCTGTCGCCCGTGCCCGGCGCGCGGCCCAGGATCACCAGTTCGCCGAGTTCTCGGCCGCGCCGCAGCAGCAGGCGGTCGCGCTGGATCGCCAGCACCTCGACGCCGCCGGGCAGGCGGTCGCCGGTCCGGACGCTGAAGGGCGGCCCGTCTTCAAGGCTGAGGGTGGCGCTGCCCTGGCCATCCCCCCGACTGAACACCCCGTGCAGGCGCCATGCGCTGAGGCCGGGCAGTGCCCCCAGCGGCTGCAGGTGCAGCCGGGGTGGGGTCAGCAGCGCGGTGGGCAGTTCCACTGCGGTCAGTGGCAGGGGCAGTGCCAGCAGCAGCGCCAGGCCCCACGAGGCCCGGCGCCGGTGGGCCTCAGGGGGCCACGGCTTGGGCGCGTTGCTCGGCATAGGCGGTGAAGGCGGCGATGTTGCGGCTTTGCAGCAGCGGCAGCAGGCCGTTGTCGCTGAGGGTGGGGCCGTACCATTTCTGGTTGGCGCCGCCGGTGCAGCCGTAGAGGATCAGCTTGCCGCGCCCGTTGGTGAGGTAGCCGCCGGAGAGGTCCAGGCAGCGGCTGCCGGCCTTCAGCTGCGGCAGTGCGGAGAAGTCCCAGGCCTGGGCGTCCTGCTGGCTGTCGCAGGCACTCAGGCCCACGTCGTTGCTGGCGGTCAGGCACTGGGTGGGCTGGGCGACGCTGCGGATGCGACCGCTGGCGTCCACCCGCCACTGTTCCTCCGCCGAGCCGGTGCACTGGGCCTTGGCCAGCACGTAGGGCTGCCAGGCGCCATCCACCTGTTCCACCCGCACGCAGTTGCCGTTGCCTAGGGCGAAGCCCTGGCGCGGTGGCAGCAGGGTGCGGCTGTCGAACTGCAGAGTGGTCAGCAGGGCATCCAGGGCCTGGCCGGCGTCGGCGCTGCCGGCCAGCTGGGCGCCGTAGGCGTCGAGCCAGCGGTTCAGACGCAGGGCGCGGGCCTGTTGGTCCAGCAGGCGTAATCGGACCTGCTGGGCCGTGGCCGAGAGGCCGTCGGGCTGGTCGCTGTAGCTGTCGAAGAGCACCCGTGCGTTGCCCTTGAGGGTGGGCACGAGCTGGCCGGCGAGGGCCGTGAGGGCGGCGTCGAGCTGGGGCAGTTCTTCCTGGCGCAGGGCCTGGAAGCCGGCTTCGCGACCGACGATCACCGGCGGCGGCAGGGCGGGCAGGCCCTGGGGAATGATCACGCTGGCCAGTTCGGTGGTGGCGGCGCCGGCCGTGTCGCGGCATTGCAGGGCCGCCGCGACGGGCTGTTCGGCCTGGGCCAGGTTGACGTGCAGCTTGTTGGCGTTGCTGCCCAGGCGCGTGGGGGCGACGGCGATGCGCTGGGTCCTGTCGTTGGCGAAGCTGACCTCCAGCCAGCATTGCCGGCTGGTGGCAGCGGCGTCGGGCGGCGGCAGGTCGTAGACCTGGCCCCAGTTGCCACGCAGGGCCGGGTAGAGCACGGCGGCGCCGGTCTCCGGGTCGTAGCCGCCGAGCAGGGTGATGACCGGGACGCCGAACAGGCGCGGCTTGCGGTAGTTGCCTTCGGCGCTGTTGTACCAGACGGTGCGTGAGGTCGGCGTCTTCGGCTGGAACACCTCCATCTTGCGGCTGGTGGCGTCCCACTTGCGGTAACCGGTGGGGGAATCGGGCGCCCAGACGGCGCGGTTCAGTGCCGGCTGGATCTTCTGCCGCGTGCTGTAGCCGGGGTAGTGGGTGTAGCGCGACAGGCCGCTGGCGAAGTTACCGCCGGCCATGGCGTCGGTGGCGAAGCTGTAGGCATCGGCGTAGATCGGCATGCCGTTGAGGCCGCCGGTCTTGGCGCGGGTCCAGTGCAGGTTGGCGCGCATGCGCTTGCGGTAGGCGATGTAGCCCCAGCCGCTGTCGTGGTGGTGACCGGACCAGAAGTAGTTGTCGCCGCTCTGCCCGGGGTAGTGGCCGAGGCCGTAGTGGTGGCCGATCTCGTGGCTGAACTCGTTCCCCACCGAGTCGATCAGGGTGAGGATGCCGTTGCCGCCGCTGAGGCCGTGGTTGACCGGGCCGTTGGCGTACTGGCCGCGGGCGTGGTGGATGACCGCCGAGTTGGTCAGCTGCGGCTGTTCCTGGCTGGCCATGCCGGCGCTGGTGATGCCCCAGTTGGCCAGGTTGATGCCGGTGCTGAAGGTGGACTTGGCGGTGTTCTCGCGCATGTCGCCGCTGTACACGTCGCCGGTGGTGGCACTGGCCTGGCCATGGTCGGCGTCGTAGATCGTGCCGTTGGCCACCATGACCTTGCGCAGCAGCACGTCCTCGTACCGGCTGGCCACCATGCGGGCGATGGGCACGGTCTGGAAGTAGTCGGTGGCGGCCTGGGCCGGCTGGGTGTTGAACCAGTGCTGGCCGCCCGGGACCTCAGGGGTGAGCATGCCGATGCGGATGGCCTGGACCAGCAGTTCGGCGGGCGGGGCGAAGTCGAAGGCCTCGGCGCCGCGCTGGCCGCTGCGGCCCTGGTCGTCGCTGAGCTGCAGGCTCATGCCGGGCACCACCCAGTCCCAGGGCAGCACGGCGGACCAGGCGCGGCGCGAATACACCACGTCGGGGCGGGCGTCGCTGCCGGTGCGGTCGGCGCGGAACAGTTCGTCGGGGTGGCGCAGTGTCAGGTCGCCCTTGAGGGCGCCGTCCACCAGCACCTGCACGCGCATGGACCTGGGCAGGGGATGGTCCGGGTCGGGGGTGACCAGCAGCAGGGCTTCGCGCTCGCTGGTCAGGCGCGGCATGTTCTTCGCTTCGTTGCCTTGCGGGTCCACCGAGTGGCTCTGCACGAACTGCAGCATGGCCGCGAGGGTGCCGGTGAGGTCGTTGCGCACCGGGCGCGGCTGGCCGTCGGCGGTCTGGTCGTAGAAGCCGAGGGCTCCGACCTCATCCACCACGGCGGCACTGGGCTCGGGGAAGCGGTTCTCCGGTTGGGTGACCGGCGGCTCGGTGGGCGGCGTAACCGGGGGCGTGACCGGTGGCTGCGGGGTTTCGGGCGTTTCCGGATCGGGGCGGGTGCCACCGCCACCGGCGGGCGGCTGGGATGGCGTCTCCGGGGTGCTGGTGGCCGGCGGGGCGGGGTTGCTGGAGCCTCCGCCACCCCCGCCGCCACCCAGGTCCAGGCAACCGGCCAGGCTGAGCAGTCCGTAGATCAGTACGAGCTTGCGAAACATGTCCCCTCGCTTTCAGTTCGGCTTTGTTGTGATTGTTGTGAGCCGGGGCGAGCGCTAGAGCGCCATGACCCGTCCCCGATGGCTGGGCAGCGTGGCCGGCAGGTCGCGCAGGGCGCGCTCGGCCAGGTCGGCCTGGGAGTATTCGCCGTAGAACATGCGGTACCAGTCCTGGCCGTTGCGCTGCGAATGCTGTATGCGCAGAGGCGCGCCGGGGTGGCGGGCCATCAGGGCGCGCATGTACTGCTCGCTGCTGCCTTCGATCAGGTTGATGCTGTAGCGCTGCGGGGCGGCCGGGGCTGGCGCCGGAGCGGCGGCAGGCTGGGCCGGAGCCGCAGGCGCCGGGGGCTGTGCCGGTGGCGGGGTAGCGGCCACCACGGGGTGGGCGCTGCGCTGCAGGGGCGTTTCAGCCGGGGCGGCGTAGGGTTGGGCCGGAGCCGGAGCCGGAGCCGGAGCCGGAGCCGGCTTGGGCGCGGGTGCCGGTGTTGGTGCCGGTGCCGTCGCGACCGGGGCGGCGGCGCGGGTGGACTTGAACAGCTGCGCCGGCTCCTGGGGCAGGCTGCGCTGGGCGTTTGGCCCGGCGGCCTGCTGCCGCAGGTCGAGGTACTTCTCCTGACTGAGGTCGGCCAGGCGGTTGCCGTCGCGGACCACGCTGGGCCGCAGGAAGACCATCAGGTTGCGCTTGACGTTGACGTCCTTGCTGGAGCGGAACAGGCCGCCCACCAGGGGCATGTCGCCCAGCAGCGGTACCTTGCTCTCGCTGCGGGTGACGTCGTCCTGGATCAGGCCGCCGAGCACGATCACCTGGCCGTTGTCGGCCAGTACGGTGCTCTTGATCATGCGTTTGTTGGTGACCAGGTCCACCGCGCGGGAGGCGGCGCCGGTGCTGGGGGCGATGGAGGAGATCTCCTGCTCGATCACCAGGCGCAGGGTGCCGCCTTCGTTGATATGCGGGGTGACCTTGAGGGTGACGCCGACATCCTTGCGCTCGATGGTGGTGAAGGGGTTGTTGGCCCCGGCGGCGTCGGTGGTGTAGGAGCCGGTCTGGAAGGGCACGTTCTGCCCCACGAGGATCTCGGCCTTCTGGTTGTCCAGGGTCAGCAGGCTGGGGGTGGAAAGCAGGTTGCTGTTGCCGTTGGCGGAGAGGGCGGTGATCAGCGCGCCGAAGTTCTTGTTGCCGATGCCGACGATGGCGCCGTCGGGCAGGCTGACCGGGGTCTTGGCGTCGATGGCGCCGAGCAGGGTGCCCACCGAGAGCCCGGTGTTGCTGAAGTTGCTGCCGCCGATGGGGCCGCTGTCGGAGCGCCCGTCGATGGCCCACTGCACGCCGAGGGCCTCGCTGACGTCGCCGGACATCTCGACGATGGCGGCCTCCACCAGCACCTGGGCGCGGGGTACGTCGAGCTGGTGCACCAGGTCTTCCAGCTGCGCCACCATGTCCGGCTCGGCCATCAGGATGAGGGCGTTGATCCCCTCGTCGGCGCGGATCAGCACCGGGGCCTGGGTGGTGGTGGGCGAGGCGGTGCCGCGCAGTTGCTCGGAGAGGTCGCTGAGGGTCTTGGCCAGGTCCTTGGCGTCGCCATGGCGCAGGCGCACGACCCGGGTGTTGGCCGAGCGCACAGGCTGGGTGTCCAGCTGGCGGGCCATCTTCAGCAGGCGCTCGCGGGCCTCGGGCGGGCCGAGCAGCAGCAGGCGGTTGGTGCGCGGGTCGGCGATCACCTGGGCGTTGCCGTTGCCGGCCGGCTGCCCGCGCCGCAGGCTCTCCTGCAGCATCGCGGCGACGTCGCGGGCCCAGGCGTGCTTGAGGTCGTAGAACACGCTGTCGTTGGCTCCGGCGCTGTCCACCTGGGCGATCAGCGCGATCAGCCGTTCGATGTTGGCGCGCTTGTCACTGACGATCAGCGAGTTGCTGGAGGGGATGGCCGCCAGGTGACCGTTCTGCGGCACCAGCGGGCGGATCAGCGGGAGCAGTTCGTTGACCGGCGTCTGCTGCACCTGCAGCAGGCGCGTCTCGAGGGTTTCCGGGCCGCTGCCGACGGGGCTGTTGGCCACGCTGCGGCCCTCCACATCGGGCACGATGCGCGCCTGGTTGCCCTGGGTGACCACGCTGTAGCCGTGGGTGCTCATCACCGAGAGGAACAGCTGGTAGACCTCGCTGAGGGTCAGCGGCGATTCGGAAATGACGGTGACCTGGCCCTTGACCCGAGGATCGAGCACCAGGGTCTGGCCACTGATGCTGGCAACCTGCTCGGTGAAGTCGCGGATGTCGGCGTCGCGCATGTTGATGGTCCAGCGCTCCTCGCCGTCCTGGCTGGCCGGCTCTGCCCACAGCAGCGGGCACAGCAACAGGCAGGCCCAGGCGAGGCGGGCCAGGCGACGGGGCAGGCACAGGCTCATCGGCGGGGCTCCCGGATGCTCGGGCAATCGGCTACGGGCAGCCGCGTGCCGGCCGGAAGGCGCAGGGAGAGGGCAAAGGTCCAGGGCATAGAGAAAGCTCGACAGACTGCTGCGCATCCATGCGACGTGTTGGTTTCCTATGGCGACCTGCCTGGGGGAGACCCGACAAGCGGGCGAGAGAATAAGGAAAGCGGCACGTCCGTTCGACTGGTCGGAGTACAACTGTGCATGGGCTCACACTCCTGAAACTGACCGTTTGGTCATATGAGGATGTGGGTCCCGTTTTGGGGATTTGGTGGGCAGTAGGTTGGCGTCTGGAATCCGCTTGGCGGTCAACTGATCAGCAGCGCGTTACCGGAAGAGCGCCAAGAAAAAGCCCGGCGCGAGGCCGGGCTTTTCAATTGCGGTGTGGCTTACTTCACTTCCACCGCGAGGTTTTCAGCGATCTTCTTGTTCCAGATCGCCGGGCCGGTGATGTGCACTGACTCGCCGTTGGTGTCGACGGCGACGGTGACCGGCATGTCCTTCACGTCGAATTCGTAGATGGCTTCCATCCCGAGTTCGGCGAAGGCCAGGACCTTGGACTTCTTGATCGCCTGGGCCACCAGGTAGGCGGCGCCGCCGACGGCCATCAGGTACACGGCCTTGTTGTCCTTGATCGCTTCGATGGCGATGGGGCCACGCTCGGACTTGCCGATCATGCCCAGCAGGCCGGTGCTTTCCAGGATCTGGCGGGTGAACTTGTCCATGCGGGTGGCGGTGGTGGGGCCTGCCGGGCCGACCACTTCGTCACCGACCGGATCGACCGGGCCGACGTAGTAGATGAAGCGGCCCTTGAGGTCCACCGGCAGTTCTTCGCCCTTGTTGAGCATGTCGACCATGCGCTTGTGGGCGGCGTCGCGGCCGGTGAGCATCTTGCCGTTGAGCAGCAGGGTCTCGCCCGGCTTCCAGCTCTGCACGTCCTCGGGGGTGATGCTGTCGAGGTCGACGCGGCGGGCGCTCGGGCCGGCTTCCCAGACGATTTCCGGGTAAGCGTCCAGCGGCGGCGCTTCCAGGGCGGCCGGGCCGGAACCGTCGAGCACGAAGTGGGCGTGACGGGTGGCGGCGCAGTTGGGGATCATGCACACCGGCAGCGAGGCGGCGTGGGTCGGGTAGTCCATGATCTTCACGTCGAGGACGGTGGTCAGGCCACCCAGGCCCTGAGCGCCGATGCCCAGCTGGTTGACCTTCTCGAACAGTTCGAGGCGCATTTCCTCGATTTTGTTCTGCGGGCCACGGGCCTTCAGTTCGTGGATGTCGATCGGGTCCATCAGGACTTCCTTCGCCATCACCGCGGCCTTCTCGGCGGTGCCGCCGATGCCGATGCCGAGCATGCCCGGCGGGCACCAGCCGGCGCCCATGGTCGGGACGGTCTTGAGCACCCAGTCGACGATGGAGTCGGACGGGTTGAGCATGGCCATCTTCGACTTGTTCTCGGAGCCACCGCCCTTGGCGGCCACGTCCACTTCCACGGTGTTGCCGGGGACGATGGAGTAGTGGATCACCGCCGGGGTGTTGTCCTTGGTGTTCTTACGGGCACCCGCCGGGTCGGCCAGGATGGAGGCGCGCAGGACGTTCTCCGGCAGGTTGTAGGCGCGGCGCACGCCCTCGTTGATCATGTCGTCGACGCTCATGGTGGCGCCGTCCCAGCGCACGTCCATGCCCACGCGGACGAACACGGTGACGATGCCGGTGTCCTGGCAGATGGGGCGGTGGCCGGTGGCGCACATGCGCGAGTTGATCAGGATCTGCGCCATGGAGTCGCGCGCGGCGGGCGACTCTTCGCGCAGGTAGGCCTCGTGCATGGCCTGGATGAAGTCGACGGGGTGGTAATAGGAGATGAACTGCAGGGCGTCGGCGACGCTCTGAATCAGGTCGTCCTGCTTGATCACGGTCATGGGTGCGCTCCTCTTCAATTCGGGAACATCAGGAAGCGCCGGACCACGACCCGGCGCGCATTGGATTGGGGGTGAAAATGGCGCGGAAGTATACCGCGTGCTCAAGGCCGGGCACACCCGCCAAGAGTCGACCCCGGGCGCTCGGCGAACCGCTTGCGTCCCCTAGGTTTTTCGTTTTCACGCGCGTAGAGTGGCGGCATCGTGCCAGCACGGGACGGAGCCCATGAGCACATCCAGTCGAGGGTCCACCCAACGGGGCCTGCAAAGCCTGCTGCTGAAGCGCTTCGGCATGGCAGTGGCAACCTATGCGCTCGTGCTGCTGCTGTTCTGGCTGGCGGTGCTGGGTGGTTTCTACCAGCGCTCGCCCTGGGTGGCGCTGGGCTTCACCGGACTCATCGTCATTTCCCAACTCGTGTTCTTCGCGCTCCTGCGCAGCGGCCGCAACCTGCGTTTCCCCGACCCCAGCCTGACCGAGGCGCAGATCCTTGTGGCCATGACCTGGCACACCCTGCTGATGGCCGACCTGGGCGCGGCCCGGGGCGCACTGCTGGTGGTGTATGTGCTGATCCTGCTGTTCGGCGTGTTCCAGCTGCCGCCACGGGTATTCCTGCGCTGTGCGGGCTTCGGGCTGACGGCCTTCGCCGGCCTGAACCTGCTGGAGGCGTACCAGATGCGCCTGCAGTCGCCGGCCTTGGCGCTGCTGCAGGTGTGTGCGCTGTTCGTGCTGCTGGTGTGGCTGGGGCTGTTCGCCAGCTATGTCCAGGCGATGCGCCAGCGCATGCGTCAGCGGCGCTTCGCCCTGCAGGCCCACCAGGACACGCTGCGCGGGATGATGCGCCAGCTGGAAGACCTGGTGGCCACCGACGAACTCACCGGGCTGTTCAACCGCCGGCACTTCCTGCGCATGGCGGCGCGGGAGATGAAGGGCGTACCGCCGGGCCGTTTCCATGGCCTGGCGCTGATCGACCTCGACCACTTCAAACGCATCAATGACCAGCATGGTCACGCGGCCGGCGACCGGGTGCTGCAGACCTTCGCGGCCGTGGCGCGGGCCTGCCTGCGCGATGGCGATCTCCTGGCCCGCTACGGTGGCGAGGAGTTCGTGCTGCTGTTGCCCGACTGCGATGCCGACCGCCTGACCAGCTGCTGCGAGCGGCTGCGGGAGGCCTTCGCCAGCGCCGAGCCGGTGGGGGTGCAGGTGGGGGCGCTGAGCCTGTCTGCCGGCATGACCCTGATCGGTTGCAACGATGACCTGGACGACGCCCTGCAGCGGGCCGACCAGGCGCTCTACCGGGCCAAGCGCAATGGCCGCAACCGCTGCGATGCGGCATGGGAGATCCAGGGTGCCTGAACTCGAAGCCGCCGGGCGCCGCTGGAGCGTGGCGCCCGCCAGCAACCTGCTGGATGCCCTGAATGCCGGTGGCTGCCGCGTGCCGTTCAGTTGCCGTGCCGGCAGCTGCCATGCCTGCCTGGTGCGGGTGACCGCCGGCGAACCGGCTGATGCGCGCCCGGAGGCGCTGGATGCCGAGCGTCGCGAGCAGGGATGGCGCCTGGCCTGCCAGTGCCTGGTGGTGCAGGACCTGGCGGTGGAGCTGTTCGACCCCCAGCGCGACGGCATCCCGGCCCGGGTCGCGGCCTGTGACTGGCTGGGGGGCGAGGTACTGCGCCTGCGCCTGGAACCACAACGACCGCTGCGCTACAGCGCCGGCCAGCACCTGCTGTTGTGGACTGGGGAGGGCGTGGCCCGGCCCTACTCGCTGGCCAGCCTGCCGGGGGAGACGCCCTGGCTGGAGTTCCACATCGATTGCCGTGCGCCGGGCGCCTTCTGCGATGCCGCCCGGGCCCTGGTGCCGGGGGATGCGCTGCGCCTGGGCGAGCTGCGCGGCGGCGCGCTGCACTACGACCCGGCCTGGGATGCCCGGCCGCTGCTGATGCTGGCCGCCGGCACGGGGTTGGCACCGATCTGGGGTGTGTTGCGGGAGGCGCTGCGCCAGCATCATGCCGCCCCCATCCGGCTCATTCACGTGGCCCATGACGAGGCCGGCCACTACCTGGCGGAGCCCTTGCACGCGCTGGCGGCCGAGCATGCCAACGTCACGGTCGAGCTGGTGACGGTGGCGCAGCTGCAGGCTGTTTTGGCCGAAATCCGGCTTGTGAGCCGGCAAACCGTCGCCCTACTCTGCGGGCGGCCGGAGCGGGTCGAGGCCTTCGCCCGCCGGCTCTATCTCGCGGGCCTGCCCCGCAACCAACTGCTGGCCGACGAATTCCTGAGCCGCTCCGTCTGAGGCGGCCACCGCCGAGGACCCACCATGAGCGAACACATCCACCTGGAACGCGAGCAGGGCCTGCTGACCCTGCGCATGGACCGCGAGGACAAGAAGAACGCCCTGACCCGCGCCATGTATGGCGCCCTGGCCGATGCGCTGGATGCGGCCGACGAGGATCGCAGCGTGCGTGCGGTGCTGATCACCGGCAGCGAGACCTGCTTCACCAGCGGCAACGACGTGGCCGACTTCATCCAGGCGCCGCCGTCCGGGCTGGACAGCGAAGTGTTCCGCTTCATGAAGGCACTGTTCGACTTCAGCAAGCCGGTGGTGGCCGCCGTGAGTGGCCCGGCCGTGGGCATCGGCACCACGCTGCTGCTGCATTGCGACCTGGTCTACGTGGCGCGCGACGCCAAGCTGAAGATGCCCTTCGTCAACCTGGGGCTGTGCCCGGAGTACGGCTCCAGCCTGATCCTGCCGCGCCTGCTCGGCCACGCCCGTGCGGCGGAGCTGCTGTTGCTGGGCGAAGCGTTCACCGGTGAGCAGGCGGCCGCCTGGGGCATCGCCAACGAGGCCCTGGAAGACGGCGCCGCGACCCTGGCCCGTGCCCGCGAGATGGCCCAGCGCTTCGAGCAGCTGGCGCCCTCGGCGGTGGCGGTGAGCAAGCGCCTGATGCGCGAGCCCGGCCGTGAGGAGCTGCGCCGGGTGATCATGGAGGAGGGCGAGCTGTTCGGTCAGCGCCTGCGTACGCCTGAGGCCATCGAGGCGTTGTCGGCGTTCATGCAGCGGCGCAAACCCGATTTTTCCAAGTTCGCCTGAGTGGTCCTGCAGGGTGGGCTTCAGCCCACCCCTTCCGTTTAGGCGCATGAAAAAAGGCCGCTCGATGAGCGGCCTTTTCACGTGCTGCAGATGCCTTACACCAGCGGGTCGCCGACGTGGAGGATCTTCATGGTGTTGGTGCCGCCGACGGTGTGGTAGCTGTCGCCCTTGGTCAGGATGACCCAGTCGCCCTGCTGCACGACGCCGCGCTTGAGCAGCTCATCCACGGCGGCCTGGCTGACCTTGTCCGCCGGCAGTGCGGCCGGGTCGAAGGGAATGGTGGAGACGCCACGGAACAGCGCCACGCGCGCCTGGGTGGCGCGGTGGGGGGAGAAGGCGAAGATCGGCACCGAGGAACGGATGCGCGACATGATCAGCGGGCTGTAGCCGCTTTCGGTCAGGCAGATGATGGCCTTCACGCCCGGGAAGTGGTTGGCGGTGTACATGGTCGCCAGGGCCACGCTCTCGTCGCAGCGGCTGAAGGTGTGGCCCAGGCGGTGGCTGGATTTCTGGCTGGTGGGGTGCTTCTCGGCACCGACGCAGACGCGCGCCATGGCCTTGACCGCTTCCACCGGGTACTCGCCGGCGGCGCTCTCGGCGGAGAGCATCACGGCGTCCGTGTAGTCGAGCACGGCGTTGGCTACGTCGGAGACTTCCGCGCGGGTCGGCATGGGGCTGTGGATCATCGACTCCATCATCTGGGTCGCGGTGATCACGGCTTTGTTGTAGCGGCGGGCGTGCAGGATGATCTTCTTCTGGATGCCCACCAGCTCGGCGTCGCCGATTTCCACGCCGAGGTCGCCACGGGCCACCATCACGGCGTCGCTGGCGCGGATCAGGCCGTCGAGTGCCTCGTCGTCGGCCACGGCTTCGGCGCGTTCGATCTTGGCCACCAGCCAGGCGCTGCCACCGGCTTCGTCGCGCAGGCGGCGGGCCAGTTCCATGTCGGCGGCGTCACGGGGGAAGGAGACGGCCAGGTAGTCCAGCTCCATTTCGGCGGCGAGCTTGATGTCGGCCTTGTCCTTGGCGGTCAGGGCCGGAGCGGTGAGGCCGCCGCCGCGACGGTTGATGCCCTTGTGGTCGGACAACGGGCCGCCGATCAGTACGGTGCAGTGCAGTTCGTCGGCGGTGGTGGCGTCGACGCGCATGACCACGCGGCCGTCGTCCAGCAGCAGTTCGTCACCGACGCCGCAGTCCTTGATCAGGTCCGGGTAGTCGATGCCGACCACGTCCTGGCTGCCGGCGTCACGCGGGTGGGTGACGGAGAAGCGGAACTTGTCGCCTTCGGCCAGTTCGATGCGCTTGTTGGCGAACTTGGCGATACGGATCTTCGGGCCTTGCAGGTCGCCGAGCAGGGCGACGAAGCGGCCGTGCTTGGCCGCCAGCTCGCGCACCAGGCGGGCGCGTGCCTTGTGTTCTTCGGGGGTGCCGTGGGAGAAGTTCAGGCGGGCGACGTCGATCCCGGCGATGATCAGTTGCTCCAGCACCTCGGGTGAGTTGCTGGCCGGGCCGAGGGTGGCGACTATCTTGGTACGGCGGAAGGACATGCGAAGGCTCCAGTTTCAAAGCAGAGCCCGAGGCTACACCGCCCTTCGGCTGTAGTCTCGTTCCATTTCTACTACCCGCGCGGCGGGTGCACGGCGTCACTTCACGCCGGGGTTCAGCGCCATGTCCAGGTGCCGGGCGGCAGGCTCGGCCTGTTCGGCGTCGGGGAACTCGGCCAGCAGGCGGCGGAGGTAGCCCACGGCCTTCTGGCGGTCGGCATGGGGATTGGCCGGCGCCAGGTTCATCAGGGCCATCTGGTACAGGGCGCGGGCCTTGATGTCCGGCTGCACGTGGTCGTCGATCAGGGCCAGGGCGTAGAGCTGCTCGGCTTCGCCGACCCGGTCCTTGAGCACGGCGCGGCGGGACAGCAGCGTCATGTCGGGGTCCAGGTCGCGCTGGTAGAGGTCGAGGTTCTGGCTGGGCTTCCAGTCCGCCAGCAGCTCGCGGGCGGTCTTCTGCACCGGCGCTTCGGCGCGTTTCTGGATCATCAGGATGCGCGCCTGGGCATGCTCGGCGGCGTGGGTGCCGGGGAACTCGTTGGTGACCTGGTAGAACAGGTTGAGGGCCCGGGTGTCGTCGCGCTGGTCGTTGTAGCGGCTCATGTAGATCAGGCCGATCTGGTAGAGGGCGATGGCGCGGACTTCGGGGGTGAACTGCCGGTCGCGGTAGCCGGTCATGTACAGCGCTTCGGCCTTGGCGCTGGTGCCGTCGCGGATGGCCATGGCGCTGTAGGTGAGCAGGTCGCCTTCTTCCTCCACGGCCGCTGCCATGCGGGCGTTCTTCAGGGCCTTCTGTTCCACCACTTCGTTGGTGGTGATCTGGGCGATGAACAACGGGGTGGTGGGGGCGCAGGCGGATAAGGCGAGCAGGCAACTGGCGAGCAGGGCAGGGCGGAGGTGGCGCATGGGGGCTCCAGGTGGGCTCTCGGGCCGGACGGCGGGAGTCTAGCAGCGCCGCCGGGGGCGTCGTTGCGGGGCCGTGCAAGTCCCATCGGAGGTTGTGCCCGGCCGCCGGAAGGCGTTGCAGAAATCCCCGGGAGCGCCGATATACTCGCCAACGGAGGAGACACCCCAATGCGCACGTTCATCATCCTGGCCCTGCTGGTCGGCCTTGCCGGCTGTACCCGCTGGTCCCTCGACCGCCACCTGAACAACGCCTACCAGGCCTATGACGAAGGCAACTGCGAGGAGGCGATGCTCGAGCTGTCCATGGCCGAGCGCAGCAGCCGCTCGCGCAGCTACATGCAGCCGGAGATTTCCCTGCTGCGTGGCCAGTGCCTGGAGCGCCAGAGCCTGTTCGTGGATGCGGCGCAGACCTACCATTTCATCATCAACCGCTACCCCAGCAGTGAATACGCCTTCCGCGCGAAGGCTCGTCTAGAGACCCTTGAGCGCATCGGCCAGCTGGGCAGTGCGGCCAAACCGAGCGCGGCGCCCCTCTGACGACGGGCGTGGCGGGACAGGGAGAATCCATGCGTCACCTGCTTTTCTGCCTGCTGGCCTGCTCCAGCCTGGCGTCGGCCGAGATCTACCGCTGGACGGATGCCAACGGCCAGGTGCACTTTAGCGAGCAGCCGCAGGAGGGCGCGCAGCAGGTCGAGGTCCGCCCGCCGGCCCTGGATGACGACGCGCCGACCCAGGAGCGTCTGCAGCGCACTGAACAATTCTTCGATGCGCGTCGCCAGGAGAAGGAGGAGGCCCGCCGCAAGGAGGCCCAGGCCCGCAACGAGCGGGCGAGCCAGTGTGTGCAGCTGCGTTCCCAGCTGTCGCAGATCAAGCGCGAGGGCAAGTATTTCAGTGTCGATGCCAAGGGAGAACGGCAGTACTACAGCGCCGAGCAGGTGGACGCCGCTCGTCGCAAACTGACCGACGCAATCAAGGAGCGTTGCGGGCGGTAGTTGGTTTGGGTGCAGTAGTGAGGCCATACTGAACGGCCATCAATAGCGATTCGCCATCATGCGTAGCCAGCGCCATATCGAACGCCATCAACTGCCGTACTACCTGAAGGTGTTCAACCGCATCACCGACAAACCCATGGGTTATCTGGGCAATGTGTCCCTGGATGGCCTGATGCTCGTCAGCCAGCTGCCCATGCTGGTGGGGGCCCGTTTCGACATGCGCCTGAAGATCCCGGCGCATGACGGGCAGATCCGCTTCATCGATTTCTACGCCACGTGCCACTGGAGCCGGGAGGATGTGAACCCCGGCAACTACGACTCGGGCTTCTCGTTGGTGGCGCCGCCGCCGGAGTACGCGGAGCTGGTCGAGGCGTTGCGCTACTACTTCAGCTTCCGCCCGTTGGCCGCCTCCGCCTGATCGGGGCGGAGCGACTCAGAAGACGCCGGCCTTCTTCCAGGCCAGGTAGCGGCTGACCAGCTCGGGACCGAGCTCGGAAGGGCGGCAATCCAGAACCGGGACACCGTGGGCGGCCAGCCGCTCGTGCAGGCCGTTGCGGGCATTGAGGTAGCTCACCGTGCCGCAGTAGCCGAGGGCTTCCTCGTAGCGCTGCACAGGCGTGTGACGCAGGGTATCGAGCACTTCCTCGCGCAGGCTGGCCACCAGCACACGGTGTTGCCGGCCCAGGCGCTTCACCGCCGTCAGCAGTTCCTCGTCGTCCTCGTCACGCAGGTTGGTCACCAGCACCACCAGGGCGCGGCGGCGTTGCTTGGCCAGCAGCGCGTCGATGGCGGTGGCGAAGTCGGCGGGGCGCTGGCTGCTTTCCAGGTCGTACACCGCGTTGAGCAGCACCGAGAGCTGTGCCTGCCCCTTGACCGGTGCCAGGTAGCGATCCGCGTTGGTGCCGGCGAAGGTCGACAGCCCCACCGCGTCGCCCTGGCGCAGGGCCACGTAGCTGAGCAGCAGGCTGGCGTTGAGGGCGTGGTCGAAGTGCGAGAGGTCGCCGTCCTGGCTGCGCATGCGGCGGCCACAGTCGAGCATGAAGACGATCTGCTGGTCGCGCTCGTCCTGGTATTCACGGGCGATTGGCGTGCGCTTGCGGGCGGTGGCCTTCCAGTCGATCTGCCGCAGGGTGTCGCCGTCGCGGAATTCCCGCAGCTGGTGGAACTCCAGCCCCAGGCCACGGCGTGGGCGCTGGCGCACGCCGAGCTGGCTGATCCAGTCGTCCACCGCCATCAGCTGGGCGCCGTAGAGGCGGGCGAAATCGGGGTAGACGCGGGTTTCGTCGCTCATCTCCAGGCGCCGGCGATGGCCCCAGAGCCCCAGCGGGCTGGGCAGCTCCACCTCGCAGCGGGGGAAGACGAAGCGGCCGCGGGCCAGCGGACGGACGCGGTAGCCGAATTCGGTGGTGTTGCCGGGCTGCAGGCCGACCACCTGGGGCAGGTGCTCGAACTCCATGCCTTCGGGCACGTGGTCGAACACCTTCAGTGCCAGCTCGCGGGGGTAGGGGTGGTGCACGGTCATGCGCACTTCGCCCCAGCGGCCGAGGGACAGGTTGCCGTGCAGCTGGCGTTCCAGGCGTGGCGAGGGCAGTTGCCGGAGCCAGGTGGCATCGAGCGCGGCGATGAAGCCAAGGGCGCCGAGCAGGCCCCACCAGATGAGGTGGAGCTGCGCCGGCGCACCGACCTTGAGGGCATCCAGGGTGCCGAGCACGATGCCGAGCGCCAGCAGGACGCCCAGCAGGGCCAGCAGGAGGCGCGATGGCTTCATAGGCGGGGTGCCGGCACCTGGTCGAGCAGTTGCTGGAGGACGTCGTCGACGGAGCGGCCTTCGATGTCCAGCTCGGGCGACAGGCGCACGCGGTGGCGCAGCACGGCCAGGGCGCAGGCCTTGATGTCGTCGGGGAGCACGAAGTCGCCGCCGCGCAGCAGGGCGCGGGCACGGCCGCCACGCACCAGGGCGATGGAGGCGCGCGGGCCGGCCCCCATGGCCAGGCCCGGCCAGCTGCGGGTGGCGCGGGCCAGGCGCACGGCGTAGTCGAGCACCTGGTCGTCGATCGGCAGTTCGCTGGCGATGCGTTGCAGGGCCTGGACGTCCTTGGCCTGCAGCAGGGTGCGCAGGGGCGCCACCTCCAGCATGTCGGCACGGGCGGAGCGGGTGACCTGGCGCACCAGGGCAAGCTCTTCGCCGGCCTCGGGGTAGTCCATGCGCAGCTTGAGCATGAAGCGGTCCAGCTCGGCCTCGGGCAGGGGGTAGGTGCCTTCCTGCTCGATGGGGTTCTGGGTGGCCATCACCAGGAATGGCTGGGGCACGGCCAGGGCGCGGCCCTCCAGGGTGACCTGGCGTTCCTGCATCACTTCCAGCAGGGCGGCCTGGGTCTTGGCAGGGGCGCGGTTGATCTCGTCCGCCAGCAGCAGGTTGGTGAACACCGGGCCCTTGCGCAGCTTGAACTGCTCGCTCTGCATGTCGTAGACGGCGTGGCCGGTGACGTCGCTGGGCATCAGGTCGGGGGTGAACTGGATGCGCGAGAATTCACCGCCGAAGCAGCGCGCCAGGGCACGCACCAGGAGGGTCTTGCCGAGGCCGGGCACGCCTTCCACCAGCACGTGGCCGCCGGCCAGCAGGGCGGTGAGCACGTCGTCGATGACCTGCAGCTGGCCGACCACGGCCTTCTGCAGCTCCTGGCGCAGGGCCTGGGCCAGTTGGCTGGCGCGCTGGCGCTGGGAGCTGGCGGCAGTGGCGTGTGCGGGCGCCGGCTGCGGGGCCGGTGTCGGCGCCGGTGCGGCAGCAGCCGGTGCCGGTTGGGCAGGCTGGGGCGTGGCGGTGGCATCCGAGGTCACGTCGGCGAGGTCCAGGTTGAGGCCTTCGGCTTCGTCGGTGATCGGCTGATCGGGCTTCTGTTCGCTCATAGGGCATTCCTGAGGCTTTGCAGGTGGGCGACCTGGCGGGTGAATTCGGAGGCGCTGAGGCGCTGCTTGGGCAGCGGCCGCATGGCCTGGCTGATGGCGCTGGGGGGCAGGCGGCTGAGGCGGCTGAGCACCTGCCACTGCTCGGCCACGCCGAGGCGTTCGAAACCGGGGTGACGACGACGGGCGCGGCGCAGGATGTCGCCCTGCAGGTGGCGCAGCAGCACCTGGTTGCCGCTGCGGCGCAGGAGGAAGTCGGCGCTGGCGCGCAGGTGCTCTTCCAGTTGCCGGCGTGCGCGGTTCGTCGGGGCGATCTGCGGGCCCTGGCGCAGGCCGACGTGCCACAGGCCGAGCAGCACCAGCAGGGCGAGGGCGGCCAGGGCTTCGGGGAAGTGGCGGCCGAGCAGGCTGGCCAGGTCGTCGCGGTCGGCGTTGTAGAGCAGCGTGGCGTGGGTGTCCTGGGTCAGGTACCAGAGCAGCCAGGCGTTGTCGTGGCTGGCGATGTTGTCGTTCTGCCAGATCCAGCTGTCGGTGAGCACGGTGACCAGGCCGTTGCCGTAGTTCATCTGCAGCATGTGGGTGGCCTTGTCGCTGTTGGCCCAGGCGTGGGCGCGGTCCTCGCTGTCGTACAGGTGGAAGCGGGTGTCGAAGTCGATGTAGGCCGGCGCGTCCTCGTTCTCGAGGTAGAGCTTGGTCAGCTCGGGGTAGGGCTCCCCGTCATCTTCGCCATCTGCTTCCGGCTGCTCGTCCGCGTCCTGCTCGTCGGCAGGGGCTTCGGCCTGCTGAGTCGCTTCATCGGTGTCGGCGTCGTCGCGGCTGTCGGCCTCGCTGTCAGCGTCTTCGCTGTCCGTTGCCTGCTCCTCGTCCGCTGCACTCTCGGGCGCATCCTCGTCGACGTCGTCGAGTTCCTCGGCGTCGAACTGCTGGATGCCGAGGCGGTTGAGCAGCAAGTCGTCGCTGGTGCCGGTTTCCTCGTCGTAGAGGGCTTCGGCCACGAACAGCAGGTGGCCGCCCTTGCTGGCCCATTCCAGTACGCGGTCGGCCTGGGAAGGCGTCATGTTCTCGCGGCTGGCGATCAGCAGCAGGGTGTTGCCGGGAGCGGGCAGGGTGTCTAGCACGCTGAGGTTGTCGGCCCGGCTGACCTCGATGCCCTGGCGCTTGAGGTAGTACCGGGCGGCCAGGTAGTCGTCCTGGCGGGCCTCGGGGGCTGCGCCCAGTTCGAGGGTTTCCTCGTAGGGCTCCAGGCGGCCGAGCAGGTAGATGGCGATGAGCCCGATGATCAGGAACGCAAGGGCGCCAAGGATGAACTGGCCGCGACGGCTCATGCGCTGGCCCCCTGGGCGAACAGTCGGCGCCAGCCTTCACAGAGGCCGCGCTTGAGGGTTTCCGGCGGCATCTGGTGGCCGTAGGCGAGGTTCTGCCAGTGGCGGGTCAGCACCTGAGCGAAGCGCCCGAGGTCGTCACGTTCCAGGGCCTGGACCAGCTGCAGTACTTCGCCTTCGGTGTGGGAGCCCTTGAGGGGCAGGCGGAAGTCGTGCAAAAGCCGGCTGAGCAGGGCGCGGTAGAGCAGGCCGAGGGCTTCGCGGGGGTGGTCGCTCCAGAGGCGTTCGGCTTCGGCGGCGACATCGTCGGGCAGGCTTTCGGGCGCCACTTCCAGGCCGAACAGCTGGGTGGGGGTGTCGCGGCGGATGCGGGCGGGCAGGCCGATCCGGTCGACGAAGGTGGAGAGCCATTCGCGGTAGCGCCAGACCAGCAGCAACACCAGGCTGATGACCAGGGTCCAGAGCAGGACCTCGATGACCTTGGCGAGGAAACCGAGGGATTTCCAGAAGTCCCCCAGGGCCATGAGGCCACGGATGAAGCGTTCGAAGGCGTCCTTGTCGTCCTGGCTCAGCTCTTCCTTCTTCTTCTCCGGCTTCTCGTCCTCGTGCAGGCGCCAGCGGGTCACCGTCTCGCGGTTGGTGAAGGGCGGGGCGTCGAGAATGGCCTTGATGTTGTCCCGGGAGGCGGTGCTGGTGAGGGGCTGGTTGAGCAGGCGGTCGGCATCGGGGCCCATCGGGTCGACCTTCTCTTCCGGATTGGCGGCGGCCTTGTCGCCGGCAGTGGCCGTGTCGGGCACCGACTCAGCCGTGGCCTCCTCTGCGACGGCGGGGGCGGAAGGCAGGGTGAAGGCCAGGCCGACGCTCAGGCCCAGCAGCAGGGCGTAGGCGACACCGGTGAGGCGCTGGCGTAGGCGGCGGAACACCAGCTCGATGTCCCAGGCTTCCAGCTGGGTGCGGCGGTTCAGGTAGAGGGTGAAGCCGCAGGCGACGTAGACCGGCTCCCAGATGATCAGCACGAAGGCGTAGAACAGGTTGGACAGGTGCTCGATCCAGACCCACTCACCTTCCTGGGCTTGCAGCAGCTTCTGCCAGTCCATGTCGATGATCAGCTGCTGGGGCAGCATCAGGTAGAGGAGGGTGATGAAACCGGTGAACAGCGCCCACTCCAGGTGCATGCCGATGATGGTCAGCCAGGTGGCCCCGCCGGCGTCGCGCTGGCCCAGCACGGCCAGGCGCTGGCTGCGCGGGATGCCGGACAGGCCTTCGAGCTGCATGACCGGCATGTCGAAACTGCGGGTGGGGCTGAAGCGGCGCCAGGTCAGGCTGGAGATGATCTGTCGCCTGGCTAGGGTCGGCCACGCCTTGAGCGCTTCGCGCAGGGTCGGAGTGTCGCCGAACAGGGCGCGGGAGAGGATGTACAGCGGCAGGCGTTCGAACAGCGGCTTGAGCCACCAGAAGGCGATGAAGGCCCAGGTGGAGTACTTCCACAGTAGCAGGCTGATGACGATGAACACTGGCAGGGTGGTCAGCGCCCAGCTGGCCATCAGCAGGCCGGCGTGGCGGCGGGCCAGCAGGACGCCCAGGTCCATGGCCTCCCAGGCGCTGCGTGGGCGGATGGCGACGGAGGCGTCAGTCAGGCGCATGGCCACCCCGTCCGGCAAAGGTGAAATAGCTGCCCACCAGCATCCACAGGCCGCTGCCGACCACGTACTTCACCAGGGGCGTGGCGAAGGTCATGGAGGACCAGTAGGCCTCGATGAAGGCGGCGATCAGCAGCATCAGGATCACCCCGGCCACCAGGCGCACGCTGCGTGCACCGGCCAGGCGCAAAGATTCGGCACGGGTGTAGCGACCGGGCGCCAGCAAGGCCCAGCCGAGCTGCAGCCCGGCGGCGCCGGCGAAGGTGATGGCGGTGAGTTCGAAGGCGCCGTGGCCGATGACGAAGGACCAGAAGGTCTCGCCGTAGCCGGCCTGGGTCAGGTGGCCGGCGATGGCGCCGATCATCAGGCCGTTGAAGAGGATGAAGAACAGGCTGCCGACCCCGAACAGCAGGCCGCCGGCGTAGGTCTGAAAGCCGATGCCGATGTTGTTCATGATGTAGTGGCCGAACATCATCCAGTCGTCGCTGGCGTCGCGCTTGCTGGCGCCGATGCGGTGGGCGTCCGGCTCGTACATCGAATCCATCTCGCTGACCTGTTCCGGCGAGACGACGCTGTAGACCAGATCGGGGAAGCAATACACCAGCACGCCCATGAGGATGAGGGTGCCGTAGAACAGCAGGCTGGACACGGCGATGCTGCGCCACTGTTCGCGCACCAGGCGCGGGAAGCCGCCGAGGATGAAGCCGAGGATCTGCGCACCCAGATGGCTGCGGTGGCGGTAGAACTGCTGGTGGCCGCGCATGGCCAGGTGCTGCAGCTGGTCGATCAGGTGGCTGCTGTAGCCGCGCTCCTGGGCGAGGGAGAGCTGCTGGCAGAGGTGGCGATACTCCGCGGCGAAGGTCTCGCAGCTGGCGGGGTCGGCCTTGCCGCGTTCCAGGGCGTCGAGCTGGGCGGCGAAGCGGTTCCAGCTGGCCTGGTGGCGGTGTTCGAAGAGGCTCTGTTTCATGGGCTTCCCAGTAGGCCGCGGGCAATGCCGTTGAGCGTGGCTTCGGCCTGTTCGGGCGGTGTTTCCAGGGGCGCGGCGAGGATGCCGGCCAGCTCGGCACGGCGGCCGCTGGAGAGGCCGGCCTGGCGCTCGGCGAAGCCGAGGATGGCGCGCTGCTCTTCCAGGCTCAGAGGCACCGGCGAGCGCAGGGGGGGGGCCTCGGGCAGGTTCGGGCGGCTGGCCTTCTCTTCGCGGTAGACCACCAGGGTCCCGGCGGCGATGTCGCCCAGGCGCTTGAACGCAGGGTTGAGCAGGCTGCTGATCAGCCCGAGGGTATAGCCGAAGGGCAGCAGGTCGATGAAGCGCAGCAGGTTGCGCACCAGGGAGGAGGCCCAGCCCACCGGGGTGCCGTCGTCATGCACCACGCGCAGGCCCATGACCTGCTTGCCGGGGGAACGGCCCTGGTTGAGCACCTCGAACAGCACCATGTACCACCAGTTGACCAGGAACAGCAGGATCATCCCCAGGCCGATACCGAACTGGCCGAGCAGGGCGAGGACCACGAACATCACCAGGAGGATGCCGCCACGGATCAGCAGGTCGATGAAGAACGCCAGGGCGCGTGGCAGGAGGCTGGCGGGGCGCAGCAGCAGGTCGATGCCTTCGGGCGTCTCGACGCGGTAGCGGGTGTCCAGCGGAGCGGTCAGACCCTGCTCATTTCCGTATGGGCTGTTGTTGCCGGTCGTAGAAGACATGGTCCGACTGCGTGGAGGGGGTGGCCGATGCTAGCGAGCAACGGGGTGGCGAGGCAACCGATCCGCGCCGGCGGACCGGTCCGGGCTCCGCGAATTACTGGGGGAATTGCTGGATGCCGAAGATGCGCTGGTACAGCAGGGCCACCACCACGAAGCACATGGGCAGGGTCCAGACCAGGCCGATGAACAGCGGCAGGGCGCTGAGCATGACGATCAGGCCGAGCAGGGTGAACAGGCCGAAGCACTTGAACCAGCGCTGGCTGATGGCGCGCCGCGAGGCTTCCATCGCCTGCCAGGGCGAGAGGCCGCGCTCCACCACCAGCGGCATGGCCAGGGCATAGGCGATGCCAAGGTAGATGCCGGGAATGACCAGCAGCAGGAAGCCGGCATAGACCATCAGCGGGATCAGCAGGCTGAGGATGGCCAGGGGGACGAACTTACCGGTGTGGGCGAAGACTTCGTTGAAGTTCAGCGGCTGGCCGGTCACGTGACGCATGGCCAGCATGTACAGGCCGGCCATCACCGGCGCGGCGCAGGCACCGGCGATGATGCCGATGATCATCTGGCCGATCACCAGCAGCATGCCCTCGCTGCCGACGAACAGCCCCAGCACCAGGCCGAGGATGAAACTGACGAACTGGCTGACCACCGAGTAGACCAGCAGGCCGCCGATCATCATGCCCTTCAGGCCCTGGATGCGTTGCCAGCTTTCGCTGATGAGTTCGCCGATGCGGAAGTCATAGCCGCGGGCGAGTGCGTCTTCGATGCTGGGCACATTGTCGGCCGGCGGACGTTCTATCAGCTCGCTGCGCGGTGCGGAGTAGGGGTTCTGCTGGAGTTCGCTCATGACGCTTCCCTGTGCCTTGGGCCTGGATATGAATGGTGGGCGAGTTTCTGGAGTTGTCCGGGCAATTGCAATCGGCTGCATCACGATTTGGCGATTTGCCTTGGGAGGGGGCTGTTAGACTTCCGGCCCACTGCGACCCTGCGCCCGGATTCAAGGAGGCGGCGTGACCCCCAGCATCTTCTGGTACGACTACGAGACCACCGGCATCAACCCGCGTAGCGACCGGGCCATCCAGGTGGCCGGCATCCGCACCGACGAGGCACTGAACGAAGTCGGCGAGCCGGTGAACCTGTATTGCCGCGTCAGCGACGACATCCTGCCCCACCCGGCGGCCTGCCTGGTGACCGGCATCCTGCCGTCGACCCTGCAAGGCAAGGGGCTGGACGAGGCGGCCTTCATCCACCGGGTGCATGCCGAGCTGTCGCGCCCGGGCACCTGCGGCGCGGGCTACAACACCCTGCGCTTCGATGACGAGGTGACCCGCTACAGCTTCTACCGCAACTTCATCGACCCCTACGCCCGGGAATGGCAGGGCGGTAACAGCCGCTGGGACCTGATCGATACCCTGCGCACGGCCTATGCCCTGCGACCGGAAGGCCTGCAGTGGCCCACCGAGGAGGGGCGGGTGACCCTGCGCCTGGAGCGGCTGACCGCTGCCAACGGCATCGACCATGGTCAGGCCCACGACGCGCTGTCCGACGTGCGCGCCACCATCGGCATGGCCCGCCGGGTGCGCGAAGCACAGCCCAAGCTGTACGACTACCTGTTCCAGTTGCGCAGCAAGCACAAGGTGATGGAGCAGATCCGCCTGATGCAGCCGCTGGTCCACGTATCGGGCCGCTATTCTGCGGAGCGGCATTTCCTCGCCGTGGTGCTGCCGCTGGCCTGGCACCCGCGCAACCGCAACGCCCTGATCGTCTGTGATCTGCAGGTGGAGGTTTCGCCTTTGCTGGACCTGGACGCCGAGACCTTGCGCGCGCGCCTCTATACCCGGCGGGATGCCCTGGCCGAAGGCGAGCTGCCGGTCCCGCTGAAACTGCTGCACATCAACAAGTGCCCTGTGGTGGCACCGCTTTCCGTACTAAGGCCGGCGGATCGGGAGCGGATTGGCGTCGATCTGGCCGCCTGTCAGGCCAAGGCGGATGAACTGGCACGGCAACAGGCGAACTGGCAGGACAAGTTGGCAATGGTTTATGCCGAAGAGTCCTTTGCCGGCAGCGAAGATCCCGAGCAGCAACTTTATGACGGCTTCCTCGGGGATCGTGATCGTCGACTGTGCGAGCAGGTGCGCAATGCCGATCCGCAGCGACTGGCACGGGAAGTATGGCCATTCGATGATTCGCGCTTGCCGGAGTTGCTGTTCCGTTACCGGGCGCGAAACTTCCCGGAAACTTTGAGTGCGGAGGAGCAGTCGCGCTGGCAGGAGTTCTGTCGGAATCGGCTTATGCATCCCAATTACGGAGCCCCCAATACCCTGGCGGCATTCACCGAAGCGCTGCTGGAGTTGCGTGCAACTGCGTCAACCGATCAGTTGGCGATTCTTGATGCCTGGCAAGCCCATGCCGAAGTAATGCGTCAGCGTTATTCGCTGTAGTCCTGTTCGAACAGGCAATAAAAAACGCCAGCATCCGCTGGCGTTTTTGTTGAAGCCTACTGAATCAGCCCAGCAGGGTGGCCCAGCTTTCAACGGTTTCGGCGCCCCACTTGGCTTTCCACTCTTTCAGGGTCTTGTGGTTGCCACCTTTGGTTTCGATGACTTCGCCGGTATTCGGGTTCTTGTACTGCTTGACCTTGCGGGCACGCTTGGTGCCGGTGGCCGGCTTGGCAGCGCGCGGTTGCTTGGCGGCTTTGGCCTCGGGGTCGAGCAGGGCAATGATATCGCGCAGGGACTTCTGGTATTCGCCCATCAGGGTGCGGAGTTTGCCTTCGAATTCCAGTTCTTTCTGCAGCTTGTCGTCTTGGGACAGGTTCTTCAGGCGCTCCTGGAGTTCCTTGATGGCTTCTTCTGTAGCGCGGTATTCATTGATCAGCGACATGTCGGCGTCCCTTGGTGAATTAGGGGTGAATGATGTGGAGGGATAATAGTCAGGACACTAAACCAAGTAAACATGTCAGGAAAGTATCAATCGAATATTTTTTACCAATGAATGCAGGCGGGCCTGTTAGTTGTTCGCACGTAACTGGCATGAACAACTCCCCGCCAATTGAAGACCCGCGTGCTAATACCCATGCCCCTGGCAGGGGCACGCGGGACGTCGGATGAAGTGTTCGGGCCTGCTGAAGTTTTCACCGCGTGCCGCTAGAATGGCCGCCTTTGCGAAGTATCTGGAGTTTCCCATGCGCACATTTCGTCTGGTGATTGCCTGCCCGGACGGCGTCGGCATTGTCGCCAAGGTGAGTAATTTCCTGGCCACCTATAACGGTTGGATTACCGAGGCAAGCCATCACTCCGACAACCAGAGCGGTTGGTTCTTCATGCGGCATGAAATCCGCGCCGACTCGCTGCCGTTCGACCTGGACGGTTTCCGCCAGGCCTTCGCGCCGATTGCCCGGGAGTTCTCCATGTCCTGGCGCATCACCGATTCGGCGGTGAAGAAGCGCGTGGTGCTGATGGCCAGCCGTGAGTCCCACTGCCTGGCCGACCTGCTGCACCGCTGGCACAGCGGCGAGCTGGATTGCGAGATTCCCTGCGTCATCGCCAACCATGACGACCTGCGCAGCATGGTCGAATGGCACGGCATCCCCTACTTCCACGTACCGGTGGATCCGAAGGACAAGGCCCCGGCCTTCGCCGAGGTGTCCCGCCTGGTCGACGCACACAATGCCGACACCGTGGTCCTGGCGCGCTACATGCAGATCCTCCCGCCGGATCTGTGCCAGCGCTACGCCCACCAGGTGATCAACATCCACCACAGCTTCCTGCCCTCCTTCGTGGGTGCCAAGCCTTACCACCAGGCCTCGCTGCGTGGCGTGAAATTGATCGGCGCCACCTGCCACTACGTCACCGAGGAGCTGGACGCCGGCCCGATCATCGAACAGGACGTGGTGCGCATCAGCCACCGCGACGACATCGAAGACCTGGTCCGCCTCGGCAAGGACGTGGAGAAGCTGGTGCTGGCCCGTGGCCTGCGCTACCACCTGGAAGACCGCGTGCTGGTGCACGACAACAAGACCGTCGTCTTCGACTGATCGCACACTGCCGGAACAAGGAACGATCCCATGCTCAAGTCCGTCCAGGTTCGTGACTACATGACCCACCACCAGGTGACCTTCCGGCCGGAGACCGACCTGTTCCTGGCCATCGAGCGCCTGCTGGAGCACCGCCTGAGCGGTGCCCCGGTGGTGGACGCCCAGGGCCACCTGCTGGGCATGCTGTCCGAATCCGATTGCCTGCGCGGCATTCTCTCCGGTGCCTACTACGATGCTGTAGGCGGTGTGGTGGGCGCGTGCATGCAGGCGCAGCTGGACAGTGTTTCCCCCGACGAGGACGTGGTCGACGTCTGCCAGCGCCTGCTGCGTGAGCAGCGTGAGGCCTTGCCGGTGGTGGAGCGGGGCGTGCTGGTGGGCGTACTCAGCCGCCGTGATGCCCTGCGGGCGATCAAGGCCTTCGCCCAGCACGACGCCAGCCGCCTGGCCTAGGGGACTGCCCATGTCCGATCCGCTCGATCGAGCTACCTCGAAAGCCCCGCCCACCCTTGGCGAGGGCTGCGTGCGGCGCTATGACCCCGAGGCGCTGGACGAGGAGGACGGCACCGACTTCCCGGATGCCGAAGCCCTCTGGAAGCAGATCCAGGACGAAGCGGAAGACACGAAAAAGGCGCCTTGAGGCGCCTTTTTCATGCCCGGACGGTTCAGATGCGGAAGCTGTCCACCAGGTGCTTCAGGCGGGCGGCCTGCTGCTCCAGGTCCGCGCAGGCGCGCAGGGTCGCCTGCAGGTTCTCCACGCCTTCCTGGTTGAGCATGTTGATCTCGTTGATGTCCACGTTGAGGGACTCCACCACCGAGGTCTGCTCTTCCGTCGCGGTCGCCACCGACTGGTTCATGCCGTCGATCTCGCCGATGCGCAGGGTCACGCTGGAGAGGCGCTCGCCGGCCTGGTTGGCGATGGTCACGCTCTCCTCGCTGTAGCGCTGGCTCTCGGTCATGGTGTTGACCGCCTCGCGAGCGCCCACCTGCAGCTCCTCGATCATCTTCTGGATCTCCTGCGCCGACTCCTGGGTACGGTGGGCCAGGTTGCGCACTTCGTCCGCCACCACCGCGAAGCCGCGCCCGGCTTCGCCCGCGCGGGCGGCCTCGATGGCTGCGTTCAGCGCCAGCAGGTTGGTCTGCTCGGAGATGCCCTTGATCACCTCCAGGATCTGCCCGATGTTCACCGTCTTGGCGTTGAGGGCCTCGATGTTGGCGCAGGAGGTGCTGATCTTCGCCGACAGGTCGCTCATGGCCTTGATGGTCTGCTCCACCACCTGGCGGCCGTCTTCCGACTGGTCCTTGGCATCGGAGGCCTGGTGGGAAGCATCCGCCGCGTTGCGGGCGATCTCCTGGGCGGCCGCGCCCAGCTCGTTGATCGCCGCCGCCACGCTGTTGGTGCGCTGCGCCTGCTCGTCGGAGTTGCTCATGGAGGAGTTCGAGGCATTCAGCACCAGCTGGGCGACCTCGTTCACCTGGCGCGTGGTGGCCGAAACCTCGCGGATGGAGGCGTGGATCCGCTCGACGAAACGGTTGAAGGCCTGGGCCAGCTCGCCGAACTCATCCTGGGAATGCACCTCCAGCCGACGGGTCAGGTCGCCTTCGCCCTGGGCGATGTCGCTCATGGCGCGGCCCATCAGCAGCAGCGGCTGCATCAGGAAGCGGATCAGCATGCCCAGCAGCAGGATGATGATCACCACCGAGATCACCATGACGATGATGGCCGAGGTGCGGAACTCATTGAGCATCGAGAAGGCCTGGGCCTTGTCGATGGACAGGCCGATGTACCACTTCACCGTCGGCAGCCCCTTGATGGGCGCGAAGGTGAGGATGCTGGGCTTGCCGTCCAGCTCCGTCTCGGTGAAGTCGGTGCTGATGCGCGGGGTGTTGGTCGGGTAGACCTCCGCCAGCTTCTTCATCACCAGGTCCTTGTTGGGGTGGACCAGGATGGTGCCGTCCTCGCTCACCAGGAAGGCGTAGCCC
Organism: Pseudomonas sp. zfem003; assembly: GCF_032621675.1. Lineage (NCBI taxonomy): Bacteria > Pseudomonadati > Pseudomonadota > Gammaproteobacteria > Pseudomonadales > Pseudomonadaceae > Pseudomonas > Pseudomonas sp. zfem003. The sequence continues at coordinate 18,779 of NZ_JAVYJG010000012.1, read as the reverse complement.
ATGCCCTGGAAGTCCAGCGAGTTGACGATCTGCTGCATGGTTTCCAGGCTCAGGTCGCCGCCCACCACGCCCTGGCCGGGCGCCGGCGTGGCGATGGTCATGATCAGCACCTTGGTCGCCGCATCGATGTAGGGCTCGGTCAGGGTGGTCGAACCGGCGGCGATGGCGTCCTTGTACCAGGGGCGCTGACGGGGGTCGTAGCCGGCCGGCATCGCCTCGTCCGGGCGCATGGTGAAGGCGCCGTCCTGGGTGCCCAGGTAGGTGAAGGCGAAGGTGGAGGTCAGCGCCTTCTGCTCCAGCAGCTTGGCCACTGCATCCGGCTCGGGGTGCTGGGCAATGTTCTGGGCCAGGTTCTCCACCATCAGGATCCGGCCGGAGAGCCAGTTCTGGATGTTGCCGGCGGTGACGTTACCCATTTCCTTCAGGTAACTCTCCAGGTCTTCCCGGATCGCATTCCGTTGCAGGTAGTCGTTGTACAGGGTGAACAGCGAGAAGGCCGCGATCACCACCAGCGAGGCGGCGAGCAGGATCTTGTGGCTGAACTTCATATTCTTGGTCATGGCTTCGTGCGTCCGGTTGGGGCGGGGTGCCGAGTGCGGCAAGTGCGCGGCTTCTGGTGGTCGCGTCCCCCACTGTGTCGGTCATTACCCATTAAAGCTTGAGGCTGGCGAAATGCCTGTATGTCGGAACTTTCCACAGGTATTCAGCGACGCCCCGGCCGGCGAGCAGGCATGAAAAAGGCGCCTGCAGGCGCCTTTCTCGATGAAGCCGATGACTCAGACGAACAGCGTGGTCGCCAGCCAGAACAGGCCAGCGGAGAGCGCCATCGAGGTGGGCAGGGTCAGCACCCAGGCCATCAGGATGTTGCGCACGGTGCCGCCCTGCAGGCCGCTCTTGTTGGCGACCATGGTGCCGGCCACGCCGGAGGAGAGCACGTGGGTGGTGGAGACCGGCAGGCTGTAGATGTTGGCCATGCCGATGGCGATGGCGGCGGTGATCTGCGCGCTCATGCCCTGGGCGTAGCTCATGCCCTGCTTGCCGATCTTCTCGCCGACGGTGAGCACCACGCGCTTCCAGCCGACCATGGTGCCGATGCCCAGGGCCAGGGCCACCGCGATGATCACCCAGAAGGGGGCGTACTCGGTGGTGGCGGTCAGGTCCTTGCGCAGCTTCTCCAGGTCGGCCTTTTCACGGGCCGGCAGGTCGGACAGCTTGCCCACCTTCTTCGCCGTGTCGTCCAGGCAGAGCAGGTAGCGGCGGGTCTCGACGCGCTTCTCCTCGCTCATGTCGGCGTAGCTCTGCACGCCCTGCAGGTTGCCCAGCAGGCCGGCGATGGTCGCCTCGGTCTGCTTCGGCTCGCAGCGGAACGCCTGCGGCATCTCGCTCACGTTGGCTTTGCCGAGGGCCAGCATCTCACCGAGGGTGTCGGTGTGGCGCTGGTAGAACTGGCTCAGGTGAGTGGCGGCGTCGCGGGTGCGCTCGATCTGGTAGGTGGTGCTGTTCAGGTCCAGCACGAACTTGGCCGGAACGATGCCGATCAGTACCAGCATGATCAGGCCGATGCCCTTCTGGCCGTCGTTGGAGCCGTGCACGAAGCTCACGGCCATGGCCGAGAGCACCAGCACCAGGCGGTTCCAGAACGGCGGGTGTTTCTTGTCGTCCAGTTCCTTACGGGTTTCCGGCGTCTTGTGCATCTTCGACAGCGGATACAGCCACTTCAGGCTCAGCAGCACCAGGGCTGCGACCATGAAGCCGGCCGCCGGGGAGAAGATCAGCGACAGGCCGATGTCGATGGCCTTGCCCCAGTTCACGCCTTCGCCCAGGGGCAGATCGGAGATCAGCGCGTTGGCCAGGCCGACGCCGAGGATCGAACCGATCAGGGTGTGGGAGCTGGAGGCCGGGATACCGAAGTACCAGGTGCCCAGGTTCCAGGTGATGGCCGCCGCCAGCAGCGAGAACACCATTGCCAGCCCGTGGCCGGTGTTGACGTTGATGAGCAGCTCCACCGGCAGCAGGTGGACGATGGCATAGGCCACGCCGACTCCACCCAGCAGCACGCCGAGGAAGTTGAAGATGCCGGAGAGCACCACCGCCCGGTAGGGCGACATGGCCTTGGTGTAGATGACCGTGGCGACCGCGTTGGCGGTGTCATGGAAACCGTTGATGAACTCGAAGGTCAGGACGAATGCCAGGGCGAGCACCAGGCTCAGCACCAGCCAGGCATCAAGCCCGCTGAAGAGATCGAACATGAAGGTTGTATGACGGCTGGTTAGGGGGCGCGGATTATGCCAGAAAACCGCTTCCCGCCCAGCTCCGGACCGCCGATTGGTCGTATCGTTCCGTGCGTCATGGCAGCGCAGCCCTAGAGGCGAGGGCTGCGCAGGCTTTGTTTAAAAATCGTTTCAGTCCGATTGCTTGAGCTCTTTTTCCATCTTCTGGAGCTCGCGCTCGAAAGCCTGGTCCAGATAGTTGGGGCGTTTGCGCCAGGGCTTGCGTTCGGGGTCCGGCTGGGCGGCGTAGGTGGTAACTTCCCCGCCATATACATCCTTGTAACGTTTCTCCTGGCGCTCGAGTTCGGCGCGCAGTTCGTCTTTCGTCACGTAATGATCCGCTTGTGTGCTGTTGAAATGGTCTTGATCCAAGTTCCGGTGATGAAGGGTCGAATGCCCTTTGCAACTTTCGCCGGAAGAGGAGTGTGCGTGCCTTGCACAATCCTGGTGCAACCTCGAGGTTGTCTTCGTGATCCGCCCAGGCCGCATGGCGCCTGTGTTACAGCGAGGTCGCAATGCGTATCGGGAGGTGGGCGAAGTATATAGGCAAACTTGTCGCCAGCTCTAGGCTCGCGTGAAAAGTTCATACACCGTCACAGGCGGAACATGGGGCCGCCCGCGTGATTCAAACACCGCCGTACTTCGCTGCCATGGCAACTTCGTAGCGACTGTGTATCGAACCTGAAGCATAGAACACACAAAAGCCGGCAAAGTTCAGGTCAATGAACGAGCCGGCCATTGGTGTGGGGAAGGGCGCTCAGAGGGACTTGATGATGCGCCCGAGGGTCTCCACCGCCTGCTCGCTGCGGGGCGTCCAGGGGTGGCCGTAGTTGAGGCGGGCGCAATGCCCGTAGCTGCGGGTCGCGGAGAAGATCGGTCCCGGCGCGATGCTGATGCCCTGGGCCAGGGCCAGCTGGAACAGCCGCAGCGCGTCCACCTGGCGGGGGAATTCCAGCCAGAGAAAGTAGCCGCCGTCGGGCCGGCTGACCCCGGTCTGCTCCGGCAGGTGCCGGGCCACCGCCGCCAGCATCGCGTTCTGCTGGCTCTCCAGCGCATAGCGCAGGCGCCGCAGATGGCGGTCGTAGCCACCGTGCTGCAGGTAGTCGGCAATGGCCGCCTGGGCCGGCACCGAGGCGGAGATACTGGTCATCAGCTTCAGCCGCTCGATCTCCCCGGCATAGCGCCCACCCGCCACCCAGCCGACCCGGTAGCCCGGCGCCAGGCTCTTGGAGAACGAACTGCAGTGCATCACCAGGCCTTCGCTGTCGAAAGCCTTCACCGGCTTGGGCGCGTGCTGGCCGAAGTACAGCTCGGCGTACACGTCGTCCTCGATCATCGGCACCTGGTAGCGGGCCAGCAGCCCCGCCAGGTGCTTCTTGCGTTCCTCGGTCAGGCTCGCCCCGAGCGGGTTGTGGAAATTGCTCATGAACCAGCAGGCCTTGATCGGCAGGCTCGCCAGGCTGCGCTCCAGCACCTCCAGGTCGATGCCCTCGCGCGGGTGCACGGGGATTTCCACCGCCTTCAGCTTGAGCCGCTCCAGCACCTGCAGGCTCGCGTAGAACGCCGGCGACTCGATGGCCACCAGGTCGCCCGGCCGGGTCACCACCTGCAGGCAGAGGTTCAGCGCCTCCAGCGCGCCGTTGGTGATCACCAGCTCCTCGATGGGCAGCGGCAGCCCGCCGACCATGTAGCGCAGGGCGATCTGCCGGCGCAGGCCGTGGTTGCCCGGCGTCATGTCGGCCACGGTGGAGCGCGGGTCCATGTCGCGTACCGCATGGGCCATGGAGCGCGCCAGGCGTTGCAGGGGGAACAGGTCCGGGCTGGGGAAGGCCGAGCCGAAGGGCACCGTATCCGGATCACGGATCGAACTGAGCACCGAGAACACCAGCTCGCTCACGTCCACCTCGGTGGTGGCCGCCTCGCGGCTGCTCACCTGGGGCTCCTGCAGCGGACGCTTGACGTGCTGGCAGACGAAGTAGCCGGAGCGCGCGCGGGCCATGATCAGCCCGCGGCTCTCCAGCAGGTAGTACGCCTGGAACACCGTGGAGGCACTGACCCCGTAGGTGCGGCTGGCATGCCGCACCGAGGGCACCTTCTGGCCCGGCGCCAGGACGCCGGTGCGGATCAGTTCGGCGATCTCGTCCGCGAATTTCTCGTAGCGCTTCATCTTGTCCTGGGGAAGGTGGGCCGGGGAGGCCCACTCTAAGCGCTGCGTGCGGCTACCGCCACGGCCGTGCTCCATGGCTCAGCGCCTCGGGCTGACGAAGGTGCTGCTGGCGCTGGCCTGGGCATCGCCCTCCACCGCGCGGATGCGGAACACCAGTTCGCGGGGGCCGCTGCGGCCATCGTCGTCCACCAGGGCCACCGACACCGGCAGGTCGAGAATCTCCCCGGCTTCCACCTTGATCAGCGCCGGCGCCTCCAGCTCCAGGCCATCGCCCTCGGCCAGCTCCAGGCGGTAGCGCAGGTCCTGCTGGGTCTTGTTGATCAGCTTCAGGTTGTAGATGTTCTCGATCTGCCCAGCGGCGTTCTCGCGGAACATGCCCCGGTCCTTGATCACATCCAGCGACACCTCCGAGCGCGTCGCCAGCAACCAGGCGAAGGCCCCGATCATGATCACCAGCGCAGCGGCGTAACCCACCAGGCGCGGACGCAGCAGGTGCGTGGTACCGCCTTCCAGCTCGCGTTCCGAGCTGTAGCGCACCAGGCCCTTGGCGTAGCCCATCTTCTCCATCACCGAATCGCAGGCGTCCACGCAGGCCGCACAGCCAATGCAGGCGATCTGCAGGCCATCGCGGATGTCGATGCCGGTCGGGCACACCTGCACGCACACCGTGCAATCGATGCAATCGCCCAGGCCCTGGCTCTTCGGGTCCACCCCCTTCTTGCGCGCCCCGCGCGACTCGCCCCGGGCTGTGTCGTAGGAGATCACCAGGGTGTCCTTGTCGAACATCACGCTCTGGAAGCGCGAATACGGGCACATGTGGATGCACACCTGCTCACGCATCCAGCCGGCATTGATGTAGGTGGCCGCAGTGAAGAACACCACCCAGAACAGCGCCACCCCGCCGGCTTCCAGCGTCAGCAGGTTCATCGCCAGCTCGCGCACCGGCGTGAAGTAGCCGACGAAGGTCACCGCCGTGGCCAGGCTGATGGCCAGCCACAGACCGTGCTTGGCCACGTTGCGTGCCACCTTCTCCGCACCCCAGGGCGCGGCGGCCAGCTTGATGCGCTGGTTGCGGTCACCCTGGGTGCGCTGCTCCACCCACATGAACATCCAGGTCCAGACGCTCTGCGGACAGGTGTAGCCGCACCACACCCGGCCGGCGAACACCGTGATGAAGAACAGCCCGAAGGCACAGATGATCAGCAACCCCGACAGCAGGATGAAGTCCTGCGGCCAGAAGGTCGCACCGAAGATGTAGAACTTGCTGTCCTCCAGACTCCAGAGCACGGCCTGGCGGCCGTCCCAGTCGAGCCAGAGGGTGCCGAAGAACAACAGGCACAACAGCCCCGCGCCCAACCGGCGCAGGTTGCGGAAGCGCCCGGTGAAGCTGCGGGTGTGGATCGGTGCACTGGAGGCATACAGGGACGTGGCAGCGGGGCGACTCGTTGGGTCGACCTCTACCTGCCGGACGGGGATGGTCTCGCTCATGATTCAGGCCTTTTGGGCTATGACGGCGAGGCGGACTATAGGGAGACGCTGATACCGGAAACAGATTCAGGTAATCAGGCAAAAACCATATCAGATGACCCCGCAGCATCCCCTGACCCTTGAAACCCGTGGTTCCTGGCCGCGCGAGCGAAGGCCCTGTCGGGATCGCGGCAATAGGTCGCAGTGCAGATGATCAGACGGCGCGCCTCACACACAGACGCTCCACCGCAGGCACCCCGTGGGCGCGAATTCACTCGCGAAAGCCCCCTCGCACACCCCACCCGGCATACACCTGTAGGGGCGATTTCAATCGCCCAAGGGCAACGCAGTTGCCCCAAAGGCCCTTCCTGACACCGAGAGGGGCGTAGGTGCGGGGCCACGGCAAACGCCATTGGTGGATGGAAAGAGCGCCATCCCCCCTACGCCTGACCGCTAGCACCCCGTGGGAACGAATTCATTCGCGAAAGCCCCCCGCACGCCCCACCCGGCATACACCTGTAGGGGCGATTTCAATCGCCCAAGGGCAACCCCGTTGCCCCAAAAAAGGCCCCTCCCGACACCGAAAGGGGCCAAGCCCAGGTCAGCGACCGGCAGCCGGAGTACCGGTCACGCCGTCACCTCCGGCTCGCCAGCCATGAAGGACGGCAAATCCCGCCAGGCCACCCACAGCTCCCCTTGCCAGCGCACCACCCCCAGCCGACGCCCGCCGTAGTTCAACACCTCACGGCAGGGCGCCGCATCCGGCGCGCGGTGATGGTCATGCAGCGTCGGCACCAGTACCTCGTTCAGCCAGCGGCCCACCTCGCCGTGCTTCGGCTGGCCGAACTGGAACAGCGCCCGGTAGGCGCCTATATCGCTGATCACTACCACTTCTTCGTGGAAGTCATCGCTGTAACCCAGGCAGAGCGTTTGCTGCTCATGAGGCTCCAGGGCTGGGAGCAGGGGCACGGCATCGGCCAGGCCGATCAACTGCGCGAAATCATGGGCGACGAACCAGGGCTGGTTGTCGACCATCACCGTGCGCAGGCGTTGGTGGTGGTGATAGAAAACGAAGGGGGTGAAAGCCTTGTTCATGGCATGGGTTCCTTGTCGATGGACCACTTCGCCATCCCTCGCTGTCATTCGAAGGGTGGCGAATCGCGCGGGGTTGACAGACCGGGACAAGAGACCGGCAGACCACGAGGGTCTCCCCGCGCGATCCGCCATGAAGCTGTGCAGTTGAAAACTGCATGCGTGCTCGTGCCTGCAAAAAACATTCGCCGTTTTTCGCATGCACCGTGTGGCGCACCGCGCCTTGTCATCGGGCTGTCAAACCCGGCCACGGGATTTACCGCGGCTCGGGGAGGATAGGGAGGAGGGACTTTGAGGGCAAGGGTGTGGCAGTGGTTTGCCTGAGGAATCGTGAGGCGGGCGGGCAATTAGCGCTAACTAATGAGTCTGCTGCTTGTGACTGGCAGGAAACGGCCAAAAGCACTTACGAAAGTGGGGACAATTCCGGGGGTGTTCCTCTACATACGTTGCTTATATCGCGGAGGAGTTGGCTGAGGCGCGGTGCGGAGAAATTGCCTCAAACTGATGGTTGCACGCATATCGACGCAGATCACATATGGCTTCCACGGCCCAATCGTTGACGCCATTGACGACTCTTCAGGCTCTTTCAGTACGCACCGCTTGGTGCTCCAATTACCCAGCCCTCTGATGCATGTATAGGTAGGTTCGTCGTATTTTTGCGTTGATGTGCTGCCTGGATGTTTAGCGTGGTGAGTCAGTATGGCGTGCGCTATATAAGTCTCATCTCGGCATCCGCACATTGGGGCTGTTAGATTCAGCAAGTGGGAAAAAGCGCGAGCGCTAAAAGGAAAGCTGCTGGCCGGCGTGCTCAGTACCAAACTGCCCCGGCAACACTTAGGAAGAGGTGCTCATGAAGTTACAGGCATATCGGCTGCAGAACTACCGCCGGCTGCGCGATGTTGTCATCGAGCTCGATGAAGAAATTTCTATCTTTGTCGGCGCCAACAACAGCGGGAAGACGTCCGCTGTCCAAGGCCTGTACTCAATGCTCCGCGGCGAAGTGAAGAAGTTCGAGCTCTTTGACTTCAGTGCGGCGCTGTGGGCTGAGATCGACGCGGTCGGCAAAACTCCTCCTGGCGATGAGGATGCGCCCAAAAGGTTACCGTCCATCCTCTTGGATCTCTGGTTCCGCGTCGGTGAAGACGACCTTGCCACTGCGATGTCGCTGCTGCCGAGCACTGAGTGGGACGGCAAGTGCGTCGGGATCCGGGTGGCGTTCGAGCCTCGGGATGCCCACGAGCTCGTCTGGAAGTTCCGTGAACTACATGAGAAGGCCAACAACGCAGCTGTTGCGCTTGCGGCCAAGCGCAAGGCCGCCTCGGAGCAAGCCGTGGAGGCGGGCGCGGAAGACGCGGCTGCGGTCGTGGCCGATTCCGGCGAGTACAAGCCTTGGCCGGAAAGCCTGACGAAGTACCTCGCTAAGGAGCTCAGCAAGGAATACACCTTCCGCTACTACGTGCTCGATGAGCGGGCTTTTGTCGGCTATCAGGCAAAGGAGACTGGCTACGAGCCGCTACCCCTAGGCAAAGAGCCGGGCGGTGCGGCCATTCTCAAGTCGCTGGTGAGGGTCGATTTCCTGCGCGCGCAGCGGCACCTCGATGACCCGGATGCAGGCAGCTCTGATCGTGCCGAGAGCTTGTCTCGGCGCCTGAGCAGGTTCTATCACCGCAACCTAGAGAAGCGTGGCGACGACCATGCGGCTCTCAAGGCGCTCGATACCTCGGAGAATGAGCTGAACTTCCATCTGAAGGAAGTCTTCAGTGACACCCTCAAACGCCTGGCCAAACTTGGCTATCCGGGCGTCAACAATCCCGAGATTGTGATTCGGGCGGCCTTGGATCCGACCACTGTCCTGGGGCAAGACGCCAAGGTTCACTACGTGATCCCGGGCGTGGCTTCCGCCCAACTGCCAGACAGCTACAACGGCCTGGGTTTCAAGAACCTGGTCTACATGGTGGTTGAGCTACTCGACCTGCACGAGCAGTGGAAAGCCGAGGAGGACAGGCGAGCTCCGCTTCATTTGGTCTTCATTGAGGAGCCTGAGGCGCACCTGCACGCGCAGATTCAGCAGGTCTTCATCAGGAACGTTTTGCGCCTCCTTGAGGACGCTAACGATCACACGACTTTTTTCCACACGCAGCTCGTCATCACCACGCATTCCCCGCACATCCTCTATGAACGCGGATTCTCGCCTATTCGGTACTTCCGCCGCGTCAGCGACCAGTTGGGCCATCACACGGACGTGCGCAATCTGTCGCTATTCAAAACGGGCGCGTCAGACGCTCCAGCGCGCGAATTCCTGCAGCGGTATTTGAAGCTGACGCACTGCGATCTCTTTTTTTCCGATGCGGTGATACTGGTGGAAGGCAACGTCGAGCGTCTGCTCCTTCCTGCAATGATCGAGTTGGCGGCCAAGCGTCTGCGTTCTTCCGCCCTAACCATCCTTGAAGTCGGTGGCGCGTTCGCACATCGGTTTCAGGAGCTGATCGCCTTCATAGGGCTCACAACACTGGTCATCACGGATTTGGACAGCGTGGAGGTCAAGACGGACGCCGAGAAGGCCGCCGCACAAGACACAGGCGCTGAGGGAGCCGTTGACGGAGATGACGAGGACGACGACCTGAAGCCCTTTGAGCTTGAGGACGACGACGAGGCAGAACCGGGTGGCAAGAAAAAGTCCAAGAAGCGTGGCAGCACCTGCCATGCACACGTGGAAGGTGCCGTCACGTCCAACCAAACCCTCATCAGCTGGATCCCGAAGAAGCGGTCGATTAAAGAGCTCTGGGAAGTCACGGCGGAGCAAAAGACGCTGTCGCTGGCTGAGGATTCAAACGCTGAGGTTCGGGTGGCCTATCAGACCAAGGTTTCGGTGACGGTGGGTGCGAAGACATCGCAGCTCTGCGGCCGCACACTTGAGGAGGCCTTTGGTCTTGAGAACGCGGACTGGTGCCAGGCTGAGGCTAACCGTGCGGTCGGCCTCAAGCTCAAGCACGTACCGAGCAGCCCTGAAGAACTCGCTAAGAAGTTGCACGAGAGGGTGATCGGCAAGAACTTCGACAAGACTCGCTTTGCGCTGGAGGTCCTCGCAAGCGGGCCGCTCAATAGCTGGAGGGTTCCTGCGTACATCGCCGAGGGCTTGGCCTGGCTCGAAGCTAAAGTGGCACATGAGCTTGAGGCGGACGACGCCATCGCCACCGAGGTCGCGACTATTGAGCCATCTGCAGCCGATGTTGTCGCTGTCATTGCCCCGGGGCAGACGGCATGAGCAGACGAATTGATAGCCCAGATACCGACGCCGATCGCGAGATCCACGCATGCATTGCCGCGACGCCTCCGCAACCCTTCGTGGTTCGTGCTGGTGCAGGTTCCGGCAAGACCACCTCCCTCATCAAAGCGCTGGACTGGGTGATGTCGGAGCACGGCCCCAGCATGCGGGCGAGGAAGCAGAAGGTCGCGTGCATCACGTATACCGACCTTGCCGCCAATGAAATCCTGGCGGACGTCAACGATGACCCGCTGGTTTATGTCTCGACCATCCACAGCTTCTACTGGTCTATTGCCAAGACGTTTCAGGTCGACATCAAGATTTGGCTGCAGAACGACATCCGCAGGCGGATCTCCGAGCTTGAAGAAGAGTTCAAGAATTACAGTTCGCGTGTCCGGCAGACCACGCGCGACAGGAACAAGGCCGACCAAGAGCGTTATGCCCGAAGCCTGGAGGCTGTGGCCGGCGTCAAGACTTTCAACTATGGCGTCGGCAGTGACTACGCCAAGGGCATACTCGGTCACGAGGACATCCTTCAGCTCGCCGACTTCCTGCTACAAAACCGCCCGTTGTTTCGAAGGGTCGTGGCGCTGAGCTATCCGTTCGTGTTTATCGACGAGAGTCAGGACACGTTCCCGGGCGTGGTGAAGTCTTTCAAGGAAGTGGAAGCCCAGATGCGGGGCAAGTTCTGCCTTGGTTTTTTCGGCGACCCGATGCAGTCGATCTTTATGAGAGGCGTAGGGGAGATCCAGCTTGAGGAGCATTGGCGGGCCATCACGAAGCCGGAGAACTTTCGCTGCGCCAAGCAAATCCTTGACGTCGCCAATGCCGTGCGCGCACAGGGTGACGGCATGGAGCAAGTCCGCGGGCTACACGAGAGGGTCGATGGGGACCTCAAGCCTGTGGAGGGGTCGGCCCGTATGTTCGTCTTGCCGAACACGCTGAACCGAACCGAGGCCTTGGCAAGAGTCCGGGCGTGGAGCTCGACGATGAACAACGACGAGGGTTGGATAACCCCAGACATCGCAGTCAAGATTCTTGTCATCGTGCACCGAATGGCCGCAAACCGGCTCGGCTTTGGCGGCATCTACTCGGCGCTGAACGACAAGACGTCGGATGCCATGAAGCAGGGGATGCAGGACGGCACTGGCTGGCCCGTTCGACCCTTCCTAAGTTTTGCGCTACCGATCATTGCAGCTGTGAAGGCCTGCAATGAGTTCGCGGCGATGAACCTGCTCCGGGAGTTCAGCCCGCGCCTGGCGCCTGCGGCTCTGACCGGTCAACGTGCCGTGGATGTATTGCGAGAGCTGCATGCTGCTGTATCGAGACTTGTGGCCATGCTGGATGAGGCAGGGACCACCATTGGTGACATAGCTCTCCATCTCTGTGACACGGGTCTTTTCGAATTCGATGAGCGCTATGCGCGTGTTCTTGGGTTTTTCAGAGATGTTGCTGACGCCGTTCAGGAGTCCGAGGCTGCTGATGCAGTTCCGGCTGAAGGATTATCCTCGGACGCGGCAATGGCCAAGTTCCTCAACTGCTCTGCGCAAGAGCTTTTGCCCTATGAACGCTATGTATCAGAAGGCTCTCCCTATGCCACGCAGCACGGCGTGAAGGGAGCGCAGTTCGAACGCGTCATAGTGGTGATGGACGAAGAAGAAAGCGACTACCGAACGTACAACTACGAGCGTGTCTTCGCGAGTGCTGAGGCCCGTGCTGCAGATCGTGCGCGAGCAGTGGATGGTGATGAAAACACTTGGAGCCGAACGCTGCGACTGCTTTACGTCTGCTGCACTCGCGCTCAACGGGGGCTGGTACTAACGTTTTTTGTTGCCGATCCGGCGACTACCCTGGAGAACGTCGTGGCGAGCGGTATCTTGCCGCGAAGCGCAGTGTTCACGCAGGAAGTGTTAGCTGGATGATGGTCCCAGCGGGGATGCGACCCGAGCTGTGGCAGCGTTTCTGCATGGAAACGCGGTGACCTGCCATTCACATCCCCCAAGCAGTCCAGCAGGTTAGGGCTGAGTTTCGTTGAACTGGCGATCCTGCTTGAGTAGAAGGACTGCCTCCCCATCGACAAGCCCCTTTTGTCCATACCCAGCGGATATCTGGCTTACTAGCCCACGCCTCTGCCCCTTCCCACCCAACCACGGTGACTCCATTGACTGACTATTCCTGCCTGCTCGAAACCCCTTCCGTCCCGGTCTACCAGGCGCTGCGCACGGGCTCCGGCCTCAGCGGCAAGACCGATGAAGCAGCGGTGCGCGGGCTGCCCAATACGCTCTTCGCGGTGCAGATTCTTTATCAGTCGCAACCCGTGGGAATGGGGCGGGTGATCGGTGATGGCGGGTGCTTTTTCCAGGTCGTCGACATTGCCGTGCTCAAGGCGCACCAGGGCAAGGGGCTGGGCAAACGCATCATGGGCGAGATCCTGAAGTACATCGAAACCCATGTGCCGGAGAGCGGCTACGTCAGCCTCATCGCCGATGGCCAGGCGCAGGACCTCTACGCGCAGTTCGGCTTCGTGCAGACCGCGCCGCGTTCGGTGGGCATGGCCTACCGGCGACCGGAGTTGAAGCACTGACCGACGTGGTAGCGCTCCGGCCCACTCGCCGTTCACTGCCACTGATCCGAACCCAAGCCCCGGGGATGAGTGCAACCAGGGGGATCGAGTGAAGCGAAAAATGTGTATGCATTTGGCCCATCCGATGACTGTTTGAATCGAGCCGTAAGCCTTCATCCCCTAAATGCGCTGAAGCACATGCTTGCTGCTCTTTGAGCCTCCATTTGCGGTCGTCAGTGTGAGCGTGTCTCCAGATAGAGAAAGCTGCAGGCCTAATTGCAGTTCCGGATCCTCGAATGAGATATCCGTAGGAGTCTGAAGGCGCCCGCCTAGACGTATTACGTTGGGAAGACCCAATAGGGCATACAGCTCAACAGATTCGCCCGAAGCCCCTACAACCCCTGAAAGCTGCAGCTTGTCTCCGATGTGCAACTCAATAACTTGCCCATGACCCAAGCGCCTAACCTGCAGTGATGCTTTACCGTCGTGCGATTGGTATGCCCCCACCAAGCGCTGCATGAATTCAAGGGCGGGAATACGAGTGATCATCTTGGCTGCCTGGGATTGACGTTAAAGGGCGTGATCAGAGCTGTGTTGCAAGGATTGCAGACTGCATTTCTGAGTTCTTCCCCTTGATAGGTTCTAGAACCGAGGCTGCAAAAAGTAACTGAGCAGACGAACCAATGTCATCGCGTAAGCGAGGGGGCCTCAAGGGCGTTTAGGTCGTTCTCTCTGTTCAGTCCCCAACAACCACGCTGTTCGTTTTTATCTGAGCCAGCACCAAGGATCATTGCCAATATCGTCCAGCGACTTCGTAGGCGGCTGTGGCGGATGCCATGGCTAGCGCGTTAATGAGCAACAGCGCCCCAGCCACCCCCCGATTCCCCACCACTGATCCGAAACCCATCCCAGCTCCGAACCCAAGCCCTGGAGCGGTTGCCCAACGGACGTATCATCGGCAGCCATTCCTAAGCGAGGTACGGCCATGAAGCTCTTCCGTTGTGCGCTGCTGGCCCTGGTGGCGAGCGGTGCGATTCCCGCGCTGGCCGCCGAGCCGAGCGGGCATCAGACCATCCGCGTCATCCCCAAGACCTACGTCAGCCCCGGCGCCAGCGGCAGCGTGGACACCTACGAGCGCAGCGAGCGCTACAACGTCTACGGCGGGCAGCCCGTGCCCCAGGGCACCACGCGCTACAGCACCGGGAGCGGCAGCCAGGTGATCCAGCAGCAGGGCGGGATTCGCCAGAGCACGGAGTACCCCAACGGGGTCATCATCGAGCGGACGCCGGGGCAGGGGAGTTACCAGTACCAGCAGCGCTGACGGGGGCGTTTGCGAGCTGAGAGTTTTCTTGCAGAAAGCGATGAAAGTGACTGAAGGAATTGGCCTTCGGGGATCTATAATGTGCGCCAGTTCGCACAGGCGATCTTCATTCCACTCTTCATCCGGTAGCCTCCCGTGAAAATCCGAACCTCTCTGCTCAAGGCCCTGTTCTTCTGCACCAGCCTGGCCGTCGCCGCCCCCCTCGAAGCCCAGGCGGCCACCCCGGTCCGTGACCCCGCCCAGCTGCAGCTCGCCTCCGGCAGCGCCATGCTGGTGGACCTCGCCACCGGCAAGCTGATCTACGCCAACAACCCCGACCTGGTGGTGCCCATCGCCTCGGTGACCAAGCTGATGACCGCCCTGGTGGTGCTCGAAGCCAAGCAGCCGCTGGACGAGATCATCAGCGTCGACATCAGCCAGACCAAGGAAATGAAGGGCGTCTACTCGCGGGTGCGCGTGGGCAGCCTGGTGAGCCGTCGTGACGTGCTGCTGATGGCGCTGATGTCTTCCGAGAACCGCGCGGCGGCGAGCCTCGCCCACCACTACCCGGGCGGCTACGGCGCCTTCATCGCGGCGATGAACGCCAAGGCCCGCGCCCTGGGCATGAAGCACACCCGTTATGTGGAGCCCACCGGCCTGTCGCTGAACAACGTCTCCACCGCCCGCGACCTGGTCCAGCTGCTGCTGGAAAGCCGCAAGTACCCGCTGCTGAGCCAGATGAGCACCACCAAGGAAAAGACCATCACCTTCGTCAAGCCGCGCTACAGCCTGGGCTTCAGCAATACCAACCACCTGACCCGCAAGAGCGACTGGGACATCGAGCTGACCAAGACCGGCTTCACCGACGAGGCCGGCCACTGCCTGGTGATGCGCACCCGCATGGGCAACCAGCGGGTCGCCATGGTGCTGCTGGACGCCTTCGGCAAGTACACCCACTTCGCCGATGCCACGCGCATGCGCCGCTGGGTCGAGACCGGCAAGGGCGGCCCGATCCCCGAGGCGGCCAAGGCCTATCGCCAGCAGAAGGACGCGGCCCGTCGCCAGCAGATGGTCGCCTCGCCCAACTGATTCAGGCGCGCCAGTCCTCTTCGCTACGGTCTTCCTTCAGGCCGTAGCGAATGTACAGCCGCACACCCAGGTGCAGGCCCACGGCCAGCAGCACCCATCCCCACCCGCCCAGCGACAACCCTTCCATGACGGCCTCCTGACGAAACGGCCTACAGCCTAGCCGGTAGGCGTCGGCAGGGCTACGCGGCACGGGACCGGTGATAGCGGTTTCGGGACGCAATATCTCGAAGCACTCCGCCTGCGCGGCACGCGGAGAACTGGCGGTAGAGTGCGCCCCATCGTCCATTGCGACCTTGGAGGCCTCCCATGAACACCCGTGGATTGCTCGATCAATTGCTCAAGTCCGGCCAGGACCTGCTGCAGAAGAAGGCCGGCGGCAAACCGTCCGGCATCGGCGGCGGCCAGCTCGGCAGCCTGCTCGGTGGCGCGGGCGGTGGTGCCCTGGCTGCCGGCGCGCTGGGCCTGCTGCTGGGCAACAAGAGCGCGCGCAAGCTCGGTGGCAAGGCGCTGACCTACGGCGGGCTCGCCGCTCTTGGCGTGCTGGCCTACAAGGCCTATAGCAACTGGCAGGCCAACCAGCCCACCGCGCCCCAGGGCGAGCCCCGCACCCTCGACCGCCTGCCGGCGCCCCAGGCCGAGCAGCACAGCCAGGCCATCCTCAAGGCCCTGGTGGCGGCGGCCAAGGCCGATGGCCATGTGGATGCCCGCGAGCGCCAACTGATCGAGAGCGAACTGGCCCGCCTGACCGACGACCCCAGCCTGCGTGGCTGGCTGGAAACGGAGCTGAACAAGCCGCTGGACCCGTCCGAAGTGGCCCGCGCGGCCACCACCCCGGAGATGGCGGCCGAGATGTACCTGGCCAGCGTGCTGATGGTGGACGAGGAGCACTTCATGGAGCGCGCCTACCTGGACGAGCTGGCGCGGCAGATGCGCCTGGAGCCGGGGCTCAAGGCGGAGCTGGAAGCCCAGGTGCGGGACGCCCAGGTCAGTTGACGGCGGGGCCTGCGGCGATGTGCACCGCCTCGTCTTCGTCATGCAGGAAGGCCCGGTTGCGGCCTTCCCGCTTGGCCCGGTAGAGCGCCTGGTCGGCGCGTTCCATCACCTCTTCCAGGCTTTCCCCGTCCCGGGGCCACAGGGCACCGCCGATGCTGCAGCCGATGCCCAGGGTGCGTCCCTCCAGTAGCATCGGCTCACCCAGCACCTGCAGCGCCCGCTGGGCGACCCGGCTGATGTGGCTCAGGCCGTCGTCCTGCTGCAGCTGCAGCACCATCAGGAACTCATCCCCGCCCAGGCGCGCCACCAGGTCCCCGTCCCTCAGGCAGCCGCGCATCCGCTGGGCAGCCTCGCGCAGCACCAGGTCGCCGACGGCGTGGCCGTGGGTGTCGTTGATCGGTTTGAACCCATCCAGGTCCAGGTAGAGCAGCCCCAGTGCGCCGCCGGCCACGTGGCAGCGTTGCTGCAGCCGGGGCAGGTGCTTCTCCAGCGCGGCGCGGTTCGGCAGGCCGGTAAGCGGGTCGTGATGGGCCTTGTTCTCCAGCAGGCCGAGGGTGAGCTGCTGCTGGGTGAGGCTTTCCACCAGGTGGGCGATGGATTTGCTCAGCGTGCGGATTTCCCGGGTGCCGGTGCCGGAGGGGATGACGGCGATCTCACCGGCGCTGAGGCGGTCCGCTGCGTCGGCGATGTGCTGCAGCGGGCGCGTCACCCGGGCCGCCAGCGCCCAGCCGAGGACGGCGAAGAAGATCGCCAGCGCGCCGCCCCAGAGGTAGATCTCCCGCTGCAGGGCATGGGCGGGGGCGAAGGCTTCTTCTTCCGCCTGGCGGGTGACCACGATCCAGCCGAGGCCGGGGTAGTCGCGGTAGCCGTGGCTGGGGGCGAAGCCGGTGAGGTAGCGGCGGCCGTCCGGCCAGCGCTGCACGCTCCAGAAGCTCTTGCGCGCGTCGATGCTGGCCAGGGCCGGCAGCTCCAGCTTCTGGCCGATGCTGCTCGCCGGGCCCAGCAGCACGCTGCTGTCGCTGCTGAGGATGAAGAACTCCACCCGGCGGTGCGTCTGCATGGGCTCGATCAGCGCGCGGCGCACCTCGTCGGCCCAGGACCAGGACAGGTGCGAGGCGAGCACGCCAACGGTGCGTCCGTCCGGCCCCTTCACCGGCAGGGCGATGTCGACGAACTTCATCGCCTCCCCGGTGGGGTTGGGCAGCAGCCTGGCCAGCAGCACGGCCTCGTGCACGTCACCGATGAAGCGGCCCTGGATGCCTCGCTGGTAGACCGGCCGCTGGGCGATGTTCACCCCTTCCAGCACGCCGTTGCTGGAGGCCAGGACCAGGCCATCGGGGTCGGTGAAGCCGATCCAGGCGATGTCCGGCAGCTCGTGCTGCAGGCTGTCCAGCAGGGCGCGGACCTGGCGGATGTCGTCCGGCTGGCGCAGGGCCTTCAGCTCGCTGATGACCTGCAGCAGGCGGGCGCGGTTGTCCATGTCGCGGTCCAGCCGGTCGACCATCTGGAACGACAGCTCTGCCAGTCCCTGGCCGAATTCCTCGCCCATGCGCTCGCCCGAGCGCTGGCCGATCAGCGTGCCGAGCAGCCAGCTCAGGGCACACACCAGCAGGGCGACGGACAGGGCGATGCGGCTACGCAGGCTGTGGGGGCGACGCATGGGGGAGGGTCTCCGAGCGAGGACTGCGGGCGAGCCGGCCGGTAAAGCATAGTCCGCTCCGTTTCGGCTCTTTTGCTGTATGCCCTGAAAATGGCATCGCATTGTCAATTGCGCGCGAGTTGGACTAGGTGGCGACTCGCCTACTTGAGTGCAAGGGATGGGGTGTAGTGGTCAACCCATCCCGGACAGTGGGTTAAGTTTTTCTTCGGCCACCGCAGGCGGTAGCCCATCGTTGAACTGGTGTGGCCTGATCCAGTTGTAGCGGTGCATCAGGTAATGACTGATGTCCCGCTGAGCCTCCTGAGCTGTCAGGTAACCGGTCGGTGGAATCCACTCCGACTTCAAACTGCGGAACAACCGCTCCATTGGTGAGTTGTCCCAGCAGTTACCTCGACGGCTCATACTCTGCTCCATCCGATATCGCCACAGCCGCTGCCGAAACAGGCGGCTGGCGTACTGACTACCCTGATCGGAGTGAAACAGCACCTGCTGCGGTTTGCCTCGTTGCTCGTAGGCCATGTCCAGCGCCTTGATGACCAGCTCAGCATCCGGCTTGACGGAAAGTGCCCAGCCGATCACTCGCCTTGTATGCAGATCCAGCACCGCCGCCAGGTAATGCCAGCGACCTTGCGCCCAGATGTAGGTGATGTCGCCGCACCAGACCTGGTTAGGTCGTTCGGTAGTGAACTCGCGGTTCAGCCGGTTCGGGATATCTGGTCGCTCAACTGTAGCCTGCTTGTAAGCGTGCGAGCCTGGTTGCTTGCAGACCAGACCTAGGTTCTGTACGAAAAGTCGGTGCAGGTAGAATCGCCACCATGATTGGCTGGAGGCTCACATGGCAAGGCGCTACGAACTCCCAGATGCGGGCTGGGAGTTGATCAAGGATCTGGTTGCCCCGGAACAGAAGATGGGC
>NZ_JAVYJG010000011.1:0-298592 GCF_032621675.1 Pseudomonas sp. zfem003 | reverse complement strand
CCACCGTGCTGCCCATGATCCTCCGCTGGCCGTCGGTGACGGTGAGTTCGTCTGCCAGCGTCTGCCAGCCTGCGGTTCAGCCAGTGCAGGTGGCGGCGCAGGTGCTGCAAGCGGTTGGCGAAGTCCCCCGAGGCAGGCAGCTCGGCCAGGCTTTCCACCACCAGGCGGCTGGCGCGGTCACCGGCGTGGTGGCCGCCCATGCCGTCGGCCACCACCCACAGGCCCTGGCCCGGGCTGTCCAGGAAGGCGTCCTCGTTGCGCGCCCGCACCTTGCCAGGGTGGGTGCGGGCGGCGCTGGTCCAGGCGGCGCCCGGCATCAGAGGCTCACCGGCAGGCGGAAGGCACGCAGCATGCCGAGGTCGAAGGGGTTCGGCGAACGCTGGCTCTGCACCAGGTAGTGAGCCCGCAGGCCGTCCACTTCCGCCTTGAGCATCAGCACGTCGCGGCCGCTGTGGTATTCGGCCTGCATCTGGTCGAAGAGGCGGAACAGCGACCAGGGGCCGGTGTTGCGCTCGACGCCGATGCGCCGCCCGCTGAGCTCCTCCAGCACCAGGCTGCTGCGCCCTTCCTCGGCCTCCGTGGGCCACTTGAAGGACATGGGCACGATGGGCCCATGGCGGTACTCCATCAGCCGGTCGCCGAAGCGGAACTCCGCACGGCTCAGGGCCGGGTCGATGGAGTAGGGCTCCAGGCGGAACCTCACCTGCGGCTCGTTGGGGTTGTCGGCGAAGAAGCTCAGGCGGATGGCCTGGGCGTTGGCCATCTGGTCGAGGAAGCCACGGGCGATGGGCAGGCTGCCGCCGTCCACCGAGCGCACGCGGTACTCGCCGGGTGTGCCGATCACGAAGGGCTTGAGGTAGGTATCGAAGAAGCGCTCCGCCAGGCCCTGGGTCTTGAAAAACTCGCGGAAGTCACTCAGGGCGACGTCGCTGTGGCTGCGCGGGTTGAACGGGTAGCGCTTGTCCAGGGCCTTCAGGTAGAAGCCGTACAGCTCGCTCTGGTAGCGCTGGTTGAGGTACTGGTGGGCACCGCTGAGGATCAGGTGCCAGCTTTCCCCCGCCATCATCGCCAGCCAGCCGCCGATCGGCTGGGGCAGCCGCGAGGCGCTGCTGCGCAGGTTGGCCAGGGCGTCGCTCTGGCCGCCCATGCGGTTGCGCGCGAGGTCGAAGGCGGCCTGCTCCGGCTGGCTGGAGCGGGCCAGCGTGGCCAGTTGCAGCTGCAGTTCGTTGAGCGCACGCATGACCGGGACCAGGTCGGCTGCGGCGCCGCCGTTGTCGTCCAGCAGCAGGTGCAGGGCTTCGAAGCGGCGCTCCATGGTCAGCCGCGCATTGTCCGGCAGGTTGCTGGCCAGGGCATCCCGGGCCTTCTCCGCGACGGCGGCGACCTTGCCCAGGGCCCCATCGGCCTTGGCGCCTTCGGCGGGTGCCTCGGAGGTGGCGTCGGCGATGCCGGGCAGACGGGTGTGCTCGCGCACCTCCACCAGCAATTGCAGCAGCGGCGAGTTGGCTGCGGTCAGCCCGGCCAGTTGCTCGGCACCCTGGTAGGTGTCCAGCAGGGGCTCCAGCTTCAGGCGGTTGATCGCCTCGCTCCAGTGGTTGGCGTAGTCGCGGAAGTACAGTTGCTGCAGCTCGACCATCAGGCGGCCGAGGTCCTGCATGCTGAGGTTGCCGCCTTCGCCCATCACCCAGTTGTCCCGCAGCAGCTCACGCACGGTGGGCAGGCCCTTGGCGGAGAAGAACTGCTGGTAGCCCTGGCGGGTGTAGAAGCCCGGGATGCGGTAGTCGGTGCCGGAGAACAGCGCGCCCTGTGGCCCCAGGCGCTGGGCGAAGCTGTACTCCGGCAGGCTGCGGGCCTGGTCGCGGAGTACGCGGTAGACCACGGCGGCCAGGGATTCGCTGCGCAGGCGCTGGCGGGCCTGGGCCACCAGGGGCTCGTTCAGCGGGTGGACGAAGGGGCGCGCCAGCAGGCGGTCGAGGTGCTCGGTCAGCGCGGCCTGGGTCGCGGCATCGCCGCCGTAGCGCAGCGACCATTCGGCCTGCAGCTGGCTCTTGAGGAAGGCGGCGTCGCGCCGTTCCGGCAGGTTCAGCATGAGGTAGGCGCGCAGGCTGGCCAGCAGGCGCTCGCGGTTGCCCAGGCTGGCGCGTACCTGGCCCTCCAGGCTGGTGGCGATGCGCGGCAGCAACTGCTGCTCCAGGGCGCGGCCGTAGGCGTCGTCGAGCACGGGCTGGCTGCGTCCGCCCTGGTAGAGGCCGTTGTGCTCCAGCAGTGAACGCTCGGCGGCGCTGGGGAATACGCGGGTGGCGGCGAAGCTGTGGTCCAGCAGCGTGAGGGCGGCGCGGGCGTCTTCGCGAGGGTCGAGCAGGGCCTGTTGGGTCTCGATCACCCGACCATGGTCGCGCACGGCTTCCAGGCGCTGGTGGTTGCTGCTGAAGCCCGCCGCCCAGGCCAGGCCGAACAGCGCCACGCAGCCGAACGCGCCGGCGTAGAGCCCGCGCTGGCCCCAGTCGATGCGGCGCTTTTCGCGTGGATCGAGCCCGGCCAGGTCGGCCTCCGGGAAGATCACCTGGCTGAACAGCTGGTGGATGAAGCGCGCACGCCCCCCGCGCAGGGTGGGCAGGGCACTGCTGCGCAGGCCCAGGTTGGCGCCGACCCGGGCGGTGCTTTCGTCCAGCTCCTGGAGCAGGTGCGGCGCGCTGGTGAAGTAGAAACCGCGCAGCAGGCTGGCGCGCTGGTAGCGGTTGCCGGTGAAGGCCATGTCGATGAACACGCACAGCGGTTCGCCGATCCGCCCGAGCTGGGTGGGGAAGTCGAGGATGCGCCCCCGCCGGCCGGTGTCCCGCTCCTGGTGCATGCGGGTGATGACCTGGCTGGTGAGGCGCCGCAGCAGGGCTTCGAACTCCTGGCGCACCACCTGGCCGCTGGTGCCGTTCTGCCCCTCGCGGAAGGTGGCGCCGAGGACCTGGTCGCTCTCCTCGCGGGACAGGTGGTCGAAGAACTCGTCGAAGCCGGGCAGGGTATCGGCCTTGCCGAGGACCAGGTAGACGGGCACTTCCGCATGCAGGCGCTGGTGGATCTCCTGCAGGCGCTTGCGGACCTGCCGCGCCAGGTCGTCCAGGGCCTGCTCGTCGCCGCTCGCCAGCAGGTCGAGGGGCAGGTTGACAATCACGCCATTGAGCGGGCGGGTGCGACGGCGTTTGCGCAGCAGGGCCAGCAGGCTGTTCCAGGCGCCGCCGTCCACCTCCGGATCACCCTGGGTGAGGTAGCGCCCGGGGCTGTCGATCAGCACACCCTGCTCGGCGAAGTACCACTCGCAGTAGCGGGTGCCGTGGGTGTCCCGGGTAAGGGTGCGGTCGTTCTGGTTGAGCGGCAGGTCCAGCCCGGAGAAGTCCAGCAGGGTGGTCTTGCCGCTGCCCTGGGGGCCGAGCACCAGGTACCAGGGCAGGTCCCGGCGGCGCTGTTCGCCCTGGCCCTTGTACAGGCTGGAGCGCTGCACGGTGCGCAGTGCGTCCTTGAAGCGGGCGGCGAGTTCGCGCTGTTCCTCGCTGGCCTCCTCCTCACGGCGCAGTTGCTCCTGGCCGTCCTCGGTGGCCTGTTGCGCTTCGCGCTTGCGGGCACCTCGCCAGGTGCTGAAGACGATGAACAGCCCCCAGCCGAGGAACAGTACGGCGATGCTCAGCAGCCGGCTGCCGGCGTCTTCCCACGGCTTGTGGTCGGCGATGCCGAGCAAGGGGCCGGCGAACCACACCAGCAGGGCCAGCATCAGCACCAGCAGCAGGCTCCAGACCCAGGTCCGGCGCAGCACGGCGCCGAGCTTCTTGAAGAAATCTTTCATGACACGGTCCCTGTGTTACGGCGTGAGGTCCAGTGGGCCGGAGGCGGCCGGGAGGAAGGGCTGCAGCACGGCTTCGCGCTGATCGTCGAGCACCCAGGCGAAGCCGGCGTAGATGGCCAGCAGGCAGGCCAGGGTGAGGGCTGCCACCAGCCAGGCCGGGACGCTGCGTACCAGGCCGCGCCCGGGCTCCTGCAGGCCCTGCCATTGGGGCGACAGCTCGCGGGGCACGTCGCCGCGCAGGTGGCGGATCTGCCGGTAGAGGCTGTCGCGGATGGCCTCCAGTTCGAGCATGCCGCGGGCCGCCACCCGGTACTTGCCCTCGAAGCCCAGGGCCAGGCAGAGGTACATCAGCTCCAGCATGGCCAGGTGCTTGACCGGGTTGCGGGTCAGGCGGTCCAGCAACTGGAAGAACTTCTCGCCGCCGAAGGTTTCGTTGTGGAACTGGCTGAGCAGGCTCATCTGTGCCCAGGTGCTCTGGTCGCCCCAGGCAGTGGTGACCACGGCTTCATCCAGCACGGTGCAGAGCACGTAGCGGGCGGCCATCACATCGCCGTTCTCCAGGCCTTCCTGCAGGGCGTGCTGCTCGAACTGGCGGACGCCGTCGGCCAGCGCCTGGTTGAGGACGGCGAGGTCCTCCCCCTGCTGGCTGTGCTTGAGCCGCACGATCTCCGACAGCAGGCTGGCGGCGGCGGAGACCAGCGGGTTGAGGCTGATGTTGAAGGCCTCGGCCGGTCGCAGCCGGGCGGCATGCACCATGCGGCTTTCCAGCTGTTCGAGGCGCGGGGCGTCGGCCAGGTCGGTGAGGGGGCCGCGATGGGGGGCGTCGCTGCGGCGGTCGAGCAGGACGGTGCGGTCGTCCTGTGGATAGTCCATTTCCTTGTGCATGCGCTCAGTTCCTGATGGCCCAGAACTTCAGGTCCAACCCGGCGAATTCGCCGGATACGTGGAAGGCGAAGCCGCCGGAACGCTCCAGTTGGCTGCGCTCCTCCGCGGTGATTTCCAGGACGAAGTAGGTCTTGTTGGCGTGGAAGGGGATCTGCCGGGGCGCCACGGGCAGCGGGCGCACGCGGATGCCGGGCAGGTGCAGGTTGACCAGTTGGCGGATCTGCTCCACCGCGCCGGCCTTGAGGTGCGAGGGCAGGTTCTGGCGCAGTTCCTCGGGCTCGCACTGCGCGCTGGCGGCGAGCACGAAGGAGGAGGTGGAGAGCAGCGTGTGGTCCTTCAGCGGCGACACGAGGATGCCGTACTGGCGCTGCTGCAGGGCCAGTTCGATGGCGTGCTGCTCCAGCACCATGGACAGCGCCTGGCGCAGGGCATCCATCAGGGCGCGGAAGCTGGCGCCCTGGTCGTTGTGCTGGTAGCGGCTGTCGAGGCGGGCACGCTTGCTGTCGCTGGAGAAGGTGGTGATCTCGCCCAGCATGGCCAGCAGGGTGCGGTACAGCTCCTCCGGGTGCACGTGCTCCTGGTCGAGGTAGTGTCGGAGCAGCAGGTCGGTGCGGTTGATCAGCTGCAGCATCATGAAGTCACCGACCTCGGCACCGGCCACCTGGCCGTTGGAGCGGATGCGCTCGGCGAGGGTGTCGCCCCGGTGGCCGAGCATGCCGATGACTTCCTTCAGGCAGGACAGCAGGTAGGCGGAACCGGCCAGGTGCAGGTGGCTGGGGATGAAGGCCGGGTCCAGGGTGATGCGCCCTTCCGGGGAGGTGTCGAGCACGTCGCAGAGCTTCAGCCGTACGTAGGCCTCGTCGTTGCGCTGCTCGCCGAGGAGCAGGCGGAAGTCGGGGCGGGCGCAGGTGATCTGGGTGCTGGAGTCCTCGCCGGCATTGGAGTCGGCCACGTCGAGGTCATGGCCGGTGTAGCGCGCCAGCACGTCGGCCTGGTCGCTGCGGCGGGCCTCGATGTGGTTGCCGGTGACCAGGGGCAGGGCCAGGTACACCGGGGTCTGGTTGGTGTTGGGCGGGATGTCCAGTGCCAGCGGTTCGCTGCGGCTGCGCAGGTCGAACAGGCTGCCGTCGGGCATCACGCCGGCGGCCTGGCTCAGCACCAGCTTGCCGGTGGCGAGGAACTGCGGGTCGATCTCCAGGTGGAAGAAGCCCCAGCAGTAGCGGCTGAGCAGGCGTGTGCGCTGGCGGATCTGGTTGTCGTGGTAGCGGTCGTTCTGCTGGAAATGCTGGGGGCGCAGGAGCATGCCTTCGCGCCAGATGACCTTGTGGGTGTGCATGTCAGCGCACCTCGCGGTTGGGCAGGTCGTGGGGTTCGAACAGGCCGCTGCGCTCCAAGTGCAGGGTGATCCGGGTGCGCTCCTGGGGCGGCACGGCGATCACATAGCGCCAGCGGGTCTCGGGCAGGTCGCGGTAGGCCGCGAGCAGGGCTACGTAGCGGCTGTCCTTGTCGATGCTGAGCTTCAGTTCGCGGCGCTCGCCGGGGCGGATCTCCAGCTCTTCGCTGGCCACCATGTCGAGGGCGAGGGTTTCCCGGGCGCGTTCGTAGAGGCTGAAGAAGTCGGCATTCTCGAAGGCCACCGGATGCTTGAGTTCCAGCAGGCGTAGCACCACGGGGGAGGGGCGGCCGTCGAGATCGGGGTTCAACTGGTCGCTGGCCTGCAGGTCGAGGTCCAGCTTGGTCAGCTCGGAGTAGGGCGACAGGGCCGAGCAGGCGCTGAGAAGCGCCAGCACGGCCAGGAGGGTGAAGGACTTGAAGCGGGGCATGGCGATCATTCCCTTGGGTTGCCGTGAAGGGTGGCGATGAGGCGGACCTGTTCCTCGTAGGCCTGCGCGAAATCGCGGGCCAGCAGGCGTTCGGTCCAGTCGTCGTCGTGGCGCAGGCGCTGGTGGTAACGCTGGTAGGCGCGCCAGCGGCCGCCGGCTCCGCTCAGCCGCGAGAGGCGTCCGTCGCGCTCCAGACGCAGGGCCAGCGGCTCGGGCGCGAAGTGGTCGAGGGTGGCGCGGACGGCGGCGCGGCTGGCGCTGAGCAGCGCCACCTGGTGGGCCTGCAGGTCGCGGAAGGCCCGTGCCACCGCCAGCCGTGCGGTGGGCGCGCCGGTCTGTACGGGGGCGAGCAGGGCGCCGAGGCTGTCGCGGCCGTCGAGGGGCGTGCGCAGGGGGCCGAGGTCGGTGTTCTGCACCGAGGTGAGGGGCAGGCGCAGTTCGTTCTTGATCTCCGCACGGGTCCTCAGGCTCTGCTGCAGGCCCTGGACGCACTGGCGTAGCAGGTGGGCGGCTTCCAGGGCAAGGGCTTCGCGCTCGGCCGCATCGAGCCGGGCGAGGTCGACACCCAGGGCGTCACCCAGGCGCTCCCAGAAGCTGGCCGGCACCTTGGCGGCAGCAACGGGCGCTGCAGACGGCTCGGTTGGGGGCACCAGCTCCGGCAGGGGCAGGCTGTCCCGCTCGATGGGTGCGTGGTCGTGGGGCTGGCGCAGGGGTTCGGCAGGGGCCTGGAGCAGCCCGTGGAGGTCGTCCCGATCGGCTTCTTCTTCCTGGTCGAGGCTCGCCAGGGGGTCGAGCTCGAGGAAGGAGTCGTCGGGGATGATGCTGCCGGCCGGGGTCGGCCGCCCGATGTCCTCCAGCGGTATGTCCTGGGTGGCCACCAGGCGGGCCTGGATGTCGAAGCTGCCCATGCAGAACACCGTGCCGTTCTCGATGGGGTGGGCCTCGCCCTTGGGCAGGTGAGCGCCCGAGTCCTTGAGACGGATGCCGTTGCTGCTGGTGTCGGTAAGGAAGTAGCGCCCGTCGCGGTAGCTCACGCGGGCGTGTCGGTTGGACAGGTGGCGCTGCTGGTCGGGGATCACCCAGTCGCAATCTTCGGCACGGCCGAGGCTGCCGCCTGCGCGGAGGAAGCGTCGGCGACCGGAGGTGGTCGGGACGAACTGCTGGGCACCAACGATTTCTAGAACCAGTTCCATGGCGTGTCGCTCCCTGGCGGTCAGTTGCCGCGGTTGAGGATCTGCGGGGTGCCGAGCGGGCGGTAGTCGCCGTCGTCGAACTTGTAGTTGCCGCTGCAGCCGGCCAGGGCGATGCACAGCGCCAGGCCTGCGAGGGCACGTAGGGTGCGGGGGAACATCGGGCATCCTCCTTTGGAAGTCGGGGGTGAGTGGGGTAGGGGCATGGCCGGGCGCTTCAGAGATCCGCCGTGCCGATGCCGAGGCGGTCCATGCGGTACAGCAGGGTGCGGCGGGGCAGGCCCAGCTCGCGGGCTGCCTGTGCACGGTTGCCGTCGTGGCGGCGCAGGGCGTCGATCAGTTGGCCGCGCTCGTAGTGATCGAGGCGCTCACGCAGGCTCAGGGGCTGCCCGCTGGGCAGGGGCGTGCCACGCAGGCTGAAGTGGGACGGCAGCAGCTCGCCGTCGCAGAGCAGCACGGCACGCTCCACCAGGGCCTTCAGCTCGCGCACGTTGCCTGGGAAGGGGTGCCGGGCCAGTCGCTCCAGCGCCTCCTCCGACCACAGGCAGGGCGAGCGCTGGAGAAAACGGCAGGCCTGGTTGGCGAAGTGGCGGGCGAGGTGGGGGATGTCTTCGCCCCGCTGGCGCAGCGGCGGCAGTTCGATGGGGAACTGGCACAGCCGGTAGAACAGGTCTTCGCGGAACTCGCCGGCGGCGATCATGGCCTGCAGGTCACGGTGGGTGGCGGCGATGATGCGCACGTCGATCCGGTGCGGGTGGGGCGTGCCCAGCGGGCGGACTTCGCCTTCCTGCAGTACCCGCAGCAGCTTGGCCTGGAGCGCCAGGGGCATGTCGCCGATCTCGTCGAGGAACAGCGTGCCGCCGTTCGCCGCATCCAGCAGCCCTTCGCGGTCCGCGTCGGCGCCGGTGAAGGCGCCCTTGCGGTAGCCGAACAGTTCGCTTTCCAGCAACTGCTCCGGCAGGGCCGAGCAGTTCTGCACGATGAAGGGGGCTTCCCGCCTTGGGCCGTGGTCGTGGATCGCGCGGGCCACCAGCTCCTTGCCGGTGCCGGTCTCGCCGTGGATGAGCACGGTGTAGGGGCTGTGCAGGACCTTGCCGATCAGGCGGTAGGTCTGGCGCATCACCTTGCTCTCGCCGATCAGGCCGAAACCGCGCGCGCAGGGGCGGGGCGTCGTGCTGCGAGAGCTGTCGCCACGGGCGGCGGGCTGCAACCGCTGGAACAGGTCGAGCTGGGCCAGCATGAGACGGCCCATGCGCTCCAGCGAGCCGGTAAAGGCCGCCAGCTCGCGGGCCTGGCGGGTGGCGCAGAGCAGCAGACCGCGAATGGCGCCCTGGTGCGCCCGCAGGGGCAGGCACAGCAGCGCCCGCCAGGGGCCGCCTTCCTCGGGGAGGAAGCTGGTGTCGTGCAGGCCCGGGTTGAGTTCGGCCAGGGCGAGGGGCTGGCCCTGGCACAGGCTGTACTGCAGCAGCTGCTGGTCGCGGTAGTCGGCGGGCAGGGTGGCGCGGTCCCGGGGCTGGAGGCGGGGTTCGAGGTATTCCGCCGTCAGCCCCAGATGCGTACGCGCCGCGTCCAGCAGGTAGAGCTGCGCCAGTTCGCAGCCGCTCAGTTCGGCGGCGGCGCCGACGAAGCTGCCCAGCAGTTCGTCGCTGTCACTCAGCCCGACGAGCCGGTCGTACTGCCCGAGCAGGGTTTCGGCGTAGTCGAGCGGCTGCGGCATCTGCGCGAACATGCCCATCTCCTCAGCACAGCTCGCAGACGATGGCGCCGTGTTCGCCCAGGCGGGCGTGGGCGCGGCTGACCGGGGTGCCGGTGGCCATGGCCGCGAGCAGCTGGTCGGCCACCTGGGGCAGCAGGCGGGACTCCACCACCTGGTCGATCAGCCGAGCGCCGCTCTCGGCCTGCTGGCAGAGGCTGGCGATGTGCGCGACCAGCTCCGGGCCGTGGCTGAATTCCAGCTGGCGACGCTGCAGGCGGGTGCCCAGGCGTTCGAGCTTGAGTCCCACCAGTTCTTCCAGCAGCGCACCGCTGATGGGGTAGTAGGGAACGACCCGCATGCGGGCCAGCAGCGCCGGCTTGAAGTGCCGCACGAGCTGCGGACGGATGGCCTCTTCCAGCGCTTCGGACGTGGGCTGGTGGCCGTCGGCGCAAAGGCTGTCGATACGCTCGCTGGCCAGGTTGGAGGTCATCAGGATGAGGGTGTTGCGGAAGTCGATCTCGCGCCCCTCGCCGTCGTTGGCGATGCCCTTGTCGAAGATCTGATAGAAGAGGTTCAGCACGTCGGGGTCGGCCTTTTCCACTTCATCCAGCAACACGACGGAGTAGGGCTTCTGGCGCACCGCCTCGGTGAGCATGCCGCCTTCGCCATAGCCGACGTAGCCGGGCGGGGAGCCGATCAGGCGCGAGACGGTGTGCTTCTCCTGGAACTCGGACATGTTGATGGTGGTGAGGAAGCGCTCGCCGCCATACAGCAGGTCGGCCAGCGCCAGGGCCGTCTCGGTCTTGCCCACACCGCTGGGGCCCACCAGGAGGAACACGCCCACGGGGGCGTCGTGCCGGTTCAGGCCGGCGGCGGTGGCACGCACGGCGCGGTCCAGTGCCTGCACGGCCTGGTCCTGGCCGCGGATGCGCTGGCGCAGGTCGTCGGCGAAGCTGAGCACCCGGGCGTTGTGTTCACGGGCCAACTGGGCGAGGGGGATGCCTGTCCAGTGGCTGATCACCTCGGCCACCAGGCGTGGGCAGACTTCGAAGCTGACCAGCGACTCGGTGGCCTGCAGGTCCCGCAGGGCGCCGTGGGTGTCTTGCAGCTGTGCTTCCAGCTCGGCCAGGCCTGGTGCTTCGGCGGGCACCGTTTCATCGCCCTGGCGCAGCCGGGCGATGCGCTGGCGCAGGTCCAGCAACTGTTCGGCAAGGGTGCGCTGGCGGTCCCAGCGGGCCTCCAGGGCGTGCAGTTCGTCCTCGCGCTGGCGAAGGCGCGTGGCCAGGTCGTCTAGGGTCGCACCGTCCACCGGCAGCCCGGCGTCCAGGTCGCGGCGCAGGGCCTGGTGCTGGCGGGTGTCCTCGGCCTGTTCGCCGCGCAGGCGTTCGAGGGCCTCGGGCGCGGCCGCGAGGCTGATGCGCACCCGGGCGCAGGCGGTGTCGAGGACGTCCACGGCCTTGTCCGGCAGCTGGCGGCCAGCGAGGTAGCGGGCGGAGAGTTCGGCAGCGGCGACCACGGCGTCATCACGCAGGTAGATGCCGTGGCTGCGTTCGTACACCCGGGCGAGCCCGCGCAGGATGGTCACCGCTTCGGGCACGGTGGGCTCGTGAAGCTGCACGGGCTGGAAGCGCCGGGCCAGTGCCGGGTCCTTCTCGAAGTACTTCTTGTACTCGGCCCAGGTGGTGGCGGCGATGGTGCGCAGCTCACCCCGGGCCAGGGCCGGTTTGAGCAGGTTGGCTGCATCGGAGCTGCCCGCCTGGCCACCCGTACCGATGAGGGTGTGGGCTTCGTCGACGAACAGGATGATGGGCATCGGGGCGTTGCGGACCTCGTCGATGACGCCCTTCAGGCGTCGCTCGAATTCGCCCTTCACGCTGGCGCCGGCCTGCAGCAGGCCAAGGTCGAGGGACAGCAGCTCGACGTCCTTGAGGGCGTCCGGCACTTCGCCGTTGGCGATGCGGCCGGCCAGGCCCTCGACCACGGCGGTCTTGCCCACCCCGGCCTCGCCCACCACGATCGGGTTGTTCTTCCGGCGTCGGGCGAGGATGTCGATCATCTGGCGGATGGCGGAGTCCCGGCACAGCACCGGGTCCAGCTTTCCGTCCCGGGCCTGCTGGGTCAGGTTGTGGGTGAAGCGCTTGAGCAGCGATTCCCCTGTGGACGGGGCGCTGGCTGTGCCCGGCTCCGCCTGCTGGGCGCGGGCGAAGTCCCGCAGCCGTTCGGCGCTGATGCGGCCGAGCAGGGCGTGGTAGCGGGTGCCCGCGTGGCGCAGAGGGTTTTGCAGCAGCGCCAGGAGCAGCGCGGCCTGGTCGATCAGGCTGCGCTGCAGCTCCAGGTTGGCCACCAACAGGGCGTCCTGCAGCCACTGCACCAGTTCGGTGGCGAACACCGGGTTGCGCGAGGCGCTGTGCTCCGGGTTGGCCTGGAGTGCGGCGGCCAGTTCGGCTGCGTCCACCTCGCCGTCCTGCAGGGCGCGGTGGATCAGGCTGCCGGTGCGCTCCAGCATGGCCAGCAGGAGGTCTTCCACCAGGATGCGGCTGCCGCCCCGGGCGACGCAGCGCTCGGCGGCGATCTCCAGATCACGGCGGGTGTCGGCGTCCAGGGCCTGGACGAGTTGTTGCAGGTCGATATTGATCATGGGCTCATCGGTCCTTAATGAGTGCGGCTGCGCAGCGAGACGATGCCGTCGGCACGTTCGCGGCCCAGCCAGCTGGTCCAGCCGAGGCGGCAGGGGTTGTCGGCGCCGACCCGCAGTTCGCGGATGGCGTCGTGGCGCAGTACCAGGCGGAGGTCGTAGTCCAGCGGGTCGCGCAGGGTGAAGCGCACCAGCGCGCAGAGGGGCTGGTAGCCGGTGCCGATAGGCAGGAATTCGTGGAAGCGTTCCCAGTCCAGCTGGCGGATGTGGATGCGGAACTTGCCGCCGCGATCGCGCACCCGCTCCCCCAGTACCAGGTCCTCGCCCAGTTGGCTGTTGGCCTGGCCCAGGCGGTTGAGCTGCTCCTGGAGGATGTCGACGCTGCGCTCGATGCATTGCTCGATGAACAGCTCGGCATGCTTGAAGTAGTAGCGCAGCACGGCCTCGATCAGTGCCGCCGAGTGGGCGCGCAGGCTGAGCAGCCCGAGGTAGGGCAGCAGGCGCTTCCAGTTCAGCTCCTCGGCGCTGCGCAGTTCCTCGCTGCCCAGCCCGATCAGGGCGAACAGCCGTTCGGAGAAGGCGTCCCGGGCGCCGCTCTGGAAGCTCGACCGGTAGCGGTACTTGCGCCAGATCGGCAGCAGCAGCCGCTGCAGCCGGTGGTGGAGCAGGTCGAGGAAATCCCGGGTGGGGTTGTCGTCGTCCCCTTCGCCCAGCACCTGCTCGGCATAAAAGGCAGGCAGCGGCGAGCCCGAGCCGGAGAGACGGACGAGGTTCAGGCAGATGCGCGCGCGCGTCTCGCCCCCTTCTTCGAAGAAGGTCAGGCTGTGGATATCGGTGCCGGGGAAGCCCAGGCTCGGGTTGGCCTGGAATTCGATGCGCTCGTAGAGGCGTTCCTCGTCGATTGCCTCGTCCGTGCCGTCCGCCTGGTGCAGGTGTTCCATCGCCAGGAGCACGGCCTGGAACAGCGCGTATTCCCGGATGCCCTGGCTCAGGCGGCTCAGAGCAAGGGCTGCTGGCCCATGCGTGGTGTCCATTGGTACACCTCTCCCTGTGTGCTGCGGACCCGTAGCTCGTGGTACGAGTTGAGGCTTGCGTAGAGTGCGAAGAATTCGTTGAGCACCGAGGCGAAGACGAAGAGGTCGCCGTCGCAGATGTAGCCTTCGGGGTCGATGCTCATCTCGGTGCGCAGGCCCCGGACCGGCAGGCCGCGGTGGAGCCTGTCCACATGCTGGTGGCGGATCGACTTGAGGCCGTTGAGCAGGCGCTTGCTGACCTTTTCCGCGTGCTGGTCGTAGTAGCGCGGCAGGTCGTAGGTTTCGAGGATCACCTTCAGCGCGCCGACGTTGGCGAGCGAGAGGTAGTTCAGCGACATGTTGCTGATCAGCTTCCAGAGGAACTCGCGGTTGATCGGCGGTGCGTAGCTGGCGGTCACGGCGGTGATGTTGCGGAAGGTGAGGAAGTCCGGTGCGCCCTCGCCGGGACGGCAGATGTCGCCCAGGCGCAGCCGGCGCGGCAGGTTCTGGTTTGTGCAGGTCAGCTCCACGGAGAGGGTTTCCTGTTCCTGGCTGCTGCGCGCACCGAAGCTGAGGTAGGTGTCCAACCCGTCGTGCAGCAGGGAGTTGCGCTGGCGCACGCTGTAGTGCGGCCGGGGCATCGGCACGTCGAAGCTGGCGTCATGCTCGAAGGATTCGAACTGCACGTAGTCGCGATGACCGACCCCGCCGGGCAGCCAGCCGCTGACGGTGTCGACGGAGAACACGCCGCAGTGCTGCGGGTCGTACTCGGCCGGGAGGATCAGGTATTCGTCCTGCTTGCCGTCGAGGCGGATGGGCAGGGCGTCGTGGCGGAACAGGTTGGCCACCGGGGTGCAGTAGAGCTTCAGGTTGTCCAGGGTCGGGCGCAGGCGCTGGATGCCGCTGCGACGGATGTCGAAACGCAGCTCCAGGCCCCTGGCCTGTTCCAGCTGCTCCTTGGGCAGGCCGCCGAGGCAGGCCAGGCCGGTGAGGTCGACGAAGAGGAACTTGTCCTGGAAGGCGAAGTATTCCTGCAGGTAGCGGTAGCCGCGGAACGTGTTCAGCGGGTAGGGGATGAGCGCCTCTTCCTCGGCGAAGCCCACGGGGCGAATGCTGGTGGATGGCAGGCGCAGGCCGATGGGCTGGCCGCGCTCGTCCTGCAGGGCGACGTTGTTTGCGTCCAGCGGCACCAGCTCGACGTTGTCGAGGTCGTGCACCAGCCCAAGGTAGAGCGTCTGGCTGATGTAGCGCTCGCCCGCCAGGTGCAGGCGCAGCCGGTCGAAGGGGACGTCGCCCAGGTGGCCGTCGCCGATCAGGGCCAGGCGCAGGCTGAGCAAGGCGCCATCCCCGGTGACGGAGTAGCTCAGGCCATCGGCCCGCAAGGGCAGGATCTCGGTGGGGAAGCAGGTCTTGAAGCGGCAGCGCACGTCATCCACCGGGTTGCTTTCCACGCAGGTCTCACGGGGCACCACCAAGGCCTCACCCGCGCCGTCATGCGGATCGAACTGCAGGATGCTGAACGCCGGCAGGGGGCGCATGTAGTTCGGCCACAGCAGGTGCATCAGCGAATGGGTCAGCTCGGGCAGTTCGTCGTCGAGCTTCTGCCGCAGCCGGCCAGTCAGGAACGCGAAGCCCTCCAGCAGGCGCTCCACGTCCGGATCCCGCCCCGCCTGGGCGAGAAATGGCGCCAAGGCCGGGCTGCGCTCGGCGAAGCGGCGCCCGAGCTGGCGCAGGGCGGTCAGCTCGCTTTGGTAGTAGTGGTTGAAGGACATGGAGGACTGTGTTCCCGGTGTTCCTGGGCGAAGACTGGCGAAAGGGCCAGGGCGCTGTATGCGTCAGCCGATCAGTACGGTTCCCGAACCGCTGAGGACGACGTTGCCGTGACTGCCGATGCTTCCCACGGTGGCAGCGGGACGCCCATTGATCAGTACGGTGGCGGAAAGGTTGGCCGCCATGGCCCCGCCACAGGCCGACGGGTCGCCTTGGCGCGCGGCGGGCAGGCCGTCGAACAGCACGTCGGGTGACCCAACGGCGATCGGGTTGATCAGGTGGAACGGGATGGGGCATGCCGTCGGGTCGGACAGGCGTGCGGCGGGTTTGCCGGACATGGGGAATCTCCTTACTGGACCTTGACCTTGCCGCTGCCGTCGAGGTGGGCGGCGAAGCTGACCTGCCGCCGGGTGCCGTCGATGTTCAGCGTGCCTTCGATGGAGAAGGACAGGTTGAGCGGGTCGTACCGACGCGGCAGTGCGATCACGCGGACGCCCTGCAGCCGCGGCTCGTAGGCCTCGATGAAGCGCTCGATGGCGGCACGGGCCTGGTTGAGGGCGTCGTGCAGGCTCATGCGCATGTCGTTGAGGTCGGGCAGCCCGTAGTCGGGCAGCGTTTGCACGCTGCCCGCCCGGGTGCTGAGCATCTTGGCCAGGTGGTCGGCGACGGATGACATGACGGCGACTTCGCGGCTCAGCCCGACGCGTTCGCGTGCCTTGCCGCCCAGTCGTTCGAACAGGCTGCCGTAACCGTCCATCTGCCGGCCCTTATTCCTTGTCCAGCTTGCCGACCAGGGACAGGGTGAAATCCGCCCCCATGTACTTGAAGTGCGGCCGGATGCTCAGGCTCACGCGGTACCAGCCCGGTTCGCCTTCGACATCGGTGACCAGCACCTGGGCTCCGCGCAGCGGGCGGCGGCTACGGACTTCGGAGCTGGGGTTCTCCTGGTCGGCCACGTACTGGCGAATCCACTTGTTCAGCTCCAGCTCCAGGTCGGAGCGCTCCTTCCAGGAGCCGATCTGTTCGCGCTGCAGCACTTTCAGGTAGTGGGCCAGGCGGTTGACGATGAACAGGTAGGGCAGCTGGGTGCCGAGCTTGTAGTTCAGTTCGGCGGTGCGGCCTTCTTCGCTGATGCCGAAGAACTTCGGCTTCTGGGTGGAGTTGGCGGAGAAGAATGCGGCGTTGTCGCTGCCCTTGCGCATGGTCAGGGCGATGAAGCCTTCTTCGGCCAGCTCGTACTCGCGGCGGTCGGAGACCAGGACCTCGGTGGGGATCTTGGTTTCGATCTCGCCCATGCTCTCGAAGTGGTGCAGCGGCAGGTCCTCGACGGCGCCACCGCTCTGCGGGCCGATGATGTTCGGGCACCAGCGGAACTTGGCGAAGCTGTCGGTGAGACGGCTGGCGAAGGTGTACGCGGTGTTGCCCCAGAGGTAGTGCTCGTGGTCGTTGGCGACGTTCTCCCGGTAGACGAAGGTCTTCACCGGGTTCTCTTCCGGGTCGTAGGGGTTGCGCAGCAGGAAGCGCGGCAGGGTCAGGCCGACGTAGCGGGCGTCCTCCTGTTCGCGGAAGCTCTGCCACTTGGCGAACTGCGGGCCCTCGAAGTGGTCCTTCAGGTCCTTGAGGTCGGGCAGGCCGGTGAAGCTCTCGATGCCGAAGAACTTCGGCCCGGCGGCGGCGATGAAGGGCGCGTGGGACATGCAGGCGACGCTGGCGACGTACTGCATCGTCTTGATGTCGGGGGCGCTGGGGTTCATGTAGTAGTTGGCGATGATCGCGCCGACCGGCTGGCCACCGAACTGGCCGTATTCCGCGGTGTAGATGTGCTTGTAGAGGCCGGACTGGACCACCTCCGGGGAGTCCTCGAAGTCATCCAGCAGGTCCTGCTTGGAGACGTTGAGGATCTCGATCTTGATGTTCTCGCGGAAGTTGGTGCGGTCGATCAGCAGCTTGAGGCCGCGCCAGGAGGATTCCAGTGCCTGGAACTCCGGGTGGTGGAGGATCTCGTCCATCTGGCGGCTGAGCTTGGTGTCGATCTCCGCGATCATGCGGTCTACCAGGGCCTTCTTGACCGGCTCGCCCTGGTTCTGTGGCTTCAGCAGTTCTTCGATGAAGGCCGAGACGCCGCGCTTGGCGATGCCGTAGGCCTCGTCCTCCGGGGTCAGGCTGGTTTCGGCGATGATCCGGTCGAGGATCCCGTGTTCGGCGGCCTTCGCCGACTGTTCCTGTACTGCGCTGATGCTCATGGTTCGCGTCCTTTCAATCTGTTCCGGTTGTTACTCGTCCTGGCTGGTACCGAGGCCCAGCTCACCCAGTACGCGGGTGCGGGACTCCTCGTCGGCCAGTACACCTTCGATCGCCTTGCGGAAGGTGGGGGCGTTACCCAGCGGGCCCTTGAGGGCGACCAGGGCGTCGCGCAGCTCCATCAGCTTCTTCAGCTCGGGCACCTGCTCGACCAGGTTGGCGGGGTTGAAGTCCTTCATGGAGTTGACCGACAGGCTGATGCCCAGCTCGTCGTCTTCCTTGTCCTCCTGGAGGCGGTTCGGCACGTTCAGCGTGAGGCTCAGCTCCTGCTTGGCGAGCACTTCGTCGAAGCTGTTTTTGTCGATGCCGATCGGTTTGCGGTCCTCGACCTTGCGGTCGTCCGCACGCTGGGTGAAATCCCCCAGCACGAGCAGCTTGAGGGGCAGCTCGATTTCTTCCTGGGCGTTGCCCGTGGCGGGCTTGAAGGTGATGTTGATGCGTTCCTTGGGGGCGACCGAGCCTTCTTTGGCCATGACATGTCTCCTTTGCGTGGGGGCCCGAGGGCCTAGTCGAGTACCACCTCGAGATCGAGATGGCACAGCCTGCGGTGAACCTCGTCCTTGCGTTCGCGCACGCTGTGGTTCTGTGGCAGCAGCTCGCAGCAGCTGTGCAGGAGGTTGAGCACCTGCAGGACGAGGTCGGGTTCCCAGGCGTGCAGGCCACTGTCCTGCAGGTCCTGGTCGAGGTTTTCGAGCTGGATGCGGGCCAGCTCGTATTTCTTGGCGTGGTAGCAGAGCCGGGCCATGGCCAGTTGCCAGAAGAAGCGCTGGCGGCCGCCATGGGCTGATTGCAGGCCCTGCTTGAGGTGCTGGGTGGCGGCCTTGAGGCCGTCCTTGCGCAGGATGGCCTGGGCCTCCTGCAGGGCCTGCTCCCAGGCAGGTGCCTCGTGGCCGCTGGTGGGCGTCGGGGCGGCGTCGACGGTCTGAAGGTGGGGCAGGACGTGTGCGCTGATCCAGCTGCGGGCAGCCGGGTCGGCGAACGGGCTGCCATCGTGGAAGCGCAGTTCGACGATGCCGGGCAAGCGGTGCAGGAACAGCGCGCACTGCAGTTCGACTTCGAGCATCGCGGCCTCCGCTCCCAGGCCCTGGAGGCATTCCCAGGCCATGTGCTGGCCGTCCAGCCAGAAGGGCGCGCGGGCGATGCTGCCTTCCAGTTCGGCGAGCAGGTCGGCGTATTCGCCCTTGGCCAGCCGATCCCGGTAGTTCTCCAGCTTGTCCTTGGGCAGGTTGCGCAGGGGGGTGATCTGTTCGGCGTTGCGCTCCGGGAGGCTGTCGATCGCCAGCCAGAGCAGCGTGCGGTTGAGGCGCAGGGCGCGGATATCGGTGGTGTTCTGGCGCAACCACCAGGTGTTCAGGGGGCGGGCGGCGTCCTGCAGGGCGCGCAGGTTCTTCTGTGCGTCCCGCTCGTTCTCCACGGCACTGGGCGAGGACAGCAACTGGCTGGCCACCTGCTTGACCTGGGCCACGGTGGCGCTGACCGCGTTATTCTCCGGCTGGCCCTTGGCGGCCTGATTCACCCGTTCGTTGAGTCGGCGGCACAGGGGTAGGAGCAAGGGCGCATCGGCCTCCAGGCGCTGGCTCAGGCACTGGTCCAGGCGGGCAAGGGCGCTCGCCAGGTCGCGGAACAGGGGCAATTGCTCCTTGATCGGCACGGCTTCGTCGAACGCGGGCTCCAGGCGTGTGGTCAGCCAGGCCAATGCGGCGGCGCGGGTGCGCGACTTGCGCGGATGCAGGTCGTCCCAATGTTCTTCGCAGAGGTACAGCAGCAGTGCCAGCCCGGCATGGAGGCCCTGGAAGGATTCGCACTGATAGAGCGCCCAGGTCAGCCAGGCGGCTGCGCGCAGGTCCTTCGACTGAGCGCGGAGCAGTGCCTCGCTCTGCTCCCGGATCATCTGCCAGTCGATGGGGGCGCTGGTATGCAGGGAGGCAGCCTTGCCCAGCTCGTTTTCCAGGGCTTCGAATTCCGGCGAGTAGCGGACGTCTTCACCCGCAAAGCTCTCCGCCGAGACGGGCTTGGCAGCCAGCTCCTGATAATGGGCGGCGAGTTTTCCGGAGTAGCTCATCCCTGCTGGGCTCCAATTGAAGTTGACTTCCTGTTGGGCAATTGAGCGTTGCTGGAACCGAGTGCGCGAGGCGAAGACTCGGTCGTAGCCAATTGCCATCTTCAAGGGCGACCGATTATGGAGGGGAGGTTAAAAAGTGTGTTCGCCAATACCTGTAGGAAACAAAGACAGGTGTTGAGCGCGGCGTCTTTGCGAGCCTGTAGTTGCCTGTAAGGTCTTTTCTAGAGCGGTCTATTGGCTACTTTCAGTTGATTGAAAGTGCGCAGGAAGTTGCGCTTTGAATGCGTTGAAAATTGCCCGTCATGTTTGGATTTCTTGTTGGTTTATTGGGCGAGAGCTGCACTTTTATTTGCAACCTGTTGGTTTGAAAGAAGTTTCCAGAATTGGCATGTGCCTTGTTTGTAGTAAGGGGCCTGAAGTCATCAGGCCATTCATCAACCACGGCAAGGAGACTGCCATGCCAACTCCCGCGTACCTGTCCCTCGAAGGCACCAAACAAGGCCTCATCACCGCCGGCACCTTCACCGAAGACTCGGTCGGCAACATCTTCCAGGAAGGCCACGAGGACCAGATCCTGGTCCAGGCCTTCAACCACCAGGTGATCATTCCCCGTGATCCCCAGTCCGGCCAGCCCACCGGCCAGC
Organism: Pseudomonas sp. zfem003; assembly: GCF_032621675.1. Taxonomy (NCBI): domain Bacteria; kingdom Pseudomonadati; phylum Pseudomonadota; class Gammaproteobacteria; order Pseudomonadales; family Pseudomonadaceae; genus Pseudomonas; species Pseudomonas sp. zfem003. The sequence goes on along the minus strand of NZ_JAVYJG010000011.1, from coordinate 278,741 downwards.
GTGTCCACAAGCCGCTCATGATCACCAAGGTGTTCGACAAGTCCTCACCGCTGATCTTCAACGCCCTGACGTCCGGCGAGCGCCTGTCCAAGTGCCGCCTGGAGTGGTACCGCACCTCCTCCACCGGCACCCAGGAGCACTACTTCACCATCGAGCTGGAAGACGCGGTGATCGTCGACGTGCAGTCGCGCATGCCGAACTGCCAGGACCCGAACATGGCGCACTTCACCCACCTGGAAGACGTGTACTTCACCTACCGCAAGATCGTCTGGACCCACGAGGTCTCCGGCACGTCCGGCTCGGATGACTGGCGTACGCCGATCTCCGCCTGACCCTTCGGCCGGGGTTCCCCGGCCGAACTCCTTCCGCCCCGACTGGGGCGGATCTATTCCGGAATCAGTTTGTCCACCAGCGCCGGATCATCGATGAAGCGATTGCGCGTGCCCTGCAGGGCAGCGATGCGGTCGTTGCGGGCGCGCTCGGCGGCGTCGGGCGGGTCCTGGCGGTGCCACTGCTTGAAGACCTGCACCTGGCCGACGATGGGCAGGCCGTATTCCACATGCATATAGAAGATGGTGCGGGCGACGTTGCCCTTGGCTTCGTCCCTCGGCTCCATCAGCTGGAAGCTGCTCTTCAGCGGGCAGTCGTCGATGGTGCGCGCGGAGGCGGCGTCACCCACCACGCCGAACAGCGCGTTGCGTCGCGCCAGTTCCACCCGTGCCAGCTCGGGGTAGAGGTTGTGCAGGTCGGCCAGCATGTAGGGGTATTGCGGGTTCGCCTCGCGGCACTGGGCGTCGGTCACGCAGCGAAGGGCGCTCTTGATCTGCTTGATGGCGTAGACCGGGCTGGCCGCCAACAGGCCGCTTTCGCCCTGGAAGGGCTTGCCGCAATAGAGCGTGGTGTCGGGGCCGGCGTAGAGCTGTTTCCAGAAGGCCTCGCGGATCGCGGCCTTGGGGTCTGGCAAGCGATTCTGGCCACCGGCAAACAGTGGGCTGGAGACGGCAAGGGCTGCCAGGGAGAGGGCTATCGCAACGACGCGCATGGTGATGACCCAGAGTGACGCCCCTTGTAGGGCTTGTTGTTATTCGGGACTGGCGGAGTCTAGCAAGTGGGTTTTGCCAAGACAAAACCAAGCGATCGCTTGCTTGGGTTCGCAAATTGCCCCGTATGAATCGATTGAATGTGATGGACGCACCATTTGTAGGGGCGTGTAAGAGAATGCTTACAAGATCTGACGGCTATAGCTGCTATCGCCGCTTGGTGGGCCTCACTAATCTACACGCCATGGGACGCCGCGCAGGAAGCGCACTGAAAAACACGGATGCAGTGGATTCTCCGCCAGGATGGCGGTTGATCAGGGATGTCAGGGAAACAAGTCTGCAGAAACCCCGCTTCGGCGGGGTTTTTCTTTTGCGCGTTCAAACGCCTTCCCAGGGCGGCGCCGGGACTTTCTCCAGCAGGTTGTGCAGCAGTTCCAGGGTGGCCTGCTGGCGCTGGGCATCGCGGAACACCAGTCCTACCTTCAGCGGCACGCGCGGTTCGCTCAGGGGCTTCCACAGCAGGTACTGGTTGGCGTGCATCTGCCGTGCCCGTCCGGGCAGCACGGTGGCCAGCTGGGTATGGGGCAGGCTGTCGAGGATGCCGGCCATCTGGTTCAGCTCCGCCTGCACGTTGGGCCGGCGGCCGATCAACGCCAGTTGTTCCTGCCAGATCTGCCGCACGCGGAACTCCTCGCCCAACAGCAGCATCGGCAGTTCCGCCGCCTGGCTCAGCGACACCTTCTTGAACTCCCGCAACGGGTGCTCCGTGGGGATCACCAGTTGCAGCTCGTCTTCGTAGAGCAGCCGGCTGTGCAGGCCGGGCTGTCGCGGTGGGAGGAAGCCGATGCCGATGTCCAGGGTGCCGGTCAGCAGGCGCCGCTCGATGTCCAGCCCGGACAGCTCGTAGATCTGCACCACCAACTGCGGCTGGGCCTCCCGCAGCCGCTCCAGCAGCAGCGGCACCAGGCTGGCATTGACCGTCTGCAGCACGCCGATGGCCAGGCTGCGCGGTGCCTGGCCGCGGAACCCGCGCAGCGCCTCGCGGGCGCGTTCCAGGCCATCCAGCAGCGGCAGCGCATGGCTGTACAGCGTGTGGGCGGCGAGGGTCGGTAGCAGGCGCTTGCCGCTGCGCTGGAACAGGCTCACGTCCAGCCCCTGTTCCAGTTGGCGGATCTGCTGGGAAAGCGCCGGCTGGGACAGGCTCAGGCGCTCGGCTGCCCGGCCCACATGGCCCTCTTCATAGAGCGCGACGAAGTAGCGAAGCTGGCGAAAATCCATAAGCCCTGCTTATCGATAAAGCTGGAAAATCGAAATGGCCCGGCAACCCCGAAGCCCCTAGCCTAAGCAGCACAGAGACTGTATCTCGCGCTGGAGAGGGCGAATGTCCGGGATCGTAGTGCAAGGCGTTTTCATAGGCAAAGCCGAAGATATCGGCGGTGGGCTCAGCAGCGCGGTCGACAAGCAGCCGGTGAACCACCGGCTGTGGCTGTGGCCCCAGGGGCTCGGCAGCGATGAGCAGGGCGACCAGCGTTTCCACGGCGGTCCCGAGCGCGCCCTGCACCATTACCCGGCCGAGCACTACCGCTACTGGCGCAAGCATTACCGCCACCTGGCCTGGAAGGCGCCGAGCTTCGGCGAGAACCTTTCCACCTACGGCCTCACCGAGGACCAGGTGTGCATCGGCGACATCTTCCGCTGGGGCGGCGCCCTGCTGCAGGTCAGCCAGCCGCGCTCGCCGTGCTATCGCCTGAGCCGCCGCTGGGGCATCCCGGCGCTGCCGGAGCAGGTGCAGGAAACCGGCCGCTGCGGCTGGTTCTACCGCGTGTTGCGTCCCGGCTTCGTCAGCCTCGACAGCACCCTGGAGCTGGTCCAGCGCTCCTACCCGGGCCTGACCGTCGCCCACGCCATCCAGAGCTACTTCCACTACCCGTTGGAGCACGCCGGCCTGCAGCAGCTGCAGCAATGCTCGGCACTCTCCTCCCGCTGGCGCGACACCGCCGCCCGCCGCCTCGCCACCGGCGTGGTGGAGGACTGGAGTGCCCGCCTGCAAGGGCTGCCGCTGGAGGGGATGCGGGCATGAGCGACTACCGCATCGGCCTGCGCCGCGACCAGGTGCTGCTGGCGGAGCTGTCGGTCAACCAGGCCCGCTACGTCGAGGTGACCCGCGAGCTGCGCGCCCGTTTCCCCCGGGAAGAGGGCTTCAGCCTGCACATCGAGCGCCGCCGCGAATTGCGCCGCATCCTCGAACAGGGCCCGGAAGGGTTGCGCCTGCTGGGCATCGAATACTGCCATGAAGAGGTACCCGACCATGCGTGACCCGCTCGCCGGCATGCGCCTGATGAAGACCGTGGAGCGTCCCGAGCAGGTCTTCGTTCGTGGCCAGGGCTCCTGGCTCTGGGATGCCGACGGCCGCGCCTACCTGGACTTCACCCAGGGCTGGGCGGTGAACAGCCTCGGCCACAGCCCCAGCGTCGTGGTGGACGCCCTGCGGCGCCAGGCCGAAGCGGTGATCAATCCCGGACCGGCGTATTACAACCGCAGCCTGCTCAAGCTGGCCTCGCGCCTGTGCCAGGCCACCGACAGCGACCAGGTCTACTTTCTCAACAGCGGCGCCGAGGCCAACGAAGGCGCCATCAAGCTGGCGCGCAAATGGGGCCAGGTGCACCGGGGCGGCGCCTACCGCATCGTCACCGCCTGCAACAGCTTCCACGGACGCACCCTGGCCACCATGTCGGCCTCCGGCAAGCCGGCCTTCGAGCACCTGTTCGAGCCCAAGCTGCCGGGCTTCACCAAGGTGCCCTACAACGACCTGGAGGCCCTCGAAACCGCCGTCGACGACGAGACCGTGGCCGTCATGCTGGAGCCGGTCCAGGGCGAGGCCGGGGTCATTCCCGCCACCCTCGACTACCTGCAGGGCGCCGAGCGCCTGTGCCGTGCCAGGGGCGTGCTGCTGATCCTCGACGAGGTGCAGACCGGCGTCGGCCGCTGCGGCACCCTGCTGGCCGAGGAGCTGTATGGCATCCGTGCCGACGTCATCACCCTCGGCAAGGGGCTGGGAGGCGGCGTACCCCTGGCCGCGCTGCTGGCCCGGGGCAATGCCTGCTGTTTCGAACCCGGCGAGCAGGGCGGCACCTACCACGGCAATGCCTTGATGACCGCTGCGGGGCTGGCAGTGCTGAAGACCGTGCTGGAACCCGGCTTTCTCGAACAGGTGCGCGAGGTGTCCCAGCACCTGCGCGAGGGGCTCGCCCGGGTGGCGCGCCGCCACGGCCACGGCCCCCTGCGTGGCCATGGGCTGATGGTGGGCATGCCGCTGATCCACCAGTCGGCCACACGGGTGGCCCGCCAGGCGCTGGAGGACGGGTTGCTGATCAACGCGCCCCAGGCCGACTGCCTGCGCTTCACCCCGGCGCTGAACGTCAGCCTCGCCAACGTCGACGAAATGCTCAAACGCCTCAACCGCGCGCTTTCCCTGGCCCGCAGCAAAGAACCGGAGATCGCCTGACATGCGTGTCGCCATCCTTCAGCACGTCCCCTTCGAAGGCCCCGGGCGTATCGCCCAGTGGCTGGAGCTGCGCGCCGCACAGGCGTGGATCTACCCCCTCCACGCCGATGGTCGCCTGCCCGCGCTGGAGGACTTCGACCTGCTGGTGGTGCTCGGTGGCCCGATGAGCGTGCACGATGAGGCGCTCTACCCCTGGCTCCGGGAAGAGAAGGCGCTGATCCGTGCGGCGCTGGAGGGCGAAAAGCGCGTGCTGGGCATCTGCCTGGGTGGCCAGTTGCTGGCCGAAGCGCTGGGCGCCGAGGTACGCCCCGGCGAGGTTGAGATCGGCTGGTGGCCCCTGGAGAAGAATCCCCTGGCCGACCGCTCTCCGCTCGGGCGAATGCTGCCTCAGCGTCTGCTGGCCCTGCACTGGCACGGCGAGACCTTCGGGCTGCCGGATGGCGCGATCCCGCTCTACGGCTCTGCCGCCTGTGCCAACCAGGGGTTCGTCTGGCGCGAGCACGCCATCGCCCTGCAATGCCACCTGGAAAGCACCCCGGAGAGCATCGAAGCCTTGTTGCAGGCCTGTCCGGAGGACCTGGCGCGACCGGGCTCGGTGGAGGATGCCGCCGCGATCCGTGATGGCTACCCCCAGTGCAGTGCCTTGGCGCCGACGCTGTTCCGCCTGCTGGACTACCTCACCGGTCCCCACGCCGTGCTGACCTGATTCCCTTCTCGAGTCCTTTTTCTCAACCGCCCGGCGGCCCTGCCCTTTGCCCCGGGCGGTTTTTCTTGGTGCGGACCTGACGCGGTTCGCGGGGCTCGCTGCATCCTGCGGACGTGACCATGGCGTAGGGGGGATCGCGCTTCATCGATCCACCGCTTCCCTGGGCTGAAGCCCAGGCTACGAGGGCTTCACCACGGGTTTGAGGCGCACGGGCCCAGCCGTGCTTGGTGGATGGAAAAAAGTGCCATTCACCTTGCGCCGTGGCCATCGCAGCAGGAGGCGGGGAATGCTGGGGAGTCGCCGTAGGATGGGCTGAGCTGTGCGAAGCCCATCACTCCCGGCTCGTTTCAGACCAGGGGGCCGTAGAGGGCGGCGCGGCGGTCGTTGAGGTAGGTCAGGGCCTGGCGGGAGCGCTCCAGCAGGTCCCGACGCAGATCGGCGAAGGCCAGGGTTTCCTCGCGGCCGCACACGGCGGCCAGGCTGCCGTCCGGGGCGCTGACGCTTGAGAGGCCGCAATAGCGGATCTCGCCTTCGGCGCCGCAGTAGTTGGCGTAGGCCAGGTAGCACTGGCTTTCGTAGGCGCGGGCGCGCACCAGCACCTCGCAGACGAAGTCGAAGGGCACCATGTTCGCCGTGGGCACCAGCACCGCGTCCGCGCCGGCCAGGGCCAGGCGGCGCACGTTCTCGGGGAATTCCACGTCGTAGCAGACCAGCAGCCCCAGCTTCCAGCCCTCCAGTTCCACCAGCGGGGACAGGTCTTCGCCTGCGCTGAACATGCCCCGGTCCAGCTCGCCGAACAGGTGGGTCTTGCGGTAGTGGCCGAGGCGTTCGCCCCGGGCATCGATCAGTTGCACCGCGTTGTACAGCGCGCCGGTGTCATCCCGCTCCGGGTAGCCGTAGAGCACGGCGATGCCGTGCTCCCGGGCGATGCCGGCGATGCGCGCGGCCCAGTCGCCGTCGGCCGGCTGGGCCAGGCGCTGCACCGCCTCCAGGCCGATGTCGTAGCCGCTGAGGAACATCTCCGGCGTGATCAGCAATCGCGCCCCATGCCGCGCCGCTTCGGCCGCCCGTTGGTGCAGGCGTTCTAGGTTGGCGTCCGGGTCCAGGGGCTGCGGCGGGCATTGGTAGAGGGCGATGCGCATGGGGCTCTCCTGTCAGTCCGGCAGGGCGATGGGGCCGAGTTCGGCGAAGCAGTCGCCCGGGCCGGGATTGTCCGCCGGGGTGCTGCCGCCGAAGTGGCGCATGATGCCCCACACCGCATTGAGCGAGGTCTGCACCGCGCCCTCGACCCAGGCCGGCGTCCAGGACACATCGTCGCCGGCGATGAAGATGCCGCGCTGCTCGGCGGGCATGTCGTCCTGCATGAAGTGGGCGTACATGCGCTGGTTGTAGCGGTAGTGGCCCGGCAGCGCGCCCTTGAAGGCGCCGAGGAAGTGCGGGTCGGCCTCCCAGGACACGGTGATCGGGTCACCGATGATGTGGCTGGCGATGTCCACGTCCGGGTAGATCTTCTTCAGCGCGTCGAGGGCCAGCTTCACGCGCTTCTCCACCGGGTGCGGCAGCATCTTCAGGGCGTCGCTCATCCAGGAGTAGGACAGGCAGATCACCCCCGGCTTGTCGTCGCCGTTGTCGAACAGGTAGGTGCCACGGGTGAGGCGGTCGGTGAGGGTCATGCTCAGGGTATCGCGGCCGGTCTGCGGGTCCTTGTCCTTCCAGAACGGCCGGTCGACCATCACGAAGGTCTTCGAGGACTGCATGTAGCGGGTGCGGTCCAGGGCCATCCACAGCTTCTGCGAGAACAGCGACTCCTCGCACTCGATCTGGGTGGTCAGCAGCCAGGTCTGGCAGGTGGCGAGCACGGCGGCGTAGTGGCGGGTGTCGCCCCAGGTGTCGGTGACCGCCAGGCGGCCGTCGGCGGCACGGACGATGCGCTTGACCCCCGGCCGCGCCGCGCCGTTGTGCAGTGATGCCAGGCTGGTGCCCGCCGGCCAGTGCACGCAGCGCTCCGGCGCATGGCGCCAGATGCCCATGGGCACCTGTTGCACGCCGCCGACGATCAGGTGCTGGTTGTCGTCGCAGGCGGTCATCACCACGCGGAAGATCTCCAGCATGGAGTTGGGGAAGTCCGAGTCCCAGCCGCCGGTGCCGAAACCGACCTGGCCGAACACCTCGCGGTGGTGGAAGGAGAGCTGGGCGAAGGCCTTGGAGCTGGCGACGAAGTCATAGAAGGTGCGGTCGTCCCAGAGCGGCACCAGGGTGTTCCACAGGGCTTTCAGGCGCTTCACGTCGCGGTCGCGGATGGCCTGCTGGATCTCGCCGAACTGCGCGCCGTCCTCCAGGGCATCGGCCCAAGCGTCGGCCACTTCCTGGAACAGCGCCGGCAGGTCCGCCAGCTTCTCCGCGTAGTAGGTCTTGCCCTCGATGTCGATCACCGTGCTGCCGGAGGCCGGGGTGAGCGGGTTGGGGAAGGGCTGGGTCTTGAGGCCGAGCATGTCCACGTAGTGGTAGAAGGCCGTGGACGAGGCCGGGAAGCGCATGCCACCCAGCTCGGCGATGATCCCGTCGGTGCCCTCGAAGGCCTGCGAGCGCAGGCGCCCGCCCATCTTCGAGGCCTCGTAGACCACCGGCTTCAAGCCCATCTTCATCAGCTCGTAGGCCGCCACCAGCCCGGCGATGCCGGCACCGACGATGGCCACCTCGGCGCCGTGGTGCTCGGCCGGGATGCTGCCCAGGCCGGCGGGGTGACGGATCCAGTCGTCGAAGGCGAAGGGGAAGTCCGGGCCGAAGATGGTGATGGGGCTCTTGCCGTCGGCGGGGTGGCGGTTGTTGTTGTGCATGGCGACCTGCGAGGGATGTTGGAGGGGCTGTCTGGGCAGCGTTGGCGCCATTCTAGGGAGGCTGAATTTCGTCCATAAGACGATTTGTGTCGTCATTAAGCTGTTTGTGCATTCAAAACGACGAGAGATTTTAGCTAAGTGACGAGGTGATCTAGGTGGATATCGGATTCCTAGGAAATTTCCATTAAGTCGTAGGTTTACGGCTTTCACGAAGAAGGGAGTCACCTCGGAACGTCCCGACAAGCTGATCAGCCATCATGCGGGCCTTCATATCCGGGACACAGGGAGATGCCTCATGCGCACATGGGTTTGCCGTTCGCTCGTTTTTTTCAGCATGGTGCTGGGGTTTCATGGGCAGGCAGCATGGGCGTTCCCTGCGACGTGCAAGGGGTCGTTCGCCATGACCACCTACACATTGCCCACAAGCTTGACGGTTCGCCGGGATATGAATGTTGGCGATGTGCTGTTCGACACCCAGGGTTGGGTCGGCGGAGGCCAGGCTGATATCACCTGTGGCGGCTTCCTGCAGCACGGTGACCTGTGGCTCGATCGGGGCTTTACTGGAACCCCCGCGCCTGTCCCCGGATTGCCTTATGTCTATGCCACTGGAGTGCCTGGGGTTGGGATTCGCGTAGCCTGGTCTCGAAACGTGTCTGCCCCGGCGCAGATGTCGGGTGGGCAGTACATGACCAGCCCGCGCACCAGTAACGAGAGGCTCGAATGGGGTCGCTACACGCCGGCCAACCTCTGGTGGATCCAACTGATCAAGACCGGCCCCATACGCAGTGGCACCTACTCCATCCCGATTGTCGAGGTCTACTATCACAACCAGATTTCCAATCGACTGGCCTTCACAGGGGCGAATCTGGTCGTGCAGACCCAGGGCTGTCGCCTCCTCAACCCCTCGCAGAACGTGCTGCTCGGCAAATCCTGGATGAAGGATTTCAAGGGCGTGGGCAGCACTGCTTGGCCGAAGGATTTCGATATCGATCTCCAGTGCGAGCCTGATATCGCAGTCTCCTACCGAATCGATGGGCTCAAGGTTGACGACTCCACACTGAAGAACAGCGAAGGCCGTGACATGGCTAAAGGAGTCGGTGTCCAGCTGCTTAGCCGACATGGCTTTGTGGGACCGTTGGCCATGGGCAGGGAAGTGCTCCTTGGGCGCACCGCCGCGTCAGGTACGTCCGTGGTGCGCATCCCACTGACGGCTCGCTACCGTCAGGTCGACAGTGCGGTCGGCCCAGGTCAAGTGGTGACTTCAGCCACCATCACCCTGTTCTACCGCTGACCCCTCAGGCCGGCCCCGGCAGGGGCTGGCCGCGGTCGATCTTGCAACTGAGGATGATGGAGGTGGTGGTGCGCTCCACCCCTTCCACATTGCCGATCTCGTCCAGCAACTGGTCCAGCCGCTCCGGTGATTCGGCGCGCAGCCAGGCCACGTAGTCGAACTCCCCACTCACCGTGCACAGCAACTGCACCTCGGCCATTCCGGTCAGGCGGCGCAGCACGTCCTTGCCGCTGCGTGACCGTACGGTGATGCCCACGTAGGCCTGCAGGCCGCCTTCCGCCACGCGCTGGCCCAGGCGCACGCCGTAGCCGCTGATCACCCCGCTGCGCTCCAGCCGCGCCAGGCGCGAGTTCACCGTGGTGCGGGCGATGCCCAGGCGGCGGGCGAGGGTGGCGACGCTTTCACGGGCGTTGATCTGCAGCGCGGCGATCAGCTGGCGGTCAGTTTCATCAAGGGCGTGCTGGGTGTATTCGGGCATCGTGGGTATCGGTTACCGGTTGGGCCAATGGCGCACAGGTTGATGTAAGTGGTGAAACGGGTCGGTGAGGTATTGATAGGGCCCTACGGCTGGAGGGGCCAGCGCCGATTTACCGCACTGTGACGGATACCTAGCATGCCTGCTCCGCTTGATGTACGGAGAGCACAGTTGATCACGCCGTCTCGACTTCTGATGTATCTCTTGGTGATCGCGCTGTTCCCCGTGATGGGGGTAGTGAGCCCCCATGCGCTGGGCTGCAGCCTGAAGCGCGGCCAGAGTACCAACTTCACGTTCCCCAGCCCCCTCCATGTGCCCCGTGACCTGCCGATCGGTGGCGTCATCTACGACACCCATGGTTGGATCGGCTCCGGCGATGCCTATGTGGACTGCATGGGGCTCTTCCAGCACTACATCGGGACGGGCTTTATTTCCGGCCCCAGTGAAGTCAAGGTGCCTGGCAAGACGGACGTCTACGCCACCGGCCTGCCGGGTGTCGGCATCCGGGTTGCCTGGTCCAGCAGTCTGGACACCCCTGCTCACATGGAAGGCGGGGAGATGATGCGCTCTGCACGGCGCCGAACGCCAATCCCGCGAAACCACTATTCACCCGCGCAACGCTGGTGGATCCAGCTGATCAAGACGGACACGATCAACTCGGGCGTCCTCAGCATGAATCCGGTGCGGATCTACTACGACGATGAGCTGACCAACCAGCTCAACTTTCTCTCGTCGCAGGTGGTGTTCCAGAAGCGTGGCTGTGTGGCGACCGGCGCAACGCAGACGGTCACGCTGCTGCAGTCCAATATCGGCCAGTTCAAGGGGGGCGGCTCAACGGCGCGCCCCCGAATCTTCAGCATCGATCTGGACTGCGATGAAGGGGTCAATGTGTCCTACCGCATCGATGGGTTGCCTGCGACGGACTCGGTACTCAAGAACGTCACGGGTTCGCTCAAGCTGGCGAGTGGCATCGGCGTGCAACTGCTGCAATCAGATGGGGTGCAGCCGCTCTTGCTTGGCCAAAAGTATGTTCTGGGCACAGCCGACAGACCGAACAGCGATATGAAAATCGAGCTCCAGGCCCGCTACTACCAGTTCCAGGAGCAGATCAGACCGGGCCTTATCCTGACCACTGCAACGGTAACCCTGTATTACGAGTGACGGCCGGGTCTCCGATACGACGTACGCACCCGCTGCCGAGCCTTGGCTTGGCCTGGGCCTGTTTTCGGCAGCGCTCACGGCGCTGCTCGCCTCACTCGTAATACAGCGTCAGGTGCACCAGCGCCTCTACCGTGCCTGGCACCACCTCGGTGTCGAGCTGGTAATAGCGTGCCGTGAGCGGGATGTTGAGGAGCGCACCCCGGTCGGGCCCCAGGGCGGTGTAGAAGACCTTCTCGCCGAACACCACCGGGGCGCCGTTGCTGTCCCTGAGCAGTTGCACCCCCACTCCCCGCGCCGTGCCCCGTGTATCGCTGCTGTGGACCACCGAAGGCGATGCCTTGAGCGGCGCGTCCAGGCTGTAGGAGAGGCGCAGGTCCGGATCGCATTCCAGGGGAATCTGGAAATTCGTCGGCCGCGCGGTTGAGCCCGGCCCGGTGAAGTCCCGCAGCTGGGCCTTGGCCATGCGTACGTCCAGGGACGAGTTCTGCAACCGGCACCCGCGTTTCTGGTAGATCACCTGGCTCGCCGGGAACACCAGCTCGTTGGTCAGGAGGTTGTGGTAGTAGTTGCGGATCGGCGCGATCTGGTAAGTGCCCGAGGCGATGGGCCCGGTCTTGATCAACTGGATCCACCAGCGCTGGGCCGGCGCATAGGTGTCCCGCGAAATCTGTGTGGTGGAGCGCGGGATGGTCATGTAGATCCCGCCGTCCATGCCCGCCGGACGGGACTGGGGGTTGTTGTTCCAGGCCACCTTGATGCCGACCCCTGGCACGCCGGTCTCGTAGACATGCTCCAGGCCGGTGGCCTTGGTGTTGCCGGTGAAGCCCAGATCGAGCCAGAAGGTGCCGAAGCCCGAGCAGCGCGCCGACGCCTGACCGCCACCGACCCAGCCCCCCGAGTCATGCAGCACGGTACCGACCGGCGCGTCCCGCTGGATTGTGAGGGTGGCGGGGAGTGGGTAGCTGGTCTTCAACCCTGACCCTGAGCAGTTGGCTCCCAGGGCGAGGCCGGACATTGCCAGCAGCGCAAGCACACTGCCGGACGCAAGGCACAGGGATGTGTTCATGGAAGGCACCGTGAACGAGGAGGAGGGGATTCTTAGAGAGCGACCGGAATGAGTCCGCGCCATAGCCTTTGTCCCGGGGCTGGGCATCGGACGGCACTGGCTCCTAAAGCCGTTGATTGCTTAATGAGAGGGGATATCCGGCGAATCGTGGCAGGCCGGCCATTCGATTTCGTGGGTTGATTGACTATGAATGTAGTGACGATGGCCTACAGGGTTGCAAGGCTTGCGTGAAGGGTGGCCGACACGGCGATGTTGATGGCATCGGTAAAATTCCCACCCCTTTTCCTACCCTGTCGGTCATCCCCATGAAGCACGCCGCATGCCGCACGCTGGCAGGTGCCCTGGCGCTCCTGTTGATGTCCAGCCTTGCCTGGGGCGCCAGTTGCACAGGCTCGGGGCGCAAGACCCAGTTCCCGCTGCCTACCACGCTGTCCCTGCAGCGCGATGCGCCCATCGGCTCGGTGCTCTACGACACCCATGGCTGGATCGGCACGGGCGTGGCCTCGGCCTCCTGCTCCGGACCGGGCACCATCTGGCAGGACCATGGCTACAGAGCGGCCATGACAGCCACTTCAATGCCGGACGTCTATGAGTCGGGTGTTCCGGGTATCGGTATCCGAGTGGCCTGGGCGAACAACGCCAACCGTCCGCCACCCACCATGAGCGGGGGCTCCTACATGAGGTACCCGCGCACTGAAACGCAGATATCCGCCAACACCTACGCGCCGGCCCAGCTCTGGTGGGTCCAGTTGATCAAGACCGGCCCCATTGCCTCGGGTACCTTCCAGATCGCACCGATCCAGGTCTACTACCACAACCTGCTGACCAATGAACTCACCTTCCCGGCGAGCCAACTGGTGTTCAACAAGCGGGGTTGCCGAATGCTCAACCCTGCTATCACCGTGACGCTGCCAACTGCAAACCTGCATCACTTCGACGGTTACGGCAGTTCGGCAGGGGAGCGTCCGTTCACCATCCCCTTGGAGTGCGACGCTGATGTCCACGTCTCCTACCGTGTGGATGGGATCCATTTCATGTCGGTGCTGGAGAACAGCGAGGGGCCCGGCATGGCCAAGGGCGTAGGGGTGCAGCTGCTCAAAGGTGCGGGTGGCGGCACACCGCTGGTGCTGGGCGCCAAGGCCTATCACCTGTACACCGGGGAGATGGCCGGGCTCAGCGTGATTCCGCTGATAGCCCGCTATTACCAGGTCGACACCGCTGTAACGCCCGGCAAAGTGATCACCACCGCCACCCTCACGATGTTCTACGAATAGGGCACTCGATCGTCCTACGGCGCTTGCCTACAGACGTGGCGGTCACGCCGGACGCCTAGCCGACAGGGAGAGACGGAGCGAATCATTAGAATTCGCCCCCCATTTTTCCCCGGTCACCTTCATGAGCCCGCGTCCTTTCACCCGGCTGGCCAGCGCCCTGGCGCTCCTGCTCGCGTCCGGCATGGCCTGGGGGGCCAGCTGCAGCGGGTCGGGGCACAAGAACCAGCTGCCGCTGCCCACCACCCTGACCGTTCACCGCGATGCGCCGATCGGCACCGTGCTGTACGACACCAACCGCTGGATGGGCGGCGGCAGCGCCAGCGCCACCTGCACGGGGCCTGGCACCCTGTGGATGGACCACGGCTACAGCGCCACCATGCAGCGGACGGCCCTCGAACATGTGTATGAAAGCGGCGTGCCGGGCATCGGCGTCAAGGTGGCCTGGGCCAACAACGGCAGCCGTCCGCCCGCCACCATGAGCGGCGGCATCTTCATGGGCCACCCGCGCACCGAGACGCAGATCTCCGCCACCACCTACGCACCCGCCCAGCTGTGGTGGTTCCAGCTGATCAAGACCGGCCCCATCGAGTCGGGCACCTTCGCCATCAAGCCGATCCAGGTCTACTACCACAACCTGCTGACCAACGAACTGACCTTCCCGCCGACCCGCCTGGTGTTCAACAAGAAGGGTTGCCGGCTGCTCGAACCGGCCCTCACCGTGCACCTGCCCACCGCCAACCTCCACCACTTCGAGGGGGTGGGCAGTTCCGCCCGGGAGCGGCCGTTCGACATCCACCTGGATTGCGACCCGGACATCCGCATCCACTACCGCGTGGACGGGCTGAAGGCCGCGGACTCGGTGCTGCAGAACAGCACTGGCCCCGGCATGGCCAGAGGCGTGGGTGTGCAACTGCTCAAGGGCGCTGGCGATGGTGAGCCGTTGGTGCTCGGGACCAAGGCCTTCCATCAGGCCAGCGGTACCCAGGGTGGCCCCAGCGCCATCCCGCTCATCGCCCGCTACCACCAGCACGAGCCGGATATCGCCCCCGGCGCGGTGATCACCACCGCCACCCTCACGCTGTTCTACGAGTAGCCCGAGAACGCCCCCATGGCCCGGAACGACGCCGGCAGGATCGGCAACTGAAGGACCTCAGGGTGTAGAGGCGAGGATGGCGCGAGCCAGGGCCAGGTCGTCGGTGCCGGTGGGCAGCGGCTGTTGGCGCAGCTCGCGCAGGGCCCGTTCCAGCTCGGGGCCCCGGATGTCGCCGTCGCTGGCGACGAAGGCGGCGGCATCGTCCCGCGCCCGTGCCTTGTGTCCCGAGTCCATGAGGGCCCCGGTCGAGTAGCTCGGAAGGCAGAGGGTGCCTAAAGCGACAAGGGTGATGCTCATGGCCACCCCATCCAGCTTCTCCCCGGCATGGCTCGGCAATGAACCGGCAAGCAGTGCAACAGCAAGCGCTTTGCGCATCGGGTTTGCTCTCAATGGCCCGGCAGCGCCTGCACCGCCTTGCAACTGGCCTCGTAGTGCTGGGCGCAGGCCGACTGGTACAGGCGGCGGGCCTGGTCCGGGTCGCGCGGCACGCCTTCGCCACGCAGGTACAGGCTGCCGAGCACGTGCTGGGCCATGGGGTTGCCGGCGGCGGCGGACTGGTTCAGGTAGCGCAGCATCTCCGGCTGGTTGGCCAGGGCCGGGTCGTTGCGGCCGGTGTAGAGGAAGGCCAGGCTCACCGCCGCCACGGCGTTGCCCTGGTCGGCGGCGCGGGCCCACCAGTACTGGGCCTGGCGGTAGTCCTTGGCCACGAAGAAGTGGCTGCCCAGCTTGAACTGGCTCTCCGGGTCGCCGCGCTGGGCCTGCACCTGCAGCACCTCCAGCTCGCTGGGCGGCGTCTCGCGGATGACGTTGGCCGGCGCCTGCGCCTCGGCAGGGCGCTCCGGTGTCTTGGCAGTGTGGGTGCAGCCGGCCAGCAGGGCGACGGCCAGCAGCGGGACGGACAGGCGGGACAGTGACGGACGCATGGAGGCTCCTCGGCCAGGGCAGTGATGGGCGGCGGCGCCGGGCGTACAGGGTGATCGGCTTCCGCTCGCGCTTCAAGGTGTTGCAGCCAGTGGGACCGGCCCCGCGTGAAAGGGTTCTCGTCGGTTCGTCCCGGGGTTGGCTTTGTGAAATTTATTGGATAGATTTTCATGAAATTAAATCTACAAAATTTCACGAGGCCCCCATGTTCAAGCAATCCGCCCAGCATGTCGGTACCTGGTACGCCGCCGCCTTCCCCGGCCCCATCCCGCTGCGCCCGCGCCTGCAGGCGAGCCAGGACTGCGACGTGGTGGTGGTCGGCGGCGGCTTCAGCGGCCTGCACACCGCCCTGCGTCTGGCCCTGGCCGGCAAGCGCGTGGTGGTGCTGGAGGCCAGCCGGCTGGCCTGGGCGGCCTCCGGGCGCAACGGCGGGCAGGCCTTGCTGGGCTGGTCCTGCGACATGCCCCCGCTGGAGAAGGCGCTCGGCGTCGACGGCGCCCGCCAACTGTGGGACAGCATGCGCTGGGCCGCCGAAGAGATCCGCGAGCTGCCCGCCCGCCACGGCTTCGAGATGGACTACCGCAGCGGCAGCCTGTGGGCCGCCGTACTGCCGCGCCGGGTCGGCCAGCTGCACGAGGCCCAGCGCGAGGCCGAGGCGAAGTGGGGCTACGACGCCTTGCGCGTCATCGAGCGCGACGAACTGCCCGAATGGATCGGCAGCCCGCGCTACCAGGCCGCCCTCTACGACCCCGAGGCCGGCCACCTCGACCCGCTGAAGCTCGCCCACGGCCTGGCCAATGCCCTGGAAGCGGCTGGCGGGCGCATCTTCGAACAGACCCAGGCCCTGGAATACCGCACCCGCGGCGAGGGCTACAGCGTGCGCACCGCCGAAGGCGAAGTGCGCGCCGACGTGTTGGTGCTGGCCTGCAACGCCTACATCGACCGCCTCGACCCGGCCCTGGCCCGGCGCGTGCTGCCGGTGGGCTCCTACCAGGTCGCCACCGAACCGCTGGACCCGGCGCTGGCGCGCTCCCTGCTGCCGCGCAACAGCTGCGTGATCGACAACCAGTTCGTCCCCGACTACTTCCGCCTCACCCCCGACAACCGCCTGCTCTTCGGCGGTGGCTGCACCTACCTGGGTGGCCTGCCCAGGGACGTAGCGGCCGCCACCCAGCCGCACCTGGAGCGGGTCTTCCCGCAGCTGCGCGGCGTGGGCATCGAGTACGGCTGGGGCGGGCACCTGGACTGCAGCATGAAGCGCACCCCGGACATCGGCCGCAGCGGCCAGCGCTACTGGCTGCAGGGCTTCTCCGGGCACGGCGTGCTGCCGACCCTGGCCGGTGCCCGTGCCGTGGCCGACGCCATTCTCGGTGACGACCGCCTGCTGGGGCTCTACCAGCGCCTGAACAACCCCGGCTTCCCAGGTGGCGCGCTGCTGGCGCCGCCGCTGGAGGCCATCGGCAAGGCGTACTACCGCCTGCGCGACGTGATCTGAAGGGCCGCCCGCCGGCACCCGGCGGGCACCACGGAGATTCCAGATGGACAAGCAAGACGAAATCGAAGGCCTCGCGATCCTCATCCGCGACCTGCGCAAGCACAAGAACGTGACCCTGGGCGACCTGGCCACCCGCATCGACCGCTCGGTGGGCTTCCTCTCCCAGGTCGAGCGCGGCCTCTCGCGCCCCACGGTGGCCGACCTCACCGCCATCAGCGAAGCGCTGGGGGTGCCGACCACCTACTTCTACAGCCTCAGCAAGCCCCGCGAGATCCCCTGGGTCACCCGCCCCGACGAGCGCCGCACCCTCTATTACGCCGGCGGTATCACCGACGTGCTGGCCTCGCCGACCATGTCCGGCGGTTTCTCCATGCTCGAAAGCCACCTGGAGCCCGGCGCCACCAGCGGCGAAGGGCACCTGGACGACAGCTCCGAGCAGGGCGGCTTCGTCCTCGAAGGCGAGCTGACGCTCTGGTACGGCGACGACGCCGAGCCGGTGACCCTCTACGCCAACGACAGCTTCCAGCTGCCGCCCCATGCGCAGTTCCGCTACGCCAACCTCTCCGAACGGCCGACGCGGGTGCTCTGGGTCTTCACCTGACACCCGGCGGCTTCTCCCCCGAACACCCCTTTCCCTTGCAGGACCGCAGTGATGACAACAACAAGACACCCCGATCTGCTCAGCGAAGTCCGCGCCTTCCGCGAACGTCACCCGGACATCCGCTACGTCGACCTCATCTGCCTGGACATCCCCGGGCACTTCTACGGCAAGCGCTACCCCATCGACATGCTGGAGAAAGTGGCCGCCGGCGGCCCGCTGAAGGTCCCGCAGAACTGCGTGCTGCTCGGCACCCAGGGCGGGCTGTACCCCATCGGTGACTACTGCTTCGCCGACGGCGACCCGGACGCCCCGCGCCGCCTGGTGCCGGGTACCCTGGTGCCGGTGCGCTGGGAGAAGGAGCCCCTGGGGCAGATGCTGATCACCTCCGACGGCACCGAAGCGCCCATCGAATTCGAACCCCGTGAAGTGCTCGCCCGCGTGCTGCAGCGCCTGGAGCGGCGCGGCATCCGCCCGGTGGTGGCCTTCGAGCTGGAGTTCTACCTGTTCGACCGCAAGCTCGACGCCGGTCTGCCGCGCTTCCCCCGCGACCCGCTGTGCGAGGACGAGGACGACCAGCCGAACATGCACATCGAGCGCCTCTCGCGCTTCTCCAGCGTGCTGCACGAAATGGTCGACGCCGCCAACGAACAGGGCGTGGCCGCCAACGTCATCACCGCCGAACTCGGCCCCGGCCAGTTCGAGATCAACTTCGGCCACTGCGACGACGGCCTCAAGGCCGCCGACTGGGCCGCCCTGTTCTGCCGCAGCACCCGTGGCGTCGCCCTCAAGCACGGCCTGCGCGCCAGCTTCATGAGCAAGCCCTACCTGCAGGCACCGGGCAGCGGCATGCACGTGCACGTCAGCCTCTACGACCGCGACGGCCACAACCTGCTGGACGCCCAGGGCCAGCGCCCGCTGCGCCACGCCGTGGCCGGCTGCCTGGACCTGCTGCCCCACTGCATGCCGATCTTCGCCGCCAACCACAACGCCTTCCGCCGCTACGGCGCCATGGTCAACGCCGCCAGCCGCGCCAGCTGGGGCTTCGAAGACCGCGATGCGTGCATCCGCATCCCCGAGTCCGACGGCCGCAATCTGCGCATCGAACACCGCCTGGCCGGCGCCGACGCCAACCCCTACCTGGTGCTGGCGGCCATCCTCACCGGCATGGAGCACGGCCTCGACGCCGCCCGCGACCCCATCGCCCCGCTCAACGAAGACCGCTCCAGCGGCATCGACTTCCCCAAGGACATGCTCACCGCCGTCGCCGCCATGCGCGACCACCCCGTGGTCAACCAGGGCCTGGGCAGCGAATTCGTCATGGTCTATTGCGAGAACAAGCGCCAGGAGTACCTCGACTTCATCAACGAAGTCAGCGCCCGGGAATACCGCTGGTACCTGTAGCGGAACACGCTATGTGCAGGGTGGGTGGCGCTTTTTCCATCCACCCGCGGTGTTCCCGGAGACACCGAGTCGGGCAGCGCTGCGCACTGCCTGGGCGAATGAATTCGCCCCTACACACCGGCACGTCGTTGATCGGGGCGAAGGGTGGATAGCGCTCTTTCCATCCACCAATGGCACCCGCCATGGGCAGAGAACCCGGTGGTCACGCGGTGTCATTCACCGCCCCCTATCTGATTGACGAAACCCGGCGGACGTTCGTCGCTGGACTGTTAGCCTCCCGTGCAGGATTTCAGGGAGGTACCGCCATGCCACAAAAACCTGCTGGGCCATCGGTGCGTGAGCGTCTGCTCCAGGCGGCCCGGGCCTGCTTCCTCGGGGATGACTACCACCAGGTCACCACGCGCCAGATCGCCGAGATGGCGGGCGCCAACCAGTCGATGATCCGCTACTACTTCGGCAGCAAGGAGGGGCTCTACGAAGAGATGTTGCGGGAGGCGTTCAATCCCCTGCTGGAGGTGCTCGACGGCCCCCTGCTGGCCAGCGTCGACGG
Source organism: Pseudomonas sp. zfem003 (assembly GCF_032621675.1). NCBI lineage: Bacteria > Pseudomonadati > Pseudomonadota > Gammaproteobacteria > Pseudomonadales > Pseudomonadaceae > Pseudomonas > Pseudomonas sp. zfem003. The sequence continues at coordinate 259,325 of NZ_JAVYJG010000011.1, read as the reverse complement.
GTTTGCCGGCTTCCTCCGGCTCTACTACGACGCCATGGCGTCCCAACCGGAGCTGCCTCGCCTGGTGCTCAAGGTGCTCGCCCTCAACCGAGGGCCGGGGCGTCGCTTTCTCCAGCAACTGCTGGAGCGAGGCCGAAGCGGCGGTGCGCGCAGGGTCGCCGATCTCAAGCAGGCCGGTCGAATCGACCCGGAGATCGACCCCGACATGCTGCGCATGGCTTTCGTCAGCCTGGCCATGACCCCAATGCTGCTGCGGGACGTATTCGAGGAACAGATGGACAGACCGATGGATGCCGACTTCCTCGCCGGCCTGGCGTGCCTCAATGGCCGGCTGTTCAGTGCCGGGCTCAGTCCCCAGGTGAGCGGGGAGGAGAGGGCATGAGCCTCCAGCGCAATTCCATGGCCGTACGTGGCTTCCGGTTGTCGATGCGCGCTGTCGCCGGGTTGCAACGGCTCGTCGCGCAATTGCTGCCTGCGCCTTTCCGCCTGATCCAGATGGGCTCGGCGTTCTGGCTCTCGCGAGCGTTGGATGTCGCCACTCGTCTGGATATCGCCAGCCAGCTTGGCGATGACACCCTGGCCGTCGGAGAGCTTGCCGAACGTCTGCAGGTGTCCCCGGATGCCCTGGCTCGTCTGCTTCGTCTGCTGGTTGCAAGCGGCGTGTTCGCCGAGCCGCAACGCGGCTGCTTCTGCAATTCGTCGACCTCCGCCTGGCTGCGTCAGGATCACCCCCGCAGCGTGCGGGCCATGGTGTTGCTGCATAACAGCCGAGCCATGAGTGCCCCCTGGTACTGGCACCTGGAAGAAGGCATTCGCCAGGGCGTCCCACCCTTCGTGCTCAGCCATGGGCAGGAGCTGTTCGAGCGCCTGAATGCGGATGCACCATTCGACGCCCTGTTCTCGGCCGCCATGGACAGCGTCGAAGCCCTGGCCGGCGACAGCTTCACCACGGACATGGATTGGCAGCGGGTGGACCGCATCATCGATGTCGGCGGCTCGCGTGGGCGCAAGTCCCTGGCCCTGTTGAGGCGCCACGGCCACCTGCGTGCCTGCGTGGTCGACAGGCCAGGGGTGGTTGCCGAGGCCCTCCGTTATTGGTGCGAACACCCTGAGCCGGCGCTGGATCGCCTGCAGTTCGTGGCCGGTGACCTGTTCGAGATGCTGCCCGAGGCGCAAGACGAGGGTGATCTCTACCTGCTGTCCGCCGTACTTCATGGCTTTGGCGAGGCTGACTGCCTGAAAGGGCTCGCGACTCTGCGGCGGGCTATCGGCCAGAGCGGAGCACGGGTGGTGCTCATGGAAATGGTGCTGGCGGACGACCACCCCGACCTCCCCGGAGCGTTGTGCGACATGCAGATGTTCATGGCAGGGCAAGGGCGTGAGCGCACCCTGGACGAGTGGCGAACGCTCTGCCTGCGCGGTGGTTTTCAAATCGAGGAGGTGGTCGAGACCCGGTCCCTGGCGAAGCTGCTGGTGCTGCGTTTGGCCCAACAAGGCTAGGCCAGCCCGACGCCGCACAAGCGTTCTCGGCCCCGGTGTCCACAAGGCCCCATCGGATGCGGTGAGCTGTACCAACCGCCCCCTATGGCCAGGTCTTGAACGCGAATGAATTGGCTCCCCACGGTCGGCATTTCACCGGGCGCTGCGTAAGGTGGGTGGCGCTTTTTCCATCAACCAGCAGCGCTCCCGGGGGCACCGAGTCGGGCAGTGCTGCGCACTGCTTGGGCGAATGAATTCGCCCCTACACATCGGCACATCGCCGGCCGGGGCGTAGGGTGGATGGCGCCCTTTCCATCCACCAATGGCGCCCGCCATGGCCACGAATGGTGGACCGATGAAGCGCGGTCCACCCTACGCCCGGTCCACCCCGCCGAAGGCGGCCAGGAGGTCTTCGACGAACGCCTGCTGCGCTTCGCTGGGTTCGCGGCCGCGGTGGTGGGTGAGGCGGAATTCGACGTCGAAGCCCAGGCGCTCGGGCAGCAGGGCGCGGAGTTGCCCGCGTGCCTCCCAGGGCGCTGCGATATGGCGGGGGAGGTAGCCGATGTGGGCGCCGGAGAGGATCAGCGCCAGGGTGCCTTCCACCTGCTCGGTCACCGCGCTGCTGGCGGCGGACTGGAAGGGCTCCGCCTCGCCGATGAAGCGGTAGGGGTGCAGCACCCGGTCGCATTGGCGCAGGTCGTCCTCGGTCACGCGCGTGCGGTCGAACAGCGGGTGCCCGGCGCCGCAGAACAGCAGCTGCTCCTCGACGAACAACGGCCGGTGTTCCAGCGCCTGCTGGTTGCCGGAGAAGTAGCCGATGGCCAGGTGCAGCTGGTCCTGCAGCAGGCGCCGCTCCAGTTCGGCGGGCATGGCGCTGAGCAGCTCGATGCGCACCGCCTGGCGGCGTGAGCGGAAGCGCCGGATGGCATCGGCCAGGCGTTGCATCACGGCATCGTCGAGGGACTCGGAGAGGCCGATGCGCAGCTCGCCCAGGAGCATGTCGGCCATGCCCCGCGCCTCGCCCTTGAAGGTCTCGATGGCGCCGAACAGCCGCCGCGTGGCCGCCAGCACCTGCTCGCCCTTGGGGGTCAGGCGGAAGCCGGCCTTGCCGCGCTCGCACAGGCGGAAGCCCAGGCGCGTCTCCAGCTTGGCCATCTGCGTGCTGATGGTGGACTGGCCCACCCCCAGCGCGCCCTGGGCGGCGCTGAAGCCGCCGCTTTCCACCACGGTGACGAACAGCCTGAGCAGCTGCAGGTCCAGGTCCTGGAGTTGGGCGAGCATGGGGATCTCCAAACATCGATGGTGAGCGATGCCAAAGTAGAACACTTCATATTTATCCGAAGCAAAGCCCGGCGCAGGATCGTCCCATCACCGCTCCGGGAGCTTTCGCCATGCGCCTTTCCCTGTTGTTCGCCCTGCTCGCCGCCTGTGTCCTGCCCGCCCATGGGCAGGACCGGGAGCTGAACCTCTACAGCTGGTCCGCCTACATCCCGCCCCAGGCGCTGGAGCGCTTCAAGGCCGAGACCGGCATCCGGGTGAAGTACGACATCTTCGACAGCGCCGAGGCCCTCGACGCCAAGCTGATGACCGGCGGCAGCGGTTATGACGTGGTGTTCCCCGCCAGCAGCGGCCTGGCGCGGGCGATCAAGGCCAATGCGGTGCAGCCGGTGCAGCGTGAGCAACTGCACCACTACGCCAACCTCGACCCGCAGCTGCTGGCCAAGCTCGCCAGCGTCGACCCCGGCAACCGCTTCGGCGTGCCCTACACCTGGGGCACCATCGGCCTGGGGCTGAACCGCGACGCGGTGCAGAAACGCATCCCCGATGCACCGCTGAACAGCCTCGACCTGCTGTTCAAGCCCGAGTACGCCAGCCGCCTGAAGGACTGCGGCATCGCCGTGATCGACTCGCCCCAGGAGGTCATCAGCGTGGCCCTGCACTACCTCGGCAAGGACCCGTACAGCACCGCCAAGGCCGACCTCGCGGCGGTCCATGAGCTGCTCACCGCCTTGCAGCCGAACCTGCGCTACGTCGGCGCCGGCAAGCACATCAACGACCTGGCCAAGGGCGAGATCTGCCTGGCGCTGACCTACAACGGCGACGCCGCCATCGCCGCCGAGCAGGCCCGCGAGGCGAAGATGCCCTTCGAGGTGGTCTACCGCATCCCCCGCGAGGGCACGCTGATCTGGTTCGACACCCTGGCCATCCCCGCCGACGCGCCGCACCCCCAGGCGGCCCACGCCTTCATCGACTGGATGCTGCGCCCCGAGGCCATCGCCGAGCTGACCAACAGCCAGTTCTTCGCCAACGCCAACAAGGCCGCGACGCCACTGCTGGACCCGGCGGTGGCGAACGACCCGGACATCTACCCGGACCAGGCCGTGCGCGACCGCCTGTTCGGCGAGCAGGAACTGACGCTCAAGGAGCAGCGCGAGCGCAACCGCATCTGGACCCGCTTCCGCACCCAGTACTGAACCCGCGCAGATGCACACCCCACCCCCGACGGAGCCCGATGACATGGAACACGCCTTCGACAACGACCAGGCCATCACCCGGCCGAGCCTGCTGGGCACGGCCGCCGAAGCCACCTACGCCGGCATCACCAGCTTCATGCGCCGGCGCTACAGCCGCGACCTCGCCGGCGTCGACCTGGTGGTGAGCGGGGTGCCCTTCGACACCGCCACTACCAACCGTCCCGGCAGCCGCTTCGGGCCCCGCGCCATCCGCGCCGCCTCGGTGCAGATGGCCTGGGCGCGGCATTTTCCCTGGGAGTTCGACCCCTTCGACCACCTGGCGGTGATCGACTTCGGCGACTGCGCATTCGACCACGGCACGCCGCAGCACACGCCGGAGGCGATCCAGGCCCACGCCGCGCACATCCTCGAGGCCGGCGCGGCGATGCTCACCCTGGGCGGCGATCACTTCATCAGCTACCCGCTGCTCAAGGCCCACGCGGCCAAGCACGGGCCGCTGTCGCTGATCCACTTCGACGCCCACAGCGACACCTGGCCGGACGAGGACGGCCAGCGCATCGACCACGGGACGATGTTCTTCCATGCCGCCCGCGAGGGCCTGGTGGACCCGGCGCGCTCGGTGCAGATCGGCCTGCGCACCACCAACGACGACGTGATGGGCTTCCAGGTGCTGGACGCCCGCGAGGTGCACCGCCACACGCCGGAGCAGATCGCCGAGCGCATCCGCGCGCGGGTGGGGGACAACCCGGTGTACCTGACCTTCGACATCGACTGCCTCGACCCGGCCTTCGCCCCCGGCACCGGCACCCCCGTGTGCGGCGGGCTCTCCAGCCACCAGGCGCTGGAAATCCTCCGCGGCCTGCGCGGCATCAACCTGGTGGGCATGGACGTGGTGGAAGTGGCACCGCCCTACGACAACGCCGAAGTCACCGCCCTGGCCGGCGCCACCCTGGCGATGGAGATGATCTGCCTGTATGCCGCGCGGCATAAGTTGGGGGAGCGGTAGGCGCGGCTCTGTGGAAGCGAATTCATTCGCGAACGAGGTAAAGCACGAGCATCGCGGCTGAAGCCGCTCCCACAGGGTCTGCCATCTGTAGCCCGGACTTCAGTCCGGGGACGGGCATGCCGGGGAGGAGCCTTCGCGAGCAGAGCTCGCTCCTACGGGGGCGGTGCCAGTCGGAGGGATTCCCGGGCTGAAGCCCGGGCTACGGAGCGCTCTGGCTTGGTGGGAGCGAATTCATTCGCGAACGAGGTGAAGCGCGAGCATCGCGGCTGAAGCCGCTCCCACAGGGTGGCCACCTGTAGCCCGGACTTCACTCCGGGGAGGGGTGGTGGTGCCGAGGATGGGCGTTCGCGAGCAGAGCTCGCTCCTTCGGGGTTGGTGCCAGCCGGAGGGATTCCCGGGCTGAAGCCCGGGCTACGGAGCGCTCTGGCTCGGTGGGAGCGAATTCATTCGCGAACGAGGTAAAGCAAGAGCATCGCGACTGAAGCCGCTCCCACAGGTCGTGCCACCTGTAGCCCGGACTTCAGTCCGGGGCCGGGCGGTGGTGCCGGGGAGGAGCCTTCGCGAGCAGAGCTCGCTCCTACGGGGGCGGTGCCAGTCGGGGGATTCCCGGGCTGAAGCCCGGGCTACGGAGCGCTCTGGCCCGGTGGGAGCGAACTCATTCGCGAACGAGGTGAAGCACGAGCATCGCGGCTGAAGCCGCTCCCACGGGGTGGGCTACGGGATGCACCTGAAAAAAGCCACGGGCCCAAGGGTGGGCCCGTGGTTTCACGCACAACCGTCGATCATGGCGCGCAGGCCCAGGCGGGGCTCCTGGAACAGCCGCGCATCCATCAGCCGGGGTTGGTTGACGATGGGGCGGAAGTCCATGCGGGCAAGGATGTCGCGCTCGATATCCACCCCCGGCGCGACCTCGATCAGCTCCAGGCCCTCGGTGGTGAGGCGGAACACGCAGCGCTCGGTCACGTAGAGCACCGGCTTGCCGGCTTCGGCGGCGAGGCGGCCGGCGAAGGTGCGGTGCTCCACCTCGCGGACGAACTTGCGCAGCTCGCCGTCCTGCACGATGCGCAGGGCGCCGTTCTCGATGCGGATGTCCTGCGGGCCGGCGCTGAAGGTGCCGACGAAGACCACCGCCTTGGCGTTCTGGCTGATGTTGATAAAGCCCCCGGCGCCGGCCAGGCGCGTGCCGAACTTCGACACGTTGAGGTTGCCCGCCGCATCCGCCTGGGCCAGGCCGAGGAAGGCGAGGTCCAGGCCGCCGCCGTCGTAGAAGTCGAACTGGTAGGGCTGGTCGATCAGCGCGCTGTGGTTGCAGGCCGCGCCGAAGTCCAGGCCCGAGGCCGGCACGCCGCCGATCACGCCGGGCTCGGCGGTGAGGGTGAGCAGGTCGATCACCCCTTCTTCCGCCGCCACCGCCGCCACGCCTTCGGGCATGCCGATGCCCAGGTTCACCACCGCGCCGGGCTTGAGTTCCAGCGCGGCGCGGCGGGCGATGAGCTTGCGCAGGTCCAGCGGCATCGGCGGCAGGCTGCCCTCGGGCACCCGCACCTCGGCGGCGAAGGCCGGGTTGTAGGCGGTGGCGAAGGTCTGCTGGTGGTGCTCCGGCGCGGCGACCACCACGCAGTCGACGAGGATGCCGGGGATCTTCACCTGGCGCGGGTTGAGTGAGCCCCGGGCGACCACCCGTTCCACCTGGGCGATGACCAGGCCGCCGGAATTGCGCGCGGCCATGGCGATGGCCAGGCTCTCGATGGTCAGCGCCTCGCGCTCCATGGTCAGGTTGCCGTCCTCGTCGGCGCTGGTGGCGCGGACCACCCCGACGTGGATGGGGAAGGCCTTGTAGAAGAGGTAGTCCTCGCCGTCGAGGGGCATGCGCCGCACCAGCTCCTCGGTGGTGCGGGCATTGAGCTTGCCGCCGCCGTGCTCGGGGTCGACGAAGGTGCCGAGGCCCACCCGCGACAGCTGCCCCGGCTTGCCGGCGGCGATGTCGCGGAACAGCTGGGAGATCACCCCCTGGGGCAGGTTGTAGGCCTCGATGCGGTTCTCCACCGCCAGCTTCTGCAACCCGGGCACCAGGCCCCAGTGGCCGCCGATCACGCGGCGCACCAGCCCTTTGTGGGCCAGGTGGTTGAGGCCCCGGCCCTTGCCGTCGCCCTGGCCGGCGGCGTAGACCAGCGTCAGGTCGCGCGGCGCCTGCTCGGCCTGGAAGCGCTGCTCCAGGGCGATGGCGACGGCCTCGGCGAAACCGATGCCGACGAAGCCGCCGGTGGCCAGGTGGGCGTTGTCGGGGATACGCGCCACAGCCTCGGCGGCGCTCATCACTTTGCTCATGTCGTACCTCGAGCGTGGAATTGGGGGCTGCCGGGTTCACCCGTGGGAGCGGCTTCAGCCGCGAAGGGCCGCGCAGCGGACCCGGGGCGCCCCTGCGGGCCGCATCGCGAATGAATTCGCTGCCACGGGCTACTCATCAGAAGCTGCCGAACAGGCTGCCGAGGGTGATCACCACCACCAGGGCGGCGAGGGGGAAGATCACCGTGTTCATGAAGATGAATCTGTAGGAATCGCGGTGGGTCAGCTTGCAGATGGCCAGCAGCGAGATCACCGCGCCGTTGTGGGGCAGGGTGTCCATGCAGCCGGAGGCCATGGCGGCGACCCGGTGCAGCAGCTCGGGGCTGATGCCGGCGGCGTTGGCCATCTCCAGGTACTGCGCGCCGAGGGTCTTGAGGGCGATGGACATGCCGCCGGAAGCGGAGCCGGTGATGCCGGCGAGGATGTTCACCGCCACCGCCTCGGACACCAGCGGGTTGCCCGGCACGCTCAGCACCAGGTCGCGGATCACCACGAAGCCGGCGAGGGAGGCGATCACGGTGCCGTAGCCCACCTCGGAGGCGGTGTTGAGGATCGGCAGCATGGAGCCGAAGGTGCCGTCGTTGAGGCTCTGCTTCAGGTCCACCCAGCGCCGCCAGTGCAGGCCGATGAGCAGCAGCACCGCCGCGCCGAGGGCGACGATGATCGACCAGATGCCGATCACCGACTTGGCGTCCTGCAGGCCGCCGAACTCGGGCTTGGCCAGGTAGCTGGTGTCGAGGTTGGGCAGCACCTGCTTGGCCATCAGGAAGTTCAGCGCGATCACCAGCAGGATCGGCAGCAGCGCCAGCCAGAAGCCGGTCACCGGCAGGCCGCCCTGCTCGGTGGGGTCGTCCTTGTGGCTGCCGTAGCCTTCGCCGGCGGCCATCAGTTTGCGGGCCTGGGCGGCGAGCCACCAACTGCCGAGGCCGAGCATGATCAGCCCGCCGATCAGCCCGAGGATGGGCGCGGCGAAGGCGTCGGTGCCGAAGAAGGGGCTGGGGATGGCGTTCTGGATCGCCGGGGTGCCGGGCAGGGCGGTCATGGTGAAGGTGAAGGCGCCCAGGGCGATGGCGCCGGGCAGCAGCCGCTTGGGAATGCCCGCCTCGCGAAACAGCGCGGTGCCGATGGGGTACACGGCGAAGGCCACCACGAATAGCGACACGCCGCCGTAGGTCAGCAGCCCGCAGGCCAGCACGATGGCGAGGATGGCCCGCTCGCGCCCCAGCCGGGTGACGATGCCCTGGGCAATGGCGCGGGCCGAGCCGGAGTCGTCCATCAACTTGCCGAAGATGGCGCCGAGCAGGAACAGCGGGAAGAACTGGATCAGGTAGCCGCCCAGGGACTTCATGAACACCTGGGTGTAGGTGGGCAGCATCAACGCCGCATCACCGGCGAACAGCACCGCCAGCAGCGCCATCAGCGGCGCCAGGATCAACACGTTGTAGCCGCGATAGGCCAGGAACATCAGCAGTGCGAGGGACAGCAGGATTCCGAGGGTACCCATGGGATTTCCTTCTTGTTGTTGTTTTGAACCGCCGCAGCGGCCGGGCCTGGGTCGGCCCTTTGCCGGTATAGAGCGAAAGCTGTGCCAGGTGGGCTGAAAAGCCCTGGGGAAGGCGCTGGTACTGGGTTTGAGCCATTGGCGGGAAGGAGAACGGAGCGATTCAAGTGTCCACATAAATGGACGGTGTCCTGATTGTTGGACGCCTGTTTCGAGCGATGTCCAAAAATATGGACGCCCATAACCCAAGCGCGAGGCCCCCGGGCTGTAGGGTGGATGGCGCTCTTCCCATCCACCAACGCGCCCACCCTCAAACACCGTGGCCGCAGGTAAACGCACGCCCTGCCCGCGATCGAGCCCGCGCCGCGTGGATCGATGAAGCGCGATCCACCCTACGCCACCTGTGCGTTCCGTGGGGGGGATGCCACTTCTCCATCCCCCGGCGTTCCGGCCCGTAGCCCGGGCTTCAGCCCGGGGAAGCCGCCCGGCTACAACCCGTGCACCTGGAGTTTGTTGTAGAGGCTGGCGCGGGCGATGCCGAGGCGTTCGGCGGCGCGGGTGCGGTTGCCGTCGCAGGCGGCGAGGGCGGTGAGGATGGCGGCGCGTTCTGCCTCGGCCAGGCTGTCCGCCAGGGGGCGGACATCGCGCGGTGCGGACGGCTCGGGCGCTGGGGCGGGCTCGGCGCTGGGCGGCAGTGGGTCCACCAGCAGCTCGGCCAGCTCCGCCCCATGCAGGGGCTGGGTGCCGTCGCCCAGCAGCTGCGCCCGTTCCAGCAGGTTGCGCAGCTCGCGCACGTTGCCCGGCCAGGGTTGGGCGCGGAGCAGGGCGAGGGCGTCGTCGGTCAGCTCCAGCGGCGGCTGGCCGGAGCGGCTGGCGATGTCGTCGGCGAGGTGCTCGATCAGCGCCGGCAGGTCTTCCCGGCGCTCGCGCAGGGGTGGCAGCCGCAGGGCGAGGACGTTGAGGCGGTAGTAGAGGTCTTCGCGGAATTCGCCGGCAGCCACCTTGGCCTCCAGGTCCACATGGGTGGCGGCGATCACCCGCACGTTCAGGGTCTTCACCTGGTTGGAACCCAGCGGCTCCACCTCCTGCTCCTGCAGCACGCGCAGCAGCTTGGCCTGCAGCGGCAGGGGCAGGTCGCCGATCTCGTCGAGGAACAGCGTGCCGCCGTCGGCCAGTTCGAACTTGCCGGCCCGCGCGCGGCGGTCGGCGCCGGTGAAGGCACCTGGCGCAGTGCCGAACAGCTCCGCCTCCACCAGGGATTCCGGGATGGCCGCCACGTTCACCGCCACGAAAGGCCCGCTGGCCCGCAGCGACAGGTTGTGGATGCCCTGGGCGAGCAGCTCCTTGCCGGTGCCGGTCTCGCCGCGCAGCAGCACGGTGGCGTCCAGCTGGGCGGCGCGGCGGGCCTGGCGCTTCACCTCGCTGGCGGCGGCGCTGGTGCCGATGAAGCCGGCGATGGTGTAGCGCGCACGGCGGGCGCGGGCCAGTTCGCGCTGGGCGGCGGCGAGCTGGTTCTGCAACTGGTTGTACTTGGCCATGACCGGCTGCAGGTGGCGGGCGCGGTCGAACAGCACGAAACCCAGGGCGCCCACCAGGGTGCCGTCGGCGTCGCGCAGGGGGATGCGGGTGACCACGAAGTGCTCGTCGCCGAAGGCCATCAGGTCGAGCATGCTCGGCGCGCCGCTCTGCACCACTTCGCGCAGGCGGCTGGCGGGCAGCACGTCTTCCACCTCGCGGCCGAGCACCGAGCGCGGGTCGGCGATGCCGAGCTTCTGGGCGTACTTGTCGTTGATCCAGACGATGCGCGCCTGGCGGTTCACCGCGATGGTGCCCTCGCACTGGGCGTCGAGGTGGTCGAACAGCAGCGGCATCGCCACTTCGCGGAAACGCTCGGGGGAGACGCCGATGATCAGGCCGTGGGGGGCGAGGTCGTCGCGGGAGATCGCCATGGGCACGGCTCCGGAAAGGAAACGCCGGCGATTATGGAAGCCGCCTCGCCGGCCCGGCAAGAAAGCCTGAACCCCCGTGACGCAGCGGTGGTCGACTGCAGGTACCCACTGACTTGCACGGAGTCGTCATGGACCTGATCCGCATCCTTATCGCCATCCTCCTGCCGCCGCTGGGCGTCTTCCTCCAGGTGGGCTTCGGCGGCGCCTTCTGGCTGAACATCCTGCTCACCCTGCTGGGCTACATCCCCGGCATCGTCCACGCGGTGTACATCATTGCCAAGCGCTGAGGCACCGGGGGCACTGCGGGCCCCCGGTTCCGCTCCAGCAGGCGGTTGAACGGGCTGCGTTGCCGCTGCGCCGTTGAAACGGCGGGCTAGTGCCGCGTGGCGAATTCGCGGCCTTCGAACAGGTCGGCCACATCACGCACCCGCACCCACTGGCGGCCCTGCCATTCCATCAGGCTGAACTCGCGCCCCTGCCAGGTGACCCGGCGTTGGCGGGGCAGTTGCGGCGTGGCGGCGGAGCGCAGCGCGGGCACCACGTCCTGGGTCAGCCATTGGCGCAGAGCGCGGTGTTCGGGGTGGTAGAAGTTGACCTTGAGCAGCTCGAACACTGCGCTTTCGTTGATCAGCAGCACCTCCTGCTCCCCGCCCTGTACGTACTCCACGCGGGCGTGGCGCCATTGGTCCGGGTCCAGCTTGCGCGACAGGCGTTCGTCGAAGCGGTGGTTGGTGAGGGGGCCGAGGTCCTGGGCGACGAACCAGACCTGGTCGTCGATCAGCAGGGCGCGCAAGGCGCGGTGATGGCGGTGGAAAACCGTGGGGATGTAGCACTCGTAGGACATGGTGAGACTCCTTCCTTGTAGGGGGAGCCCGCCACCGGTTCCTGACTGCATGAGGGTGGCGGACCGTGCGAGGTGTGGAATACCGGGACGATAGGAACCGGTGGGCTTGCGCCCGCCTCGCACGGTCCGCCATAGAAGGCCAGAGGCAACGAACGGAACTTCCATTCGCTGACCCTGCTTATGGCGTACATGCTTACTACCGTCTTCGGGATTCCACTCCCGGCCGCAGCCAGCGCTGCGACGGGGGAGACGCTACGAGCCGAGTGCGTAGGACGGCAATGCCGGTGAGGGGTAGGAATCTTCGGAGAGAGGCGGTGCGGTGATGCCCCCTAGATTGGCCATCTGGTGCTCTAGGTCTCTCCACCGCTAGATCATGAAAAGTGATGCCGAGTCAGTGAGTCAGTCCTCGATGAAGTAGTCGTTGTCCAATTCCTTCACTTCGTATACCTGCTTCACACTGCAACCCAAGCTGTTTTCAATCATCAGGCGGGCCAGTTCGACACCGTCGATCAGCACCACTTTGATATCCAGGCCCAATGCTGCTTCGCGGGCGCCGGCGGAGAATTCCGAGGTTGTGATGAACACACCTTTACGCGCACGCCGGCGCGTGAGCGCGCCGATGAACTTGTCGATCTCCGGGCGATGTACCGTGTTGCTCCAGCGTTTGGCCTGCAGGTAGATCACATCCAAGCCCAGCTTGTCTTCCTTGATGATGCCGTCGATGCCGTCGTCGCTGGTCTGCTGGGTGGCGCGTCCAGCCTCCTTGCGTGAGCCGCCGTAGCCCATGGCGATCATCAGATCGACCACTAGTTGCTCGAAGAAGGTTGGCGTTGCGGCACGCACCTGGGTCAACAAGTCGTCGGCCAGCGACTTCATCAGTGCCTGGTGCGCTTGATTCAATTGCTCGTCGGGCGTGATGTCTTCCTCGACGGCGACTGGCAGCGCTTCGGTGTCGGAGCCACTTGGCCGGGCCGTGTGGAACTCGGCGAACTCCGGATAGCGTTTGAGCCAGCCCACGGTAATGCGCTCGGGGCCTGTGGTCAGGGCTTCCAGCCCGCGTGGGGTGATCTGTACCTGGCCTTTGACAGGAATGCTCAACAGCCCGGCCTTGTTCAGGTAGGTGCGCGCCCAGCCTACACGGTTGTTGATCACGGTCTGGCGTCCGGAGGGCAGGCGTTCATGGCGTTCTTCTTCGCTAAGCTGGAACTCGTCGGCGATACGCTCACGCAGTGCGCTTAGGCCCAGCGCAGTACCATCGGCGACGGCGTTGAGCACCGGGCGCATGATGCTCTGGAAGTCTGGAATGGGCATAGGGCCTCCTTGCAATCAGCGAGCTAGAGCAGCAGGCGACGGGCCGCTGCTGGGCTGGCGTGAGAAACGTTGGGTATCGGTGTGCAGCCGCTCAACTACGTCGGTCAGGCCGGCGCGGAGCAGGCCTTCCTCGGCCTCGGCGCGCAATGCATCCAGCCAGGGCGAGTGTCCGGAGAAGTGCGGCCATAACTCATGGTCAGCGGCCAGCGGGTGGGGCCGGCAGCGATCCAGCCAGGACGGAATCAGGCCCTGGTGATGGCTCAGCCGATACAGGGCAGAGGCCTCCAGCTGCGAACGCTGGAAGATGGCGCCGTGGTAGTGGGCAATGGCCAGGACTTGCAGCAGATGTATCAGGCTTGGGTAGTGCTCGAAATGCCCACCTTCGGTCAGGTGGAAGAAGCGACTGCAGGTAGCATGGTCATCGCCTAGTTGCTCCAATACCAGGGCGTAGTAGCCCTCACTGGATGGGCCGATTTCGTCTGTGTCCGAGGTGATCAGATAGAGCCGAAACTCGATGTCTTCGGTAACGTGGCTGTGCTGCATAAACCACTTATGCAGTTCAGCCGGCGCTTTGTAACTGAAAATCTGTTGGTGAGCGCCATTGCTCAGGCCGCTCAGCCAGTCCGGCTTCAGGGCGAAATGCTGATTGATCCAGTCGAGATGCGCTTGCTGCAGTAGCGGCTTTAGCTGATCGGGGTTGGACCACTGGTACGCCGTCAGCCGCAGCGAGGCCGGCAGCAGCGCGTTGATCTCCGTGCAGGCCACGCCGTGGGCTTCGAAGGTCGCCAGCACGCGCACGGCCTGCCGGCGGACCGGGTTGCGTCGATCACTGACCCAGCCGAGCAGACGTTGCAGCAGGTCTATCCAGTCCTTGGGGTTCATGGGGCTGCTCCTTCAGCGAATCAGGCTCTAGCCTTGCTCGGTTGCTTCTCTGGAATGGGAGGAGCAAAGCCTTTACTCAGAGGATTGGTTTGACCGTCAGAGCATCGCGACCTGACAGACCTTGCCGTGCTGGTCGAAGGTGAGAGCTGTGCGGATAGGTTGATTCTCGTCGCGATACTTTTTCAGATGCATGGACAGCATGTCTGCTGTGGCTTTGTAAGCCCTTTGATGGTCAAGGGTGAGTGCCCTCATGCTCTCATTCTGACTGACGAGGTCGTGTTTCCTCTGTTCAAGCGTGCTGGCGCGGTTAAACACAGCACTAGACAGAAGCTCAATGGAGCGATCCCGCTGGGCGGTAAGTAGCTCATCAATTTCAAGGAAGGACTTGCTGTATTTATCACCTAGGCTCAACGCCCACTGGTCGCAACCTGTTGGGTCAAGGTAAGCCGTACCAATGTCGAGCAGAGCGAGAATTCGCAATAACGCATCTCGCTTCTGCAACAGGCTATTTACCTTGCTGGCATGGGTAACCAGCGCCTTGTGGGTTTCACCCGTTCCAAAGGTATCGAGGGTTTGCTGCTTTTCAATATCGGTTTTCAAGCGAGAGGCTTCGCGCTGCAGCTTCTCGAGCCATTGCATCGTCTCGCGCTTGATCGCTTCGATCTGGTTTCGTTTCTCTTGGGGAAACTGCTCGGGTGACTTCAGGTCGCGCATGAACCCAACGAGATACTCGAGGTAGCCCATCGAGCCGTAAAGGTTTGCATGGTCATTATCGTCAAGGGTCTGCCGAAGCTCTTCGATACCTCTTTGGATGCTATCCAGGCTCCGATTGATATCTGCCAAATGAGATTGCGCGACAGCAATGCTGAGCAAGTGAAATGCTCCTGATGCCAGCTGCTTGGCTTTACCTCCTTCCAGGAGACGGCCGTGCCCTGCGATTTGACCATTACTCTGTATGGCTATCGCGCGTTGACCACCACCGACCGCATCCATGATGGTCAAAGTGCCCTCCGAAAGGCCTTTTTGGATCTCGGGATCAAAGACCAGCTCAAGGGTCTTATTCGGCAATGTGGTGACACCCTTTAACAGGTCGGCAGCCAGTTGTTGGCCACGTTTTACCGCAACATCATTTGGGCCTGAGAAAGATGGGGCACCTGCTGGAATCTGAGTGATCAAGCGGGTTTTAACCAGTTGGCGGCCTTCGCTATCCGCCACAACTAGTTCCGGACTGAGCTCGGCCGATGGTTGATTGACTACTGTCGGCTCAGTTGCGGCATCTACCTGTAGCGGGCTGATCGGCTGGGCTTTCTGAGCATTGCGGCTTTTGATGAAAAGTAGAGCCGCGCCTCCCAAAGCAACTGCAGAAAACGCAGCTACACCGTAAGTAATGAATTCATCCATTGATCGAACTCCTTGTACTGATCGTGCGCAAACTGGTGGAGAGGTTAATTTTTTGCGTAGTGGCCGGATGCTATTGGCTTCTCTTGTCACTCCGCAATGGGTAGCTATCTGTCACGGCGCTTTTCTAGCACGCCTGGCCTTGGGAGCGGCGGCGCGCTGGGCTTTGATGCGTTCCAGCAGCACGCTGGCCGGTTCGTCGTTCGGGTCTTGCGGCACCAGTTCGCCTCTAAATGCCTTGGCCAGGATGCTTTGGGTCAGTTGGTCGATACTGCTTTTGGCCGAGGCGACTTTGGCTTCCAGTTGGTCGGCGAAAGCGAACAGTTGTTCGATGTGGCAAACGATTTCGGTTTGTTCTTCTGGAGGCGGAACAAAAACTGGTATTTCGTTCATGTTTTTCTGATTCAGCTTTGGTTGGGCTGATCCGCTAACCCAGGGGGTGATGTCCAGAGTGTTTAGGTAAAACGCCAAGTAAGAATTCGAGTGCCCAGTTGGGCTGGCAATAACGTGGGCGTGATTGTTCACCCAGATTTTCCCTTGGGCGATAAAGGCAATTGGCTTTGCGCGAGTGAGAAGATTTGCACCATCTTCGCCAACCAGTACGAATTCTCCCTCATGGGTATATCCGTCGATGCTATCGATCTGGCCTGTGGCACCGAAATAGGGGTAATCGCCTTTTAGGGATTCACGTTCTTTTGCTGAAATCGGCCTGCGAGCGCCATCAAAGTTGATGGCGTAACGCCCCAACGGGATCTGTGACCAACCAACAGGCATGTTGGAGTTATGCTGTGATTTGCTATCTGAGTTTGCCGAACGCCATTCCTCCGTCAACCTCCCGGAAACCGCTGCGGCGAGGACGGATTGGCGGAAGCGTTTGAGCAGCGCGGGGATGCCGTCGATGCGGGCTTTGAGGGTGTCGACCTGGGCCAGCAACTCATCGAGCTTTTGGGCGATGCGGGTTTGTTCGGCCAGCGGTGGGATAGGTAGTTCAATTTCTCGGAGTGCTGAAATATTAAGGCTGGCTCTTGTCGAGCCACCGGTTTCCTCAAGCATCTTTTCTTGTCCCTGGGGGGAAAGAAGAGAGGCCCATATCCACTTAGACATTACAGGCTCAGCCAGTTCTAGTTTGGCGATTGTTCTCGATATGTTGGCGTTTTCTAAGTGTTCAGGGGTTATTGCGACGCAGCCAACTGTTCCTTGTATAGATATCAATATTGTGCCAGCAGTTACTTTGCTTCTCTTGAATTCGCTATCAAGCTCTTGGCTGATTAGAAATATTTGCTCGTCATTTACTATGTTCTTATTGATGTCTTTGACACGTATTAGTGGAATGCCGTTGGGTGTGAATTCGCCTGGCATTAGAACGCCGTAGCAAATGCTACTTTGAGGGGAAATAATCTCGGCTAGCTTGCTACTAGCCCAACCAGTTAGCTTTTCGGTGTGGTTCATTCGTTGTTCTCCCGCCCCACGACCAACCCCATCACCTCCGCCATCAACTGCTTCTGCGCCGCCACTTCATCCCCCGCACCCAGCGCTTTCATCAACTCTTCCAGCTCATGCAGGGCTTCGGTCAGTTCGGCCATGGCTTCACCCGCTAGCACTTCGGGAGCAGGCAAATCGGCCGCGTCCAGGCTATCGGCATCCTTGAGCCAGCTGATATCCAGGGAGTCGCCGCGCTCGCGGATGAAGTCTCGGGTAAATACGCGGAAGCGGCTGAGTTCGCCGATGCCTTCGACATTCTCGGCGCGCGGGCTATTGCCGTTGGGGTCATCCCCATAGGCTTCTTCAAAGGGGTTGAGGTGCTGCGCGCCAAAGGGGGTGCGCTTGCCAAAGCTGGGCATATTGCTGCGCAGGTCATAGACCCATACGCGCTGTGTGCAGCCGTGTTCCTGACGCGGGTTGGCTTGCGTGCCTTTCTGGAAGAACAACACGTTGGTCTTGACGCCCTGGGCGTAGAAGATGCCGGTGGGCAGGCGCAGGAGGGTGTGGAGGTTGCACTTGTCCATCAGATCGCGGCGCACTTCGGTGCCGACGCCCGCTTCGAACAGCACGTTGTCCGGCAATACCACCGCCGCGCGGCCGCCGGGCTTGAGGCCGCGGTAGATGTGTTGGAGGAAGGCCAGCTGCTTGTTGCTGGTCTTGTAGGTGAGGTCGTCGCGGGTGGGGCCGCCGCCGCCTTTGGCGGTGCCGAAGGGCGGGTTGGATAGGATCACGTCCACCTTGGGCAGGTTGGCCCCGGTTTGGCCGAGGGCGTTGCCCAGGTGCACCACGCCTTCCTCATCGCCTTCCATGCCGTGCAGCAGGGTGTTCATCAGCGCCAGACGGCGGGTGCCGGGCACCAGCTCAATGCCGACAAAGGCTTTGTTGCGCTGGAAGGCCTGGGCCTTGGCGTCGAGGTCGTAGAGGTCGTCGGTGTGGCGCTTGATATAGGCGTCGGCGGCAATCAGAAAGCCTGCGGTGCCAGCGGCCGGGTCCTGGATGGTTTCACCTGGCTGCGGTTTGAGGCAGTTGATGATGCTGTCGATCAGCGGGCGCGGGGTGAAGTACTGGCCCGCACCGGATTTGGTTTCGCTGGCGTTCTTCTCCAGCAGGCCTTCGTAAAGATCGCCGAGGCCGTCCTGGCGAGCGCTGAACCAGTCGATGCCGTCCAGGCTTTTGATCAACTGCTCCAGGTGGCGCGGCTCTTTCAGGCGCGTTTGCGCGTCGGCGTAGATGGCAGCAATCAGCGGGTCGGCGTTCTGGCCCAGGTCGAGCAGGGTTTGCTTGTAGTAGGTCAGCAGGTTGAGGCCGGATTTACCCGCCAGATCCGGCCAGCGCGCCCCCTCGGGCAGCTTGTGGGCGAAGCTGCCGTTATTCTGGACCTGCTCATATTCCATTTTGATGAACAGCAGCAGGACCAGTTCGGTGACGTAGTCGCTGTAGTTGATGCCGTCGTCGCGTAGTACGTCGCAGAGGTTCCAGAGCTTCTGGACGATATCGGAGTTGGTCATGGACTTATCTCTAATTGGTTCATGGCGTGAGCCGAATAGATCGGTTATTCGGCTCACGGGATTGAATGGGGGCGCGGCGCGTTTTACCTGGGTTTTGGTAATGCATCGCTTTATTTGGCTCGAACTAGCTGCGTATTCATGTCAATGGCTGGGTTACAAAAGGACTTCACATGAGGAAATTGACGGCCATAAAAACGCTTAATTGGTGCATAGCTGAAGCAGTCATAGGCATGGCGTGTGTTGCGCGCGAGGCTATGAAGCGACGCTTCGTTTTGCAAGATATTTGGCACAGCAGAGATGAGTAGGAGCGCCGGTGTGTCGTTCGCCTTGTTATAGGTGTGGTGAGTGTTTGGGGGCGAAAGGAGGTGTCCGCTGTCCCAGGACTGCGGACGCCTGCAGCCAGAAGAGAACGGGCACGTCAAGGCGCTTCACGCCGCCGACCATAGGTTGTCATTCAGGGCTTCCAGTACCTGATCCAGGTTGCCGCCCAGGTTGCGATCCAGCGCCTTGAGGCCGCCATCGTTACGGAATGCATCGTTGACCTGCTGCGGGTCGATGACCACTTCATGCACCAGTTGCTTGGCCAGGCGATCCAGCCATTTGCGCTGTACGGGCGTCCAGGGCTGCAGCGCGTAGATTTTCTGCATAGCCATGGTCACGCGTTGGTCAAAGGGCAACAGGGCTTCGCCGATGGCGGCTTGGCGGATATAGCCAATGATGCTGGCGGCGATTTCCTGGTTGGTCTGATTGCGCCAGGCGCTTTTCAGGCTGGCTTCGCTGAAACCGTGCTGGTCGAGTAGTAGGCGGACTTCGCGCAGTTGCTCGCGGGTCAGATCCTTGGGGCGGTTGACCACAACGCCAAGGGCCGCTGACTGGTTGAGTTGGCTGCGAATAAAGTCGTTGAAGCTCTCCAGGTAATCAGCCGGCTTCTGGTTGTATCCGTAGTTCTGCTCGCGTACCAGCAGTTCGTCGCTGTGGGTGGAGATAACCGGGTAGTTCTCCGAACCGAGCAGGGCACTGACGGAGGCGAGCTGGTTGAGCAGTTGGCTGTGTTGGCGGACAAAGTTGGCGGCTTGCTGCGGTCCAAGGTCGTGCAGGTGTTTATGTAACTGGGCCGGTTCAACGCCCCACACTTCTTTCAGCTCATCGAGCTTTTTCTTGAGCGTGGGTTTGTCCTGGGCCTTGTGCTGAGCCTTGCGCAGGATACGCATGACACGTTGGCTCAGTTGGTTGAGCACGTCATGGGCGTGGCTGCTGTCGTCGTGGCTACCGGGTGCGTCATGGCTGACTCCGCTGGTGAGTTCGCTGACCAGTTGTTCCAGGCTGATGTTGGGGTTCTTCACCAGGGGCTTCATGGTGTCGACCGCTTCCAGGCTGGCGTAGAGATCGACGGGGTCGTAGATGCGGAATACGGTTTTGCCAATGTCGTCGCAGCGGCGGGTGGCGCGGCCTTTCATCTGCTCGTAGAGGATGCGCGAGCGCACTCGGCGCATAAACACCAGGTTGCAGATTTTCGGTACGTCGATACCTGTGGTGAGCAGGTCGACGGTGATGGCGATATTGGGGGTGGGCTCGTTCTTGTAGCGGCGAATCAGTTGCTCAACCTTGTCACTCTGACCGGTGATGATGCGCACGGCAGCTTCGTTGTATTGCTCGCTGTAGGCCTGTTTGAATGCATCGTCGAGCAGGTTTTTGACCCGTTCGGCGTGGGCCTGGTTGACGCAGAAGATCATGGTCTTCTCTTCGCCAAAGGGGTCCAGCTCCTTGGCCAGCTCATCGCAGATGACTTTGTCGAAGGCCGGGGTGATCACGCGGCGGTTGAACGATTCGATGTTGAAGGTGAGCTCGTCTTCCAGCTCGGCTACGTCGACTTCGCCGGTTTGGGTGTTGATGACGCTGACCGACTCGCCTTTCTCGAAGCGGATGCCGTGCTTGCTGAGCTGGGTTTCGTAGCGGATCGGCGGCTCGTGATCCACCAGCCAGTCGTCCGCTACGGCCTCGCGGTAGCTATAGGTGAATACCGGTTTGCCGAAGATTTCGCTGGTGTGCTTGGCCGGGGTGGCTGTCAGACCGATGCGGCAGGCATCGAAGTGGTCGAGAACGCGGCGGTATTGCGAGAGGTACTGACTGTGATCGCGCACGGCCAACTCGCCTTCGGTCATCTCCTGATCAAGGGTGTAACCCCGGTGGGCTTCGTCCACGATGACGCAGTCGAATTCGCCCACGGGCGGCGGGTTGTCCGAGCGGAAAATGCGGCTGACCATAGCCTGCACGGTGGCCACTTGAATGCGGGTTTCCGCTTCGGCAGCCATGTCACCCAGCTCTTTGATGTCGTAGATCTGTGCCAGGGTGTGGTTTTGCTCAAGCGTTGTGTCGTTGAACGAGTCGATGGCCTGCTGGCCGAGGGCGCTGCGATCAACCAGAAAGAGAATGCGCTTGAAGCGCTCGGCTTTCAGGAACCGGTACATCAGGCCAATGATGGTGCGGGTTTTACCGGTGCCGGTGGCCATGGCCAGCAGGCAGTCACGCTGATTGTTGGCTAGGGCCTGCTCTACGGCCTGGATGGCTTTCTCTTGGTAGTCGCGCAGCTTGAGGTAGGAGAAGCCTTCGGCCTTGAGCTTGGCCTCGGCCTCTGTCTGGCTGCGTTTGAGCAAATCAAGCAGATCATTCGGCGTGTGGAAGTCTGGCAGTGGCCGGCGAGTGTTGGCTGGGCTGCGTAGGTCACGGAACCAAGTACCTGACTGTTCGGCGAGCTGTTTGATATAGGGGCGGCCGTTGCAGGCGAAGGCAAAGGGCACGCGGAAGTGACTACCCTGGCCGTCGCTCCAAGGCTGTGTTTGGCCGGCCTGTAGCCAGGGCTGCTGATGCTCGGCGGCGAGGTTGAACTCGCGGGCATAGCGCTCGGCCTGGGGGATGCGGTCGGCGATGTTGATGCGCTTGCGCTTGGCCTCAACGATGGCGATTGGTGTGAGGCCAGCGAATAGTACGTAGTCGGCGCAAGCCTTGGCGCTGCTGGTGGGCCATTCGGCGATGGCTTTGTTCTTACCCTTCTCGGGGCGTGCGCCTTTGCTGTAAGTGAGGTCGAGAGAGTCGGCTTCCCAGCCGGCGTCGATCAACTGCTGGTCGATCAATATGCGGGTGAGGTCTTCATTCAGATCAAAGCTGCTGGTCGCTTGCATGGTGCAGTGCATGACCTGCTGCGCAGCTTGCGGCTGAGTCAACAACTGGATCTGCAGGGCTTTGATGCGTTGCTCGTGTTCACTGCGTAGCTCGCGCAGGGCGGCTTCATGTTCAGCCGCCAGTTGCTTATGGCTGCGCGATTCGGCGTCCATTTGTTCGGCGAGTACGGCGTATTCCTCGGCTTCACGCTTATGCAGCTCTGCCAGCTGTTGGTTGCTTTCCAACTGCTGTGTGGATTCGTCCAATTGCGCCTTGAGTTGTTCGATCTGGCTCTGAAGGTCGCGTAGCGGAGCGCTGGGGTCGCTCGGGGTGACGAAGGGGCCGGGTTTGAAGGTGCGGGCGTTCTTGCTGAAGGACTGGTGATACCAGATGGCCAGAGCGCGGGCGACCTTTAGCCCATCCATGGCCTCGCGGTGCCGGGTACGGAATTCGTGGGTGGCCTTGTTGCCTTCGACGCGCAGAGTACGGAAAAGGCTGCAGATGTTCTGATCCAGCTGGATTTCGCGGCTGAGTTTGTAGAGTAGATCGGCCTGCGTGGTGTTGGCGTCGAACTCGATACCGGCACGGCTAGCCAGATCTTGGGCCAATGCTTCTCCCAACTGGCGCAGCTTGATTAGTGTGGTGTTGGGATCGGCGGCGAATACTTGTTCAGCGGTGCTGGCTAGTTGCAGGAATAGCGGGTCGTGTTCCTGAAGAAAAGCGAAGTTACTACTGGCTTCCATGGTCGATCCTTTGAACCCATTCACCTAGCTGCGCCAAATTGGGATCCACTGCGCAACATTTCAGGAAGCTTACTCAAGGCGGAGGGGCAAGGGGAGCAAAAACTTAGCGGCTAATTTTAAGCTTCCTGTTTTCTCCCTTTCTGTTGTTTGAGCTTTGTGAAGGTCTGCCGACCGGTTTTGCGTGCTAGGGCCTCCTGGTTTCTGTCTACCGTTTTTACGATGGTGGCTATTTTCCAGGCTCATAAAAAGGCAACGCTGTACCGGCATTGGACTGAATTTTTCTATCGGACTGTTATTGCTGCAGAAACGCAAAAGCCGCGCAATGCGCGGCTTTTTGTTTGGTGGGCCCACACGGACTCGAACCGTGGACCAAAGGATTATGAGTCCTCTGCTCTAACCGACTGAGCTATAGGCCCTCAGAAGGCGGGCGGATTATACCGGCGCCTTGTCGGGGGCGCCAACCGTTTGACTGGGGCTGAGGAATTGTCGGGCGAAGACGTCGGCGGGGACGGGGCGGCTGACGATGTAGCCCTGAATCTGTTCGCAGCCTTCGGCGCGCAGGAAGGCTTCCTGGGCGGGGGTTTCGACGCCTTCGGCGATGACGGTGAGCTGCATGCTGTGGCCGAGGGCGATGATGGCGCGGGCGATGGCGGCGTCTTCCTGTTCGTGGGGGAGGCCGCGGACGAAGGATTTGTCGATCTTGATGATGTCGAGCGGGAGCCGCTTGAGGTAGCTGAGGGAGGAGTAGCCGGTGCCGAAGTCGTCGATGGCCAGTTGCAGGCCGAGGTCCTTGAGGGCGTGGAGGACGGCGAGGGCTTCTTCGGCCTGGCTCATGATGAAGGTTTCGGTGATTTCCAGTTGCAGGCGTTCGGCGGGGACGCCGGCGCTCCTGAGTTGCTGGTCGATGCGCTGGACGATGCCGGGCTGGCGCAGTTGGGCGCCGGCGAGGTTGACGGAAAGGGGGCCGAAGGGGGCGTGCTGGTCCTGCCATTCACGCATCTGGCGGCAGGCTTCGCTGATGACCCAGTCGCCGAGGGTGAGGATGAAGCCGTTCTCTTCGGCGAGGGGGATGAAGCGTTCGGGGGAGATGTCGCCGAAGAGGGGGTGCTGCCAGCGCAGGAGGGCTTCGGCGCCGATCAGGCGGCCGCTGCGCAGGCAGAGCTTGGGTTGGTAGTAGAGGCAGAGTTCGTGGCGTTCGAGGGCGCGGCGCAGTTCGTTTTCCAGGGCCATGCGTTCGGTGGCCTGGAAGGTGAGGTCGCGGGTGTAGAGCTCGACGCGGTTCCGGCCTTTGGATTTGGCCTGGTACATGGCGGCGTCGGCGTTCTTGACGAGGGTGGCGGTGTCGCTGCCGTGTTCGGGGAAGCGGCTGATGCCGATGCTGGCGCTGATGAAGAATTCGTGGTCCTGGGTCTCGAAGGGGGCGTTGAAGCAGGCGAGCAGGCGTTCGGCCAGTTGCTGGGCCTCTTCGGGGTGGCGCAGGTGCGGCAGGAGGATGATGAATTCGTCGCCGCCGAGGCGGGCGACGGTGTCGTTGCGGCCGAGCTGGTTGCCGAGGCGGGTGGCGATGCTCTTGAGGAGGACGTCACCGATGGGGTGGCCGAGGCTGTCGTTGATGTGCTTGAAGCGGTCGAGGTCGAGGAACAGGACGGCGCCTTCATGGCCTTCGCGTTCGCAGGCGGCGAGTGCCTGGCGCAGGCGGCTTTCGAAGAGGACGCGGTTGGGCAGGCCGGTGAGAGGGTCGTGGTGGGCCTGGTAGTCGAGCCGGGCCTGGGCCTGTTTGAGCGGTGAGATGTCGGCGAAGACGCCGACGAAGTGGGTGATCTGGCCTTCGGGGTTGCGGACGGCGTTGATGGTGAGCCATTCGGGGAAGGTTTCGCCGTCCTTGCGGCGGTTCCAGATTTCACCTTGCCAGTGGCCTTCGCGGTTGAGCTGGTCCCACATGTCGACGTAGAAGCCGCGTTCGTGGTGGTTGGAGGCGAGCAGGCGGGGTGTCTGGCCGAGGGCTTCGTGTTCTTCGTAGCCGGTGATGGTGGTGAAGGCGCGGTTGACGGCGAGGATGCGTTGCTGGGTGTCGGTGATCATGACGCCTTCGGCGGTGCTTTCGAAGACGGTGGCGGCCTGGAGGAGTTCTTCCTGCATCTTCTGCCGGTCGGTGACGTCGCGGGCGATGGTGAGGATGCAGGCTTCGCCGCCGACGGGCAGGGGCTGGGCGGAGAGTTCGCAGATGCGCAGGCTGCCGTCCTTGCTGCGGATGGGGGCGGTGTAGTGGCGCAGGCCGCCTTCTTCGCGGATGGCTTTGACCATGTGGTCGCGGTCGGCGGGGTTGACCCAGATGCCGAGGTCGAGGGTGGTGCGGTGGTCGGCTTCGCCGAGTTCGTAGCCGGTGATGCGGGTGAAGCCTTCGTTGGCTTCGATGAGGCAGCCGTCGGCGAGGCGGGTGATGAGGAGGCCGTCGGGCGAGGCGTGGAAGGCGCGGGCGAATTTCTCTTCGGAGAGGCGCAGGCGCTGCTGGGTTTCCTGCAGGACGGTGATGTCGCGCACGACGATGATGAGGGCGGGGACGCCTTCGACGTCGGTGGGCTGGGCGGAGAGGAGGCCGGTGAAGCCTCGGCCGTCGCTGCGGCGGAAGGCCATTTCGAGGTTGTGCAGGCTTTCGTGCTGGATGCGCTGGAGCAGGCCGGCGGCGAGGCTAGGGTCGGCCCAGAGGCCGAGTTCGGTGGCGGTGCGTCCGATGGCCTGTGCGGCACTGAGCCCGGTCTGTTGCTCGAAGGTCTGGTTGACGTCGAGCAGGCGGCCGTCGCTGCGGCGGGCGAGGGCGATGACGTCGGGGCAGTGGTGGAAGACGGTGGCGAACTTCTGTTCGGAGAGGCGCAGGGCGTCTTCGGTGTGCTTGGCTTCGGTGATGTCGATCATGAGGCCGCGGATGACGGGGACGTGGCCGTGGTGGATGAGGGTGACGATGTCGCGGATCCAGAGGATGCGGCCGTCGGCGGCGAGCATGCGGTAGTCGAAGCTGTGGTCGCGGCCGGCCTGGGTCTCTTGCTGGCAGTAGCAGAAGGCGCGTTCGGCGTCTTCGGGGTGGAGGGTGCGTTGCCAGAAGCCGGGCTGTTTCCATTCGTCGAGGGGGTAGCCGAGCAGGCGTTCGGCGTGGGGGGAGACGTAGGTGAAGCAGTAGTCGTCGAGGTTCATCTCCCAGGCGATGGCGTTGAGGCTTTCGACGAGGCCGCGGTAGTGCTGTTCGCTGTTGCGGAGTTCTTCTTCGAGCAGGGCGCGGCGGTTCATTTCGCCCCGCAGGCGGCGGTTGATGCGCAGGACGAGTACGAGGACGAGCAGGGCGCCGAGCAGGGCGGGGATGACGTAGATGAGCTGGTCGGTCCAGACCGGGCGGCGGTCGATGACGCCGCCGACCCAGCGGTCCTGGATGGCATTCACCTGTTCGGCGGTGAGTTCGGCGAAGACTTTGTCGAGGATGCCGATGAGGATCGGTTCGCTCTTGGGGGTGGCCATCGCCAGTTGGTAGCGGTAGGGCGTTTCGCCGCTGATGAAGAGGCCGTCGAGCTTGAGCTGGCGGAGGCTCCAGACGCTGGAGGCGAGGTCGCCGACGAAGGCGTCGGCCTGGCCGGTGGCGAGAACCTGGAGGGCGGCGGCGACGGTGGGCGCGGTGAGCAGGTTGAGGTCGGGGTTGTGGGTGTGGAGCAGTTCGTGGGGTGCGTAGCTGTCGACGACGACGACCCTGAGGCCGTACAGGTCCTTGAGGGTCTTGGGTCGGGGGCCGTCCTCGCGGGCGAGGATGACAATGGGGAAGTCGAGGTAGGGGCGGGTGAAGCTGAGGTAGTCCTGGCGCTCGGGCGTGGACATGATGCCGGGCAGCAGGTCGATTTCGTTGCGTTTGGCGCGTTTGAGCACTTCACCCCAGCTGCCGGGGTCGATGGGCTCGAGGCGGATGTTGAGGCGGTCTTCGATCAGTCGGGCGTAGTCGGCGGCCAGGCCTTGGTAGCGGCCCTGGGTGTCGCGGAATTCGAAGGGGGGCCAGGCGGCATCGGTGCCAAGGCGCAGGGTGGGATGGGCCTGGAGCCAGTCCTGTTCTGCCTGCGTGAGGGTCAGGGCTCCGGATGTGGGAATCCAGAACGCCAGGCACAGCAGGAGAATGGCAGACAGACGCGCCATGAGGGTCCCGTTCCAAGTTGGATACAGGCGTGAGTGTAGTCGGGGGAAATGGGGCTTTGGTAGCGAAAAGAAAGACCCCCGGGCGGGCCGGGGGTCTTGTCTTTTACTCGTCGAGGAAGGAGCGCAGATGCTCGCTTCGCGACGGGTGGCGCAGCTTGCGCAGTGCCTTGGCTTCGATCTGGCGGATACGTTCGCGGGTGACGTCGAACTGCTTGCCCACTTCCTCGAGGGTGTGGTCGGTGTTCATGTCGATACCGAAACGCATGCGCAGGACCTTGGCTTCACGGGCAGTGAGGCCGGCGAGGACTTCGCGAGTGGCTTCCTTGAGGCTTTCGACCGTGGCGACGTCGATCGGGGACTGCATGGTGCTGTCCTCGATGAAGTCACCCAGGTGCGAATCTTCGTCGTCACCAATCGGGGTTTCCATGGAGATCGGCTCTTTGGCGATCTTCAGGACCTTGCGGATCTTGTCCTCGGGCATCTCCATGCGCTCGCCGAGTTCTTCCGGGGTGGGCTCGCGGCCCATTTCCTGGAGCATCTGGCGGGAGATGCGGTTGAGCTTGTTGATGGTCTCGATCATGTGCACCGGGATACGGATGGTGCGGGCCTGGTCGGCGATCGAGCGGGTGATCGCCTGGCGGATCCACCAGGTGGCGTAAGTCGAGAACTTGTAGCCGCGGCGGTATTCGAACTTGTCCACGGCCTTCATCAGGCCGATGTTGCCTTCCTGGATCAGGTCGAGGAACTGCAGGCCACGGTTGGTGTACTTCTTGGCGATGGAGATCACGAGACGCAGGTTGGCCTCGACCATCTCTTTCTTGGCACGGCGGGCCTTGGCTTCGCCGATGGACATGCGGCGGTTGACGTCCTTGATCTCGGCGACCTTGAGGTCGACTTCCTTTTCGAGATCCACCAGCTTCTGCTGGTTGCGCTTGATGTCGTCCAGCAGCTTGCCGATGGCTTCGGCGTACTTGGCCTTGCCCTTGGCGATGTCTTCGGCCCAGGTCAGGTCGACTTCGTTGCCGGGGAACAGGCGCAGGAAGTCGGCGCGCGGCATGCGGGCGTCACGGACGCACAGTTGCATGATGGCGCGTTCCTGTCCACGGACGCGGTCCAGGGCGCCACGGACGCGCTCGACCAGGGCGTCGAACTGCTTGGGCACGAGCTTGATCGGCATGAACAGTTCGGCGAGGGCTTGCAGCTCCTCGGTGGCCTGCTTGCTGTCGCGGCCGTGCTTTTTGAGGGCCTTGCGGGCCTTCTCGAGCTGGTCGGATACCGCGGTGAAGCGGCGCAGGGCTTCTTCCGGGTCCGGACCGCCGTCACCTTCTTCCTCGGTGTCGTCGGATTCGCTTTCTTCGTCTTCTTCGTCTTCATCCTTGGCTTTGGCGGCGCTGTCGTTTTTCAGTTCGACAGGCTCGACTTCCTCGGCCGGCAGGCTGCCGTCGTCGGGGTCGATGTAGCCACTGAGGACGTCGGAGAGGCGGCCACCTTCGGTGGTGACGCGCTGGTATTCGGCGAGGATGCTGTCCACGGCGCCCGGGAAGTGGGCGATGGCGCTCATCACTTCGCGGATGCCTTCCTCGATGCGCTTGGCGATTTCGATCTCGCCTTCGCGGGTGAGCAACTCGACCGTGCCCATTTCGCGCATGTACATGCGGACCGGGTCGGTGGTGCGGCCGATGTCGGTCTCCACCGCGGCGAGAGCGGCTGCGGCTTCTTCCGCTGCGGCTTCGTCGGTGTCGGCCTCGGCCAGCAACAGGGCGTCCGCATCCGGAGCACTCTCGAATACGTTGATCCCCATGTCGTTGATCATGCGGATGATGTCTTCCACCTGTTCCGGATCGGAAATATCCTCCGGCAGGTGGTCGTTGACCTCCGCGTAAGTCAGGTAACCCTGCTCACGACCGCGGGCGATCAACTCTTTGAGGCGAGACTGCTGTTGCGCTTTTCCGGACATAACACCCTATCCACTGAAGGTCTTGGCGGGCTAAAAACAAGCCGAGGATTATACCAGAACCGGGGCCTCACGCGCCAGTTGGGCGGGAGGGGGCTGAGGATGGACTACGGCTGAGAAGGTCGCGCAGCTGGTCTTTCTCTTCTGCGCTGAGTTCGCTTTGCTTGGCTTTGCGTAGCAGTTGTTCAAGGCTGCGCTCGCGTTGGCGGGCCGACAACCTAGTTATAGTGTCGAAAAACTGTTGTTCAAGGTTGTCGCTGGAAATCAGCCATTCCTTTTCCGCCAGTGCCTGCAGCAGGCGCCCCTGCTCGGTGCCGTGCCAGCGGGCGATCAACTGCAGTGAACGCAACTGGGGATTTTTCTGTACGGCCTCCAGCAGCGACACCATGAGCTGGGCATAGCTGTCGTCTTCTGCGGCGAAGTGGCTGGCATTCTCGACTTTCTGCGCGAGTTGCGGGTGGTGCAGCAGCGTGCGCAGTGCGGTCAGCGTGGGGGATTCGACATGCACTTCGGTGCGTGGGGGGCGACGCGGTTCGCCCTTGCGATCCCACTTGCGGCCATCCTTCTTCCAGCCGTCCTTTTTCCACTCGCGCTTCGGTTGGGCGACGGGTGGTTCGTAGCTCATCTCCCGCATGGAGTCGCCGTGCGCGTCGTAGGCGGGGGCGGCCTCGTAGGCGTAATCCTCCGTGTACGGCATGTGTTCGCTGACGGGGGCTGCCTGCGCCATCTGGCCGATGGCGTCGCCGCTGAGGCCGGTGATCTCGGCCAGTCGCTGGCGCATCAGGGCGCGCAGGTTGGCGCCGGGCACTTTGTCGATCAGTGGTGAGGCGAGCGTCACCAGGTGTGCCTTGCCTTCCAGGGAGCGCGGGTCGGCTTCTTCCTGCAGTTGGTGGAAGAAGTAGTCCGCCAGCGAATGGGCGTGCTGGGTGATGCGCGCGCGGAAGGCGTCGGTGCCTTCGGCGCGGACCAGGCTGTCCGGATCCTCGCCTTCCGGAAGGAACAGGAAGCGTGCGCGGCGCCCGTCTTCGAGGCTCGGCAGGGTGGCTTCCAGGGCGCGCCAGGCAGCCTTGCGTCCGGCCTGGTCGCCATCGAAGCAGAACAGGATGCTGGGTACGAGGCGGAACAGGCGGCGGACGTGCTCTTCGCTGGTGGACGTGCCAAGGGTGGCCACGGCGTTGCGCAGGCCCTGCTGGGCGAGGGCGATCACGTCCATGTAGCCCTCGACGACCATGATCTCGTCGAGGTTGCGATTGCTCTTGCGTGCTTCGTAGAGCCCGTAGAGCTCCTGTCCCTTGTGGAAGACGGGGGTTTCCGGCGAGTTGAGGTACTTGGGCTTGTCATCCCCCAGTACGCGGCCGCCGAAGGCGATGATGCGCCCGCGGCTGTCGCGGATGGGGAACATGACCCGGTCGCGGAAGCGGTCGTAGCGCTTGCCGGTCTCGCTGTTCTCGATCAGCAGGCCGGCGTCGATCATGTGCTTCTGCTGCAGGGCGTCGGCGCCCATGTGCTTGAGCAGGTTGTCCCAGCCGGGCGGAGCGAAGCCCAGGCCGAAGTCGCGGGCGATCTCGCCGGAGAGGCCGCGTCCCTTCAGGTACTCGACGGCCGCCTTGCGGGTCGGATGGCTTTTCAGGGCGCTCCGGTAGTAGTCGGAGGCCGCGCTGAGCAGGGCGTACAGCGGGGAATCGGTCGGCTGGCGCGGGCGATTGCTGCGGCCGCCTTCCTCGCGCGGGACTTCCATGCCGGCCTTACGGGCCAGTTCTTCGACAGCCTGGGGGAAGTCCAGGTTGTCGTGGTCCATGATGAAACCCAGCGCGTTGCCGCCGGCGCCGCAGCCGAAGCAGTAGTAGAACTGCTTGTCGGGGCTGACGCTGAAGGAGGGGCTCTTCTCGTTATGGAACGGGCAGAGGGCGCTGTAGTTCTTCCCGGCCTTTTTCAGCTGGATGCGCGATGCCACCACCTCGACGATGTCGGTGCGGTTCAGCAGGTCATCGATGAATCCTTGCGGGATCAGGCCGGCCATAGGGTGCTCAGGAGACGAAAAGGCTCAAAGCATAGGCCCTTGTCGCAATCGCGGGGACGTCGGGTGGACCCGGGCTGTAAAAACGAAAACTCCGATCTTCGCGATACGAAGCGGAGTGGATTGCGGTGCCCCATTAATGCACTCGCCCGGCCGAGGCCGGGCGATGCTTGAGCGTGCGGCGAAGCCTGTTAACTCAGTACAGGCGCTCGCGGCGACGCTGTTCGCGCTGCACTTTCTTGGCGTGGCGCTTAACGGCGGCAGCGGCTTTGCGCTTACGCTCGGCGGTGGGCTTCTCGTAGAACTCACGGCTGCGGACTTCGGCCAGTACACCGGCTTTCTCGCAGGAGCGCTTGAAGCGACGCAGGGCTACGTCGAAGGGTTCGTTCTCTTTAACTTTGACGGCTGGCATCCAGGTCGTACCTTCACTAATTACCGGGGGTGAACGTGCTCCTGGCTTAGAGTGCGGGAGAACGTCGGTTTTCAAGGGTTGCGGATATTAACCCCTTGCCCCCTGGAATGCAAAGCCTTCAGTCGAAAAGCGCTGGTCGGGGAGGGGGGCGGCGATTATGATGCGCGCCTTCTTCATTGGCTAGTCCTTCAAGGTTCGATCCTCATGCTGGTGCTGGGTCTGGAGACCTCTTGCGACGAGACCGGCGTCGCCCTTTACGACAGTGAGCAGGGCCTGTTGGCCGATGCGCTGTTCAGTCAGATCGATCTCCATCGCGTCTACGGTGGCGTGGTGCCGGAGCTCGCCTCCCGCGACCACGTGAAGCGCATGCTGCCGCTGATTCGCGAGGTGCTGGCAGCGGCCGGCCGCAGTCCACAGGACATCGATGGCATTGCCTATACCTCCGGCCCCGGCCTGGTGGGCGCCCTGCTGGTTGGCGCGTCCTGCGCCCAGGCCCTGGCGTTTGCCTGGGGTGTGCCGGCGTTGGGCGTCCATCATATGGAAGGGCATCTGCTGGCTCCGATGCTGGAGGAGCAGCCCCCGGTCTTTCCTTTTATTGCGTTGCTGGTTTCCGGTGGGCACACCCAGCTGGTGCGGGTGGATGGCATTGGCCGCTACCAGGTGCTCGGCGAGTCGGTGGACGACGCAGCCGGCGAGGCGTTCGACAAGACCGCCAAGCTCATCGGCCTGGGCTACCCGGGTGGCCCCGAGATCGCCCGGCTAGCGCAGTCCGGCACCCCGGGGCGATTCACCTTCCCCCGACCGATGACCGATCGCCCCGGGCTGGACTTCAGCTTCAGCGGTCTCAAGACCTTCGCCCTGAACACCTGGCAGCAGTGCCGCGACGCGGGCGATGCCGGCGAGCAGACGCGCTGCGACATCGCCCTGGCCTTCCAGCAGGCGGTGGTCGAGACGCTGGTGATCAAGTGCAAGCGTGCGCTCAAGCAGACCGGCCTCAAGCGCCTGGTCATCGCCGGTGGCGTCAGCGCCAACCAGTCCCTGCGCGAGTCCCTCGGGGCGATGCTGGGTGAGCTGGGCGGCGAGGTGTTCTATGCCCGCCCGCGCTTCTGCACCGACAACGGCGCGATGATCGCCTACGCCGGTTGCCAGCGGCTGCTGGCCGGCCAGAAGGATGGCCCGGCCATCGGTGTACAGGCGCGTTGGCCGATGGAGAGCCTGCCGGCCATCTGAGGCTGGAGTGCCCGGAGTCTTCCGGGCATCCACTCCGATTTTCAGAAATGTCGTTCGCGTCCTGCGAAAAGGTCGCGTAGATTCCCCCGGTGCCGCCAGACGATGAGCCCGCACAGCGCGGACATCGGCAGCAGGGCCGCCGGCTGTTGCCAGGCCAGCAAGGGCAGGGTCAGCGGCGTCGCGATGAGCGAGGCGAGCGAGCTGGTGCGGGTCAGGTAGAAGGTGAGCACCCACGCCGACAGTGCCAGCAGCGCTGCCGGTGGGTAGAGCCCCAGGAGCATGCCGGCGGCAGTGGCGACGCCTTTGCCGCCACGAAAGTTGAAGTACAGCGGGTAGAGATGCCCGAGCACGGCAGCCAGGCCGACCCAGGCCTGCTCCTGCAGGTCGAGACCAATCAGGCGGGCGACCAGCACGGGCAGCAGCCCTTTGAGCAGGTCGCCCAGCAGGGTGAGGATGGCGAGGCGCTTGCCGGCCACCCGCAGCATGTTGGTGGCCCCGGGATTGCCCGAACCTTCGGCGCGCGGGTCGGCAGTGCCGAACACGCGACTGAGCAGGATGGCGAAGGACAGCGAGCCGAGCAGGTAGGCGAGGATCGCCAGCAGCCAGAACATTGGTATCCATTCCAGGGCGAGGAAGCCCTGATTCTAGCGGGGCAACACTGACGTGGACACGGTTTTCATCGAGGGCTTGGAAGTCGATACCGTTATCGGTGCGTACGACTGGGAGCGCAGTATCCGACAGTGCCTGCGTCTGGACCTCAGCATGGCCTGGGACAACCGGCCGGCTGCGGAAGGCGACGACCTGAGCAAGGCGCTCGATTACGCTGCCGTGTCCCAGCGCATCCAGGCCTTTGCCAGCGAGGCGACCTTCGAGTTGGTGGAAACCTTCGCCGAGCGCCTGGTGGCGCTGCTGATGAGCGAGTTCGGCATCCCGTGGATCCGCCTGCGGCTGCACAAGCCCGGCGCGGTGTCCGCTGCCAGCAGCGTCGGCGTGGAGATCGAACGCGGATGCCGCTGACCACGATCTACCTGGGCCTGGGCAGCAACATCGATCGGGAGCGCCATCTCGTGGCGGGACTCGAAGCCCTCTCCAGTTTCCTGCAGGACATGCGCTGCTCGCCGGTTTTCGAGAGCTTGCCGGTGGGGATTCGTAGCGGGAATTTCTTCAATCTGGTGGTCGAGGCCCGTACCGATCTGCCGTTGCATGACCTGGATCGCCGGCTCAAGGAGATCGAGGCGGACAACGGCCGCTACGCGCCCGATCGCAAGGGGCTGCCCCTGGACATCGACGTGCTGCTCTACGGCGATCTGGTGGGTGACTTCGAGGGCCTGGTGCTGCCGCGTGCGGAAGTCCTGAAGAATGCCTTCGTGCTCTGGCCCCTGGCGCTGCTGGCGCCGGATCTGCAACACCCCGGCGCGCAGCGCCCGTTCGCCGACCTCTGGCTGGAGGCGTCCATCGACCAGGCGCTGTGGCCGGCCGCCTTCCGTTGGCGAGGCCTGGCGTTGACGCCGGGCGAGCTCCTCCAGGCCTACCCGGCGCCCGCCTGATCCTCAGTCCGCGACGACAATGATCACCACCCGGCGGTTTTCCTTGCGGCCCGCCGAAGTCGCGTTGTCGGCAATGGGGCGGGTCTGCCCCATGCCGCGCAGCTGGATGGCCTGCTTCTGCATGCCGTTTTCCTCCATCACCGCTCCTACGCTGCCGGCCCGGCGCTCCGAGAGTTGCCGGTTGTAGTCCGGCGCGCCGTAGTTGTCGGTGTGGCCTTCGAGGATCACGCCGGTGATACCCACCTTCAGCAGGGAGTGGGTGATGTCCGCGATGGTCTGGCGGCTGGCGTCGGAGATGCGCTCCGAGTTGTTGTCGAACAGCACCTTGCCGGAGAGGCCGAAGGCCCAGCCCTCATCCGTCAGCTTGAAGCCCTTGGCCTTGAGCATGGCCACCTGTTCTTCGCTCAGGCCTGGCTTGGGCGGTGCACTCTGGCACCCGGTTATCCACAGGAAGGCGATCAGCAGCCAGGTCAGGTGGAGGCTCGGGTGGATTTTCATGGTGGTTCTCCTGAACAACGGGGGTAAAAGACAGCGTTAACGCAGGGAGGCGGCCTGCCGACCGCTCTGGTTCCTCTTGGCCCTGTACATGGCGGTATCGGCTTGCTGGAGCAGTTCGTCGAGCGAACTGGCGTCCTGGGGATAGATGGCGATGCCGATGCTGAGCGAGGCGACGATCTCGCTGCTGCCTGTCAGGGGGATGGGGGGCAGCATGCTGGCGAGGATCTTGTCGGCGATGCGCTGGGCGTCCTCGAGGTCATGCAGTGGCGACAGCAGCACGGCGAACTCGTCCCCGCCCAGGCGGGCCACGAGGTCCTCCTCGCGCAATTGGCTGCGCAGTCGTTCGGCGATGCTGATCAGGACCTGGTCGCCAGCCCCGTGGCCCAGCTCGTCGTTGATGGCCTTGAAGCGGTTGCAGTCGAGGAACAGGAGGGCGAAGCGCCCGCCAGTCAGCTTGGCTTGCCGCACGGCGCGGGTCAGCGCCGGTTCGAACTGGCTGCGGTTCGGCAGGCCGGTCAGGGGATCGTGGCTGGCCTGGTGGGCCAGCGAGGCGTTCTCCCGCTGCAGCTGGTTCTGCCAGGCTTCGATCTCATCCAGCAGCTGGTTGAAGTCCTCTCCCAGCTCGTGCAGTTCGACGATGGGGGACGAGGGCACCCGGCGGGCGAAGGTGCGCTCCCGGGCAATGGTGCGGGCCACGGCCGAGAAGGCCCGCAGCGGTGCCATCAGCTCGCGCTGGGTGCGGCGCGAGTAGAGGTTGGCGACCAGGCTGCCGATGGCGAGGCAGAGCAGGAGCGCCAGCGCGCCATTCTGCAGGAAGCGGCTCAGGTTGCTGCCCTGGCTGCTCAGTTGCAGCTCGCCAACGGTGCGCCCCTGGTACTGGATGGGGTAGCGCAAGGGCTGGCTGAGCAGCAGGTCGGCCAGGCCGCGTTCAAGCGCGCTCCAGCCATGGGTGGCGGGGCGTTGCCAGTCCACCAGGAGGGATCGCTGGCTGTCCAGTACGCGCACTTCGGCCAGGTCCTCGGGGGCGGCGATCAGTTCAAGGCTTTCCTGCACGGCGGCTGCATCACGGAAGACCACGGCGGCTTCGAGGGTGTAGCCCAGGGAGCGGGCGAGCAGGTGCAACTGGTACTCGGCGTAGTTGCGCAGTGCGAGCACGCCCAGCAGGGTCAGCGTGAGTGCGGTGAGGCTCATGGCCAGCAGGATGCCGCGCAGTTGCGTCCGCCACAGCAGGCGGCTGAGGGTGTAGGCATGAGGGCGGGTGACCTGGCGTCGACGGTTCATGGCTGAGCCCTGTTGCGACGCCCCAGTTGCAGGACCTGGGGATGGATGCGCAGACCGCTGCGGGCGACGGCATCCAGATTAACGGCGAAGCTGACGCGGGTATTCTCGATATCCAGGCAGAACAGGCTGCCATCACTGCAGGCATCGGCGCTTTCGCTGATGGTCAGCACGGGGTTGTCGGCCAGGCGACCCAGCAACCGCTGGCGTGACCCGGGGTCGAGGATGCCGATGTAGAGGGCATCACACGTGGTTTCCAGGTCTGGAGAGTCCTGGAGCAGGCGTCGACTGGAAACGGGAATCTCGTAGTCGCGGCTCACGCCGGCAAGCAGGCGGTCCGCGTATTGGGTCGGGCCGGTGATGCACAGGGCGATCCGGTCCTTGGGCTGCGGCCAGCGGCTGTAGGCCAGGATGCCTTCTACCGCCTGGCGTACTCGCTCACCACGGATCTCGGCCGGATTCGGTGTCGGCTCCTGGGCCGTTGCGCTGAGCGCCAGCAGCCCCAACAGCAGGCCCAGCTGCCAGGGATGAAGGTTCCACGAGAGCACCTGCAGCCTCCTGGGCTCTCGCTGCGCGCGAGAGTGTTCGCCAAAAAAACGGCGCCAACATCCATTTGATAAATCAAAAGTCTAGATGGGCCAAATATTTGGCAGCCTACCAAGGACAGGCAGGTGTGGCTACTGGCTAGCAGCGGGCTGATGGGCCGAGCGGTAGGCGGCGAGTGCGGCGATCCGTTCCCGCGAGAGCGCTTCGCCGAGGGCTGCGCCGCTGAGTCCCTTGGCCATCAGCTCCTTCACGCCGACTGCACGGGCCGCCGTCGCGGCACCACGCAGGTAGGCGGCCTGGGGATAGTCCCGGTCTTCCAGGCCGGTACGACCCCGGGCGTCCATCTCGCAGGCGGCGATGAATTCATCGAAGCGCTGCGGGCGGCGATAGACGTCGAAGGCCTGCATCAGGGTGGCCAGGGTACCGGGACGCAGCTCCAGGGCGCGGTGAGCATGGGTGTGGTACTCGCACACCAGCAGCGCGAGTTCCTGGCAGTCGCGCGGTGCCTTGCAGCGCTCGTTCACCGTCTTGATCGGCGCCAGGCCCCGTTGTTCGTGCTGGAGGTGGCGGGGCCACTCTTCCTGCGGGGTCAGGCCCTTGCCGAGGTCGTGCAGCAGACAGGCCCAGCGCACGGTGAGGGGCTGCTGGTGCTCGGCGCATTGGCGCAGGACTGCGAGGACGTGCAGGCCGGTGTCGACTTCGGGGTGGTGGGCAGGTGGCTGGGGCACGCCGAACAGGGCATCCAGTTCCGGCATCCAGGCCTTCAGGGCGCCGCAGGCGTGCAGGACCTCGATGAACACATCGGGCCGGGGCTCCATCAGGGCGCGTGAGACTTCCTTCCAGGTGCGTTCGGCTGTCAGCGCATCCAGTTCGCCGGATGCGGCGATCTCGCCCATGAGCCCGAGGGTTTCCTCGGCGACGCGGAAGCCCATTGGGGCGTAGCGGGCGGCGAAGCGGGCGACCCGCAGGACGCGCAGCGGGTCTTCGGCGAAGGCCGGGGAGACGTGGCGGAGGATGCGTTGCTCCAGGTCGCGCTGGCCACCGTAGGGGTCGACCAGGCGGCCGTCGGCGTCTTCGGCGATGGCGTTGACGGTGAGGTCGCGGCGGATCAGATCGTCTTCGAGGGTTACGGCGGGGCTGGCGTAGAAGGTGAAGCCGCCATAGCCACGCCCGCTCTTGCGCTCGGTGCGGGCCAGGGCGTACTCATCGCCGGTGTCGGGGTGGAGGAACACCGGGAAGTCGGCGCCCACCGGTTTGTAGCCAAGCGCCAGCATCTGTTCGGCACTTGCGCCCACCACTACCCAGTCGTTTTCGGTGACCGGTCTGCCCAACAGACGGTCACGTACGGCGCCGCCCACCTTGTATATCTGCATGCTCATTTCCTCCGAGGCTGCGGAGGATAGCAGCCTGGCCGGCCGTGGCGACCGGTATCTGCCGGACCAGTGCCTCGACGGCGGTCTGCAGCAGTTCGGCACTGTCCCAGGCGGGGCTGATGCCGGTGCTGGCGGTGCCTTCCCAGAGCACCTGGCCTGTCAGGTCGGTAATGCGCAGGCGCAGGGTGCCGGTGGCGTCGCGCAGACGGTGGATGGCCTGGTAGCCGCCGAGCGGAGTGGGCGGTGCCTCGTCGACGCGGAATTCCAGCGGCGCATCCTGCAGGGCCAGCCAGTAGTAGACGCGCAGCTCCGGCTGCTGGCTTTCGTGGTAGCCGCGCTCAGCTAGTTGCTGGCGCAGCAGCGGGGCGAGCTGCCGGTAGTGGGCGCGGTAGGGGGCTTCGCCCTGCACGGCCTGCTCGGGAGCGATGAGTTCGAAGCTGGCGTGGCCCACCAGCGAAGGGTTGGCCGGATGGGTGACATGGATGCCGGGGATGTGGCTGGAGCAGGTGGCCAGTGCCAGGCACAGCAGCAGGACGAGGAACAGGCGCATCGACGCTCTCCATGGGCGATGGACCGCATGCTCGGGCGCACCCGGGCAGGCGGTCAACCGATCAAATGGGCGGGATGACCAGATCCAGGCGCGGGTACTCGCCGTCCTCGCCCCGTTCACCCTTTGGGGGCATGTGGAAGGTCCCCGTGATGTTGTCGCCGTTGAGTGTTTCCAGGTGGATGTCGAACCCCCACAGGCGGTGCAAGTGGCGCATCACCTCTTCGGTGGATTCGCCGAGCGGTTTTCGGTCGTGCTGCTGGTGGCGCAGCGTGAGCGAGCGGTCACCCCGGCGGTCGACGTTCCAGATCTGCACGTTGGGCTCGCGGTTGCCGAGGTTGTACTGGGCAGCGAGGGTTTCGCGGATGATCCGGTAGCCGGGTTCGTCGTGGATGGCCGGGACCAGCAGTTCGTCCTTCTGGTCGTCGTCGAGGATGCTGAACAGCTTGAAGTCGCGGATCACCTTGGGCGAGAGGAACTGCAGGATGAAGCTCTCGTCCTTGAAGCTCTTCATGGCGAACTTGATGGTGGAGAGCCAGTCGCTGCCGGCGATGTCGGGGAACCAGCGCTTGTCCTCTTCGGTGGGCTCCTCGCAGATGCGGCGGATGTCGCGGTACATGGCGAAGCCCAGGGCGTAGGGGTTGATGCCGCTGTAGTAGGGGCTGTCGAAGCTGGGCTGGTAGACCACGCTGGTGTGGGACTGGAGGAACTCCATCATGAAACCGTCGGTGACCAGGCCTTCGTCGTACAGATCGTTCATCAGGGTGTAATGCCAGAAGGTGGCCCAGCCTTCGTTCATCACCTGGGTCTGGCGCTGTGGGTAGAAGTACTGGGCGATCTTGCGCACGATGCGCACGATCTCGCGCTGCCAGGGCTCCAGCAGCGGGGCGTGCTTCTCGATGAAGTAGAGGATGTTCTCCTGGGGTTCGGCCGGGAAGCGGCCCTTGTCCTTGTCGTCGGACTTGCCATGGCCCTTGGGAATGGTGCGCCAGAGGTCGTTGATCTGACGTTGCAGGTGCTCTTCGCGCTCCTTCTGCCGGCGCCGCTCTTCTTCGGCGGAGATGGGGTAGGGGCGCTTGTAGCGGTCCACGCCGTAGTTCATCAGGGCGTGGCAGGAGTCCAGCAGGTTCTCCACGGCATCGATGCCGTGCCGTTCTTCGCACTGGTTGATGTACTGCTTGGCGAACACCAGGTAGTCGATGATCGAGCTGGCGTCGGTCCAGGTGCGGAACAGGTAGTTGCCCTTGAAGAAGCTGTTGTGCCCGTAGCAGGCGTGGGCGATCACCAACGCCTGCATGGTGATGGTGTTCTCCTCCATCAGGTAGGCGATGCAGGGGTCGGAGTTGATCACGATCTCGTAGGCGAGGCCCATCTGGCCGCGGCTGTACGACTTCTCGGTGCTGAGGAAGTGCTTGCCGTAGGACCAGTGGTGATAACCCAGTGGCATGCCCACGGAGGCGTAGGCATCCATCATCTGTTCGGCGGTGATGATCTCGATCTGGTTGGGGTAGGTGTCGAGTGCATAGCGTTCGGCCAGGCGGCCGATCTCGCGGTCATAGGCTCGGATGAGGTCGAAGGTCCACTCCGATCCCGTGGAGATCGGCTGCCTTTTCTTCTCTTTCGCGGTCATGGCGCAGCCCTCAGGTAACCAGCCGGCGCTGGAAGAGTTCGCGGAACACCGGATAGATGTCGGACGCCGAGACGATCTGCTGCTGGGCGAAGGTGTCGGCGAACGCCTCGCACACCTGCTCGTACTCGAACCACAGCGCCTGGTGCTCGCGCGGGGTGATCTCGACATAGGTGTAGTACTGGACGAACGGCATGATCTGCTTGATGAGGATGTCGCGGCAGATGGGTGAGTCGTCGTTCCAGTTGTCACCGTCCGAGGCCTGGGCGGCGTAGATGTTCCATTCGTTGATCGGGTAACGCTCGGCCATGATCTCCTGCATCATCTTGAGCGCGCTGGAGACGATGGTGCCGCCGGTTTCGCGGGAGTAGAAGAACTCTTCCTCGTCCACTTCCTTGGCGCTGGTGTGGTGGCGGATGAACACCACTTCGATCTTGTCGTAGTTCCGCTTGAGGAACAGGTACAGGAGGATGAAGAAGCGCTTGGCGATGTCCTTGGTCGCTTGGGTCATGGAGCCGGAGACGTCCATCAGGCAGAACATGACGGCCTTGGAGCTGGGGTTGGGCTGTTTGACCAGCAGGTTGTACTTGAGGTCGAAGGTGTCGAGGAAGGGCACCCGCTCGATGCGGGCGCGCAGCCGGGCGATCTCGGTTTCCAGCTCCTGGATGTCGCCGAAGTTGTCCGGCTCTTCACGCTTGAGGCGTGCGAGTTCCTCCTTTGCCTCCCGCAGTTTGGCGCGGCTGGAGCCGGAGAGGGCGATGCGCCGGGCATGGGCGGAGCGCAGGGTGCGGACGATGTTGATGCGCGAGGGGTTGCCTTCGTTGCTGATGCCGGCGCGCACGGTCTTGAAGGTGTCGGCACCGGTCAGGTGGCGTTTCACCAGGTTGGGCAGTTCGAGGTCCTCGAACATGAAGTCGAGGAACTCTTCCTGGGTGATCTGGAAGACGAACTCGTCCATCCCGTCGCCCTGGTTGCTGGCCTTGCCGCTGCCGCGTCCGCCGCCTCCGCCCTGGGGGCGAGGGATGCGTTCACCGGCGGTGAACTCCTTATTGCCCGGGTGGACGATGGTCTGCCGGCCGCCACGGCCGTGGTGCAGGACGGGCTCGTCGATGTCGCGGCCGGGGATGCTGATCTGCTCGCCGTGCTCCATGTCGGTGATAGAGCGCCGGCTGACGGCCTCCTCCACGGCCTTCTTGATGTGCTCGCGGTAGCGCCGCAGGAACCGCTGGCGGTTCACGGTGCTCTTGTTCTTGCCGTTCAGGCGTCGGTCGATCACATAGCTCATAGATGCCCCTCCGGGGCAGCGTCAGGCTGCCAACCGCAGGCTGCGGCGGGGAGCCCCGCACGCAGCGTGCAGCTGATGACTTGCGGCTGCTGTTATTGCGACTTGCGTACCCGCAGGTACCACTCGGACAGCAGGCGGACCTGCTTCTCGGTGTAGCCGCGCTCGACCATGCGCTTGACGAAGTCGTTGTGCTTTTGCTGCTCCTCTTTGCTGCCTTTGGCGTTGAAGCTGATGACCGGCAGGAGGTCCTCGGTGTTGGAGAACATCTTCTTCTCGATGACCACCCGCAGTTTCTCGTAGCTGAGCCAACTGGGGTTCTTGCCGTTGTTGTTGGCCCGGGCGCGCAGCACGAAGTTGACGATCTCGTTGCGGAAATCCTTCGGGTTGCTGATGCCGGCGGGCTTCTCGATCTTCTCCAGTTCCTCGTTGAGGGCTACGCGGTTGAGGATCTCGCCGGTCTCCGGGTCGCGGTATTCCTGGTCCTGGATCCAGAAGTCCGCGTACAGCACGTAGCGGTCGAAGATGTTCTGGCCGTACTCGCTGTAGGACTCCAGGTAGGCGGTCTGGATTTCCTTGCCGATGAATTCGATGTAGCGCGGTGCCAGGTACTCCTTGATGTAGCGCAGGTAGCGCTCGCGTACTTCGGCGGGGAACTGCTCCTGCTCGATCTGCTGCTCCAGCACGTAGAGCAGGTGTACCGGGTTGGCGGCGATCTCGTGGGGGTCGAAGTTGAAGACCTTGGACAGGATCTTGAAGGCGAAGCGGGTGGACAGGCCGTTCATGCCTTCGTCGACGCCCGCCGAGTCACGGTATTCCTG
The DNA here is from genome assembly GCF_032621675.1 of Pseudomonas sp. zfem003. Taxonomy (NCBI): domain Bacteria; kingdom Pseudomonadati; phylum Pseudomonadota; class Gammaproteobacteria; order Pseudomonadales; family Pseudomonadaceae; genus Pseudomonas; species Pseudomonas sp. zfem003. The sequence continues at coordinate 217,944 of NZ_JAVYJG010000011.1, read as the reverse complement.
GATCGACTTGGCCTTGGGATCCGTGTCCTTGAGGTTCTCGCCGTCGTAGACGCGCATCTTGGAGTAGATGTTGGAGTTCTCCGGCTCCTTCAGGCGCGAGAGGACGGAGAACTGGGCGAGCATGCGCAGGGTGTCGGGCGCGCAATGGGCCTTGGCCAGCGAACTGTTGATCAGCAGCTTGTCGTAGATGCGGATCTCGTCGGTGACGCGCAGGCAGTAGGGCACCTTGACGATGTAGATCCGGTCGATGAAGGCCTCGTTGTTCTTGTTGTTGCGGAAGCTGTGCCACTCGGATTCGTTGGAGTGGGCCAGCAGGATGCCGCTGTACGGGATCGCGCCCAGGCCTTCGGTGCTGTTGTAGTTGCCCTCCTGGGTGGCGGTGAGCAGCGGGTGCAGGACCTTGATGGGCGCCTTGAACATCTCGACGAATTCCATCAGGCCCTGGTTGGCGCGGCACAGGGCGCCGGAGTAGCTGTAGGCGTCCGCGTCGTTCTGCGGATACTCCTCCAGCTTGCGGATGTCGACCTTGCCGACCAGGGCCGAGATGTCCTGGTTGTTCTCGTCACCCGGTTCGGTCTTCGCCACGGCGATCTGGTTGAGGATCGACGGGTAGAGCTTCACCACGCGGAACTGGCTGATGTCGCCGCCGAACTCCTGCAGGCGCTTGGTGGCCCAGGGCGACATGATGCTGGAGAGGTAGCGGCGCGGGATGCCGTAGTCCTCTTCGAGGATCGCGCCATCCTCGGCGGCGTTGAACAGGCCCAGCGGGGACTCGAACACTGGAGAGCCCTTGATGGCGTAGAAGGGCACCTTCTCCATCAGCTGCTTGAGCTTCTCGGCCAGGGACGACTTGCCGCCGCCCACCGGGCCCAGGAGGTAGAGGATCTGTTTCTTCTCTTCCAGGCCCTGCGCGGCATGGCGGAAGTACGCGACGATCTGGTCGATGCACTCTTCCATGCCATGGAAGTCGGCAAAGGCCGGATAGCGGCGGATCACCTTGTTGGAGAAAATCCGCGACAGGCGTGGATCGGAAGAGGTATCCAACAGCTCGGGCTCGCCGATCGCCATGAGCATGCGCTCCGCGGCGGTGGCGTATGCGCTCCTGTCCTGTTTGCAGAGGTCCAGGTACTCCTGCAGGGAATACTCTTCCTGGCGAGTGGCTTCGAAGCGCTGTTGGAAGTGGCTGAAAATGCTCATTGCGTCACCTCGCTGGATACGGGAGCCGGCGGGATCGGTCACGCGGGTGGGCAGTCGTCCGACGAGTCGGCCGAAGAGAATCCCCCAGTACACCAAATGGTCGCTGCCGATGGCCCGGAACCGGTGTGCCGGCTCTCCTTTTTGGATGGCCTGCCCTAAGAGTAGTTCGGAATCGGCGAGGTCAAGGATGACGGAGTGATAACAGCGTGTTGCCGTTCGTCAGGAAGGTGCGCAAGGCTACGGATGGCGCGGGTTTGCGCCATCCGCAGTTTTTTTACTCTTCGCCGCCTTGTGCTACGTGGGTGGGGTAGGTGGCGCGCCACAGCTCGAAGCCACCGTCGAGGCTGTAGACCTCGGAGAAGCCCTGGCCCACCAGGTAGGCGGCGGCTCCCTGGCTGGAGTTGCCGTGGTAGCAGGCGACGATAAGCGGGGCGTCGAGATCGGCCTGGGCGATGAAGTCAGCCAGGGAGTAGTTGTCCAGATGGCGTGAGCCGCTGATGTGGCCCTGCGCGAAGCTCTGCGGATCACGGATGTCGACCACTACGGCGCCTTGTTCGCGCAGGGCCTGGGCCCGCTCCGGCGGGATTCGCTGGAATTCACTCATGTCGGGGCTCCTTGCAGTCACAGCTGATGCGCTGGCCGTTGTCGATGTTCAGCAGGGTCATGGTGCCGCCCCAGACACAACCCGTGTCGAGGGCATGCAGGCCGGGTTCATTGCATTTGCCCTCGAGGGCTGCCCAGTGGCCGAAGATGATCTTCTGCCCACGGGTCTTGCGTGACGGGTGGGCGAACCAAGGGCGATAGCCGGGCGGGGCGGTGTCCGCGCCCTCCTTGCTCTTCAGGTCGAGGGTGCCGTCTGCCTTGCAGAAGCGCATGCGGGTGAAGTAGTTGGTGATCACCCGCAAGCGGGTGATGCCGTGTAGGTCGCTGTCCCAGCAGGCGGGATCGTTGCCGTACATGCCCTCGAGGAACAGCGGTAGGCGCGCGTCATCGAGCAGCGCCTCCTCCACTTCGGCGGCGCGTTTGAGCGCCTTGGCCAGCGTCCACATGGGGGGAATGCCGGCGTGCACCATGGCGATGTCGCGGGCCTCGTCGTAGTGGACGAGCTTCTGCCGGCGCAGCCAGTCCAGCAGGTCCCCGGCGTCGGGGGCTTCGATGATTTCCCGCAGGGTGTCGGACTTCTTCAGCCGCTCGACATTGTGAGCCACGGCCAGCAGGTGCAGGTCGTGGTTGCCGAGCACGCAGGTGACCGAGTCGCGCATGGCAAACAGGAAGCGCAGGGTCTCCAGGGACTTCGGGCCGCGGTTGACCAGATCGCCCACCAGCCAGAGGCGGTCCCGGGCGGGATCGAAGGCGACCCGGTCGAGCAGGCACTTCAGGGGATCCAGGCAGCCCTGCAGGTCGCCAACGGCATAGGTCGTCATGGCGGGCCTCAGTGCAGTGCGCCGGGTACGGCCAGGCGGAAGGGGGCGATGGGAGCGTCGAAGTGGTGGCCATCCTCGGCCAGCATCTGATAACTGCCCTGCATGGCGCCCACGCGGGTGGTCATGACCGTACCGCTGGTGTAGACGTGCTGCGCGCCCGGCTCGATCAGCGGCTGCTGCCCCACCACGCCGGCTCCGCGCACTTCCTGCACCTGGCCGTCGCCATCGGTGATGACCCAGTGACGGGAGATCAGCCGGGCGGCCACATCGCCGCTGTTGGCGATGGTGATGGTGTAGGAGAAGGCGTAGCGGCTGTCGTCCGGCTGCGACTGCTCAGGCAGGTAGCGGGTGGTGACGCTGACGTCGATCTGGTAGCGGGGTTCGGACACTGGGTGGGCTCTCTCGCGCAATGAAAAAAGTCTAGGAGCTCAGGCGGTGCCTGTCCTGGCGGCAAGCTGGTCGGCCAGACGGACGAACGCGGCCAGGTCCAGTTGCTCGGGTCGCAGGCTGCCATCCACGCCGGCGGCTTCGATGGATTCGGCGTCCAGCAGGGCCTTCAGGGTGTTGCGCAAGGTCTTGCGGCGCTGGTTGAAGGCTTCGCGAACGATGCGTTCCAGCAGGCGGTGATCCTTGGCCGGATGCGGCAGGGTCTCGTGGGGGACCAGGCGGACGATGGCGGAGTCCACCTTCGGCGGCGGGTTGAAGGCGCCCGGGCCGACGTTGAACAGGTGCTCCACGCGGCAGTGGTACTGGACCATGATCGACAGGCGGCCCCAGTCGCCACCGCCGGGTTCGGCTGCCAGCCGCTCCACCACTTCCTTCTGCAGCATGAAGTGCATGTCACGGATCAGCGGTGCGTTGTCCAGCAGGTGGAAGATCAGCGGGGTGGAGATGTTGTACGGCAGGTTGCCCACGACTCGCAGGGAGCGGGGCTCGGCGCCCAGTTGGTTGAAGTCGAACTTCAGGGCATCGCCCTGGTTCAGGCGAAAGCGTGGCTCGGCGCCGAACTTGGCGTTGAGGATTGGGATCAGGTCCAGGTCCAGTTCGATGACGTCCAGTTGCGCGCCACTGCCCAGCAGGCCTTCGGTCAGCGCGCCCTGGCCGGGGCCGATCTCCAGCAGGTGCTCGCCAGGCTTGGCGTGGATCGCACGCAGGATGCGGTGGATGACGCCGGCGTCGTGCAGGAAGTTCTGGCCAAAGCGTTTGCGGGCGCGGTGTTGGTATTCGGACATAGAGAGGCGGCTCCAGGCTTCAAGCTGCAAGCATCAAGCAAGAGCACAAAGCGAAAAAACGAGGTCGCGTAGTTTAAGGCAAAAGCGGCGCTGTGGTGCTGCTCGCCGCTGCCCGGTGGCAATCCGGGCAGCGGCCGGTCGGCATCAAGCGGTGCGTTGGCGGCTGGTGGCCATCTGGTAGGCGGTCTCCAGCGCCACCTGCAGGCTGCCACCGTCGATGCGGCCAGTACCGGCAAGGTCCAGGGCGGTGCCATGGTCCACCGAGGTGCGGATGATCGGCAGGCCCAGGGTGACATTCACGGCGGCGCCGAAGCCTTTGTACTTGAGCACGGGCAAGCCCTGGTCGTGGTACATGGCCAGGACTGCGTCGCAGTGCTCCAGGTGCTTGGGGGTGAACAGGGTGTCGGCCGGCAGCGGGCCGACCAGGTCCATGCCCTCGGCGCGCAGGTGCTGCAGGCAGGGCTCGATCACCTCGATCTCTTCCCGTCCCAGGTGGCCGCCTTCCCCTGCGTGGGGGTTGAGGCCGCAGACGAGGATGCGCGGCCGGCTCAGGCCGAACTTGTCCACCAGGTCGGCGTGGAGGATGCGCGTAACCCGTTCCAGGCGCTCCGTCGTGATGGCGGCGGCGACATCCTTCAGCGGCAGGTGAGTGGTGACCAGGGCGACGCGCAGCCCCCGGGTCGCCAGCATCATCACCACCTGCTGGGTGCGGGTGAGGTCGGCGAGGAATTCGGTATGGCCGGAGAAGGCGATGCCGGCGTCGTTGATCACGCCCTTGTGCACCGGGGCGGTGATCATGCCGTCGAACAATCCATCCAGGCAGCCCTGGCCGGCGCGGGTGAGCGTCTGCAGGACATAGGCCGCGTTGGCGGTGTCGAGCTGGCCGGCCGTTGCTTCTGCCCCCAAGGGCGTATCCCAGACGTAGAGCGCTCCCGCGGCAGCGGGGGCGGTGGGTAATCGCTCGGCTGTGACCTCGATGAGATTGATATCGACGCCCAAGGTGCGGGCGCGCTGCTCAAGCAGTTGCCGGCTGGCGATGGCAATCAGCGGATGGGGTTGGGCTTCGCGAGAAAGGAGCAGGCACAGGTCGGGACCGATACCGGCAGGCTCACCGGGGGTGAGGGCAAAACGCAGGGGGGGCATCAGGAGGGCTCCGGCGGGGAACTCGGGCGCTTATTCTAGCGCTGGCGAGTCCCCGCCGGTGAAGCGGGTCAGAGCTTGGTTTCGACGTAGGCTTCGTCGCGGATCTGACGCAGCCAGGCTTGCAGCTCTTCGTCGTACTTGCGGTTGCGCAGGACGTTGATGGCCTGCTGCTCGCGCATCTGGTCGCTGCTGTCGGTAGCGCGGCGGCCGAGTACTTCGAGCACGTGCCAGCCGTAGGGGCTCTTGAACGGACGGGAGAGCTTGCCGGCCGGGGTGTTTTCCATCACTTCGCGGAACTCGGGCACCAGGGCGTTGGGGTCGATCCAGTTGAGGTCGCCGCCGTTGAGGGCTGAACCCGGGTCCTCTGAGAAGTTCTTCGCCAGTTCGGCAAAGTCTTCCCCGGATTGGATGCGCTCGTAGAGGCGCTCGGCCAGCCGCTTGGTGTCGGCTTCGCTGCGGATTTCGCTGGGCTTGAGCAGGATGTGACGCACGTGCACTTCATCGCGAACCTGGCTGCTGCCACCGCGTTTGTCCAGCAGCTTGAGGATCATGAAGCCGCTCGGCGTGCGTACCGGCTCGGTGACCTCGCCCGGTGACAGGGCGCTGATCATGGCATCGAAGGGCGGGGGCAGCTGGGCAGCCTTGCGCCAGCCGATCTCGCCGCCTTCCAAGGCGGTTTCACCGGCAGAGCGGGAGATCGCCAACTGGGCGAAGTCAGCGCCCTGGCGCAGTTGCTGGTAGAGGTCGCGGGCCTGGCGCTCGGCAGCCTGGATGGTGTCCGGGGACGAGCCGTCCGGAACCGGGATCAGGATGTTGGCCAGGTGGAACTCTTCAGACAGCTGCAGCTTGCCCAGGTCGGAGGCCAGGAAGTTCTGCACTTCCTGGTCGGTGACCTGGATGCGCTCGGCCACGCGGCGTTGGCGCACCCGGCTGATGACCATCTCGCGACGGACCTGGTCGCGGGCGTCCTGGTAGGACAGGCCATCACGGGCCAGTGCCGAACGGAACTGATCCACGCTCATGCCATTGCGCTGGGCGATGGATTCGATGGCCTGGTTCAGCTCCTCATCGGTGATGCGGATACCGGAGCGGTCGCCGATCTGCAGCTGGATGTTCTCGATGATCAGGCGCTCGAGTACCTGTTGCTGCAGGACGTGCTCCGGGGGGAGCGCTGCGCCGCGCTTGGAAATGGTCTGCTGGACCTCGTGGACGCGCTGGTCCAGCTGGCTCTGCATGACCACGTCGTTGTCGACGATCGCCACTACGCGGTCGAGGGTCTGAACCTCGGCCTGCGCACCGGTCCCGAGGAGCAGGGCGCCCAGCATCAGCGGGCGCAGACAATCAGAAAGCTTGGTCTTCACGTTCACGGTAACCTTGGATGCCGGTGTCGAGGAAACTTTCAACCTTGTTGCCCATGATCCCGCCGAGGCCCTTCAGGACGATCTGCAGGAAGATGCCACGGTCGCCTTTTTCGTTCAGGTCGGGCGACAGGGTGGTTTCGTCGTAGCTAACCCAGTAGCGGTTGATCAGGCGCAGCTTCCAGCAGCAGCTGTCGTACTCGAAGCCACCGAAGGCTTCCAGCGTGCGGTTGCGGTTGTAGTCGTACTGCCAGCGTGCAACGGCGGCCCACTGCGGCACGATCGGCCAGATGACCGAGGCGTCGTGCTGCTGGATCTTGTAGTAGTCCTTGATCACGTTGCGGGTGACTGGGTCCACGTAGTCGCCACCTTCCTGCCACTGGCCAGTAGTCTGGTTGTAGACCACGGCATCGTTGCGGTAGCGATAACCGAAGTTGACCACCTTGTTGACTTCGTCTTCCGGCTGGTAGTGGAACATCAGGTTGCCGGAGCGGGTCTGGCCAGCGTCAGGATCCCAGTTGTACTCGGAACTCAGGCGCCAGTCGCGGTTGAAGCGATACAGGTATTCCATCGCGTAGGGCGAGCTGCTGGCCTGGGCAGAGTTGCGCAGGCGGTAGTCGATACCGGGCAGCTGGACCTTGCGATCTTCGAAGTAGAAGGCCTGGCCGATGCTGAAGCGCTGGCGCTCGAAGCCGTTCGGCTGGATCCAGCGGTTGGTCAGGCCCAGGGAGACCTGGTTGGCATCACCAATGCGGTCACGTCCGGTGAAACGATTTTCGCGGAACAGCGAGGCATAGTTGAAGCTGCTCTCGCCGGTGTCGAAGACCGGGATGTCGCTTTGCTTCTCCTCGGGAACATAGAGGTAAAACAGGCGCGGCTCGAGGGTCTGACGGTAGTTGTTGCCGAACAGGGTAGTGTTGCGGTCGAAGTACAGGCCGCTGTCCACGCTGAAGATCGGTACGGTGCGGTCCTGGCTGCTCTTGAAGGTCTGCCCATCAAACAGAGTTGCCTTGCCCTGACTGTCCAGGTCGATGTCGTACTGGGTATAGAGGTACTTCACGGAGGGTTTCAGGAAGCCGTAGCTCCAGTCCAGTGGCAGGCTGACGCCCGGCTCGACATGGATACGGTTGCCATCGGCGCGTGCCAGGCCTTGGATACGCGTGTCGTTCCACGGAGTGGCCTGGCCGTTCTCGTCGGTGAAGTTGCCGTTGCGCAGGCTGCGCTCGAAGCGCACGAACTCGGTCGAGTAGTCGAACTTCAGGCCGCCCGCATCCACCGGCAACGTGCCATCCAGGGTGAGCTGGGGCAGGCGGTTGTAAGGGGTGATGTCGGTGACGGTCGCCATTTCATAGGCGTGGGCATTGAGGCGCGCGGTGTAGCTGTCGCCGCGCCAGGTCAGAGTGCCACGCTGATTAACATAGGTGCTTCGTTGCACATCGAGATCGGTAGGCAGGTCTTGGAAGTAGTAAGGGTCGCTGATGTCTGTGTAGTCCACCTCGGCCAACAGGCGGGAATTCAAGCCGCCGGTGTGCTTCCAGCTGTACAGCCAGCGCTTGTCCTTGTACTCCGACTGCAGCTTGCGGTCGTCGTTCTCCTCGTTCAGGTAGGCGCCGCTGACCTGGCCTTCGCTGCTCTTGGTGAGGTAGCGGAATTCGCCGCCCATCATCAGGCCGCGCTTGGCCATGTAACGCGGGTACAGCGTCGCGTCGTAGTTGGGAGCGAGGTTGAAGTAGTAGGGCGTCAGCAGAGTGAAGCCGGTGTCGCCGCCACTGCCGATGCTCGGCGGGAGGAAACCGGATTGGCGACGGTCGTCGATCGGGAAGTAGATGTAGGGGGTGTAGAACACCGGTACATCCTTGACCCGCAGGGTGACGTTGGTCGCGGTGCCGAAACCGGTGGCCGGGTTCAGCTTGATGTTGTTGCCCTTCAGGTTCCAGGCGTTGTCACCCGGCTCGCAGCGGGTGTAGGTGCCGTCCTTCAGGCGGATGATGGCGTCGTCCTGGCGCTTGGCGTAGAGAGCGCTGCCGCGTACGTGTGACTTGTGCAGGACATACTCGGCGTTGTCGATCTTCGCCTCGCCGTTGTCCAGTTGCAGCTCGGCTCGGTCGCCTACTACCAGGGCACCGTTGTCACGCAGGCGGACGTTGCCCACCAGCTCGCCGCGGTTCTCGGCCTGGCGCAGGTTGGCCTCGTCGGCCTCGACCTGCATGCTGCCCTGGCGCATCACCACGTCACCGGCGAGGGTCGCCACCTGCTGCTCCTGCTCGTAGCGCGAGGCCTTGGCAGAAATGTAGGTGGGCGCATCCGCCTTGGGCGTCTTGTCGTTCATGCCCGGGCGGGTCGGCTCGATGTAGGCGCCTGCGCAGTACGGGCCAGCCTCGGCCAGCTGTGCGGCGGTGAGCTTTTCACGCGGGACCCAGTCGAGGTGGCTGTAGTCGGCACTGCGGGAAGCCAGGGCGCGACCACCGGATTCGGTGACCAGCGTCGGCTTGGCTTCTTCGCCGCTGGCTACCTGGCCGTTGCTGCCCGCCTGTGCACTGGCGACACCCACGGTGGAGCTGACGGCGCTCTCGCTGTGGATCGGCCGGGGCGGGAGGTTCGACGCGGAAGCCTTGGGGGTGCAGGCCCAGCCGCCCGTGGTGGACGCCTGGCAGTCAAACTGGTCAGCGGCGACAACGAATGGAGTGGCTACAGGTTGCAGGGCCAGCAGACCGCCGGTGACCAGCAAGGGGAATTTTTTACGAAACGCGGGAGATTTTACTGCCATCTTGTTAGTCCGGGCTTCCTGCGCGCCATCGGCCCGCGGGGGCCGCACGCCTCTCGATGGGCTGAAAAAGATGCTGGATAATAAAGCATGACCCGCGCAACGGCTAGCGCCGTCGGAGACCTCTCGATGCCCCACCAAGATGTACGGCTTCAACAACTTAGCGTTTGGCTGGAGCAGCAGCTCCCCGTTCTTTTCCAGCGTGAGGGCTGGGGCGAAGTGCCCGCGGCGAGCCTGACTCCGGCCAGCAGCGACGCCAGCTTCCGTCGTTATTTCCGCTGGCAGGGCGAGGCCCGCACGCTGATCGTGATGGACGCCCCGCCGCCCCAGGAAGACTGCCGCCCCTTCGTCAAGGTCGCCGGCATGCTGGCCGAGGCAGGCCTGCATGTGCCGCGCATCCTCGCGGCCGACCTGGAGCAGGGCTTCCTGCTGCTGGACGACCTGGGGCGCCAGACCTACCTGGACGTGATCGACGCTGACAACGCCGATGCCCTGTTCGAGGATGCCCTCCAGGCCCTGATCGCCCTGCAGCGTCGCAGCCTCGACGTGCCGATGCCCTGTTACGACGACGCCCTGCTGCGTCGCGAACTGCAGCTGTTCCCCGACTGGTACCTGCAGCGCCACCTCGAAGTGACCCTGGACGCCACCCAGCAGGCGCTCTGGTCGAAGACCTGCGATCTGCTGGTCGACAGCGCCCTGGCGCAGCCCCGTGTGCTGGTGCACCGCGACTACATGCCGCGCAACCTCATGCTCAGCACGCCCAACCCCGGCGTGCTGGATTTCCAGGACGCGGTCTACGGCCCGGTCACCTACGACGTCACCAGCCTGTTCAAGGACGCCTTCCTCAGTTGGCCCGAAGCGCGGGTGCGCGGTTGGCTGGAGCACTACTGGAATCTTGCCCGCGAGGCCGGCATCCCGGTGCAGCCGCAGCTCGATGACTTCCTCCGCGCCAGCGACCTGATGGGCGTGCAGCGCCACCTCAAGGTCATCGGCATCTTCGCCCGCATATGCCACCGCGATGGCAAGCCCCGCTACCTGGGCGATGTCCCGCGCTTCTTCTCCTATATAGAAGCCGTGCTGGCGCGCCGGCCCGAGCTCGCGCCCCTGGCCGAGCTGCTGGCCAGCCTGCCCCGTCATGCGGCGGTGCCCGCATGAAGGCGATGATCCTCGCCGCCGGCAAGGGCGAGCGCATGCGGCCGCTCACCCTACACACGCCCAAACCCCTGGTCCGTGCGGCTGGTGTTCCGCTGATCGAGTACCACCTCAAGGCGCTGGCTGCAGCCGGATTCGTCGACGTGGTGATCAACCACGCCTGGCTCGGCCAGCAGATCGAAGACCACCTTGGCGACGGCGCGCGGTTCGGCCTGCGCATCCGCTACTCCCCCGAGGGCGAGCCGCTGGAGACCGGCGGCGGCATCCATCGGGCGCTGCCGCTCCTGGGCGACGAGCCCTTCCTCGTGGTCAACGGCGACATCTGGACCGACTACGACTTCGCCCGTCTGCGTGCACCGCTCGATGGCCTGGCTCACCTGGTCCTGGTGGACAACCCGGCCCATCACCCGGGTGGCGACTTCCAGCTCCACCACGGTTGCGTCAGCGATGGCGTGCCCGGTGAGCCGGGGCTGACCTACAGCGGCATCGCCGTGCTCGACCCGCGCCTGTTCGAAGGTTGCCAGCCCGGGGCCTTCAAGCTCGCACCGTTGTTGCGCGACGCCATGGCTCACGCTCAGGTGAGCGGTGAGCACCACCCGGGCCACTGGGTGGATGTCGGCACCCTGGAGCGCCTGGCCGAGGTCGAGTGCCTGGTCGAGGCGGGGCGCTGAGATGTTCTGGCCCATGACCCTGCTGGGCGCCGTCGCCGGCATGCTCATCGCCAGCATCCCCGGTGCCTTGCTCGGCGGTCTGCTGGGCCAGGTGGCGGACCGGCGCTTCAAGCTCAACTCCTGGTCACGCCTGGTCCAGTGGGTACGCCGCCGTGACGAGCATGAGCTGCTGTTCCGCCTCCTCGGTCGCCTGGCCAAGAGTGAGGGGAGGGTGCTCGAGGTGCATATCCAGCAAGCCCGTGCCGAGATGCGTCGCCTCGGCTTGGACGACGCGGCCCAGCGCCGTGCCATCGAAGCCTTCACCCGGGGCAAGAACGGCGAGGGCGACCTGCGCCGGCCCCTGCGCCGCTTGCGCCACCAGCGTGCGGCAGGCGAAGCGCTGCTGCGTTCGTGCTGGCAGATGGCGGCGGCCGATGGGCGCATCGCTCGCCAGGAGCGGGAGCTGATCCTGCAATGGGGGCAATGGCTGGACTGGCCGGCGAACGAAGTGGAATCGCTCAGCGTCGGCTTCGACAAGCCCAGTGGGGCACCCGTGCAGCGGGGCGGGGCCTATCAGGAGGCGCTGGCGCTACTGGGCGTGGGCGCCGACAGCGAGCCTGCGGTCATCAAGCGTGCCTACCGGCGCCTGATCAGCCAGCACCACCCCGACAAGCTCGCCGGCGCGGGTGCCACCCCGCAGCGGGTGCGCGAGGCCACCGAGCGGACCCGCGAGCTGCACAGCGCCTACAACCTCATCCGCGAGCGCCACGGCTTCCGCTGATCAGATGCTCGGCGTCGCCGGCGCTGCCGGTGGCGTGGGGGCCGTGGCGCCGCTACTTGCGGGGCGCTTTGGCGCGGCGCCTTTCAGGTGGCTGTCCAGCCAACCGCGCACGCGCCGCACCAGTTGCTTCTGCTTGGCATCCTGGCTGGCGGACCAGTCCGCCAGCGGCACCTGCACGTAGTCCAGATGCTTGACCCGCTTGCTCGCCTGCAAGCGCTTCAGCGCCGATGCGGCAGCGGTGGGCGCCTGCTGGTAATAGAGGTCGCCCACGGCCTGGGGCAGGCGCGGGGCCAGCTCCTCCAGCGGAGGCTCGTAGCCGGCGGGCACTTCGGCCGCCACCATCACCAGATTCTCGACGCCGCTGGACGGTGTATCGGTCAGAAAGCGTGCCGCCCACCAGGCGCCACTGCCGTGTCCCAACAGGACGATGGTGGTGGCCTGTTGTTGGCGGGCAAAGCCGATGGCCGCCTGGATGCGGGCGGAGATGCGCTCGGTCTGGGTCTTGCGTCGCTCCTCGGCCGTCGGCTGTGGCGGCGCCGGATCGGTGCTGGGCTCCGCCGTGCTGGCCTGTTCTGGCGGTGGCGGCGGATTGGCTGGGTCGGCGCTTTCGGACTTCGGCGGCTCCGCAGGCGTCCCGCCTTCGCTGGCCGCTGGCGGCGGCGTATCCGCCGGCCGCGGTGGCGGCTCATCGCCGGCCGGGTCGGGCAGGGTGAGGCTCAGGGTGTGCCAGCCCACGTCCGGCAGTTTGGTGCGCAGGGGGGCAATCGCCCGGGGCCAGTCCGCAGTTTCGCCATCGCCGGGAATCAGGATTACCACCCCATTGGGCGTGCCGACGTTGGCCGGTTGCCACAGGGCGAGGAACGGCTCGCTGCGCGCTGTCAGTTGCTGCTGTTCAGCCTGGGGCAGGCGTTGCTCCAGGGCCTTGGCATCCTCCTGGCTGCGCTCGTCGAGTGGCGCGCGCTCCACCGGCTTTTCGGCCGGCTGCCCGGTGCCATCGGCCGGAGCAGCATCGCCTTTCTCGGCGGGTGGGTCTTCAGCCTGGGCGGCGGTGCAGAGCAGGGCCAGGGCGAGGGTCGCAAGGGTGAGCGTGCGGCGGGGCATGGCGGGCGTCCGGGTGGGGCAACAGGCGGAAGCCTATAGGCTGGCTGTTTTTTTGTCAGGCCTGCCTTCGCCTCCAGGGGCGGCGCTGGAGTAAGGTATGTCCGCCCCGATCCCGGGTCGTCGTGGTGTCCCGTCGCATGATTCGCTCGTTGTGCCTGTCCATCCTGTTCGCCTGCCTGCTGCCGGGGCTGTCCCTGGCGCAGCCGTCGCCGAGCTTGTCCCTCGATGACGGCCAGCGCGCCTGGCTCGAAAACCACAATGAGCTGCGCGCCGGCATCGTGCTGCAAGCCCCCTATGCGCAGTTGGACCGCCGCCTTCAGCAGCTGTCCGGCCTCAATGTCGAGTTGATGGAGCGCCTGGCCGCCGAACTCGGCGTGCACCTAGTCTGGCGCAGCTTCAATGAAATGGGCGAACTGGAGCACGCCCTGCGCAACGGGCAGGTGGACATCGCCCCCGGCCTGATCCAGACCCCCGCCGGCCTGCGCCTGTGGCTGTTCTCCGACCCCTACATGCGGGTGCCGCAGCTGATGGTGGGCGAGCGCGCCACCACCACCGGCGCGGTAGACATCGAACAGCTCGGCGCGAACGAACCGGTGGCGCTGCGCTCACCGAGCCCGGTGGCCGACTACCTGCGGGCCACCTATTCCGGCCTGGCGTTGCAGGCGGTGACCAGCGAACGCCAGGCGTTGCGCGCGGTGCTGGAACAGCAGGTGCGCTACGCCGTGATCGACGAGGCGCAGCTCAGCCGCCTGTCCCGCGAGCAGGAGTTCACCGGCCTGGCCGTGGTGGCGGACATCGGCTTCCCGCAGTTGCTGCGGGTCGCCACCCGGCGCGACTGGCCGGAGCTGTCGACCCTGGTGGATGTCGCCCTGCGGGCGATCCCGCCGAAGGACCTGGACCAGCTGCACGAGCGCTGGCTGCAGGCGCGCTACCCCCGCGCCAGCGAGTCCCCGGGTTTCTGGCAGAACCTCTGCCTGCTGTTCGGCCTGTTGCTGGCCAGTGCGGGCGCCATCATCTATTGGTTGCGGCGGCAGCAGCGTGCGCTGGAGAAGCGCCTGCTGGAGGCTCGCCATGCGATCCAGCTGCGGGAGGCGGCGGAGGAAGCGCTGCGGCTGACGCAGTTCTCCATCGACCACAGCACCGTGGGCATCCTCTGGGTCAACTGGGACAGCCATGTGCGCTACGCCAACCGGGCAGTGGAGCAGATGCTCGGCTATGCGCCGGGCGCCCTGGTGGATCGTCCCCTGTCGGCCCTGCAGCCGGATCTCACGATGGACCGCTGGCTCAACCTCTGGCGCCGTGCGCGCAACAGCAATGAGAGCGCGCAGAACATCGAGACCCTGTGCCAGCGCGAGGATGGGCGCCTGGTGCCGATGGACGTATCGCTGAGCTTCCTGCGCTTCGGCACCTCCGAATACCTGGTGGTATTCCTCACCGACATCACCGAACGCCGCCGTGCCCACGAGGCGCTGGAGGAGAGCGAGGCGCGGCTCAAGGGCATCGCCTCCAACGTGCCCGGGCTGGTGTTCCGCCTGGAGCGGCCCAGTGGCAGCGCCCATGCGGCGTTCGCCTTCATCGGCGCCGGCAGCGAGGCGCTGGTGGGCTACAGCGCCGAGGAGTTGCTGAACACCGGGCGCGGCATTCGCGGGCTGGTCCACCCGGATGACGAGTCCGGCTACTGGGCCAGCCAGATGGCCGCCCTGGCGGAGGACCGCGACTGGCACTGGCAGGGCCGCATCCTCACCCGCGATGGTGAGCAGCGCTGGGCCGACATCAAGGCCAGCGCGCGGATCTTCGAGGATGGCCGCGCGGTGTGGGACGGCGTGGTCTGGGACATCACCGCCAACAAGCGCATCGAACTGGAGCTGGCCGCTTCGCGGGCGCAATTGCGCGACCTGTCGGCGCATCTGGAGAGCGTGCGGGAGGAAGAGAAGGCCCGTATCGCCCGCGAGGTGCATGACGAACTCGGCCAGGTGCTCACCGTGCTCAAGCTGGAAACCTCCATGTGCGAGCTGGCCTACGGGGGCAGCGATGCCGGCCTGGGCGAGCGCCTGAACAGCATGAAGCGCCTGATCGCCCAGCTCTTCCAGCTGGTGCGCGACGTGGCCACGGCGCTGCGCCCGCCGATCCTCGACGCTGGCATCGGCTCGGCCATCGAGTGGCAGGCCCGGCGCTTCGAGGCGCGCAGCGGCATCCCCTGCCTGGTGACGGTGCCCGAGGCGCCGCCGGCGCTGTCCGATGCCAAGGCCATCGGGCTGTTCCGCATCCTGCAGGAAGCACTGACCAACGTGCTGCGCCACGCCCGCGCGCAGAGTGTCGAGCTGGAGCTGGCCCCGGAAGGCGGCTGGCTGCGGCTTTCCATCAGCGACGACGGCATCGGCTTCGACCCCGATGCCTGCCGTCCGGGGGCATCGTTTGGCCTGGTGGGCATGCGTGAGCGCGTGCTGATGCTGGGCGGCAGCCTGTCCATCCACAGCCAGCCGGGCGAAGGCAGCACCCTGGAGGTGCGTATTCCCCTGGAGAAGGAGACGACCGCGTGATCCGAGTACTGGTGGCCGAAGACCACACCATCGTCCGCGAGGGCATCAAGCAGCTCATCGGCCTGGCCAAGGACCTCTGCGTGGCCGGCGAGGCGAGCAATGGCGAGCAACTGCTCGAAACCCTGCGGCACACGCCCTGCGAGGTGGTGCTGCTGGACATCTCCATGCCCGGGGTCAACGGCCTCGAGGCGATCCCGCGCATCCGCGCACTGAGCAACCCGCCGGCGGTGCTGGTGCTGTCCATGCACGACGAGGCGCAGATGGCCGCGCGAGCGCTGAAGATCGGCGCCGCCGGCTATGCCACCAAGGACAGCGACCCGGCGCTGTTGCTCACGGCGATCCGCAAGGTGGCGTCCGGCGGGCGCTACATCGACCCGGACCTGGCCGACCGCATGGTGTTCGAAGTCGGCCTGACCGATTCGCGGCCGCCCCACGCGCTGCTCTCGGAGCGGGAGTTCTCGGTATTCGAGCGCCTGGTGCGGGGCGAAGGGGTGAACGAGATCGCCCAGCACCTGGCCGTCAGCAGCAAGACGGTGAGCACCCACAAGGCCCGCCTGATGCAGAAGATGGCGGTGCATTCGGTGGCGGACCTGGTGAAGTACGCGGTGGAGCACAAGCTGCTCTGAAGCGGCTTTTGCCGGGGATGGAGGGGGCCGGTTCCGACCGGTGAATGCCCGATCTTATCGCTCGGGATTGTAGGGCGATCCCTACAAGCGATCCTCCGCGCCCCTTATAGCAAAGTCTCATAGCGCCCGATTTGCGTGGCCTGCCGGCTTCTCTAGTCTCTCGGCACGGCATAAACAAAAATCAAAAAGGTGCGGTGATGGCCTCGATTCCGGCGAACGATGTACTGGTCAGCTTCCGTGGCGTGCAGAAGAGCTACGACGGCGAATCCCTCATCGTCAAAGACCTCAACCTGGACATTCGCAAAGGCGAATTCCTGACCCTGCTGGGCCCCTCCGGCTCCGGCAAGACCACCAGCCTGATGATGCTCGCCGGGTTCGAGACCCCGACCAATGGCGAGATCCTCCTGGCCGGGCGCTCCATCAACAACGTGCCGCCGCACAAGCGCGACATCGGCATGGTGTTCCAGAACTACGCCCTGTTCCCGCACATGACGGTGGCCGAGAACCTGGCCTTCCCGCTCACCGTGCGCGGCATGAACAAGACCGACATCAGCGAGCGCGTGAAGCGTGCGCTGTCCATGGTCCAGCTCGACAGCTTCCGCAACCGCTACCCGGCCCAGCTTTCCGGCGGCCAGCAGCAGCGCGTGGCCCTGGCCCGTGCGCTGGTGTTCGAACCTCAGCTGGTGCTGATGGACGAGCCGCTGGGTGCGCTCGACAAGCAGCTGCGCGAGCACATGCAGATGGAGATCAAGCACATCCACCAGCGCCTGGGTGTGACCGTGGTGTACGTGACCCACGACCAGGGCGAAGCGCTGACCATGTCCGACCGCGTGGCCGTGTTCCACCAGGGCGAGATCCAGCAGATCGCCCCGCCGCGCGAGCTGTACGAGTTCCCCTGCAACACCTTCGTGGCCAACTTCATCGGCGAGAACAACCGCATCAACGGCCAGCTGCTCAGCCGTGACGGCGACCAGTGCGTGGTGGTGCTGCCGCGCGGCGAGAAGGTCCAGGCCCTGGCGGTCAAGGTCGGCCAGCCCGGCGAGCCGGTGACCCTGTCGGTGCGCCCCGAGCGCGTGCGCCTGAACAGTGCCAGCGAATCCTGCGCCAACCGCTTCTCCGGCCGTGTGGAAGAGTTCATCTACCTGGGCGACCACGTGCGCATTCGCCTGGAGGTCTGCGGTCATTCCGATTTCTTCGTCAAGCAGCCCATTGCCGAGCTGGACCCGTCCCTGTCCGTCGGCGACGTGGTGCCGCTTGGCTGGCATGTGGAGCATGTCCGCGCGCTGGACCCGGTGGCGGTGGACGACTGACGCCCGCCCGAGGCTTAACCCCAACCCTGCACTTGCACTATGGAGAGAACAACAATGTCCAAATCCTTGAAGCTCACTGCCCTTGCGTTGGGGCTGGCATGCGCCGCACAGGCCATGGCAGCCGACCTGACCGTCGTGTCCTTCGGCGGCGCTAACAAGAATGCCCAGGTGAAGGCGTTCTACGAACCCTTCCAGGCATCCACCAGCAACAAGATCATCGCCGGCGAGTACAACGGCGAGATGGCCAAGGTGAAGGCCATGGTCGACACCGGCAGCGTGTCCTGGAACCTGGTGGAAGTGGAGTCCCCCGAGCTGGCCCGTGGCTGCGACGAGGGGCTGTTCGAGGAGCTGGACCCGGCTCAGTTCGGCAAGGCGGAAGACTTCGTCCCGGGGGCCATCCAGCCCTGCGGCGTCGGCTTCTTCGTCTGGTCCACCGTGCTGGCCTACAACGCCGACAAGCTGAAGACCGCCCCCACCGGCTGGGCCGATTTCTGGGACACCAGCAAGTTCCCGGGCAAGCGCGGCCTGCGCAAGGGTGCCAAGTACACCCTGGAATTCGCCCTGATGGCCGACGGCGTCGCGCCCAAGGACGTCTACACCGTGCTGGCCACCAAGGAAGGCCAGGACCGCGCCTTCAAGAAGCTGGACCAGATCAAGCCCAGCATCCAGTGGTGGGAAGCCGGCGCCCAGCCGCCGCAGTTCCTCGCCTCCGGTGACGTGGTCATGAGCTCCGCCTACAACGGCCGCATCGCTGCGGTGCAGAAGGAAAGCAACCTGAAGATCGTCTGGGCCGGTGGCATCTACGACTTCGACGCCTGGGCCATCCCGAAGGGGGCCAAGGACAAGGACGCTGCGCTGAAATTCATCGCCTTCTCGGTCAAGCCCGAGCAGCAGAAGATCTACTCCGAGAACATCGCCTACGGCCCGGCCAACACCCAGGCGGTGCCGCTGCTGGACAAGGCGCTGCTCAAGGACATGCCGACCACTCCGGAGAACATCAAGGACCAGGTCGCCATGAGCGTCACCTTCTGGGCTGACTACGGCGAGCAGCTGGAGCAGCGCTTCAACTCCTGGGCCGCCAAGTAACCGGCCACCCAGCACATCCCCTCCTCCTCGCGGGGGAGGGGAGTACCCAGAGATCCACCGGAGTTCGCCATGGCCACTGTCGTCACCGGCCCGACCCTGAAGCAGCGCCTCGCGCGTGCCGAACGGGTCAACCGCCTGAAGTCCCAGGCGCTGATCCTGCCCTTGCTGCTGTTCCTTCTGCTGACCTTCCTGGTGCCCATCGGCGCGCTGCTCTACAAGAGCGTGAGCAACCCCGAGGTGGTGTCTGCCCTGCCGCGTACCGTGGAAGCCATCGGCACCTGGGACGGCAAGGCCCTGCCCGCCGAGCCGGTCTACAAGGCCCTGGCCCTGGACCTGGCCGATGCGCGCAAGAACCAGACCATCGGTGACCTGTCCAAGCGCCTGAACATGGAGCTGGCCGGCTACCGCAGCCTGATGGCCAAGACCGCGCGTGCGCTGCCGTTCAAGAGCGAACCGGGCTCCTACAAGGACGCCATGGAAGGGCTCGACGAGCGCTGGGGCGACCCGGCCTACTGGCAGGCCATTCGCCGTAACGCCTCGAACTTGACCCCCTATTACTTGCTGGCGGCCGTCGACCATCGCATCGACGACCTCGGCGAGGTGGCCCCGGCCACGCCGGACCAGGCCATCTACCTGGATATCTTCGCCCGCACCTTCTGGATGGGCGCGGTGATCACCCTGATCTGCCTGGCGCTGGCCTACCCGCTGGCCTACCTGCTGGCGACGCTGCCGACGCGCAAGAGCAACCTGCTGATGATCCTGGTGCTGCTGCCGTTCTGGACCTCGATTCTGGTGCGCGTGGCGGCGTGGATCGTGCTGCTGCAATCCGGCGGCCTGATCAACGGCGCGCTGCTCAAGCTGGGCCTGATCGACCAGCCGCTGCAGCTGGTGTTCAACCGCACCGGCGTGTACGTGGCGATGGTGCACATCATGCTGCCGTTCATGATCCTGCCGATCTACAGCGTGATGAAGGGCATCTCCCCCAGCTACATGCGGGCGGCGATCTCCCTGGGCTGCCACCCGTTCGCCAGCTTCTGGCGGGTGTACTTCCCGCAGACCGTGGCCGGCGTGGGCGCGGGCTGCCTGCTGGTGTTCATCCTGTCCATCGGCTATTACATCACCCCTGCGCTGCTGGGCAGCCCGAACGACCAGATGGTGAGCTACTTCGTGGCCTTCTTCACCAACACCACCATCAACTGGGGCATGGCCACCGCCCTGGGCGGGATGCTGCTGCTGGCCACCATGGTGCTCTACGTCGTCTACAGCTGGCTGGTGGGCGCCGGCCGCCTGCGCCTGGGTTGAGGAGATAAGAAATGCTGAGTCCCTACATGTCCCCGGTCGAGCGCCTGTGGTTCTACACCCTGCGCATCCTCTGCGGCCTGGTGCTGCTGTTCCTGATCCTGCCGGTGCTGGTGATCGTGCCGTTGTCGTTCAACTCCGGCACCTTCCTGGTGTACCCGCTGCAGGGGTTCTCCCTGCGCTGGTACGCCGACTTCTTCAGCTCGGCCGAGTGGATGCGCTCGCTGACCAACAGCATGATCGTGGCGCCCGCCGCGACCTTGCTGGCGATGGTCTTCGGCACCCTGGCGTCCATCGGCCTGACCCGGGGCGAGTTCCGCGGCAAGGCGCTGGTGATGAGCCTGCTGATCTCGCCGATGGTGGTGCCGGTGGTGATCGTCGGTGTCGCCAGCTACCTGTTCTTCGCGCCGATGGGCCTGGGCAACAGCTACCTGTCGCTGATCATGGTCCACGCCGTGCTGGGCGTGCCCTTCGTGATCATCACCGTGTCGGCCACCTTGCAGGGCTTCAACCACAACCTGGTGCGTGCCGCCGCCAGCCTGGGTGCGCCGCCGTTGACCACGTTCTTCCGCGTCACCCTGCCGCTGATCGCACCGGGTGTGATCTCCGGGGCGCTGTTCGCCTTCGCCACGTCCTTCGACGAGGTGGTGGTGACGCTGTTCCTCGCCGGCCCCGAGCAGGCGACCCTGCCCCGGCAGATGTTCAGCGGCATCCGCGAGAACCTCAGCCCCACCATCGCCGCGGCGGCAACCCTGCTGATCGGCTTCTCGGTGGTGCTGCTGCTGACCCTGGAGTGGCTGCGCGGTCGCAGCGAGAAGATGCGTACCTCCATGCCGGAGTGATCCGGCTCGGCCCCCGGCGGCGCATTCCTCGCGCCTCCGGGGCGCCCGCTGACATATGACAACGCCCCCGCAGGCTGACTCAGGCTACAATCCGCGCCACCTGATTCAGCCCTGAGGTCTGCCATGCAACCCTTCGCCATCGCCCCGTCGATCCTGTCCGCCGATTTCGCACGCCTGGGCGAGGATGTGGACAAGGTGCTCGCTGCCGGCGCCGACATCGTCCACTTCGACGTAATGGACAACCACTACGTGCCCAACCTGACCATCGGCCCGATGGTGTGTTCGGCGCTGCGCAAGTACGGCGTCACCGCGCCCATCGACGTGCACCTGATGGTCTCCCCGGTGGACCGCATCATCGGCGACTTCATCGAAGCCGGCGCCACCTACATCACCTTCCACCCGGAAGCGACCCAGCACATCGACCGCTCCCTGCAACTGATCCGTGACGGCGGCTGCAAGTCCGGCCTGGTATTCAACCCGGCCACTCCGCTGGACAGCCTGAAGTACGTGATGGACAAGGTGGACATGATTCTCCTGATGAGCGTGAACCCCGGTTTCGGCGGGCAGAAGTTCATCCCCGGCACCCTGGACAAGCTGCGCGAAGCCCGCGCGTTGATCGAGGCCTCGGGCCGCGACATCCGCCTGGAGATCGACGGTGGGGTGAACGTGAAGAACATCCGCGAGATCGCCGCCGCAGGTGCCGACACTTTCGTCGCCGGCTCGGCCATCTTCAATGCGCCGGACTACGCCGAAGTCATCGCCGCCATGCGCGCCGAGCTGGCCCAGGCCTGATGAACGCGCTGCAACGGCTGTTCGACGGCCGCCTGCCGCGTCTGGTGATGTTCGACCTGGACGGCACCCTGATCGACTCGGTGCCGGACCTGGCCGCCGCAGTGGACCGCATGCTGGTCAGCCTCGGGCGTCCACCCGCCGGGGTCGAGCGCGTGCGCGACTGGGTCGGCAACGGTGCGCGGGTGCTGGTGCGCCGGGCCCTGGCCGGTGGCATCGATCACAGCGCCGTGCATGACGAGGACGCGGAGAAGGCCCTGGAGATCTTCCTGGAGGCCTATGCCGACAGCCATGCGCTGACCGAGGTCTACCCGGGCGTGGCGGAAACCCTGAAGTGGTTGCGCAAGCGCAAGATCGAGTTGGCGTTGATCACCAACAAGCCCGAGCGTTTCGTGGCGCCGTTGCTGGACCAGATGAAGCTGGGGCGCTACTTCCCGCTGATCATCGCCGGCGACACCCTGCCCCAGCAGAAGCCGGACCCGGCTGCGCTACTGCATGTGATGCACATGACCGGGGTCAGTCGCAACGAGGCGCTGTTCATCGGTGACTCGCGCAACGACGTGCTGGCCGCCAAGGCGGCGGGGGTCAAGTGCGTGGCGCTGAGCTACGGCTACAACCACGGTCGGCCCATCGACGAGGAGGAGCCGGCACTGGTGGTGGACGACCTGCGCGAGCTGCTGCCTGGCGGTTGCGCCGCACACGGCGCTGCGCTAATGTCGCCCGACTCCCCAGATCATCTGCCTCATAGAAGAGATAGAAACGTGCTGGTTCCCTGCAAGCTCTGGCTCGAACGAGCCTCCATGCGAATCATCAAGGCCGTGGCCCGTTGGCGCTGGCGCGCCTGATTCCATTCTGGCCGGACCGGTCCGGCGCGCTTGCACACCGACGTCTTTTATCCAGGAGCCCACCCGGGCTCCTCGCCCCACGAGGCAGATCATGACCCGCGATGAATTCCTGCGTTTGGCCGCCCAAGGCTACAACCGCATCCCGCTTGCCTTCGAAACCCTGGCGGACTTCGACACTCCGCTTTCCCTCTACCTGAAGCTGGCCGATGCGCCGTACTCCTACCTGCTGGAGTCGGTCCAGGGCGGCGAGAAGTGGGGGCGCTACTCCATCATCGGCCTGGCCAGTCGCACCGTGCTGCGCGCCCATGGTGCGAAGGTCAGCGTCAGCGTCGATGATCAGGTGGTGGAGGCCGTGGACAGCGAAGACCCGCTGGCCTTCGTCGAGGCGTTCAAGGAGCGTTACCAGGTTGCGCCCATCGACGGCCTGCCGCGTTTCAACGGCGGCCTGGTGGGCTACTTCGGCTACGACTGCGTGCGCTATGTCGAGAAGCGCCTGGCCAACTGCCCCAACCCTGATCCCTTGGGCACGCCGGACATCCTGCTGATGGTGTCGGATGCGGTGATCGTGTTCGACAACCTGGCGGGCAAGCTGCACGCCATCGTGCTGGTAGACCCGAGCCAGCCAGACGCTTTCGAGCAGGGCCAGGCCCGCCTCGATGCGCTGCGGCAGACACTCCGCCAGCCGGTGGTGCCGCGCCTGGGTGTCGACCCGAGCCTGCCGGTGGAGTTGCAGAGCGACTTCCGCTCCAGCTTCACCCGTGAGGACTACGAGCGGGCAGTGGGCGAGATCAAGGAATACATCCTGGCGGGCGACTGCATGCAGGTGGTGATCTCCCAGCGCATGTCGGTGCCCTTCGAGGCCGCGCCGATCGACCTCTACCGGGCGCTGCGCTGCTTCAACCCGACGCCCTACATGTACTTCTTCAACTTCGGCGACTTCCATGTGGTGGGCAGTTCGCCGGAGGTGCTGGTGCGGGTCGAGGATGGCCTGGTCACCGTGCGCCCCATTGCCGGCACCCGTCCCCGTGGCGCCACCGAGGAGGCCGACCGGGCTTTGGAAGAGGACCTGCTGTCCGACGCCAAGGAGCTGGCCGAGCACCTGATGCTGATCGACCTGGGCCGCAATGACGTGGGGCGCGTGTCCGCCACCGGTTCGGTGAAGGTCACCGAGAAGATGGTGATCGAGCGCTACTCCAACGTGATGCACATCGTCTCCAACGTCACCGGCCAGCTGAAGGAGGGCGTCTCCGCGATGGATGCGCTGCGGGCGATCCTGCCGGCGGGCACCCTGTCGGGTGCGCCGAAGATCCGTGCGATGGAGATCATCGACCAACTCGAGCCGGTCAAGCGTGGCGTCTACGGCGGTGCCGTGGGCTATCTGGCGTGGAACGGCAACATGGACACCGCCATCGCGATCCGCACGGCGGTCATCAAGGATGGGCAACTGCACGTGCAGGCTGGCGCCGGCATCGTTGCCGACTCGGTCCCCGCACTGGAATGGGAGGAGACGCTGAACAAGCGCCGCGCCATGTTCCGTGCCGTGGCGCTCGCCGAGCAGACCACCAAGACCGACGCCTGAGGACCCTGCCATGTTGCTGATGATCGATAACTACGACTCCTTTACCTACAACGTGGTGCAGTACCTGGGCGAGCTGGGTGCCGATGTCCATGTGATCCGCAATGACGAACTGAGCATCGCCCAGATCGAGGCGCTCAAGCCCGAGCGCATCGTCGTCTCCCCGGGCCCGTGCACCCCCACCGAGGCGGGCGTGTCGCTGGAGGCCATCCTGCATTTCGCCGGCAAGCTGCCGATCCTGGGCGTGTGCCTGGGCCACCAGAGCATCGGCCAGGCCTTCGGCGGCGATGTGGTGCGGGCGCGCCAGGCGATGCACGGCAAGACCAGCCCGGTCTTCCACCATGACCAGGGTGTGTTCCAGGGCCTGAACAATCCGCTCACGGTGACCCGCTACCACTCGCTGGTGGTCAAGCGCGAAACCCTGCCGGAGTGCCTGGAGATGACCGCCTGGACCCAGCACGAAGACGGTTCGGTGGACGAGATCATGGGGCTGCGCCACAAGACCCTGAACATCGAGGGTGTGCAGTTCCATCCGGAGTCCATACTCACCGAGCAGGGGCACGAGCTGTTCGCCAACTTCCTCAAGCAACAGGGCGGGGTACGCTGATATGGACATCAAGGAAGCCCTCGGCCGCGTGGTCAACCAACTGGACCTGACCACCGAGGAAATGCAGGCGGTGATGCGCCAGATCATGACCGGGCAGTGCACCGACGCGCAGATCGGTGCCTTCCTGATGGGCATGCGCATGAAGAGCGAGACCATCGACGAGATCGTCGGGGCCGTGTCGGTGATGCGTGAGCTGGCCAGCCGTGTGGAACTGTCGAGCCTGGATCGCGTGGTGGACGTGGTCGGCACCGGCGGCGATGGCGCCAATATCTTCAACGTGTCCTCGGCGGCGACCTTCGTGGTCGCGGCGGCAGGGGGCAAGGTGGCCAAGCACGGCAACCGCGCGGTGTCCGGCAAGACCGGCAGCGCCGACGTGCTGGAGGCCGCCGGTATCTACCTGGACCTGAAGCCCGAGCAGGTGGCGCGTTGCATCGAGCATGTCGGCGTCGGCTTCATGTTCGCCCAGGTCCACCACAAGGCGATGAAGTACGCCGCCGGCCCGCGCCGCGAGCTGGGGCTGCGCACGCTGTTCAACATGCTCGGCCCGCTTACGAATCCGGCCGGGGTGAAGCACCAAGTGGTGGGAGTATTCAGCCAGGCGCTGTGCCGGCCGCTGGCCGAGGTCCTCAAGCGCCTGGGCAGCCAGCACATTCTGGTGGTGCATTCCAAGGACGGGCTGGACGAACTGAGCCTGGCGGCGCCGACCCATGTGGCCGAGCTGAAGGACGGTGTGGTCACCGAATACCAGGTGCAGCCGGAGGACTTCGGCATCAAGAGCCAGAGCCTGATCGGTCTGACCGTGGACAGCCCGCAGCAGTCCCTTGAACTGATCCGCGATGCCCTGGGGCGTCGCAAGACCGAGAACGGCCAGAAGGCCGCAGAGATGATCGTGCTCAACGCTGGCGCCGCGCTTTATGCGGCGGACCATGCGAGTACCTTCAAAGAGGGTGTGCAATTGGCCCACGATGCCCTGCACACCGGCCTTGCCCGCGAGAAGCTGGAGGAGCTGGCCTCCTTCACCGCGGTGTTCCGAGTGGAGAACGAAGCGTGAGCGTCCCGACCGTCCTAGAAAAGATCCTCGCCCGCAAGGCCGAGGAAGTCGCCGAGCGGCGTGCCCGCACGTCGCTGAGCCAACTGGAAGCGCTGGCCCGTTCGGCCGACGCACCGCGCGGGTTCGCCCGGGCCTTGCAGGACAAGGTGGCGCGGCGCGAGCCGGCGGTCATTGCCGAGGTGAAGAAGGCGTCCCCGAGCAAGGGCGTCATCCGCGAGAACTTCGTGCCCGCGCAGATCGCCCGCAGCTACCAGGACGGTGGCGCCACCTGCCTGTCGGTGCTCACCGATGTGGATTTCTTCCTGGGTGCCGACGAGTACCTGAAGGACGCCCGGGCGGCCTGCTCGCTGCCGGTGATCCGCAAGGACTTCCTCATCGACTCCTATCAGGTCGTCGAGGCCCGTGCGTTGGGGGCCGATTGCGTCCTGCTGATCGCTGCGGCGTTGTCCGACCTGCAGATGGCGGAGCTGGCTGCCACGGCGACGGACGTGGGGCTGGATGTGCTGGTGGAAGTGCACGACGGCGATGAGCTGGAGCGGGCACTGAAGACCCTGGATACGCCGCTGGTGGGCATCAACAACCGCAACCTGCACACCTTTGACGTGAGTCTGGAGACTACCCTGGACCTGCTGCCGCGCATCCCGCGCGACCGCATCGTCGTCACCGAGAGTGGGATTCTCAACCGGGCGGATGTCGAGCTGATGGAAGTCAGCGAGGTCTATGCCTTCCTCGTGGGCGAGGCGTTCATGCGTGCCGAGGAGCCCGGGACCGAATTGCGTCGGCTGTTCTTCCCGGAGCGTGGGCGGGTCAAGCTGAGCGCCGACCCGAACTGATCGATGTGCACATGGAAAAGCCGGCGTCCTGCCGGCTTTTTCATATGCGCGTCTCAGCGGGTCCCGAAGACCACCATGGTCTTGCCCTTGACGTGCACCAGGCCCTGTTCCTCCAGGCTCTTGAGCACGCGGCCGACCATCTCGCGGGAGCAGCCGACGATGCGGCCGATTTCCTGACGGGTGATCTTGATCTGCATGCCGTCCGGGTGAGTCATGGCATCGGGCTGCTTGCACAGGTCCAGCAGGGTGCGAGCGACACGGCCGGTCACGTCGAGGAAGGCCAGGTCACCCACCTTGCGGGTGGTGTTGCGCAGGCGGTCGGCCATCTGGCTGCCCAGGGCGTAGAGGATTTCCGGGTCCTGTTGCGTCAGTTCGCGGAACTTGGCGTAGCTGAGCTCGGCCACTTCGCACTCGGTCTTGGCGCGGACCCAGGCGCTGCGCTCTTTCTCGGCGCCTTCCTTTTCGAACAGGCCCATCTCGCCGAAGAAGTCCCCGGCATTGAGGTAGGCGATGATCATTTCACGGCCGTCGTCGTCCTCGATGAGGATGGTGACGGAGCCCTTGATGATGAAGAAGAGCGTTTCACAGCGGTCGCCCGCATAGATGATGGTGCTCTTGGCGGTGTAACGGCGGCGGTGACAATGTGCGAGAAGCTTGTCGAGGTTCTTGATCTTTGGAGTGAGGGTAATAGCTACCATGCCCGAGTCCCGAAATATAAATAGATAAGCCCTTGTCCAACAGGCACTTTCTTATTAGTTATCTGGCTAAGTGTGCCAGTTATCCGACGTCAGCTTAACAGACGCACCGTGACCGGTGAGCCGATTTTGAGACGCAGATAACAACTGCCGGGGAACTATTCGACCAGCGTATGTGACGCCGGGGTGCCGCCAGGCGCTGTGATAAGCTGGCGCCCCTTTTTCTCAGAGCCTGGAGTCTGGTGATGAAAGCGCGTATCCAGTGGGCGGGCGAGGCCCTGTTCCTCGGCGAGTCCGGCAGCGGCCATGCGGTGGTGATGGATGGCCCGCCGGAAAGCGGTGGCCGCAACCTCGGCGTGCGGCCGATGGAGATGCTCCTGCTGGGGCTGGGCGGCTGCACCAACTTCGACGTGGTGAGCATCCTCAAGAAGTCGCGCCAGCCGGTGGAAAGTTGCGAGGCGTTCCTCGAAGCCGAGCGTGCCGACGAGGACCCGAAGGTGTTCACCAAGATCCACGTGCACTTCGTGGTGAAAGGGCGCGGCCTCAAGGAAGCCCAGGTCAAGCGGGCCGTCGAACTGTCCGCCGAGAAGTACTGCTCCGCCTCCATCATGCTGGGGCGGGCGGGCGTCGAGATCACCCACGACTACGAGATCGTCGAACTCGGCTGAGCCATCGACATCCGATCATCATATTGGGGGCGCAAACTCTGGTAGATGGCTTTCGTCATCTGCATAATGCGCCCCCTCGAATTCCAGGGGCCTTCTGCCCCAGAACCGATAACCACAATCGCCATCGCGAAGAGGTGTAAACCGTCCTACGCAGAAGTGTCGTGCGCTTCTGACGGGCATGCTCAACCACGCGGCAGAGCCGCACACGACGAGAGTTCACAAACGGTGAAAAGCAAACTCAAGCTCCACGGGTTCAACAACCTGACGAAGACCTTGAGCTTCAACATCTATGACATCTGCTACGCGGAAACCCCCGAGGACCAGCAGGCCTACGTCCAGTACATCGACGAAGAGTACGACGCCGAGCGCCTGACCCAGATCCTCACCGACGTGGTCGATATCATCGGTGCCAACATCCTCAACATCGCCCGGCAGGATTACGATCCCCAGGGTGCGAGCGTCACCATCCTCATTTCCGAGCAGCCGGTGACGCCCACCGACAGCCAGATCGAGGAATCCCCCGGCCCGTTGCCCGAGACGATCCTGGCCCACCTGGACAAGAGCCACATCACCGTTCACACCTACCCGGAGATCCATCCGGTGGAAGGCATCGCGACCTTCCGCGTGGACATCGACGTGTCCACCTGCGGCGTGATTTCGCCGCTCAAGGCCCTGAACTACCTCATTCACCAGTTCGACTCCGACATCGTCACCGTCGACTATCGCGTGCGTGGCTTTACCCGTGACGTGGAAGGGCGCAAGCACTTCATCGACCACGAGATCAACTCGATCCAGAACTACCTGTCCGACGACACCCGCGACGCGTACCAGATGACCGACGTGAATGTGTACCAGGAGAACCTGTTCCACACGAAGATGCTGCTCAAGGACTTCGAACTGGATAACTACCTGTTCGGCGATGCCACCTCCAACCTGACCGCTGAACAGCGCCAGCAGGTGGAAGAGCGCGTGCGCCACGAGATGCTGGAAATCTTCTATGCCCGCAACATGCCCCGTTGAGGGCAGCGAGCTGGAATGACAAAGGGCGCCGAATGGCGCCCTTTTGTTTTCACGTGCTGTGTCCGGATCAGATCCGGTAAGTGCTCTTGGTCATCACCTTGGACAGCAGCGTCATGCCGAACTTCACCGGGGCGGGGAAGCGCAGGCCGCCGGCTTCCAGGGCTGTGGTGGAGTGGTGTTCCTCGTCGACCCGCATCTGTTCGAGGATGGCCCGGCTCTTGGCGTCCTGCGGCGGGATCTGGTGCAGGTGCTCGTCCAGGTGCTTGCAGACCTGGTCCTCGGTGGCCGCGACGAAGCCCAGGCTCACGCGGTCGCTGATCAGGCCGGCCATGGCACCCACGCCGAACGACAAGCCATAGAACAGCGGGTTGAGCACGCTGGGGCGGCTGCCCAGTTCACGGATGCGCTGCTCGCACCAGACCAGGTGATCGATCTCTTCCTCGGCGGCATGCTCCATTGCCTGGCGCACCTCGGGCAGCTTGGCGGTCAGCGCCTGGCCCTGGTACAGCGCCTGGGCACAGACCTCGCCGGTGTGGTTGATGCGCATCAGGCCGGCTACGTGGCGCGTATCGTCCTCGTTCATCGGCGCATCGTCCTGCAGGTTGGCGGGGGATGGGCGGTACGGCTGGCCCTTGAACGGCAGGAGGGTCTTGAGGGCTGCATCGGCCTGCAGCAGCAGGCGGTCGGCGGGAGAGTAGTGACGTTCGGTAGCCATGGGGCACCTCGACAGGCGAAAACTGGCGGAGAGTTTACTCCATTGCTCCCCGCCGGGCTTGATCGGGATCAGTCGCATTCCGGCGCTGCCCGCTGACTCGAGGCTCAGCCCGGGGGCCAGTCCAGCTGGCGTTGCCCGAGCACGTGCATATGGATGTGATAGACCGTCTGCCCGCCCAGTTCGTTGCAGTTCATCACCACGCGGAAGCCTTCCTCGCATCCCTGTTCCCGGGCCAGGCGCTGTGCCGTGAACAGCATGTGGCCGGCCAGTTCACGGTCGTCCTCGGTGAGGTGGTTGAGGGTTTCGATGTGTCGCTTGGGGATGACCAGGAAGTGCACCGGCGCCTGTGGGCCGATGTCATGGAACGCGACAACGTGATCGTCTTCGTACAACGTGCGCGCCGGGATCTGCCCGGCGACGATTTTGCAGAACAGACAGTCCACCTGGATTCTCCGGGCTGATATAAGAATTGCCCGAGTCTAGCGGCGGACCATCGACTCCGGCCAGCAGCGAAACCCCACAAGGAGCCTGTGTGAAGAACGACATCCACGACCTGGGCCTAGTGCTCGATTCCAAGGTCAAGCTCATCGTCATCGAGTCCTGGGATGAGCAGCGCGTGCTGGAGACCCTCACCACCCTCGCGGTCAAGCGGGGCATGAGCCTGTTCACCTGGTCGGTGACCGAGGGGCTGCAGTGTCTCGGCTTTGGCGGCGAGCCCCTGGGGGGCGAGGAGACGGTCGACCCCGAGAAGGCCCTGCGCCTGATCAAGGGTGACCTTCAGTCCAGCCTGTACGTGATGTGCGACTTGCACCCGTTCCTGGAGGACAACCCCCGGCTGGTGCGCCTGCTGAAAGAAGTGGCCATGGCCGACTCGCCCCAGCGCCCGACCCTGGTGCTGGTGTCCCACGCCTTGCGCCTGCCGCCGGAGGTGCAACGCTACAGCGCCCGCTTCACCCTGGCGTTACCCAGTGAGGATGAGTTGCTGGCCATCGTCCGGGACGAGGCGACCCGCTGGAGCGAGCGCAACCGTGGCGCCCGGGTGCGCACCGACAACCGCACCCTCCAGC
Organism: Pseudomonas sp. zfem003; assembly: GCF_032621675.1. NCBI lineage: Bacteria > Pseudomonadati > Pseudomonadota > Gammaproteobacteria > Pseudomonadales > Pseudomonadaceae > Pseudomonas > Pseudomonas sp. zfem003. The sequence goes on along the minus strand of NZ_JAVYJG010000011.1, from coordinate 187,573 downwards.
AGGTGGTGAAGAACCTGCGGGGGCTCAGCCATGGTGAGGCGCGCTCCCTGGCCCGCAATGTGATCTGTGATGACGGCGCGATCACCCAGGAAGACTTGCCGGAACTGAACAAGACCAAGTTCCAGCTGCTGGACCTGGAGGGCGTGCTCAGTTTCGAATACGACACGGCGCGTTTTGCCGAGGTGGGTGGCCTGACCAACCTCAAGCGCTGGCTCGGTGAGCGCCAGGGAGCTTTCATCGACGGCAAGGCCGAGGACCGGCCCAAGGGCATGCTACTGGTGGGCGTCCAGGGCGGCGGCAAGAGCCTGGCCGCCAAGGCGGTCGCCGGCCTTTGGGGGCTGCCCCTGCTGCGCCTGGACTTCGCCTGCCTGTACAACAAGTTCTTCGGCGAGACCGAGCGCAACCTGCGGGAGGCGCTGCGCCTCGCCGAGCAGATGGCGCCATGCGTGCTGTGGATGGACGAGATCGAGAAGGGCCTGGCCAGCGGTGACCATGACGGGGGCGTGAGCCAGCGAGTGCTAGGGACGCTGCTGACCTGGATGTCTGAGCGCAAGGCGCCGGTCTTCATGATCGCCACCGCCAACGCCATTCATCGCCTGCCGCCGGAGCTGGTGCGCAAAGGGCGCTTCGACGAGCTGTTCTTCGTCGACCTGCCGGACCCGGCGACCCGTGCGGAGATCTTCCGCATCCACCTGTTCCGTCGGGGCATGGACCTTGCCCTGTTCGACCTGCCGGCGCTGGCGTCGGCGTCCGATGGATTTTCCGGCGCCGAGATCGAGCAGGCCGTCGTGGGCATGTACTACGCCGCCCAGGCAGCGCAAAGCGATGTCAGCCAGGCGCTGCTCCTGCAGCAATTGCAGGGGACGGCGCCGTTGTCGGTGATCATGTCGGAAGAGTTGGCGGCCCTGCGAAGCTGGGCGGCCAGTCGCTGCGTGCGCGCGGACTGAGCGGGCGCGTTCAGCCGGCCACGAAGCGGCGATTGATGCGGGCAGTGAGGCGACGTGTCAGCCAGCGCGGCATGAAGCGTGCTGCCTTTGCCGCCAGGCGGTTGCGCCAGCCCGGGATGATGATGGCGCGGTTCTTTTCCAGGGCGCGTACGGTGTACAGCGCCACCTCTTCCGCACTCATCAGCAGGGGCGAGCCCTCCAGCTTCTCCCCGGCCATGCGGGCATGGCGGAAGAAGGCGGTGCGCACGGGGCCGGGGCAGAGGACGGAAACCTTCACACCATGGCGCTTCAGCTCCTCGCGCAAGCCTTCGGAGAAGTGCAGCACGTAGGCCTTGCTGGCGTAGTAGTTGCTCATCCAGCCGCCGGGCTGGAACCCGGCAACGGAGGCGACGTTGAGGATCTGCCCTTCGCCCCGCCCGGCCATGGCGCCACCGATCTCATGGCAGAGCCGTGCCAGGGCGAGGATGTTCAATTCGATCAGCTCCTGCTCGTGGCCCCAGGGTTGCTGGACATAGAGGCCGGCACTGCCGATGCCGGCGTTGTTGACCAGCAGGTCGATCTGGCGACCGCCCTGGTTGAGCTCATGCAACAGGCCGGATAGCTGTAGAGGTTCGGCGAGGTCACAGGTGCGGTAGAGGACCTCGACGCCAAAGCGTTGGGTCAGCTCATAGGCGATGCTCTCGAGCGCATCACGCTGGCGAGCTACCAGGATCAGGTGGCGACCCCGGCGAGCCAGGGCCTCTGCGAGGGCCAGTCCCAGGCCGCTGGAGGCGCCGGTGATGAGGGCATAGCGGGGCATCGTGAATCTCCTGGTGGGGCCGGGTTGGACAGCGCCGGCCCCGGGAGGTTGCTCAGTTCGACTCGTAGTCGTCCTGTTCAGCCGGTGCTTCGGCTTCCTCGGCCTGGTCGTCCGAGTACTCCGCCTCGTCGGCGGGGGCGGCGGCATAGTCGCTGCCGTCCACGTCGGCCGGCATCTCGTAGCTGCTGTCGGAGAAGTCGGAGTCCAGGGCGCTGAGGGCACCGACGCCGGCGAACATCAGCACACCGATGATGGCCAGGACGCTGAGGATGCCGGTGCCGATGGAAATCCAGGCCATGACCAGCACCGAGGTGCTGTTCGGCGGCTGGATCTGGCCGTAGCGGTTGGGACCCTGGGTACCGGGAATCACCATCATCAGCAGCGGGAAGACCGAGCCTACGAAGGGGACGAAGTTCAGCAGGTACAACCAGCCCGACCAGCCGATGTCGTGCAGGCGCTGGACGCCGAACTGCACGCTGACCACGGCCAGGGCGATGATTTCCAGCGCGAAGAGAATGCCGCCGAACACCGGGAACTGCGACATCAGCAGTGCGGTGAGGCCCATGACCGGCAGGGCTGCGATGATCAGGACCAGCGACCAGGCGATGTAGCGCATCCGACCGATGCGGCCGGTAACGCCGAAGGGGCGCAACTCGCCGAACTCTGGCAGGGAGTCGCTGACTTGGGCTTGGGGTGTGGCATAGGGAGATGCGGCGACGGTTCCCGGTGCGACCACGGCCGGCGTGCTCTCGGCGAGCTGGGCCTGGCGGGCCAGGAATTTCTCGATGACGATGCCGCAGGCCTGGCACTCGATGGCCTTGGGCTGCGTATGGCCGCACTTGGGGCAGGTCATGTCGGGTTGGTCTTCCGCTGCCTGGGGCGCGGCATCCGGGTTGGGGTGATCCTCGGTCTCCACCAGGCTCAGCCCGGCGGCGATGTCGGGCTCCTTGCGGACGTTGGCACCGGCACGTTGCAGGGCGGCCAGGTACTTGTCCGCTTCGCCGTCTTCGAGGTCGCGCTTCAGGGCGACGGGGCGACCATTGAACAGGGCGTCGATCTTGTCCGCGTCGCTCTTGAACAGGCGGGCGAGGTTCTCCTTGACCGAGTCCAGTGCCGCACCGGGCATCAGTTCACCTTCGAATACGATCTTGTAGCGAGCGTCGGACATGCGGGCATCCTTGTCGGCTGTAGGGTTGAGGATGGCAAAGCGTACTGGTGGGGGCGCCCAGGTTACAAGCCGGGGAGGCTAGAAAAAGCGGGGGGCTTCACGCTGTGGGCAAGGGTTTCCAGCGTCCGACGAGACGACCGCGTCGCAACAGGCTCATGGAGCCGAACCGGGCCAGCAGGCCCTCGGATACCTGCGGACGGAGAAACACCCAGTCATCGGGCTGCAGGCCATTCGCCGCCGAGCCGATCAGTCGTTCCTGGTTGGCACTGCGGCCATAGAGCGGGTCGTAGGCGAGCCCGGCCGGCGAGGCCGGGATGGCTTGCCAGTCACCGCCATATAGATAGAAGGCCTGTTCGCGGTTCGGGTTCCATGCGCTCACCAGGCGCTGGGCGTCTTCGAGGTAGGGCAGGGTGCCGCTCCCTGCCTTGAGCACGGGGGCGGCAATCCAGCAGGCGGCCTGGTAGGCGTCGAGGCTCTCGGCCTCGAAGTCCGAGGGCTTGAGCAGCACTGAACCTACGGCGATCTCATTCAGTGGGCTGGGGCCTGTCAGATGGCGCATGCAGGTGAGGCTACCGGCACCATTCAATAATGGTGTTTCTGGCCAAGCCTTCCTGGCGTGCGTGGCCTGTTCCAGGAAGTCACGGTAGCGGGCATTGGCCTGGTCGAAGGCGTCTCCGATCCAGAAGGGGGCGTGGGCCACATGGGCGTCGTAACCCATCAGTCCGCGCAGCTTGAGCACTTCGGGGGAGTGCTCGACGAGCGCGAGGCTGGCGGCGAGACGCTCGGGCGAGCTGTGCCCGCCGCGCCGCAAGCCGATGTCGATCTCCAGGGCGATGGACAGTGGACGTTGCAGGGCGAGTGCCATGTCACGGTACTGCACCAGGCGCTCCGGGCTGTCCACCAGCCAGGTGACCTGCCGATCCGGATCGAATGGCGCATTGGCGGCGAGCTGCTGGTAGAAGGCCAGGGCGGCTGCGACCGGCAGTGGCTTGCCGAGCAGCAGGTCGCTGTCGGGGAATGCCTCGGCCAACTGGTTGGCCTGGGGCTGGTGGAAGACCATGAAGCGCCGGGTGCCGAGGCGCTTCGAGAGATAGTCGAGCAAGCCTGTGGAGGCGAGCGACTTGCTCACCAGGCGCAGCTTCATGCCGCCGAGGCGGCTGCTCAGCAGGTCTGCGTTGGCGTCGAGCCGGTCGAGGTCGATGACCAGTTGAGGCACGCCGCCGCCCTGTTGGCGCAGCAGCCCCTGCAGCTGTGCGAAGTAGGGGGCATGAGGCGCGCCTTGGTCGGCAGGGCGCGCTGCCCAGAGCCCAAGTGCGCCCAGCGCACCGAGGCCTGCGAGCAGTTGACGGCGCTTCATCCCAGGTAGGGCTGGGCCAGGCGTGCGCTGTGCTGGAGGGCGGCGCGGTATTCGCGGTCGAGGCGCTCCACCAGCTCGGCGACGGTGGGGAGATCGTGGATGTCTCCGACGCCCTGGCCTGCCGACCAGACGGTCTTCCAGGCCTTGGCTTCATCGCTCACGGGCTTGAGCTTCTCGCCGTAGTTGACGTCCGCCTTGTCGTTCAGTCGGGCGAGCTCGTATCCGGCGGCCTCCAGGCTCTGGCGCATGAAGCTGGCCGGGACGCCCGAGACGGCCGGGGTGTGGATGATGTCAGCCGCCCGTGCGTCCAGCAGCATTTGCTTGTAGGCGGCGCTGGCCTGGCTCTCCTGGGTGGCGATGAAGCGGGTACCCAGGTAGGCGAGGTCCGCTCCGAGGAGCTGGGCTGCGAGGATTTCGTGGCCGTGGTTGAGGCAGCCTGCCAGGAGCAGGGTCTTGTCGAAGAACTGGCGGATTTCGGCGACCAGGGCGAAGGGGCTCCAGGTTCCGGCGTGACCACCGGCGCCGGCTGCGACGGCGATCAGCCCGTCTACACCGGCTTCTGCAGCCTTTTCGGCATGGCGGCGGGTGGTGACGTCATGGAACACCAGGCCGCCGTATCCGTGCACGGCGTCCACCACCTCCTTCACGGCGCCCAGGCTGGTGATGACGATGGGCACCTTCTTCTCCACGCAGATGGCCAGGTCGGCCTGCAGGCGGGGGTTGCTGCCGTGGACGATCAGGTTGACGGCGTAGGGGGCCGCATCGGCTGTCAGGCCAGCGGCGATTTCATCAAGCCAGGCGGCGAATCCGGCGCTCTCGCGCTGGTTCAGGGCGGGGAAGCTGCCGACGACACCGGCGTTGCAACTGGCCAGGACCATGGACGGTGCCGAGACCAGGAACATCGGAGCGGTGACGAGGGGCAGACGCAGGCGATTCTCGAGCAGGGCGGGCAGTGACATCCGACGGTCCTCTTGGATGGGATCAGAAAGGCTTGACCACGACCAGAATGACGATGGCCAGCAGGAAGAACACAGGGACTTCATTGAACCAGCGGTAGAAGACATGGCTGCGTGCGTTCTCGCCACGGGCGAAGCGCTTGAGCATCGCGCCGCAGGCGTGGTGGTAGCCGATCAGCAGCACCACGAGGGTGAGTTTGGCGTGCAGCCAGCCTTGGCTGAACCAGCCAGGGTTGAGGTACAGCATCGCGCCGCCCAGCAGGAGGGTGGCAATCATCGAGGGGCCCATGATGCCGCGGTAGAGCTTGCGCTCCATGATGCAGAATCGCTCTCGGCTGGGCTGGTCCTCCGCTGCGGCGTGATAGACGAACAGACGCGGCAGGTAGAAGAGGCCGGCGAACCAGCAGACGACGGCGATGATGTGGAAGGCCTTGAGCCAGAGGTAGAGCATGGAAAATGTCCGTTGTGTGAGATCGGTCCGATAGTAGAGGCTCAGGCGGCAGCGCGTCACCCCGGCGGTTGGCCCATGGCGGATCGGGCTTTATCATCGGCGCCTTTGCAATGGGCCGCTCTGGCCAGGTGGTTTCGCATGGCTCTTGCCTTCTCTGTCCTGTTCCGATCCCTGGACTGCGCCCGCTGATGGCCAGTTGGGAAGTCCGTGTCAGTGATCCACGTCGTGAGCATTTGCTGAGACTGGTGCTGTGTGTGCTGGTGCTGGCGTTGCCGGCTTCCTTCTTCGCCGGTGGTTGGCAGCAGGCGGAGCGTGCCCGCGAGGCGGTCGAGCAGCGGGACCAGTTGCTGCAGCAGAACCAGGAGCAGGCCCGCGAGCTGGAGCAACTGCGTCAGCGCCAGGCGGTGCTGGAGAGTGGCGAGCGCCTGGGCCAGCAGGCCAATGAACAGAGCCGGCAGGCCATCAAGATGATGGAGGAGCAGGTTTTTGCCCTGCAGCAGGAGCTGGCGGTCTACAAGGGCGTGCTGGCTCCCGAGCGCCAGGCGGATGGGTTGCGTATTCGCGCGCTGGAGGTGCACGGCACGGACACGCCGTCCCGCTACCGCATGCGGCTGATGCTGAGCCGGGTGGGCAAGGACGAGCGTGCGCTCGCAGGGGCTTTATCGATTCGCATCCTGGGTCGCCAGGGGAACAAGGAGACGGCCTTGCTCCTGGCTGATCTGGCGAAGGACCTGCCGAAGGGCGGTGTGCCTTTTTCATTCAAGTATTTCCAGGCCATTCCTGATGCCGGGCGCTTCATCGAACTGGAGTTGCCGGAAGGCTTCGTTCCACGTCGCATCGAGGTTAGCGCGCGGGTGGAGGGGCAGCGTGAGCCGCTGACGCGCACGTTCGACTGGACCGACGAGGAGTCATGAACCTATGTGGAACAAGCAGAAACCCAAGGCAGACCTGCAGCGCTACAGCGGCAAGACCAGCATCATCGCGACCGGGGCCGAGCTGGTGGGCGATCTGCGCTTCCAGGGCGCGGTGCAGGTGGATGGGCGCCTGACGGGCAATTTGTCTGCCGTGGAAGGAATGGTGCGCATCAGCGTGGACGGGTTGGTCCAGGGTGAGATTCGTGCGCCCCACGTCATCATCGATGGTGAGGTGCAGGGCGATGTGTACGCCAGCGAGCACCTGGAACTGGGCGCACGGGCGCGGGTGAAGGGTACGGTGTTGTATGGACTGATGGAGATGGCCATGGGCGCGCAGATCGACGGGCGCCTGGGCCAGATCAAGGAGTCTGCCAAGCCGCTCGAACTGCCGTCGCGGGTCGATGAGGCCGATGCTTAATAGTTGACCAGTTTTCTAGGGTAAGCGGATAATGCGGCGCCATAGCGCAGTATGGCGGCGTCAAGCCGGGAGAGTTGCATCATGAGTGTCGAATCCTTCACCCCTACCGCCCTGATGTTCACCCAGGGGGCCGCAAGCAAGGTGAAGAACCTGATCGATGAAGAGGGCAATCCGCGCCTGAAGCTCCGCGTCTTCGTCACCGGTGGCGGTTGTTCCGGTTTCCAGTACGGTTTCACCTTCGATGAAGACGTGGCGGACGATGACACCATCGTCGAGCGTGACGGTGTGAGCCTGGTAGTCGACCCCATGAGCTTCCAGTACCTGGCCGGCGCCGAGGTGGATTACCAGGAAGGCCTGGAAGGCTCGCGCTTCGTGATCAAGAACCCCAATGCAGCCACTACCTGCGGCTGTGGGCAGTCCTTCTCGATCTGATCGGACTTTGTCTACCGAACGCCGTGCTCATGCGCGGCGTTTTCGTTTCAGGCGGGGTAGATCGCGCCGAGGATGCGGGGGCCCCGGGCGCCAGTCACGCTCGGGCGATTGGCGGGAATGCCTTCCAGGCAGCAGTGGGCGAGCCAGCCAAAGGCCATGGCTTCCATCCAGTCCGCAGATACGCCAGCGTCATCGGTACTGCAAACCCGGGTAGAGGGGAGCAAGTCGGCCAATCGCTTCATCAGGGCGCGGTTTCGCGCGCCACCGCCGCACACCAGCAGCTCATCAGTGCTCGGCTGAGCCGCCTGCAGGGCGTCTGTGACTGTGCGTGCGGTGAACTCCAGCAAGGTGGCCTGGACGTCCTCGGCAGAAGGCGGCGTGTCCATTCGTGCCAGCTTGTCGTCCAGCCAGGGCAGGTTGAAGTGCTCTCTTCCCGTACTTTTGGGGCCTTGAGCGAGGAAGAATTCGTCTGCCATCAGCGCCTGGAGCAGGGCTGCGTCGATCTTGCCGCTGGCGGCCCACTCGCCATCCGCGTCGTAGGGTTTGCCCTGATGGCGGGCTATCCAGGCATCCAGCAGGACATTGCCGGGGCCACAATCGAAGCCGAAGACCGGGCGCTCTGGCTGCAGAAGCGAAAGATTGCTGAAGCCTCCAACGTTCAGGACGGCGCGATGGCAGTCGTTGCCGAACAGGGCTTCATGGAATGCAGGGACCAATGGGGCCCCTTGCCCGCCTGCGGCCATGTCCCGGCGACGAAAGTCACCGACAACGGTAATGCCGGCCAGCTCTGCCAGGAGCGCACAGTTGCCGATCTGGATCGTGAATCCCCGGCCAGGCTCGTGGCGTACCGTCTGGCCGTGACTGCCTATTGCCCGAATGGCATCGGGGCCGAGCCCTGCTTGCTGGAGGAGTTGCTGGATACCCTGTGCCGCGAGTCGTACCCAGCGTTGTTCCGCCAGGGCTGCACGGGCGAGTTCGTCCTCGCCGGGGGCGCACAGTGCAAGAAGGGTGTCCTTCAGGTCACCGGGCATGGGGATGTAATGGGAGGCGAGAAGCCGTGGGCGGCTGTCTTGCGCAATCAGGGCGATATCCAGTCCGTCCAGGCTGGTCCCGGACATGACCCCGATGTAGTACGGCATGCGTTTACTGCTGCTTGTTCTGGGCAAGCATGGTGGCCTTTTCCTGGTCCATGCGTGCCATCAGCGGCTTGCTCAGTTGCAGGAAGCGCTTCTTCTCGCTGGCGATGAGCGGATCGGCCATGGGGAGCTTCACGCTGAGCGGGTCGACGTGCTCGCCGTTGACTTGGAACTCGTAGTGAAGATGCGGGCCGGTCGAGAGCCCGGTGGTGCCGATGTAGCCAATGATCTGGCCCTGCTTGACGCTCACGCCGGTCTTGATGCCTTTGGCGAAGCCCTGCATGTGCCCATAGAGGGTGCGGTACTTGCCGCTGTGCTGGATGATCACGGCATTGCCGTAGCCACCACGGCGCCCAGCGAGCATGACCTTGCCATCACCCGTTGCCTTGATCGGTGTTCCGCGTGGAGCGGCGTAGTCGACGCCCTTGTGCGCGCGGATCTTGTTCAGGATGGGGTGCTTGCGGCCCAGCGAGAAGCGGGAGCTGATCCGAGCGAAGTCCACGGGGGTACGGATGAAGGCCTTGCGCATCGCGGTGCCATCATCACGGAAATAGCTTGCGATACCTTGGGCATTGGCAAAACGGACAGCGGTGTAGGTCTTGCCGCGGTTGGTGAACCGCGCTGCGAGGATGGCGCCCGAGCCTACTTCCTTGCCGTTGACGGTCTTCTTCTCGTAGATGACCTCGAATTCGTCGCCTTCTCGAATATCGAGTGCGAAGTCGATGTCGTAGTCGAAGATGTTGGCCAGGTCCATGGTCAGGTTGTGGGAGAGGCCGGCACGTTTGGCGGAAAGGAACAGCGAGCTGTCGATCACGCCGTGCGCGTAAGCCGAATGGATATCAGGCTTGGCAATATCGCGCTTGAAGTCGTAGCCCTTCTCGGTCTTGGTGAGCGTGACGGCTTCCAGATCACTCAGCTGGGAATGGAGGCTCTGGAACTCGCCTTCCGGGGTCAGCCGGAATTCGAAGGGCTGACCGACCTTGAGGCGGGTGAGGGACTTGGCATCCTTGCTGCTGTCGAGAATCTCGTGAAGCACGCTCGCCGAGAGACCGACCTTGGCAAACAGCGTGGACAAGGTATCGCCGCTATCGACCTTGACGGTCTTCAGGCCAGGATCGACGGGTGTACTCGGGGAGGAGGCTGATGTGGAAGCATCCTGCTCATCCGTGCTGGAATCGCTATCTGCGCTGTCCTTGGCATCCGCGGACGGTTCGATGGTGGCAAAGGGAGTGCTTGACTCGCCTTCGCTGGATAGGCCCTGTCGGAGATCGTCCTTCTCCTGAATCAGCGCTTCAGCGCCGTTGTCCATGTCCAGATTGATGTAGGTCTTCTTCGCCTCGACTTCCCGAGACGGGAACACCAGCAAGGCCAGGCTCAGAAGCGCAGCTACACCGCTTGCGGCCAGCAGATGGCTCTTCGGATAGCGCGGCGCTTTGGGAACGTTATGCGTCATGGCGTGTGGTGTTATTAAGAAAGTGATCTAACTGCCTAAAATATAATCAAATAGGCCCTCAGGCAACCTCGGGAACCGACCTTTCGGCGGTCGGTCTGGCTGCGGGCGCAAAACTTGTAATTAGTCAGCGATCTTGTATGTTTGGTTCCCTTTTGTATTTACGTGGCACGGGGCCTTACATGAAGTCGGTTGAGGAGCAGCTTGCGCTTATCAAGCGCGGTGCGGAAGAAGTACTGGTCGAGGCGGAGCTGATCGAGAAGCTCAAGACGGGGCGTCCGCTGCGCATCAAAGCCGGCTTCGATCCGACGGCACCTGATCTGCACCTGGGGCACACCGTCCTTATTAATAAGCTGCGTCAGTTTCAGGAGCTGGGGCATCAGGTGGTTTTCCTGATCGGGGGCTTCACCGGAATGATCGGTGATCCCAGCGGCAAGAGTGCCACTCGCCCTCCGTTGACTCGAGAGCAGGTGCTGGAGAATGCTGAGACCTACAAGGCGCAGGTTTTCAAGATCCTGGATCCCGAGCGGACCGAGGTGGCGTTCAACTCCACCTGGATGGATCAGCTGTCGCCGGCTGACTTCATTCGCCTGTCTTCCCAGTACACAGTGGCGCGGATGCTGGAGCGGGATGACTTCAGCAAGCGCTACGCCACCAACCAACCGATTGCGATCCATGAGTTCCTCTACCCGTTGGTGCAGGGCTATGACTCTGTTGCGCTTCGCGCCGATGTCGAGTTGGGCGGTACCGATCAGAAGTTCAACCTGTTGATGGGGCGCGAATTGCAGCGTGCCTATGGGCAGGCGTCCCAGTGCATCGTGACCATGCCGTTGCTTGAAGGGCTCGATGGGGTCAAGAAGATGTCCAAGTCCTTGGGGAACTATGTGGGCATCCAGGAAGCGCCGGGCGTCATGTACAACAAGCTCGTGTCGATGCCAGACAGCTTGATGTGGCGTTACTTCGAGTTGCTCAGCTTCCGCTCCATGGAAGAAATCCAACAGTTCAAGCGTGATGTTGAGGCAGGGGCCAATCCTCGTGACATCAAGATCAAGCTGGCTGAGGAAATCGTGGCTCGCTTCCATGGTGAAGAGGCGGCGGCCAGTGCTCATCGCTCGGCTGGCAATCGCATGAAGGATGGCGAGCTTCCGGACGACCTGCCTGAGGTGGAGTTGCGCGCATCCGAGGGTATGCCGGTGTCGTCTGTCCTTAATAAGGCAGGGTTGGTGAAGAACGCTGCTGCGGCGCGTGATCTCTTGGCGGCAGGCAGCGTGCGCGTCGATGGGCAAGTGGTCGATCGCTCGTTCGTGTTCGAGCTGGGCAAAAGTCATGTATGTCAGGCGGGTAAGAAGGCGTTCGCGCGCATCTCGCTGAAGGCGGAATGATTTTTCGAAAATAGGTGTTGACGCCGTGGCTGAGGTCTCTATAATGCGCACCACTCCCACGGCGGACAACGAAAACTCCTTGAAAATCAATGAGTTAAGTGTTTGAAGTGGGATGCGGTTCCGGGGTGGTTGCGGATTCGCGGTGATTGATTTGCTAGTCAGGTTGATTGCTGAAAAGAGGTGTTGACAGCGAGTTTGAATGCTGTATGATTCGCCTCCCGCTGATGTTGAAGAGTGTTTCGACGGATGCGCAAGTTGTTGAGTAGAAAGAAAAAATTCTTCGAAAAACAGCTTGACAGAAAGAATTCGTGTGGGTGCTTGTGATGTAAGACTGGTAGTCGACTGATTATCAGCAACACAAGTAACACTCGTGAATTCGAGAGTTTATTTGCGATTGCTGAGCCAAGTTTAGGGTTTTCTCAAAACCCAAGCAGTATTGAACTGAAGAGTTTGATCATGGCTCAGATTGAACGCTGGCGGCAGGCCTAACACATGCAAGTCGAGCGGATGAGTGGAGCTTGCTCCATGATTCAGCGGCGGACGGGTGAGTAATGCCTAGGAATCTGCCTGGTAGTGGGGGATAACGTTTCGAAAGGAACGCTAATACCGCATACGTCCTACGGGAGAAAGTGGGGGATCTTCGGACCTCACGCTATCAGATGAGCCTAGGTCGGATTAGCTAGTTGGTGGGGTAATGGCCCACCAAGGCGACGATCCGTAACTGGTCTGAGAGGATGATCAGTCACACTGGAACTGAGACACGGTCCAGACTCCTACGGGAGGCAGCAGTGGGGAATATTGGACAATGGGCGAAAGCCTGATCCAGCCATGCCGCGTGTGTGAAGAAGGTCTTCGGATTGTAAAGCACTTTAAGTTGGGAGGAAGGGCAGTAAGTTAATACCTTGCTGTTTTGACGTTACCAACAGAATAAGCACCGGCTAACTTCGTGCCAGCAGCCGCGGTAATACGAAGGGTGCAAGCGTTAATCGGAATTACTGGGCGTAAAGCGCGCGTAGGTGGTTCAGCAAGTTGGATGTGAAAGCCCCGGGCTCAACCTGGGAATTGCATCCAAAACTACTGAGCTAGAGTACGGTAGAGGGTGGTGGAATTTCCTGTGTAGCGGTGAAATGCGTAGATATAGGAAGGAACACCAGTGGCGAAGGCGACCACCTGGACTGATACTGACACTGAGGTGCGAAAGCGTGGGGAGCAAACAGGATTAGATACCCTGGTAGTCCACGCCGTAAACGATGTCGACTAGCCGTTGGGATCCTTGAGATCTTAGTGGCGCAGCTAACGCGATAAGTCGACCGCCTGGGGAGTACGGCCGCAAGGTTAAAACTCAAATGAATTGACGGGGGCCCGCACAAGCGGTGGAGCATGTGGTTTAATTCGAAGCAACGCGAAGAACCTTACCTGGCCTTGACATGCAGAGAACTTTCCAGAGATGGATTGGTGCCTTCGGGAACTCTGACACAGGTGCTGCATGGCTGTCGTCAGCTCGTGTCGTGAGATGTTGGGTTAAGTCCCGTAACGAGCGCAACCCTTGTCCTTAGTTACCAGCACCTCGGGTGGGCACTCTAAGGAGACTGCCGGTGACAAACCGGAGGAAGGTGGGGATGACGTCAAGTCATCATGGCCCTTACGGCCAGGGCTACACACGTGCTACAATGGTCGGTACAAAGGGTTGCCAAGCCGCGAGGTGGAGCTAATCCCATAAAACCGATCGTAGTCCGGATCGCAGTCTGCAACTCGACTGCGTGAAGTCGGAATCGCTAGTAATCGTGAATCAGAATGTCACGGTGAATACGTTCCCGGGCCTTGTACACACCGCCCGTCACACCATGGGAGTGGGTTGCTCCAGAAGTAGCTAGTCTAACCGCAAGGAGGACGGTTACCACGGAGTGATTCATGACTGGGGTGAAGTCGTAACAAGGTAGCCGTAGGGGAACCTGCGGCTGGATCACCTCCTTAATCGAAGACATCAGCTTCTTCATAAGCTCCCACACGAATTGCTTGATTCACTTGCGAAAAGCGATTGGGTTTAGACCCGAAAGTGTGACGATTGGGTCTGTAGCTCAGTTGGTTAGAGCGCACCCCTGATAAGGGTGAGGTCGGCAGTTCGAATCTGCCCAGACCCACCAATTGTCGAGGGCGCAGCAGGTCTGAAGGGGCCATAGCTCAGCTGGGAGAGCGCCTGCTTTGCACGCAGGAGGTCAGGAGTTCGATCCTCCTTGGCTCCACCATCCGCACAATCGCTGAAAGCTCAGAAATGAGTACCTGGTTCAGGTATTGATTTCTGGTCTTTGCGCCAGAACGTTCTTTAAAAATTTGGGTATGTGATAGAAGTGACTTGTTGAGTGTTTCACTGCACTCAGCAACTCAAGGCAAAATTTGCGAGTTCAAGCGCGAATTTTCGGCGAATGTCGTCTTCACACCATGACCACTTGCAGATTGCTTGGGGTTATATGGTCAAGTGAAGAAGCGCATACGGTGGATGCCTTGGCAGTCAGAGGCGATGAAAGACGTGGTAGCCTGCGATAAGCTTCGGGGAGTCGGCAAACAGACTTTGATCCGGAGATCTCTGAATGGGGGAACCCACCTAGGATAACCTAGGTATCTTGTACTGAATCCATAGGTGCAAGAGGCGAACCAGGGGAACTGAAACATCTAAGTACCCTGAGGAAAAGAAATCAACCGAGATTCCCTTAGTAGTGGCGAGCGAACGGGGATTAGCCCTTAAGCTTCTTGGATTTTAGCGGAACGCTCTGGAAAGTGCGGCCATAGTGGGTGATAGCCCCGTACGCGAAAGGGTCCTGGAAGTGAAATCGAGTAGGACGGAGCACGTGAAACTTTGTCTGAACATGGGGGGACCATCCTCCAAGGCTAAATACTACTGACTGACCGATAGTGAACCAGTACCGTGAGGGAAAGGCGAAAAGAACCCCGGAGAGGGGAGTGAAATAGAACCTGAAACCGTATGCGTACAAGCAGTGGGAGCCTACTTTGTTAGGTGACTGCGTACCTTTTGTATAATGGGTCAGCGACTTATATTCAGTGGCGAGCTTAACCGAATAGGGGAGGCGTAGCGAAAGCGAGTCTTAATAGGGCGTTTAGTCGCTGGGTATAGACCCGAAACCGGGCGATCTATCCATGAGCAGGTTGAAGGTTAGGTAACACTGACTGGAGGACCGAACCGACTCCCGTTGAAAAGGTAGCGGATGACTTGTGGATCGGAGTGAAAGGCTAATCAAGCTCGGAGATAGCTGGTTCTCCTCGAAAGCTATTTAGGTAGCGCCTCACGTATCACTCCAGGGGGTAGAGCACTGTTTCGGCTAGGGGGTCATCCCGACTTACCAAACCGATGCAAACTCCGAATACCTGGAAGTGCCGAGCGTGGGAGACACACGGCGGGTGCTAACGTCCGTCGTGAAAAGGGAAACAACCCAGACCGCCAGCTAAGGTCCCAAAGTTGTGGTTAAGTGGGAAACGATGTGGGAAGGCTTAGACAGCTAGGAGGTTGGCTTAGAAGCAGCCATCCTTTAAAGAAAGCGTAATAGCTCACTAGTCGAGTCGGCCTGCGCGGAAGATGTAACGGGGCTCAAACCACACACCGAAGCTGCGGGTGTCACGTAAGTGACGCGGTAGAGGAGCGTTCTGTAAGCCTGTGAAGGTGAGTTGAGAAGCTCGCTGGAGGTATCAGAAGTGCGAATGCTGACATGAGTAACGACAATGGGTGTGAAAAACACCCACGCCGAAAGACCAAGGGTTCCTGCGCAACGTTAATCGACGCAGGGTGAGTCGGCCCCTAAGGCGAGGCTGAAAAGCGTAGTCGATGGGAAACGGGTTAATATTCCCGTACTTCTAGTTACTGCGATGGAGGGACGGAGAAGGCTAGGCCAGCTTGGCGTTGGTTGTCCAAGTTTAAGGTGGTAGGCAGGGTGCTTAGGAAAATCCGGGCGCTCAATGCCGAGAGCTGATGACGAGTTATCTTTTAGATGACGAAGTGGTTGATGCCATGCTTCCAGGAAAAGCTTCTAAGCTTCAGGTAACTAGGAACCGTACCCCAAACCGACACAGGTGGTTGGGTAGAGAATACCAAGGCGCTTGAGAGAACTCGGGTGAAGGAACTAGGCAAAATGGCACCGTAACTTCGGGAGAAGGTGCGCCGGTGAGGGTGAAGGATTTACTCCGTAAGCCCATGCCGGTCGAAGATACCAGGCCGCTGCGACTGTTTATTAAAAACACAGCACTCTGCAAACACGAAAGTGGACGTATAGGGTGTGACGCCTGCCCGGTGCCGGAAGGTTAATTGATGGGGTTAGCGCAAGCGAAGCTCTTGATCGAAGCCCCGGTAAACGGCGGCCGTAACTATAACGGTCCTAAGGTAGCGAAATTCCTTGTCGGGTAAGTTCCGACCTGCACGAATGGCGTAACGATGGCGGCGCTGTCTCCACCCGAGACTCAGTGAAATTGAAATCGCTGTGAAGATGCAGTGTATCCGCGGCTAGACGGAAAGACCCCGTGAACCTTTACTGTAGCTTTGCACTGGACTTTGAGCCTGCTTGTGTAGGATAGGTGGGAGGCTTTGAAGCGAGGACGCCAGTTCTCGTGGAGCCATCCTTGAAATACCACCCTGGCATGCTTGAGGTTCTAACTCTGGTCCGTCATCCGGATCGAGGACAGTGTATGGTGGGCAGTTTGACTGGGGCGGTCTCCTCCCAAAGAGTAACGGAGGAGTACGAAGGTGCGCTCAGACCGGTCGGAAATCGGTCGCAGAGTATAAAGGCAAAAGCGCGCTTGACTGCGAGACAGACACGTCGAGCAGGTACGAAAGTAGGTCTTAGTGATCCGGTGGTTCTGTATGGAAGGGCCATCGCTCAACGGATAAAAGGTACTCCGGGGATAACAGGCTGATACCGCCCAAGAGTTCATATCGACGGCGGTGTTTGGCACCTCGATGTCGGCTCATCACATCCTGGGGCTGAAGCCGGTCCCAAGGGTATGGCTGTTCGCCATTTAAAGTGGTACGCGAGCTGGGTTTAGAACGTCGTGAGACAGTTCGGTCCCTATCTGCCGTGGACGTTTGAGATTTGAGAGGGGCTGCTCCTAGTACGAGAGGACCGGAGTGGACGAACCTCTGGTGTTCCGGTTGTCACGCCAGTGGCACTGCCGGGTAGCTATGTTCGGAAGAGATAACCGCTGAAAGCATCTAAGCGGGAAACTCGCCTCAAGATGAGATCTCACTGGGATCTTGAATCCCCTAAAGGGCCGTCGAAGACTACGACGTTGATAGGTTGGGTGTGTAAGCGCTGTGAGGCGTTGAGCTAACCAATACTAATTGCCCGTGAGGCTTGACCATATAACACCCAAACAATCTGGTGTTGTTGGTGAAGTCGACAAACCGAAAGTTCGATTGAACCGCAAAGTACTGTCACATACCCGAATTCGGGTGAGCGTCTCGACGATCACCCTAAAGAATTGCTTGACGACCATAGAGCGTTGGAACCACCTGATCCCATCCCGAACTCAGTAGTGAAACGATGCATCGCCGATGGTAGTGTGGGGTTTCCCCATGTGAGAGTAGGTCATCGTCAAGCACCTATACCAAACCCCCGATCATCGAAAGGTGATCGGGGGTTTGACTTTGCGCGAAAGAAAATCGCACTGAACTCCGACGCGCATATAGCGGGCTGAAACGCTGTTGCAGTGCACGAACACTCCAGGTGCAGGCCTTTGAGCAGGGCGAGAAATGAACCTCGGTCTGCCAGATGCAGTCACACTCGGGCAGTCTCTTTTGAGGCTGTGCTCGTCTAGAATAAGCGCGAATCTTCGTGAGCTCCCCGTATGCCTGACTCGGCTGAAGTCCGCCCGTTGTCCGAATACCCCCTGGAGGAATTGCTCGCCTGCCCCGAATGCGACCTGCTGATGCATCGCCAGCATGTCGAAGAGGAGCAGAAAGCCTGCTGCCCCCGTTGTGGCTACGAGCTGATCGTCCACCGTGCGCAGATGGAGCGACGGGCCATGGCACTCGTGCTCACCGCCCTGCTGCTGTTCGTACCGGCGAACTTCCTGCCCATCATGAAGCTCAACCTGCTCGGGCAGACCACCCAGGACACCATCTGGACCGGCGTGCTCGGCCTCTACGACAGCGGCATGCAGGGCGTCGCCGTGCTGGTGTTCCTCTGCAGCATGGTCATCCCCCTTCTCAAGCTCGTCTGCCAATTGCTGGTCCTGCTGTGCATACGCTGGCAGCGCTACCAGGTGGTGGGCCTGCACCTGTATCGTCTGTATCACCACCTGCGTGAGTGGGGGATGCTCGAGGTCTACCTCATGGGCATCCTCGTCAGCATCGTCAAACTGATCGACCTCGCCGACCTGCACCTCGGTATCGGCCTGGCCTGCTTCATCGGCCTGCTGCTGTCCCAGGTCTGGCTCGAAGTCACCATGTCGCCCCATCAGGTCTGGGATGCATTGGACGAAGGAGGGCACGCCAGTGAGAGCGCTTGATGCCGGCATCCTCGTCTGCGGCGAATGCCATCAGCTCAACCGGCCGGACCCTGATGACGAAGCTCCCAACTGCACTCGCTGCGGCTCCCGACTTCACGCCCGCCGGCCCGACAGCCTGGTACGCACCTGGGCCCTGCTGCTGACTGCCACCATCCTCTACATCCCGGCCAACGTGCTGCCGATCATGACGGTCAACTTCTTCGGCAAGGGCTCGCCCTCCACCATCATGGAAGGCGTCATCGAGCTGATCCACGCCGACATGCTGCCCATCGCCCTGGTCGTCTTCACCGCCAGCATCCTCGTGCCCACCTTCAAGCTCGTGGGCATCGCCCTGCTGCTTTACTCCGTACAACGCCACCAACCGATGTCCGCCCGCCAGCGCATCCTCATGTACCGATTCATCGAATGGATCGGCCGCTGGTCCATGCTGGACATCTTCGTGATCGCCATCCTCGTGGCGTTGGTCAATTTCGGGAACCTCGCCAGCATCGAGGCCAACATCGGCGCCGCGGCCTTCGCCAGCGTCGTGGTCCTCACCATGGTGGCGGCAGTGACCTTCGACCCTCGACTCATCTGGGACAACACCGATATGGACGACGAGCATGGCTGACCTGCCCAAGCCCACGAAGAAGAAAACCACCAACTGGTCCGCCATCTGGGTCCTGCCCCTGATCGCCCTCGCGATCGGCCTCTGGCTGGGCTGGAAGTCCATGAACGAAGCCGGGATCAACATCACCATCTACTTCGAGAACGGCGAAGGCATCCAGGTCGGCAAGACCCAGCTCATGTACAAGGGCATCCAGGTCGGCAAGGTCACTGACCTGCACGTCAGCGACGACATCAAGGGCGTGGTCGCCACCGTCGAAGTGCTCAAGGAGGCCGAGCCCTACCTGAGCAAGGAAACCCGCTTCTGGCTGGTCCGCCCCCGCGTCTCCCTCGCCGGCGTCACCGGGCTGGAAACCCTCGTCTCCGGCATCTACATCGCCATCGACCCGGTCAAGGGCGAGCCCGAGCGCAAGTACCACGCCCTCGCCGAACCGCCGCCGCTCTCCGACTCGCTGCCCGGCCTGCACATCACCCTCAAGGCCGAGCGCCTCGGCTCGCTGGAACAGGGCAGCCCCGTCTACTACCGGCAGATCCAGGTCGGCCAGGTGAAGAGCTACCAGCTCGCCGCCGACCAGCGCACCGTCGAGATCAAGGTGCTGGTCGAACAGCCCTACGCCCACCTCGTGCGCAAACACACCCGCTTCTGGAACGCCAGCGGCCTCAACGTCACCGCCGGCCTCTCCGGGGTCAAGATCCGCACCGAATCGCTGCTCAGCATGGCCGCCGGCGGCATCGCCTTCGCCACGCCCGAGAACCGCCAGGACAGCCCGCCCACCGACTCCACCATCCCTTTCCGCCTCTACGACGGCTTCGAGGCGGCTGAGGCGGGCCTCAAGGTCCTGCTGCGGATGGAAGACGTCAGCGGCCTCAACCCCGGCAACACCCCCGTCATGTACAACGGCGTCCAGGTCGGCACCCTCAAGAAGCTCGACATGGACAAGAACTTCGCCGGCGCCACCGCCGAACTGACCATGGAGCCCCGCACCGAAGACTTCCTCGTCGAAGGCACCGAGTTCTGGACGGTCAAACCCTCCATTTCCCTCGCCGGCATCAGCGGCATCGAAGCGCTGGTGAAGGGCAACTACATCGCCGTGCGCTTCGCCAAGAGCGGCACCCCAACCCGTGAGTTCACCGCCCGGCCCAAGGCCCCGCCGCTCAACACCGACGCCCCCGGCCTGCACCTGGTGCTCACCAGCGACAAGCTCGGCTCCCTCGATGTCGGCAGCCCCATTCTCTACAAGCAGATGCGTGTCGGCAGCATCCAGAGCTACCAGCTCTCCCGCGACCACCAGCGCGTCGTGGTCGGCGTGCACATCGAGCCCGAGTTCGCCTCCCTGGTGAACGAATCCACCCGCTTTTGGAATGTCAGCGGCGTCAGCATCAAGGGCGGGCTCTCCGGCGTCGAAGTGAAGAGCGAGTCCCTGCAGACCCTGCTCGCCGGCGGCATCGCCTTCGCCACCCCCGACGCCAAGGCCACCCCCGTCACCAAGCCGCGGCGCTTCACCCTCTACGACAACGAGAACCTCGCCCTCGGCAAAGGCACCCTGGTGGAGATCCTCATGCCCCAGGCCGACGGCCTGCGCGAAGGCACCCCGGTCCGCTACAAAGGCCTGGATGTCGGCAGCGTCGAGCGCATCTCCCTGGCGGACGACCTCAGCCGCGTCGTCGTGGTCGCCCGTATCACCGAGTCCGCTGAGCGCATCGCCCGCGAAGGCACCCAGTTCTGGGTGGTGAAGCCCGAGCTCGGCCTGGTGCGCACCGCCAACCTCGACACCCTGGTCAGCGGCCAGTACCTCGAAGTCCAGCCGTCCTCCCGCAAGGGCGCCAGCCAGACGCGCTTCACCGCCCTGGCCCAGCCGCCGTCCACCATCGCCCGGGAAGAGGGCCTGCGCGTCACCCTCAGCACCGCCCGCCGGGGCTCCATCAAGCCCGGCGTCGTGGTCAGCTACCGCGAAGTGCCGGTGGGCAAGGTGGAGAGCTTCGAACTCGGCAGCTCCGCCGACCGGGTGCTGATCCACATCCTCATCGAGCCCCGCTACGCGCCCCTGGTGCGCAGCGGCACGCGCTTCTGGAATGCCAGCGGCGTTGGTATCGATGCCGGCCTGTTCAAGGGCGTGAAGGTGCGCACCGAGTCCCTCGAAGCGCTGCTGGAAGGCGGCATCGCCTTCGCCACCCCGGACAACGCCCAGATGGGCAGCCCGGCCATCCCCGGCCAGACCTTCGCCCTGCACGACGAACTCAACGAAGAGTGGTTGAAGTGGGCACCGAAGATCGAACTCGGCAAATGACCCCACCCCGATAACAAAAAGGGCCGCGAAGCGGCCCTTTTTGTTGTCAGCGAAACAGCATCCCGGTCAGGCGGGCTCCACCTCGGAACCCGTCGCCTCGGCGGTGGCCGGGCTGGCTGCCTTCTCGCGGGGCTTGATGAACTTCCAGTCCGCCTCGTCGATGTAGATGCCGTTCGGGCCGCTGCCGCCTTCCAGGTCGATGGCCACGTGGGCCGAAACCTGCGGCTTCACCGACGCCAGGATGGGCGTGAAGCCCAACTGCGCACTGGTCTCGATCAGCGCCTGCTGGTTGCGCTCGTCGATGTCCGCCGCCTCGTCCAGGTAGTAGGGCAGGCGGATGCGCCCGGCCTGCTCGCGATCCATCAGGTGCAGCAGCAGGTACATGTTGGTCAGCGCCTTGATGGTCATGGTCGTACCGTTGGACGCCGCGCCATCGATGTCCGTGTGGATAACCGGCTGGCCATGCACCTTGGTGATCTCGAACGCCAGCTCGAACAGGTCCTTCAGGCCCAGCTGGTTGCCGTTGGCCGCCACCAGGCGTGCCAGGTACTCCTTGGCCTCCTCGTTCTTCGCGTCCTGCTCGGCGGACTGGGTCAGGTCGAACACCGACAGGGTCTCGCCTTCCTCGTACTGGCCGGCGCTGTGGATGATCTGGTCGATGTGGCGCAGCGCATCCTTGTTCGGCGCCAGCACGATGCGGAAGCTCGCCAGGTTCGACACCTGCCGCTTGTTGATCTCGCGGTTGAACAGCGCCAGCTGGTGTTCCAGGTTGTCGTAGTCGCTGCGGATGTTGCGCAGGGTCCGGGCGATGTCGGTCACCGCCGCACGGCGGGCCTTGGCCAGGGTCAGCGCCTCGTCCTGGCGGTGGGCGTAGGCGTTGATCAGCAGTTGCAGGCGACGCTCGGCATCTTCCTCGCTGTCGAACTTCGCCACGCCCTTCAGGCGGACCTGGGCATAGAGCGCGTCGATCTGGCCATCGATGCGTTGCAGCGCCTGCCAGGTGTCCTGGTAGTCGTTGAGCAGCGGCAGCAGGTTATCGAGGCTGTCGTCCACCGGGTCGGTGAACGGCGTACCGAAGGGCAGGTCGGCCGGCAGCAGCTGGCGACGGCGCAGCGCGTCCTCCAGGGTGCGTTCCTTGGCTTCCAGGTCGGCCAGCTGACGGCCCACCAGCTGCAGCTTGGCGGACAGCTGCTGGACGCGCTCGGTGAAGGCATCGCTGGAGCGCTTCAGCTCGTCCTGCGAGGCTTCCAGCACCGCCAGCTTCTCCAGCTTGGCGGGCTCCTCGGCGGTCAGGGTCTGGGTCTTGCGGAAGTCCTCCAGGGCCTTCTGCGCATCCAGCACCGCCTGGTACAGCTGCTCGGCCTGGGCCTTGCTCGCGGAACGGTCGGCGGCCACGGACTGCTGGGTCTTCAGCTGCTTCAGCTCGCGTTCCAGGCGGTCCTTCTGGTCGCGCAGCGCCGCCCGGTCGGCCAGGGCCTGCAGGGCCGGCGGCTCGATGTGGGAAAGGTCCACCTCCAGGCCAGGGGCGATGAAGTGATCGCCCTTGAAGCCATCCAGCACCGCTTCCAGGGTCTTCACCCAGGCGTCCGCGTCATCCAGCTGGATGCCTTTCTCGCCCAGCGGCAGGCTGAACAGCTGGCCGTTGAACAGGCGCATCAGGCGATCCACGTCGGCCTGGGAAAACTCCTCGCGCAGGCGCGAGTAGCTGTTGTTGTCGGCATGGTCGAGCTGCTGCTTCACCGCCTTCAGGCGCTTCTCCAGATCGCGCACGCGCTCGTCCAGGTCCTCGGTGGAGAACTGGCGGGACTGGGCCAGCGCACCGGCCAGCTCGTCGTGGGCGTCCTTCGCGGCGAGCAGTTGCTGCTCCAGCACCTTGGCGTCTTCCACCAGCGCAAAGCGATTCTTCAACACCGCCAGCTCACCCAGCCAGCGCTGGGTCTCGGTGATCTCGCGCTCCAGGCGCATCAGCTCGGTGGTGCCACCGCGCTGCTCGTTCTGCAGGCCGTCCTGCTCGCTGCGGTAGTGCTCGGCCTGGATCACCAGCTCCTCGCGGCGCGCGCCCGAGTAGTCGTGCCAGGTGCCCAGCAGCGAATCCAGCAGGGGCGACAGGCGATGCAGCTTGCCGCGCAGGATCTCGCGTTGGGTCACGCCGTTGGCCAGTGCCTCCACCAGCGGGCCGGCGGCCACCAGCGCCTGGTAGTCCTGCTCCATGCGGCGCACATCGCGGAAGGCCTCTTCGGTGGCCGCGATGTAGTCCACGCTGCCCGAGCGCAGGCTGTGCTCGAACGCATCGAGGAACAGCTGCTTGAGCTTGGCCGCGGTGATCTCGCGCATGTGCAGCAGGTTGATGAACAGCGCGCGGAAGGTCTTCAGGCTGTGCTCGCTGGTGGAGCGCAGCGGGATCAGCGTCAGGTCCAGCGGGATCGAGGTATGCCCGCCCACCAGCAGACGGCGAAGCTCATCGGGCTTCAGCTCGTAGGCCTTGATGCCCTCGCGCTCCAGGTTGGCGAACAGCTCGCGCTGGCGCAGGCAGGTGCCGTTCTTCTGGTAGTGATCCAGGTCCAGGCTGCCCTGGTAGGCGAAGAACTGGTGACCGAAACCGCCACCCGGGCCGCGACCGGCCACGCCGATCACGTGCGGGCCGTGGGGCAGGGACACCTCCACGAGGATGTAGCTGGTGTCGGTGGCGAAGTAGAACTTGCGCGACTGCTCCAGGCTGTACTTGCCGAAGCTCATGTCCGACATGCGCGCCAGGATGGGGAACTGCAGCGCGTTGATCGACGCAGACTTGCCCAGGTTGTTGGCGCCGTAGACCGACAGCGGGTTCTCCAGCGGGAACAGGCCCAGGCTGTAGCCGGCGGTGTTCAGCAGGGCGAAGCGGCGGATGCCGTAGCGTTCCTGGCTCATGCGTCGATCTCCTGTGCAGCGCGCTCTTCGGCCATGGCGCGGGCCAGGGCATCTTCTTCGGACTCATCCACAGGGCTCTCCTGCGGATCGAGGCTGACGATGGGCTCGTCGCCGTCGTCGTCCATCAGCACCGGCGCCTGCAGCGGCAGGTCGGTGCTGTGCAGGCTGGCCGCCAGGTCGCGGTCGTGCTGCACCGACAGGCATACATCGAGGAAGCGGTGCATCGGCGGCAGGAAGCGGTACACACCGTTGCTGTCCTCGGCGAAGCCCAGCTGGGTGAGGCGGCGGATGATCTTCTCCTCCAGCTCCTCATGGGTGGTCACCTCGGCCTGCAGGAACAGGTCACGGTACTTGTCCAGCAGGGCCGGCAGCTCGTCACGGCCGATGCTGCCGCCGTCGAGCACCGCCAGCGGGTCGCGGCCCTGGTCGGCCAGGTGCTCCACCAGGATGAAGGTGAACAGCGCCAGGCGCTGCGCCGTCTTGTTCACCTGCGCGCCCATCTGCTCGGGCACGAAGTAGTAGAAGCCGCGCGGGTCACACACCAGCTCGAAGCCCAGGGCCTTGAACAGCGCCCGGTACTGGTCCTGCATGGTGGACAGCTGGGCGTAGCACTCCGGCTCGCTGCGGGAGAGGTGATAGCCCTTGAACAGCTCGCGGAAGATCGCCTGGAGCTGGGTCATTTCGGAAAGATCAAGTTGCATGGTTTTCGCTCTTGATGAGGGCGAAGGAGCTCAGGCTGACCTGATGCTCGGCGGTGAGGTAGTCGCGGCGCTCGAGGCGTTCGCGCTGGAAGCGGCCATCCCGCGACAGGCGGGAGAACCAGTACAGCAATTCGTCGGTGGCGCCGTCCGGCTCCTGCTCCAGCAGCCAGGCCATCAGGTCCGGCAGCGGCAGGGCCTGCTCGCAGCGCTCGATCATCTCCCGTGCCGTGCGCGGGGCCTTGGGCGGCGCGCCCTTGCGGCCAACGCCGGCCTTGGGGAAGTGCGCCGGCTTGGGCTCGAAGCGCGCCAGGGCGTAGACGTAGGCCTCCACCTGGGACGCGCTGCCGAGGAAGGTGCTCTGCGGCCGGGTGAACAGCGGCATCGCCGCCTGGGGCACCCCGTCCAGGCCCTTCTTGCGGATCACCGAGAGCGCCAGGGCGGCGCCACGGGTCACGGCGTTGTGCCGGCGCGCTTCCTCGCGCAGCGGCAGCAGCAGCTCACGGGCCTTGCGCAGGGTCAGCTGGGCCGTGGTCTGCATCTCCAGGATGCGCGCATGGGTGCGCAGCAGCAGGTCGTCGTCCACCAGCTGGCCCAGGCGCTGTTGCTCACCGAGCAGCTTGAGCAGCACCTGCTCCACCCGGCGCACGCCCTGCTCGAAGGCGCCATCGGCGGACACCAGCTGGATCATCGGCTCGACGTACTCGTCCCAGGTCGCCAGGACCTCGGCATAACGCTGGCGCAGCGGAATCTGCCGGTCGCTGGTCTTGGCCCGCTCGGCCACGCCCACCAGCGCCTGCTCGTCGTTGTCGAGCTTCTTCAGCACGTCACGCACACGCATGTCCAGCAGGCGCAGCTGGCGTGCCAGGTCGTTGCCGTCGCGGATCTCGAAGGCTTCCTGGATGTGCCCGGCCAGGCGCTCCAGGTGGCGCAGGTAGGCCTCGATCTCCAGGCACAGGCCGAGGCGGTGCTCGCGGCGCAGGTAGGCGAGAAAGTCGTGGATCTGGGCGTTCAGCTCGAAGCGATTGGGGCTCTTGGCCACCGGCACCAGGATATCCAGGCGGATCCACTGGTCGAGCAACGCGGTGATATCGGTGGGCGTGCCCGCCGGCAACTGGGCGCCGACCTGCATGCGCAGCTCGGACAGGCTCAGGGTGCCCGTATCGAAGCGCTCGCACAGCGGCTCCAGCAGCGACCAGTGTTCGGCGAGGGCGCGCAAGACGCGCTTGGGTTCGATCATCGTGGGAGACGGTCCCTGCCAGGAAAAAGGGGGCGATTGTACTGCATGAGGGGGGCGACGAATCAGCCCGAAGCGATCAAAGGATCGCGTGCCGCACCCGGTCAGGCGTGGCGGAAGAGTCCGATCAGGTGGTCCGCGATGGCGGCCTTGATGGTGTTGACCTCCAGCTGCGACAGGTGGCCCAGGCGCGTGGTGTCGACGCGGTGCAGGTGCAGCGACGGCATGCGCGCCTCGTACTCGCGCAGGTCACCCTTGGCCAGCACCGGCAGGAAGTGGTCGTGCTTGGCCTGGTAGCGCTGGATCAGCAGCTTCAGCCCCTCCTGGAAGGGCACCTCGCGGGAGGCGGCCAGGCGATGCTCGCCGGGGATCTTCAGGTACAGGCCGGTGTGGCCCATGGTCTCGCCAGGGAGGATGTGGATGCCCGTGGGCTGCACCGCCTCCGGCGGGATCTCGTTGAAGGTGTCATGCCAGGCCTGCTCGTCGGGCAGGATGGTGATGCTGCCGTGGGTCTCCTCCGGCACCACGAAGCTGTAGTTGCTGTAGAGCTTCTCCACGTAGCTGGAGTAGACGCACAGGCGGTTCTCGAAGCGCAGCAGGAAGTCGATGGCCTGCTGGCGGTCGGTGATGGCGTCGAGGTCCCAGGCCAGGTCGTTCTGGTTCTTCAGTTCGTCCCAGCGGGCGTCGGCGTAATCCGGGTCTGTGGTCATGAGAGAGAGGAGGGCGGCCATGGCAGGGTGGGAGCAGAAAACATGCCAGGCCGTGAAGGCACGGCCTGGCATGGCCTGGGGCGATTCTACGCCCCCGGCCCCCCTCCTGCGCCAGTCGCAAACTGACGCAGTGCGTCACCTGGGCGATCAGGGCACCAGCGTCACCGGGACCGAGGCGCCGTTGGGGTAGGTGCTGTTGAAGGATTCGAAGGTGGTGCAGAAGGCGTGCTCGTCGAGGAAGTACTGCGGGTAGTTGGGGGCGTTGTCATCCAGGTTGACGGCCAAGTAGTCGAAGTAGGTCGTCCCGTTCTTCACCGATGAGCCGACCTTGCTGAGCGGGAGGTAGGTGCCGTCGAGGCTGACGCCTTGCACGTCAAGGCTGGAGGTGACGAACAGGTTGCACAGCAGGTCCGCCTCCGGGATCGGGGCGGGGTTGAACAGTTTGACCACCCTGGT
Organism: Pseudomonas sp. zfem003; assembly: GCF_032621675.1. Lineage (NCBI taxonomy): Bacteria > Pseudomonadati > Pseudomonadota > Gammaproteobacteria > Pseudomonadales > Pseudomonadaceae > Pseudomonas > Pseudomonas sp. zfem003. The sequence continues at coordinate 160,751 of NZ_JAVYJG010000011.1, read as the reverse complement.
GAACGCAAGCTGAGTAGTGGTGGCGGCCAGGTTGGGGCTCAAGGAGCCGGAGGTGGGCGGGAGGTTGAAGTACCCGGCCAGGACCATGTTGAACGTGGTGGTATCCGTGGGCTCCTGGTTGTAAGGCGTGTTGTTGTTCCCGTCATAGGTAATGACCTTGCCGACAGTCAGCGTGCCGGTGATGGCCGCAGCCGCGCTCAGTGCATTTCGTCCGAACAGCTTGGGCTTAAGCGTGGATGGGGCGAGCACTGCGCGGGGCTCACCCCTCATCAGGCTGAGTTGACGATCCAGCGCACTCTGCTCACCCGCCGCCGAGGCCATGAAGGGTAGGCCGAGCGCAACGAGGGCGATGGGAAGGACAGGGAATTTCAGCATGGCAACGGCTCCTTGTTGGTTTGGAGCCGGCAGTTGAACAGGTGCCCCGGTGCTCGCCCAGCTATCCAAAGACGGGTGAACGCCGAGGGCGGATAGCGGTGGCGCATCACCAGTCCTAAGCCAGGGCGGCAAGCCCGGGTGTGGATTTGGGTAACAACCGCAACGGTAGCTCGGTACGGGGCCCATGCAATTCCGCCCTTTTCCCGCCTATGGGTCGGGCCTAAATGGCGGGGGCGCCCCTATAGTGGCAACACGGAATCGTGCCGCCCCCGGAGCGGCCCCGGATAACAAGAAAAGTGAGGGAACCCGCCATGCGTCCGTCTCGCAGTCCCTTCAGGGGCGCTGTCTTCCTGCTCGCCGCCAGCTTGCTGGCCACCGGTGCCCAGGCCCAGATGCAGGCCCTGGACGACGACCAACTCTCCACCATCACTGGCCAGGCCTTCATCAACCTGACCACCGACGCCAACGCCGGCATCAACTACACCCGCGTCAACTTCGGGGTGGACGTCGACACCCAGCTCAACATCAAGAAGCTCCAGCTCGGCCAGTACAACCGCGCCGGCGAAGCGGCCGGCTCGTCGGACATCCTGATCAACAATTTCGCCCTCGGCACCGTCAATGCCGACAACACCATCAACCCCTTCAAGGTCTCCAACCCCTTCGTCGAGTTCGCCTATTCGGGCAACCAGGTAGTGGGGGTGCGCATCGGCTTTGGCGAGGCCAAGGGGATTCTCTCGGGTGACATCCAGAGCCTGACCGGGAATATCCCAGTTCACATCAAGGGGACTGGAGAGGCCATTTACAACAAGGCGGATGTAGGGCAGAGGCTTGCGCTTTTCTTGGCCGGTGTTTACCGGTCCAGCACAGTCGAGGCTGATGCCAACCTTGTGAGCTCTGGCGGGACTGCGGATCCGGTCCGTGGAACGATGGCTGGTATCAAGAATGGAGAGGGACTCAACTGCACGGCGGGTTGTGCAGGAGGATGGACAGATGCGTTGCTGGGTGCATTTGCATCGAACAACTGCAGCATCCTGGGTATCCAGACCTGCTTCAACCTGTCCCAGTTCCAGTCTCTGCCGGTGGGCAACACGGCGGACATGAGCAGCATGCAGAACTCTGCCAAAGGCTTCTTCATCTCCCTGCAGACCCAGGATGTGGCCTGGCGCGACATGGACAGCAACGCCTTCATGACTGCCCTCAAGGGCGCCTTCATGAACATGCCCAAGTACCGGGACGCCAACGGCAATATGGTGTCGCCGATCAACATCGACTTCGACCAGGCGTTCAACGGCATCCCCCGCCAGGACACCTGCCTCGGCTCCGCCACCAAGGGGTGCTGACCATGCGCACCCTGGCCCTGTTGTCGTGCCTGCTGCCGGCCCTGGCAAACGCCGAGATGCAGGCCATGGACGATTCCGAGCTGTCCGCCGTGGACGGCGCCGGCATCGGCTTCGTGCTGGACAAGGTGATGCTCGACGCCAGCGGCGCCACCATCACCCTCAATGACATCACCAACGGCAGCGGGCAGAACGTGCCCATCGCCGTGAAGGAGTTCTACCTGGGGGCCACCGGGAGCAACAACGGCGCCAACCTCAACCCGGTGACCATCGGCCGGCTCGACCATCCCTTCACCCTCAACTTCGCCCGGGGCGAGTCGATGCGCACCCTCAACGATGCCGGGCAGTGGGTGCAGACCACCCCCAGCGGCATCTCGGTGCTGGAGTTCACCTTCCCCGAGCGCCTCACCAGCGGCGGGTCGGCCTGCATCAGCGGCTACAGCACCGGCGGCAACACCTGCTCCAGCCGGGCCAGCGAGAAGGTCGACCTGGGCATCCGCTTCGACTTCCAGGTCGCCGCCGGGCGCACCGACGTCATCAACCTCGACATTGCCGAATTGGCCATGGACGGTTCCTACTTGCGCCTCTGGGGCGACAAGGTGAAGAACCAGATGGTCGGCGAACTGCGCCTTAACGTCTTCGCCAAGAGCATCCAGCTCATGTCCTGCGCAGCCGGCACCACCAACTGCACCACCGCCCAACAGCAGCGCGACCGCACGCTCTTCATGAGCGGCGCCTACGCCACCGTGGCGCTGGGCTACGGCAAGAGCCAGCCGCTGCTGTTCGACGTCAGCAGCAACGGCCAGTTCGTGCTGGAGCTGCAGAACCCCACCGCCTCCGGCACCACCGCCGCGCAGAAGCAGGCCCTGGCCGACGACTTCTACGCCAACGCCCCGCGCACCAGCATCATCATCAACAACCTCAAGTCCGGCACCGGCGACCCCGCCACCGGCGGCTACAACTTCGGCTACAACGAGATCGGCGGCCTCAGCATCAACTACCTGAAGGTGACCAGCCATGACCTCTAGGACCCGTCTGCTCACCCTGGCCCTGCTGCTTGCCTGCGCCGGCGCCCAGGCCGAACTCAAGCCCCTGGACGACGCCGACCTCAGCGCCACCAGCGGCCAGGGCGGGGTCTACCTCTCCGGCGAGTTCAGCATCAACAAGGCCGGCGGCGTGCTGTGGAACACCCCCGCCGGCAACAACCCCGCGCAGTGGACGGTCAACGAACGCAGCTGCGCCACCGCCGGTGCCAGCACCCCCGAAGCCTGCGGCATGCGCGTCGCCATCCGCACCGAAGCCAACGGCGGCTGGTACGTGCTGGACAACCTCAAGGGCGTGTTCAGCTTCGAGGGCCTGACCCTGCGCACCCGCGCCATCAACGACGCCAGCGCCGGCTTCAACCAGGACGTGATCGAACTGGGCCTGCCCAACAACGTGCGCTTCAAGGACGGCAGCTTCGCCTTCGCCGTCGCCAACCAGGGCGGCTGGCGCAACAAGGCCGGCACCGTCGCCAACGGCGGCGACGCCACCTACCAGCAGACCAACATCTTTTCCGCCCGGATCGACGGCAGCATCCGCATGCAAGGCAGCGTGCTGGTGTTCCCCAAATAGAAGAAGGAGCAGGCGATGCGTGCAGTGGCGTTGTTCGCGGTCCTCCTCAGCCCCCTGGCCCAGGCCATGCAGGCGCTGGACGACTCCGCGCTCTCCGATGTCAGCGGCCGGGACGGCATCACCCTGGAAACCACCACCGGCACCTGGTCCGCCAGCTCCATCAGCTACCAGGAGGACGGCCAGAGCCTCAACCTCAAGGGCGTCAGCAACCAGGCCCGCACCGGCGCCACCACCACCTCCACCACCCAAGTGGACGTCACCGGCGGCCGCCTGCAGGTGCAGCACCAGGGCGGCGCCCGGGTCATGAACGTCAACAGCGTCGAAATGGGCGGCAGCACCCGCAGCTTCGGCGGCCTGCGCGCCTTCTACACCCTCGGCGGCGTGCTCAAGCTCAAGGGCGGGGGCGCCAGCGGCGTCACTGGCATCTCGGTGGACGACAGCCGCCTGTCGCTCTCCGACGTCACCTTCTATTACCGCGACAACGGCTACGACCTGGTGGTGAAGGGCATGAGCCTGGACGCCTACCTGAACAACGCCTACCTCGACATCGTCAGCGGCGGCGACGGCCAGGCCGTCAAGCTCGACCTCGGCAACTCGCGCGTCGTCGCCGCCATCGGCGGCATCGGGCTCGACCTGGCCAGCGGCGACCCCACGGCCAGCCCCGTCACCCCGGATGCCCCCGACCTGCGCGGCCCCGGCGCCGACAAGAGCTTCGGCAAGCTCAACATGGACCTGCGCCTGGGCGGCACCGTCAGCGTCTCCAGCGGCGGCGCCAGCGGCTCCGGCCTGCGGGTGCGCACCGACGTCAGCATCAGCAACAGCCTGTTCCAGTACCAGGACGAAGGCATCCTCCGCGCCGAGAACTTCTCCGGCACCCTGCGCAGCCTCAACGGCCTCACCCTCGACCTGGTGCAGGACGCCAACGGCAGCTTCGTCCAGATCGCCTTCGCCGACCTCAAGCTCAACGCCACCCTCGGCGGGCTGATCCTCGGCAACCCCACCAACCAGAAGCTCGGCAGCCTCGGCATCGACCTCAACTTCGTCGACGACGGCAGCCGCCGCAACAGCATCGCCCTGCGCCCGGGCGGCGACCCCAACTCCGGGCTGACCGGCCTCACCGCCGACCTCAGCTGGAACATGGCCAACAGCGCGGTCTCGCTCACCGATAACGGCAACAGCATGTGGTTCAGCGGCCTGCGCACCTACGGCAGCGGCCAGCTCACCCTCGACATCACCCGCAGTTGCGCCGGCGGCGCCGCCACCGGGTGCTACGCCGGCACCCAGAGTGACATGAGCAAGGGCAGCTACAACGGCCACTTCGACGGCCTGCGCCTGGGGCTCAACAACCTCAAGGGCAGCTACAGCTTCGACGGCCTGCGGGTCGGCAGCGCCAACGCACCCCTGCAGGGCGGCACCGAGTTGCTGGTGCTGATGGAAATCTTCCCGGCCTACGACTTCACCCTCAACGGCCAGATCACCCTCAAGCCCGGCGGCCTGGTGGGCGACGGCATCGGCTACAACGCCGACTTCGTGGTCAGCGACGCCCGCGCCGCCATCACCGTGGACGAAACCGGCAAGGGCCTGTGGCTGTCCGGCACCCGCTACGACATGCACTTCCGCGACGGCACCGTGGACGTCACCAGCAACGGCGTCGAGCTGCGCAAGGGCACCTACTGGTCCAACCTCGACGTCTCCGACCTGCGCTGGGGCGACCGCGCCACCGGCGCCAGCCTCGGCCGGCTGGTGCTCAAGCGCTACGAACAGGGCTCCACCCTGGCCCTCAGCTCCGGCGGGGCCGGCGCCCTCTGCGTGGGCGGCAGCGGTTCCACCGCCAGCGCCTGTTCCTCCAGCGGCGGCCGCTGGGAAGACCGGGGCAACGAAGGCGTCTCGGTCAAGCTGAAGAACGTCTTCGTCCGCGACACCACCATCGACAGCTCCGTCAACGGCGTCGCCACCGACGAGAAGCGCAACCAGATCATCCTCGAGACCGACCGCGTCAACGGCGTGAACGGCAGCGGCGCCCAGCTGGTTGTGGATAACTTCTACACTTCCGACGGCGACCCCAAGAACCCCGACGCCAACACCTACGGCTTCAACGCCGACCTCAACCTGGACGTCGCGCCCACCAAGGTCTGCACCAAGAACGGCAGCAGCTGCACCCCCGTCACCCCCGACCCGCTGGGCTTCGCGGTGAACGGGCGCGTCCACTTCAAGGAAGTGGACATCGACCGCGTCCAGCACGTGCACCCCACCGGCGGGGCCGTCACCTCCATGTACGGCGTCAAGCTGCAGAACGCCGACATCCGCGCCAACCTCACCGCCACGCCGATCAACTGAGCCTGTACGGCGGCGCCCCTGTGCGCCGCCCGCGCCTTCCCGCCCCGCGCGTTTCGCGCCACAATCCGCCATCCGTCGTCGCGGCCACGAGCCGCGGCGTCATTAGCCAGCGCTCGGCCGCACCCCCGGCGGGACAAGAGGAGAGTGACCACAATGAACAACAACGATCGCGTCATCATTTTCGACACCACCCTGCGTGACGGCGAGCAGAGCCCCGGCGCCTCCATGACCCGGGAAGAGAAACTGCGCATCGCCAAGGCCCTCGAGCGCCTGCGGGTGGACGTGATCGAGGCCGGCTTCGCCATCGCCAGCCCCGGCGACTTCGAAGCGGTCAAGGCCATCGCCGACAGCATCAAGGACAGCACCGTGTGCAGCCTGGCCCGCGCCGTCGAGGCCGACATCGAGCGCGCCGCCGAAGCCCTCAAGGGCGCCAACGCCGGGCGCATCCACACCTTCATCGCCACCAGCCCCATCCACATGCAGTACAAGCTGCGCATGCAGCCGGACCAGGTGGTGGAGCAGGCCGTGCGCGCCGTGCGCCATGCCCGCAACCTCTGCGCCGACGTGGAGTTCTCCTGCGAGGACGCCGGCCGCTCCGAGATCGACTTCCTCTGCCGCATCATCGAAGCCGCCATCGACGCCGGCGCCCGCACCATCAACATCCCCGACACCGTCGGCTACGCCATCCCGCACCAGTACGCCGAGACCATCCGCCAGCTGCTGGCGCGCATCCCCAACGCCGACAAGGCCGTGTTCTCCGTGCACTGCCACAACGACCTGGGCCTGGCCGTCGCCAACTCCCTGGCCGCCGTCGCCGCCGGAGCCCGCCAGGTGGAATGCACCATCAACGGCCTCGGTGAGCGTGCCGGCAACGCCGCGCTGGAAGAGATCGTCATGGCCATCAAGACCCGCGCCGACGTCCTCGGGGTGCACACCGGCATCGACACCCCGCACATCCTCAGCACCTCGCGCCTGGTCTCCAGCATCACCGGCTTCCCGGTGCAGCCGAACAAGGCCATCGTCGGCGCCAACGCCTTCGCCCACGAGTCCGGCATCCACCAGGACGGCGTGCTCAAGCACCGCGAAACCTACGAGATCATGTCCGCCCAGTCGGTGGGCTGGCACACCAACAAGCTCTCCCTCGGCAAGCTCTCCGGCCGCAACGCCTTCCGCACCCGCCTGGAAGAGCTGGGCATCCACCTGCCCGGCGAGACTGAGCTGAACGAAGCCTTCGCCCGCTTCAAGGCCCTGGCCGACAAGAAGCACGAGATCTTCGACGAGGACCTCCAGGCCCTGGTCTCCGACACCCTCGGCGAAGAAGCCCCCGAGCACTTCCGCCTGGCCTTCCTCGAAGTCACCTCGCGCACCGGGCAGATCCCCGAAGCCCGCGTGGTGCTCAGCATCGACGGCCAGGAGCAGGAAGCCCGCGCCCAGGGCTCCGGCCCGGTAGACGCCGCCTTCAAGGCCATCGAAAGCCTGGCCCGCTCCAGCGCCAGCCTGCAGCTGTACTCCGTCAACGCCATCACCCAGGGCACCGATTCCCAGGGCGAAGTGACCGTGCGCCTGGAAAAAGCCGGACGAATCGTCAACGGCAACGGCGCCGATACGGATATAGTGCTCGCCTCCGCCAAGGCCTATCTCAACGCGCTGAACCTCATGCAGGCCGGCGTACGCAAAGCCCATCCACAGGTAGCTGACGTTTGATCCCAGAGCTTCGCCGCCGCGCATACCTCGACGCCATGCAGGTCGCCACCTGGCTGCCGCGCACGGCGCTGCCCTTCGCCGCCCCCTCGCGCCCCGAACTGCTGGTGCTGCCCGAGCCCCTGCCCACGCCGGAACCGGTCCGCCCCGCGCGCCCGGAACCGGCGGTCGCAGCCGTCGTGGCCGAACGCACCGAAGCCCCGGCAGCGCCCCGGCCGAAGATCGAGGTGCCGCGCCCGGGCAGCACGCCCCGCGTGGCCGTGCCCGAGCCGGCGGCGGAGCCCGAGGTGGATGCACCCCAGCCGGTGAAGGCCGCCCCGGTGGCCCCGCCGCGCTTCGCCCTCCAGCTGTTGCGGGCCGGTGCCTGCCTGCTGCTGGTGGAGCTGCCCACCGGGGAAGGCTTCCAGAGCCGCGACCCGGCCTACCTGCTGCTCAAGGACCTGCTGCGCGCCGCCGGCCTGCCGGATGCGCCGCAGCTCATCGGCGAGCCGATCCGCTGGCCGCTGCTGGCCCGCGGCAACATGGACCAGGGCCCGGACGCCGCCCGCGACTTCCTCCAGGGCTTCCTCGCCGCCCGCCTGGAAGAAGGCCCGGCCTGCGCCTGCCTCTGGCTGGTGGGGCTGCCCGCCGTGCGCTTTGCCGGCGAAGCCGACGCCGAGGCCTTTGGCCGCGAACTGCAGATCGAAGGGCTCTGTGCCGCCTGGGCCGTGCCCGGCCTGGAACTGCTGATGGACGAACCGCACCGCAAGGCGGACCTCTGGCGCGCCATGCGCCGGGTCATGCGCCGCTGGAACAACGCTGAATGACCGATGCCGTAACCTTCCGCCCCATGACCGAGGCGGACCTCGACGCCGTACTCAAGATCGAATACGCCGCCTTCAGCCACCCCTGGACGCGCGGCATCTTCGCCGACGGCATCAAGTCCTATGACTGCTGGCTGATGTTCGAAGGCTCCCAGCAGGTCGGCCACGGCGTGATCAACGTGATCATCGACGAAGCGCACCTGCTCAACATCACCGTCAAGCCGGAAAGCCAGGGGCGCGGCCTCGGCCTGCGCCTGCTGGAGCACCTGATGGACCGCGCCCGCGCGCTCAACGCCCGCGAATGCTTCCTCGAAGTGCGCGCCAGCAACGAATCGGCCTACCGCCTCTACGAGCGCTACGGCTTCAACGAAGTCGGCCGCCGCCGTGGCTACTACCCGGCCGTTGGCGGCCGCGAAGACGCCCTCGTCATGGCCTGCACCCTGCTCGACTGACCGCGCGCCCATCCTTCCCAGCCGTCACGCTCCCGGGCCGGCCGACTCGGCATCCAGCCTTGTCAAAGCCGGCCCCCCTCCGTAAGGTGCGCCGGCCAACGGAGGAAAAGCACCATGAGCGACCTGCAGCAGCTGCTGGACAACAACGCCCGCTGGGCTGAACGCATCAAGGAAGACGACCCCCAGTTCTTCGAGAAACTGGCCAAGCAGCAAGCGCCCGAATACCTGTGGATCGGTTGCTCCGACGCCCGCGTACCGGCCAACGAGATCGTCGGCATGTTGCCCGGCGACCTGTTCGTCCACCGCAATGTCGCCAACGTCGTCCTGCACACCGACCTCAACTGCCTGTCGGTCGTCCAGTACGCCGTGGACGTGCTGCGGGTGAAGCACATCCTCGTCACCGGCCACTACGGCTGCGGCGGTGTGCGCGCCGCCATGCAGGATGCCCAGTTCGGCCTGATCGACGGCTGGTTGCGCAGCATCCGCGACCTCTATTACGAGCACCGCGACCATATCGCCCAGTTCCCCACCGACGAAGCGCGGGTCGACCGCCTCTGCGAGCTGAACGTCATGCAGCAGGTGGCCAACGTCAGCCACACCACCATCGTCCAGAACGCCTGGCACCGTGGCCAGTCGCTGTCCGTGCACGGCTGCATCTACGGCATCAAGGACGGCCTCTGGAAAGACCTCAACGTCACCGTCAGCGGCATCGACCAGTTGCCGCCGCAGTACCGCCTGCGCCCCCAGGGCGTGCGCTGACCCATGAACCGCACACACGCCCCGGCGCTCGCCTGGGCCGGCCTGGTATTGGCCAGCGCCTGCTGGGCCGGCAACGCCCTGGTGGCCCGCGCCTTCCATGACGACATCCCGCCCTTCGCCCTGACCTTCTGGCGCTGGAGCGTCGCCCTGGTGCTGCTCCTGCCCTTCATCGCCAAGCCCCTGTGGCAGCACCGTGCCGCCCTGCGCCGCGCCGGCTGGCGCCTGCTGGTGGTGGCCGCGCTGGGCATCTGCACCTTCAGCGTGCTGATGTACTTCGCCGCGCGCACCACCGTGGCCATCAACCTCACCCTGCTCAACACCTGCCTGCCCCTGGCCACCTTCATCGGCGCCGGGGTGCTGCTGGGGGAATGGCCGGCCCGGCGCGCCTGGGGCGGCATGGCCGTCGCCATCCTCGGCCTGCTGGTGCTGATCGGCCAGGGCAGCCTGGCCACCCTGGCCGGCCTGCGCTTCAACCCCGGCGACCTGATCATGCTGCTCGGCGTGCTCGACTGGGCGCTCTACACCCTGCTGCAACGGCGCTGGGCCGCCTGGTTCCAGGGCATCCCCCCGCTGGTGTTCCTCGGCGCGCTGATCCTCTGCGGCGTGCCCATGCTGCTGCCGCTGTACCTGCTGGAGATCGCCAGCGGCCAGGGCTTCGCCCCCAGCCCGGCCAACCTCGCCGCCATCGGCTACACCGGCACCTTCGCCTCGCTGATCGCCTACCTGCTGTGGAACCGGGGCATCGCCGTGCTCGGCGTGGCCAAGGTGTCGCTGACCAACTACCTCATGCCGGTGTTCACCGCGCTGCTGGGCTACCTGGTGCTCGGCGAGTCCCTGCAGGGCTACCACTGGCTCGGCGGCGCGATGATCTTCGCCGGCCTCCTGCTGGGCACCCGGCCCAAGCTGCGCTGACCCGCGCGCCGGCCTGCGACACCACAACGCAGGCTGGCCAGAGGCTTTCTGGCGAAACGGCCAGGAATCGCGGCTTCCCCGTCGATCCCGGGTCAGAACGGGCGTACCAGCCGCGCTATTCCTGTCAATTCGTCGTATCGAAGACATTTTCACTGCGCTGTATAGTCCGCGCAGCAGATTCAGCTGTTTTAACCCGGAAGCCGATTGGCAAGTTGCCCCCCGGCACACCCCCCTATACAACAGCCGGCCGTCCGAGCCTGGCCGACAGGCATGCCCTGTGGCCCCGGACGTCCTCTGCTCCCGCCCGCCCAAACCGGGCCCGCGGGAAACGAGAGCGCCCGCCGGGTTACCCCCTGGCGGGTGTCAGCCCTTTTACAAAAATAAGAGGTTCTTCATGTCCAGCAGCGATCAACTGCACCGCGGTTTGGGTGAACGACACATACGGCTCATGGCGCTCGGCGCCTGCATCGGTGTCGGTCTGTTCCTGGGATCGGCCAAGGCCATCCAGATGGCCGGCCCCGCCATCATGCTCTCCTACATCATCGGCGGCCTCGCCATCCTGGTGATCATGCGCGCCCTCGGCGAGATGGCCGTGCACAACCCCGTGGCCGGCTCCTTCAGCCGCTACGCCCAGGATTACCTCGGCCCGCTGGCGGGCTTTCTCACCGGCTGGAACTACTGGTTCCTCTGGCTGGTGACCTGCGTCGCGGAGATCACCGCCGTCGCCATCTACATGCAGATCTGGTTCCCCGACGTGGACCGCTGGATCTGGGCCCTCCTGGCCCTGGCGAGCATGGGCACCGTCAACCTCATCACCGTGCGCGCCTTCGGCGAGTTCGAGTTCTGGTTCGCCCTCATCAAGATCGTCACCATCATCGCCCTCGTGGTGGCCGGCGCCGGCATGATCCTCTTCGGGATCGGCAACGGCGGCATCGCCACCGGCATCAGCAACCTCTGGACCCACGGCGGCTTCATGCCCAACGGCGTGCAGGGCGTGCTCATGTCCCTGCAGATGGTCATGTTCGCCTACCTCGGCGTGGAGATGATCGGCCTCACCGCCGGTGAAGCGCGCAACCCGCAGAAGACCATCCCCGACGCCATCAACTCCGTGTTCTGGCGCATCCTGCTGTTCTACGTCGGCGCGCTGTTCGTGATCATGTCCATCTACCCGTGGAACGAGATCGGCACCCAGGGCAGCCCCTTCGTCATGACCTTCGAACGCCTGGGCATCAAGACCGCCGCCGGCATCATCAACTTCGTGGTCATCACCGCCGCCCTCAGCTCCTGCAACGGCGGCATCTTCAGCACCGGCCGCATGCTCTACAGCCTCGCCCAGCACGGCCAGGCCCCGCGCGCCTTCGGCCGTACCTCCGGCAATGGCGTCCCGCGCAACGCCCTGCTGCTGTCCATCTTCGCCCTGCTGCTGGGCGTGCTGCTGAACTACCTGGTGCCGGAGAAGGTGTTCGTCTGGGTCACCTCCATCGCCACCTTCGGCGCCATCTGGACCTGGGCCATGATCCTGCTCGCCCAGATGAAATTCCGCCGCAGCCTCAGCCCCGCCGAACAGGGCAAGCTGCAGTTCAAGATGTGGCTGTTCCCCATCAGCTCCTACCTCGCCCTGGCCTTCCTGGTGCTGGTGGTGGCGCTCATGGCCTTCTTCGAAGACACCCGCATCGCCCTCTACATCGGCCCGGCCTTCCTCGTACTGCTGACCGTGCTCTTCAAGGTGTTCAAGCTCGGCAACCAACCCGACGCCCACCTGACCAGCAACCCCGCCTCCTGACGGCCCCCCCACAAACACCCCGCCCCGGCGGGGTGTTTTTGTTTGGGGCGGTTGGGTGTAGAACACCCACGCGATAAATGAAGCGGTGCCATGAAGCCGGGCGCAAAACAGGGGAGGGAGACCGGATGAGCAAATTGGGATGCAGCTGCGGGCATGTGATTGTGGATCAGACCGACTCGCTACCCTACAAGGCCGAATTGCTGCGCGCTGACCGTGAAGAGATGTTCTACGACCGGGTAGAAGCGCTGTTCGCCAGCATGAGAATTGCCATGGCTGAGGGGCGGCTATCCGAGCTGGTGCATGAGGCGTATGGCAGCTGTCTTAAAGAGGACGACTTCTTTATCGAAAAGCTGTCTAGCTTGACCTGCGAACTCTTCACGACGATGTACGAGTGCGAGGCGTGTGGTCGCCTGTGGGTTCAGCGACCGAATGACCCACATTTCATCTCGTACTCGCCGGATGGAGGAAAGCCTCAGAGAATCCTGTCTTCGGAATGATGGTTTGTCTGTTTCAAGGGCTCAGGTCGACACCCGACAAGCCATCGCCGGTGGATCGATAAAGCGCGATCCACCCTACGGGGTGCGCCTTCACCCATGGGCGCGGCCCGATCACTCCCCGACCAATCGCAAATAATTTCGCCCCCACAAACCGGCACATCGCCTCTCGGGGCGTAGGGTGGATGGCGCTCTTTCCATCCACCAATGGCGTTCGACACGGCCCCATGACGCACCCCATGGGAGCGAACTCATTCGCGATGCTTTTCCTGCCCACCATGGGCATCCGGTATGGCTCCGTTGGTGGATCGATGAAGCGCGATCCACCACGGTGTGTGCCTGTACGAATGGCAGTGGGCCGGCACGTTGTCCCTCGTAGCCCGGGCTTCAGCCCGGGAACGGCGCTGACCATTCCCGCCCCATCGCGAACGAACTCACTCCCATAAACCGGCACATCGCCTGCTCGTGGGATGCGGTGAGCTCGGCGAACCGCATCGGTCCCGATCGGTGTTGGCCGGTGGGCTGAAACCCGCCCTACGACGGCCCAGCCGGCCCACGGGCCGACCAAATTCCGGGCAAAAAAAAACCGGCAATCAAAAAAGGGAGGGATTGCCGGCGTGCGCATACGGAGGGGGAGGGTTGGCTATGCGGCGAACTCGTCCTCGTTGAACGCCATCAGGGATGCTTTGCCTGCCATCACCTCGGCCAGCAGGCCGTCGGTCTCGGTCAGGGTTCGGGTCATGTAGAAGTCGGCGGACTTCAGCTTGGCGCCGTAGAAGGTCTTCTCCTCACTGCCGGCGTCCAGCTTGGCCTGGGCCACCTGAGCCATGCGGGCCCACAGCCAGGCCAGCGCGGTCAGCGCGAACAGCCGCAGGTAGGGCGTGGCCGCAGCGCCGGCCTGTTCCGGGTCCTTCATGCCTTCGGTGGCCAGCCACATGGTCGCCTGCTGCAACTGGCGCAGCGCCTTGTCCACCTTGGCCACGTGGGCCGCCTCGGGGTTGGCCTTGAGCCACTCACCCACCAACTGGAAGAAGCCACGCACCGCACGGCCGCCCCCCAGGGCCAGCTTGCGGCCCACCAGGTCCAGCGCCTGGATGCCATTGGTGCCCTCGTAGATACGGGTGATGCGGCAGTCCCGCACCAGCTGCTCGATGCCCCAGTCCTCGGTGAAGCCGGAGCCGCCCATCACCTGCAGACCCTCGTTGGCGCAGGCGAAACCCTCATCGGTGAGGAAGGCTTTCACCACCGGCGTCAGCAGCTGCACCAGATCGTCCGCCTGCTGGCGCACCTCGGCGTCCGGGTGGTTGTGGGCGATGTCCTGATGCAGGCCGGTGAAGTAGGCCAGCGCGCGGCTGCCTTCGATCATCACCTTCTGGCGCAGCAGCATGCGCCGCACGTCCGGGTGCACCAGGATCGGGTCGGCCGGCTTGTCCTGTGCCTTCGGCCCGCTCAGGGAGCGGCTCTGCAAGCGCTCACGGGCGAAGCCCAGGCTGATCTGGTAGGCGTTCTCGGCAATGCCTAGGCCCTGCATGCCGACCATCAGGCGGGCCGAGTTCATCATCGTGAACATGCAGCGCAGGCCCTTGTGGGGCTCGCCGATCAGCCAGCCCTTGGCACCCTCGAAATTCATCACACAGGTGGCCGAGCCCTTGATGCCCATCTTGTGCTCCAGCCCCCCACAGAACGCCGGGTTGCGGCCGCCATCGGCGAGGAACTTGGGCACCAGGAACAGCGAAATCCCCTTCACCCCGGCCGGCGCGTCGGGCAGGCGGGCCAGCACCAGGTGGACGATGTTCTCCACCAGATCGTGCTCACCGCCGGTGATCCAGATCTTCGTGCCGCTCAGCGCGTAGCTGCCGTCCGCCTGGGGTTCGGCGCGGGTGCGGATCAGCCCCAGGTCTGTGCCGCACTGCGGCTCGGTCAGGCACATGGTGCCGGTCCACTCACCGCTGATCAGCTTCGGCAGGTAGGCCTCCTGCTGCTCGCGGGTGCCGTGGGCGGAGAGCGCATTGATGGCGCCGTGGGTCAGGCCCGGGTACATGCCCAGCGACAGGTTCGCCGAGCACACCATCTCCTCCACCATCATGTTCAGCACGTGGGGCAGGCCCTGGCCGCCGAACTCGGTGGGGCAGGCCAGCGCCGTCCAGCCGCCTTCGGCGAACTGGCGGTAACCCTCGCGGAACCCGGCGGGCGTCTTCACCGCGCGGGTCGCCGGGTCGTAATGACAGCCTTCCTTGTCGCCCGAGCTGTTCAGCGGGGCCAGCACACCCTCAGCCAGGCGCGCCGCCTCTTCGAGGATCGCGCTGCCCAGGTCCGCGCCGAATTCCCCTTGGGACGGCAGCGCCTGCAGGTGCGAATAGGCGTCGAGTACTTCATCGAACACAAAGCGCATGTCGCGGAGCGGCGCGCGGTAGGCCGGCATGGTCGAGTCCTCTAAAGCTGTACATTCAGTAAATTTGTATAGCTTTTCTACTGCTGCGTATAAGTTTGCGCAAGAGGCTTGTACAACTTTTTCCCACCGGGGGGATGACCGGCCAGTTCCGCTTTCAGCGCCCCGGCAAGCCGCCATGGCCCGCCAGGCCCCGCGCCCTGTAGGCTTCGCCCACCCGCAAGGAGGCCTCGATGAAACGCGCGTTAGGGATCACCTCACTCACCCTGGCACTCGCCGCCAGTGCCGCAGCCGCCGGCTACCTCTACCTCACCCAGGTGCCCCGCCTGGCCTACCCCCTCCAGCGCCTCGACGGCTGGGCCCTGAGCGATGGCGGCTCGTACGGGCTGGAGGTGGTGGATGCCGAGGGCCGTATCGTCCTGCTGGGCATCCAGGCCACCGCCCTCGATGTGCCGGTGGAGCGCTACCCCGCCTTCATCGGGCGGCCGTTGTTTGGCCTGCCCCTCACCGTCACCGCCGGCCTGGGCAGCACCCTCGAACGGCAGATCGATGCACTCGCCCACGAAATCGCCCGCAGCGGGCTGGATGAAGCGCGCTGGCACCAGGCCGAGGCCACCTTCAGCCGGCGCGAACAGCCCTACGCCTTCGCGTGGTCCTTGCATGAGCAGTTGGCCGCGCGCAGCGGGGGAGGGTAGGCGTGAAGCCGGGGGATCAGGAGAGGAAAGGGCCCGGCGCCGCATAGCGTGGGGCACCGGGCGGGGAAGATAAAAGGCGGCGCTAGGCCTGGGAGGGCGGGGCGATCAGACCGTCGTGTTCGGGGCTGCTCTGTCCCATTTCTGGCGCAATTTCCCCGGTGATTAGCCACCAGCGGTAGGCCGGGAAGAGCTTGCAGAGCTCTTCTACCTCAACCGTGCTGACCCGAATGTCCTTGTTGTACAGCACGGTTCGCCACCGGTTTGAGCCGATGGGCGTCTCACGGACCAGGCGATCCATGCCAATGATTGAAGCTAGTGTCCTGACGCGCTCGGCAATATTACTCATTTGTTACAAATAAATAGATCAAATAATTTGAAAAGCGCGAATTCTCGCCCTATGGTTATTTCAAATAGTTTGAAACGAACTATTTGATAGAAAATCTTGAGGAGTATAGGGCAAGAACTATGGAACAGTCTGGAATAGTGGGGCTTTCCTATGAAGGGAATCCCATGCGTATCACCACCTTCCGCGATGCACCGTTCTGCACGCAGCTCGTCCTGGCTGAAATGTTGGGTCTCGGAGAGATCACTGAGGACGTGGTGCGCGGCTGGGTCGAGAGCAACACCATCCCCACCGTGAAGATCGGCCGGCGCCGCGTCATCAACCTGCACCGCATCCGCCTCGACCTGGAGAGCGGTAAAACAGTGTTCAGCGCGGGGGACTACGCCCAATGAAAGCCATCAACGTTCAACTGCGCCTGCTCCTCAAGGCCATCCGCTATTCCGACTCGGAACGCGCGCTCGCCTACTACATCCGCATGGGCGGCTACCTCGACGCCCTGCAGGACACAAACACCTTCGACACCACCGAAATCAAGCGCCTCGACCGCCTCGCCTTCAACGCCTACAACCAGCGCACCAACCGCCATAACCGGGAGCTCATATGAACAAGGCCGTTCACCCCCAGCAGGCGCGCCCCGCATTGCGCCTGCTTTAGGTACTCAGCGAGAGACGTACGCCATGTCCACTTCGTCCCTAGCGGTCAAAAAGGCCTACTTCGCCAAAGTTCGCCAATCCAACTACATCGCCAGCCTTCGTCTGGAGGGACTTGATGTAACCCAGGCTGAAATCAAGCGCCTCGACCGCCTCGCTTTCAACGCCTACAACCAGCGCACCAACCGCCATAACCGGGAGCTCATATGAACAAGGCTGTTCACCCCCAGCAGGCGCGCCCCGCACTGCGCCTGCTCTGCATCCTCACCCCCACGCCCTACGGCCAATGGCGCCCCGTCCCAGCCGCCACCCGCCGCCCCCGCGCACCCCGCACCGATATCCGGGGGCGCTGGGGCTATGTGCTGCCGGAGGAGCTGTATATGCGGGAGGTGTGGATAAGAGCGGTTGGCGCAGGTAGTCGCGATGCGTGCCATAAAAGTGAGGTATCTCAGTGCCTATTAGCTTAGCCAACTGAGAGAGCCAAATTTCGGTGAAAATAAAGAAGGATTAGCAGAAGCTAATCCTTTATATATATCCAAGTTAGACCTTAAGCCCCTTTTTTTATCTATGTCTAAGGCTGATATTTGGTATTGGTGTTGTGATAGAGCTTCCTGGCTCGGTCGATTATTGCTCTTGAACAACTTCAATGTAGCCTTTGAGCTTCCCATCAAGATAGATTTGAATGTTTTTTGCTGTCGGGTTTTGTATTGCTGTAAACTCAAATGTGTGTGCTTCTCTGCGAATTGCCCTGTTGATATCTTTGATTTCTGATGTTTTTGCAGAGAGAATTGAGCAGGGTGTGAATTTGGATATTACAGTGTCTGGTCTGCACGATAGGAAACCAGGCGATGTTTTGTTGTAGTTATTTAGAATTTTTGTGAGTATTGGTTCGTAAATTGTGGATCTGCGCTGTCCAAGTGACCAGAAATTGGTTTCTATATCTGAGTTGTTGTTTGTAGTCCAGGAATCAATAAGCTGTCTTATTTCGCTTCTATGCTGTTCAAGAGTTTTTTGGTAAACGCCGGCGCCAAAGTTTTTCTTAAGCTTTGATATTAGTTTGCTGCACAGGTCTAGGTCTCTTGGGGTCTGGGTAAGTAAGCTTTTTATGAATTCCTCGCCTATAGTGATGACTCGAAGATTCCACTCAGACTCCAGTAGTGCTGTCTCTCTTGTGTTCTTAATTTTGGTTGCCCATCCACCATTAAATGTAGTTACTGACAGCCACTTATAATTTATTTCTTCACGCCAAATTGTACCGAGCTTATCTATCTCGGACTTGTCTGTGTCCTTTGTGAATATAATCAAGCTCAATAGACATGTGTTAGCGGATCGGCCAACTCGAGTAGAGGATTTAATCGCCGCATCAACAGCAGCAAATGAACCGGGGAAGGTTTCTGCTCCGTTTAATGCATTGTAAACGGCAATTTTTTCATTGGGGCCAGCCTTGTCTAAGCAATACCAGTAAGAAAAATTGTTGAGTCGGTTTGTGTTTACTCGTACTACTGTTTCTTTTTCCTGGGCGCCTGGTAGTGGGAGTGAAGTGGCCTCTAACATTCCTTGGTGTTGAGAGTTGATAGCTTCGGTTAGGTGCTCTTTGAAAGTTTGGCTGTTAGTTAGGATTACAAAGAGACATCCTCTAAGTTTGGTTCTGGCGTAGCCTACGAAGCGCTGTGCTGCTATCTGAATAGTGCTTTTGTCGTCTTTTCGCTCCATGAATTCGGCATCTGATAGATCTAGGAGCGATTGTATAAAATGGCCCCGCTCAGCATTGTCTAGAATCACAATCCAGCGGCGATCGGTATTTAATTCAATTTTTGGTATTAATTCTGTGAGCCATTTTTTGTCTTCATTTATTAGCGTTCCGTTTACAGATGAGTCGTTTGTTATGTTGATGACGGAGGTTGTATTTGTTGCGCCATTAATAAGGTTCTCATCTAGTTTGGCGGTGTAGCCATCTGTTCCTCCGCTAATCCTATGCCATAGGTTTTCTTTCGAGGCTGTGATGGGCTTCTGGTTGGTTGTAGATTTGAAGTCATTTGCTAGCTTTGTGGCGAACATTGTCTTTCCGCCACCCTGTGGTGCATGTATTAGTAGGATTCTTGTTGTGCCGCGCAAAAATACAGGCTCATAAAGATCTCTTAGCTTATTTGCTAGCGGCTGCCAAAAATCAAGAAAAATCCTATATGAGTTATAAGACGGTTGGTGAATGTCTTCTGCTCTATCTGGAAATAAAATTCCTTGGTAGCTCATATTTTACGTTCCAATGTAATGTGGGTTTTTAGATTTTTGGAGTTGTGCTAGTTTCGCGGGGCCCATTTTGTGGGGGTTGAAAGAGGTAGGTCTATATATATTATTATTGAATTATTATGTGTGGTTAGTGCCCGTCCGAGCTGCGGGGTAGAGCAGAGGGGGCTGGCAATTTTGGAATTTTGTTTGCAATTTTTTTACGGAAACTATTATGTCCGTCGACTCGGTTAGAGTGGCCATCATCATTGATGACATGACAGCAAGCGCATTAGAGCTTTTCAGGACTTGTATGGCCAACGGAAGGGGGAATCCTTCGGCATGCCGTCGGAACGCATGAATACCTCCATGAACGTAGGAGTTTAGTGCCTTTATCTGAACTTCCTTGAAGTGCTTTAGCTGTGATACCGCCATCGGTGGAACGCTTGGCGTGGTGGTAAGCCTCTTTAGCATCTCATCTAGGCCAGGTAACCCTTTCGCAGCTTGCTCTGAGTCAGTTGTAAGTGGACTAGTGAATTTTTCGAGTTGCAATTCATTTGCTGCATACCAGAGCCAGATCCCCCGAACCAGAGCTTCGAATTGCAATCGAAGCAAGGCTGTAGCAGAAACGGCGTTGCCAACCTGGATTAGATATTGAAGGCCTTTGCCGTGCTCAAGTGAAAGAGCGCATGTGATGAAGCTGGCATCTGCTCGGTTGGAATCTTCTATCGATGCATGCTTGAGGAGGCTTTCTATTGTCATGTACAGCTTGTTTGAGCTACTCAGAATTTCGTCCAGCTCAATGCTCATTCACGGCCTCCTTGTGATTCGTTAGACGGAGGTGTTGGGCCAGGAGTGTTCGGGCCTGCGTGACCTACACCCACTTGCTTCAGAAGTGACTGTTCCTGAGCTGCCCAAATTTTGGGAGCCGCATAGCCTACGACAAATGACAACGCCCAGATCTTGCAGAAGGTGCCGACTGTTTCGTTGATTGAGCCTACGAAATAAAGACCAAAGACAAATCCTAGTACCGCGCCGACAAAGATCCGCATGGACATCCACGCTCCTCTGATCTTTGCGAGTTCCGGCGGGGCTATTTCGAGTATGCCGAGCTTGTTAGGGGGACCATCAATCTGAATGGTGGCGACTATTGCTTGAGCGATGCTGCCAAAAATCGCCCCTACTGCGCAGGCGAATGGCAGAAGCAATTCGTTCCATGGGATACCGAACATCAAAACCTCCTTGTGATGCTAAAAGGCCACAGGAGGTTAAGGGAGATTATTCGGGGAGGTAAAGCGAATCTAGGAAGGGAGGAGCCTCAAGAAATGAACACCCCAGAAAGCACAAAGGGTTAGCCGAAGCTAACCCTTTGTTTTGTATGGTGGCTACGCAGGGACTTGAACCCCGGACCCCAGCATTATGAATGCTATGCTCTAACCAGCTGAGCTACGTAGCCAACGTGGCGCGCATTATTCTCTCGCTTCCTGCCTCTGTCAACCCCACTTTTCAGAATTTTTCGAAGGGCGATCAACCGCTTAGCGGTGGGTGCCGGTTGGCGTTCGGGTTGGAAAAGGGGAGGGGGCGTGCGCGGGGAAATGGGTTGTGAAGCGCGATTTGTTACTTTATAACATTTGCGTTTTCCTACAGCCCTTTCTCCCACGCCCTGGACCTGACGATGCTTCAGTTCGATGCCTTGCAATGGGGGCCGCCTGCGCGGCCGTTGGCGCCGCCGCTTTCCCTGGCGTTGCCGGCCGGCAGCCTCACGGCGGTGGTGGGGCGCAATGGGTGCGGCAAGAGCAGCCTGCTGCGGGTGATCGCCGGTTTGCAGCGCCCTTTGGCGGGGCGGGTGAGCGTCGGGGCGGCGGGCTTGGGGGCGGTGGGCTTTCTGCAGCAGCAACAGGCGCTGGACCGGCAGTTCCCCCTCAGCCTGGGGGAGCTGGCGATGGCGGGGTTGTGGCGCAGCCGCTTGAGCCGGGTGGAGCGGCGCAGGCGCTGCGAGGCGTCCCTGGCGGATTGGCAGCTGGAGGCGCTGGCCGACCAGCCGCTGCTGGCGCTTTCCGGCGGGGAGTTGCAGCGGGCCTTGCTGGCGCGGCTGGAGCTGATGGACGCGCCGCTGCTGTTGCTGGACGAGCCCGACGCGGCACTGGACGCGGAGGGCCAGGCGATTCTCTGGCAGCGCATCGCCCGCTGGCAGCGGGAGGGGCGCACGCAGCTGGTGGTCTGCCATGACCTGGAGGCGGTGCGCGAGCGCCTGCCGCGCTGCCTGCTGATCCGCTCTGACGGCTGCCGTCATGGCGCCAGCCGGGTGCTGCTGCCGGCGCCGACCCGCCAGCAGGTGGCCTGATGCTTACGGCGCTCTGGCAACCCTTTGCGGAGTTCGCGTTTTTGCAGCGGGCGCTGCTGGGCGGGGTGGCGCTGGCGTGCAGCGCGGGGCCGCTCGGGGTGTTCCTGATGCTGCGGCGCATGAGCCTGATCGGCGATGCCATTTCCCATGGGGTGTTGCCCGGTGCGGCGCTGGCGTTCTGGTTCTTTGGCCTGAGCCTGCCGGCGCTGACCTTCGGCGGCCTGGTGGCGGGGCTGGGGATGGCCGGGCTGGCCGCGTGGATCACCCGCCGCACCGGCCTGCGGGAGGATGCGAGCCTGGCGGCCATCTACCCCATTTCCCTGGCGGGCGGTGTGCTGTTGCTGGGGCTGGCCGGGCGCCGGATCGACCTGCTGCACCTGCTGTTCGGCTCGGCCCTGGCGGTGGACGGCGAGACGCTGCGCAGCATGCTGACGGTGGCCGGTACGAGCCTGGCGCTGTTGGCGCTGATCTACCGCCCGCTGCTGTGGGACAGCTTCGACCCGGTGTTCCTGCGTGGGGTGAGCCGCTTCGGGGCGCCGGCCTATGCGCTGTTCCTGGCGCTGGTGGTGCTCAACCTGGTGACCGGCTTCCACGCCATCGGTGCGCTGATGGTGGTGGGGCTGATGATGCTGCCGGCCGCTGCGGCGCGCTTCTGGAGCCGGCGCCTGCCGGTGCTGCTGCTGACGGCGGCGGGCATCGGCGCGAGCTGCGTGTGGCTGGGGCTGCTGCTGTCGTTCCACGCCAACCTGCCCAGCGGCCCCTGCATCGTGTTGCTGGCGGGGCTCGCTTACCTGATTTCGGTGTTCGTCGGGCCGGTCCACGGCTTGCTGCGACGCGCGCCCCTTCCCGTGCCCTGTTGAGGAGCCCCCGCATGTTCATGCGCCTGTGCGTTGTGCTGTTGCTGTGCCTGCCCGTTTCACTGTCCGCTGCGGAGAAGGCGAGGGTGGTGACCACCTTCAGCATCCTGGCGGACATCACCCGCGAGATCGGCGGGGACGACATCCAGCTCACCAACCTGGTGGGGGCGGATGCCGATGCCCACGTCTTCGAGCCCGCTCCGGCCCAGGTGCGCGCGGTGCTGGAGGCGGACCTGGTGATCGCCAACGGGCTGGGCTTCGAGCCCTGGCTGGAGCGCCTGCTGGCCAACGGCGAGGCGCGCGGCACGCGCATCGACGCGAGCAAGGGCGTGGTGCCGATGACGGTGCTGGAGGACGACCAGCGCCTGGTGGACCCCCACGCCTGGCAGAGCCTGGGCAATGCGGAGATCTACGCGCGCAACATCACCCAGGCGCTGGTGCAACTGGTGCCGGCCCGCGCGGCGGCCTTCGAGGCGCGGCGGGATGCCTGGCTGGGCCGCCTGGGGGCTCTGCGCCAGAGCATCGCCCCGCGCCTGATGGCGTTGCCGCCGGAGCGGCGCCGGGTGCTGACCAGCCACGATGCTTTCGGTTACTTCGCCCAGGAGTGGCGCTTGCAGTTCCTCGCAGCCCAGGGCGTCAGCGATGCGGCCGAGCCTTCCGCTGCCGAGGTGGCGGGCTTGATCCGCCAGCTGCGGGCGGAGGGGGTGCGCGCCATCTTCGTGGAGAACATCCGCGATGCACGGCTGGTGAAGCAGATCGCCGAGGAGGCCGGCGCGCGGGTGGGCGGTACGTTGTATTCCGATGCGCTGGCGGCCGAGGGCCCGGCCAGCACCTACCTGGGCATGTACCGGCAGAACGTGGAGCGGCTGCTGCAGGCGCTGGCGCCATGAGCTTCTGGCTGCAACTGGAGCGGAGCCCGGCCGGCACCGGGCGGGATCTGGAGGCGGTGATGGCGGCCATTCCCTGGAGCGCCGATGGGCTGATCCCCGCCGTGGCGCAGCAGTACGACAGTGGCGAGGTGCTGATGCTGGCGTGGATGAACCCCGAGTCCCTGCGGGCCACGCTGGAGGAGGGGCGGGCGTGCTACTGGTCGCGCTCGCGCCGCTGCCTGTGGCGCAAGGGCGACACCTCCGGGCATGTGCAGCACCTGGTGAGCGCCCACCTGGATTGCGACGGCGATGCGCTGCTGCTGCAGGTGGACCAGGCCGGCCCGGCCTGCCACACCGGGCGCCGTTCGTGCTTCTACAACCAGCTCTCCGGCGCGGGGCTGCGGGTGACGTGCGCGTCGCCTGAGCCTGGCGCGCCGGCCCACCCGTCCGAACAGGTGGCCCTTGTCCCCATCGACCTGGGGCCCGGTTACCAGGCCCTGCAGAACGAGTTCCAGCCATGCACAACCTGCTGATCCGCAATGCCCGCCTGGTCAATGAAGGCTGCGAGTGGGAGGCCGACCTGCTGGTGCACAACGGCCGTATCGAACGCATCGACCGCAGCATCAGCGCCCGCCCGGACGTGCGGGTGATCGACGCCAACGGCCAGTACCTGCTGCCGGGGATGATCGATGACCAGGTGCACTTCCGTGACCCGGGCGCGCCCCACAAGGGCACCTTCCTCAGCGAGTCCCGTGCGGCGCTGGCCGGGGGCGTGACCAGCGTGATGGACATGCCCAACACCCAGCCGCCGACCCTGGACCTGGAGGCGCTGGCGGCGAAGGAGCGCCGCGCGGCGGCCTGTTCCTCGGTGAACTACGGCTTTCACTTCGGTGTGAGCCGGGACAACCTCGACACCGTTGCCCGGCTCGACCCGGAGCGGGTGGCGGGGGTGAAGGTGTTCATGGGCGCCTCCACCGGCAACCTGCTGGTGGACGATGAAGCCTCCCTGGAGCGGTTGTTCCGCGATTGCCCGACGCTGCTGCTGGCCCACTGCGAAGACACGCCGCGCATCCGCGAGCGCGAGGCGCAATGGGCGGCCGGCTACGGCGATGCCATCCCGGCCGACGCGCACCCGCTGATCCGCGATGCGGAGGCCTGCTACCGCTCCTCCAGCCGGGCGGTGGCGCTGGCCCGTCGCTTCGACACCGACCTGCATGTGCTGCACATCACCACGGCGCGGGAGCTGGAGCTGTTCATCCCCGGGCCGCTGCCGGGCAAGCGCATCACCGCCGAGGTGTGCGTGCACCACCTGCTGTTCGATGACCGCGACTACCCGCGCCTGGGCCACCTGATCAAGTGCAACCCGGCGATCAAGGCGCCTTCCGACCGCGATGCCCTGCGCCGGGCCTTGCTGGACGGGCGGCTGGACGTGATCGGCAGCGACCACGCGCCCCACACCCGGGAGGAGAAGGCCCGGCCCTACGCCCAGGCGCCCGCCGGTTTGCCGCTGGTGCAGCACAGCCTGCCGGCGCTGCTGGAGCTGGTGGCCGACGGGCTGCTGCCGCTTACGCTGGTGGTGCACAAGACCAGCCACGCGGTGGCGGAGCGCTTCGCCATCGAGCGGCGCGGCTACCTGCGCGAGGGCTACTGGGCGGACCTGGTGCTGGTGGAGCGCCTGGCCGAGCCCCGGCCGGTGGAGGCGGACCCGATCCACGCGCAATGCGGCTGGACGCCGTTCCAGGGCCGCACCTTCCGCCACGCGGTGCGCACCACGCTGGTGTCGGGCCAACTGGGCTGGCACCAGGGGCGTTTCGGGGAGGATTGCCAGGGCCTGCCCCTGCGTTTTCGAAGGCGCTGAGGGCAGCGCTTGACGTGGCACCGCCAAAGGGTTGACTTAGAGCGTGCTCGAACTTCTAGGATCGCCCCATGGAACCTCATCTCAGCATCGACGAAGTCGCCCGGCGCACCGGGCTCACGGCTCACACCCTGCGTTATTACGAGCGCATCGGGCTCATCGCCCCGGTGGGCCGGGCGCCGGGTGGGCAGCGGCGCTACGCGGCTGCGGACATGGCCTGGATCGAGTTCCTGCTGCGCTTGCGCACGACCCGCATGCCCATCGGCAAGATGCAGGCGTTCGCAGCGCTGAGGAGCGCCGGGGACCCGACGGTGCCGGCGCGTCGCCAGATGCTGGAGGGCCACCTTGCGGAGGTCCTGGCCGAGATCGAGGCGATGCGCCAGGCCGCCGATGCGCTGCACGCGAAGATCGAGCATTACCGCGCGTGCGAGCAGGCCCTGGGGCTGGAGCCATCAACCGAGAAGGGCAACGCAGATGAATGACGAGAGCCGCTACCAGCGTGGGCTGGCGAAACTGAAGGAAATCGACGGCGAGGCCGGTGAGCGGGTGGTGGAGAGCCTGGCGGGCATCGCCCCGGACTTTGCGCGCTACCTGGTGGAGTTCCCCTTCGGCGACATCTATTCCCGCCCGGGGCTGGACCTGAAGAGCCGGGAGATCGCCGTGGTGGCGGCGCTGACCGCCCTGGGCAACGCCGCCCCGCAACTGAAGGTCCACGTGCACGGCGCGCTGAACGTCGGCGCCAGCTGCACGGAGATCGTAGAGACGATCATGCAAATGGCCGTCTACGCCGGCTTCCCGGCCGCGCTGAACGGCCTGGCGGTGGCGCGGGAGGTGTTCGAGCAGCGGGGCGAGGCGGCCTGAAGCACGAAGCCCCCGGCGGAGCAGGTCCGCAGGGGGCTTCGGGTGAAGCGGGGAGGGCTTAGACGTTGAAGCGGAAGTGCATCACGTCGCCGTCCTTGACGATGTATTCCTTGCCTTCCAGGCGCCATTTGCCGGCTTCCTTGGCGCCGGCTTCGCCCTTGTACTGGATGAAGTCGTCATAGGCGACCACTTCGGCACGGATGAAGCCTTTCTCGAAGTCGGTGTGGATCACGGCAGCGGCCTGCGGGGCGGTGGCGCCGATGCGCACGGTCCAGGCGCGGACTTCCTTCACGCCAGCGGTGAAGTAGGTCTGCAGGTTGAGCAGGTTGTAACCGGCGCGGATCACGCGGTTCAGGCCCGGCTCTTCCATGCCCATGGACTCGAGGAACATGAGTTTCTCTTCGTCGTCGTCCAGCTCGGCGATCTCGGCTTCGATCTTGTTGCACACCGGTACGACCACGGCGCCTTCTTCGGCGGCGATGGCCTTGACCACGTCCAGGTGCGGGTTGTTCTCGAAGCCGTCCTCGGCGACGTTGGCGATGTACATCACCGGCTTGCTGGTGAGCAGGTGGAAGCCGCGGATCACGCGCTTCTGCTCGTCGTCCATGTTCTTCATCAGGCTGCGCGCGGGCTTGCCTTCGGTGAAGTGGGCGATCAGCTGTTCCAGCAGGGCCTTCTGGGCGATGGCGTCCTTGTCGCCGCCCTTGGCGTTGCGGACCACTTTCTGCAGTTGCTTCTCGCAGCTGTCGAGGTCGGCAAAGATCAGTTCGAGGTCGATGATCTCGATGTCGCGCTTGGGGTCGACGCTGTTGGAGACGTGGATGACGTTGTCGTCCTCGAAGCAGCGCACGACGTGGGCGATGGCGTCGGTCTCGCGGATGTTGGCGAGGAACTTGTTGCCCAGGCCTTCACCCTTGGAGGCACCGGCGACCAGGCCGGCGATGTCGACGAACTCCATGGTGGTGGGCAGGACCCGCTCCGGCTTGACGATCTCGGCCAGGGCTTCCAGGCGTGCGTCGGGCATGGGAACGATGCCGCTGTTCGGCTCGATGGTGCAGAAGGGGAAGTTTTCCGCCGCGATGCCGGATTTGGTCAGGGCGTTGAACAGGGTGGACTTGCCGACGTTGGGCAGGCCGACGATGCCGCAATTGAATCCCATGCTATGTCCCTCGCGCCAATGGGGCGATTAAGAGGTGTGGATCAGGCCTTCTGGCTGTGCAGTTTCTGCATCGCGCGGGTGAAGTCCCCCGCGAGGATGTCGGGCAGCACGCCGAGGGCGAAGTCGATGCTGGTGTCGAGCAGTTCCTGCTCGCTGCGCGGTGCGCGGCCGAGGACGTAGCCGGATACCAGGCTGGCGTGCCCGGGATGGCCGATGCCGAGGCGCAGGCGATGGAAGCCGTTCTGGTTGCCGAGCTGGGCGATGATGTCGCGCAACCCGTTGTGCCCGCCATGGCCACCGCCCTGCTTGAGCTTGGCGACGCCGGGGGGCATGTCGAGTTCGTCGTGGGCCACCAGGATCGCGTCGACCGGGATGCGGAAGAAACCGGCGAGCGCCGCCACGGACTGGCCGCTGCGGTTCATGTAGGTGGTGGGGATGAGCAGACGAACGTCGCGGCCCTGGTGGCTGAATTTGCCAACGAGGCCGAAATACTTCTTGTCGAGAGACAGGTTGACGCGCTGGCTGTCTGCCACGCGCTCAACGAAAAGGGCCCCTGCGTTATGCCGGGTCTGGTCGTATTCGGGGCCTGGATTTCCCAGGCCGACGATCAGTTGTACGGCGGTCACGACAGGGGCCCTTCCTTTTCAGGCTGCGCGAATTACTCGGCGGAGCCTTCTTCCTTCGCTACGCGAGCAGCGTGGATGTTGGCAACTGCCAGGTCGTTGCCGTGGGCCAGGGCCACCAGCTCGACGCCTTTCGGCAGCTTGAGGTCGGACAGGTGAACGGTCTGACCCACTTCGACCTTGGCCAGGTCGACTTCGATGAATTCCGGCAGGTCTTTCGGCAGGCAGGAAACTTCGACTTCGGAGATGGTGTGGGAGATCTCGCCACCACCAGTCTTCACGCCAACAGCAGTGGCTTCGTTCAGGAAGTGCAGCGGTACGTGAGCGGTCAGCTTCTGGCCGGCAACGACGCGCTGGAAGTCAGCGTGTACGACGAAGCCTTTGGACGGGTGACGCTGCAGGGCCTTGATCAGAACGGTCTCGGTGGCACCGGCAACGTTCAGGGCGATCACGTGGCTGAAGGCAGCCTCGTTTTCCAGCAGCTTGGCCAGTTCTTTGGCCAGCAGACCGATGGATTGCGGAGCCTTGTCGCCACCGTAGACAACGGCGGGAACTTGGGCTTCGTTACGACGCAGGCGGCGGCTCGCACCTTTCCCCAGGTCGGAACGTACGGAAGCGTTCAGGGCGAATTCAGTCATTGCAGTTCTCCAAAATAGCCAAACCGCCCCGAGTGCTTGCGACCAGCATCTTGGGCGGTTAGGCAAAAAAGCCCCGCCGGAGCGGGGCGTTTTCGTCAGGCGCGTTCCTTAGCGGAACATCGCGCTGATCGATTCCTCATTGCTGATGCGGCGGACCGCTTCAGCCACGACCGGCGCGATATCCAGTTGACGGATACGGGAGCAGGCCTGTGCCGCGGCAGACAGCGGGATGGTGTTGGTCACCACCAGCTCGTCCAGCACGGAGTTTTCAATGTTCTCGATGGCACGACCGGACAGCACCGGGTGGGTGCAGTAGGCGTAGACCTTGGCAGCGCCGTGGTCCTTCAGGGCCTTGGCGGCGTGGCCGAGGGTGCCGGCGGTGTCGACCATGTCGTCGACCAGGACGCAGGTCCGGCCATCCACATCACCGATGATGTGCATGACCTCGGACTGGTTGGCCTTGGGACGACGCTTGTCGATGATCGCCAGATCGACGCCCAGGGACTTGGCGACGGCACGGGCACGTACCACGCCACCGATGTCCGGGGAGACGATCATGAGGTTGTCGAAACGCTGGTCTTCGATGTCATCCACCAGGACGGGGGAGCCGTAGATGTTGTCCACGGGGATATCGAAGAAACCCTGGATCTGGTCGGCATGCAGGTCGACGGTCAGCACGCGGTCGATGCCGACCACTGTGAGCATGTCGGCCACGACCTTGGCGCTGATCGCCACGCGAGCGGAACGCGGGCGGCGGTCCTGGCGGGCATAGCCGAAGTAGGGGATCACAGCGGTGATACGGGACGCCGAGGAGCGGCGGAAGGCGTCAGCCATCACCACCAGCTCCATCAGGTTGTCGTTGGTGGGCGCGCACGTGGGCTGGATCAGGAAGACGTCCTTACCGCGGACATTTTCGTTGATTTCCGCGCTGATTTCGCCGTCGGAGAACTTGCCTACAGAGGCATCACCGAGGGGGATATGCAGTTGACGTACGACGCGACGCGCCAGATCGGGGTTGGCGTTCCCCGTGAAGACCATCATCTTGGACACGCGCAGTACCTGCCGGCTGAGGGTGGACCTGATGAATTAAAAAGCTGTTCAAACGCCGAGGCTTTTGAACAGCTTCTTCGTGTATGGCAGGGGCGGCTGGATTCGAACCAACGCATGGCAGGATCAAAACCTGCTGCCTTACCGCTTGGCGACGCCCCTATATCGTTTAACTACCGTTGCAAGACCTGTTTTACCGAGGACCCTGGGAAGGGTTATGGCAGGGGCGGCTGGATTCGAACCAACGCATGGCAGGATCAAAACCTGCTGCCTTACCGCTTGGCGACGCCCCTGTATCGGTATAACCGGAGGACTTGCACACTTCTTTCAAGCCAGGCTTTCGAGGCGTCGATGCAGCATCGAGATGTTGCTGCCCTTGGCGACGAAACTTGGCAGAGTGGCCGGAAGTTGGCGGGCGACTTTATCAGCATCGTCCCGGTTTGGGAAGCTCCCAAACACACAAGCTCCGGTGCCGGTCAGTCGGGCCGATGTGAATTTGTTCAACCACATCAGTGCGTTACGAACTTCGGGGTAACGCTTCTCGACCACTGGCTGACAGTCGTTACGACTGCCCCCCTCAAGAAGGCTGCGAAGATTAATGGGCGCCGAATTCCGTGTCAACTCGGGATCGGTGAAAACTTCTGCTGTGCTGACAAAGACTTGCGGTACGGCGACGAGGAACCACGGCTCCTCCAGGGTGACCGGTTGCAGGCGCTCGCCGACGCCTTCGGCGAAGGCCGCGCGACCGCGTACGAACACCGGTACGTCGGCACCCAGTGCCAGCCCCAGCTCGGCCAGGCGCTCTTCACCGAGGTGCGTGCGCCAGAGGTGATCGAGGCCGAGGAGAGTGGTGGCGGCGTCGGAACTGCCGCCGCCGATGCCGCCGCCCATGGGCAGGCGCTTGTCGAGCCAGATGTCGGCGCCCAGGCGGGTGCCGGACGCCTGCTGCAGGCTGCGTGCGGCGCGGACGATCAGGTTGCTGTCATGGGGGACGCCGGGCACCTCGGTGCGCAGGTGGATTTCGCCATCCTCGCGGAGCGAGAAGCCCAGTTCGTCCCCGTGGTCGAGGAACTGGAACAGCGTCTGCAGCTCGTGGTAGCCGTCGGGACGGCGCCCGAGGATGTGCAGCATGAGGTTGAGCTTGGCCGGCGCCGGCAGGATCAGCTGGGCGTCTTGCATGGCGGAACTCACTGGCCGAGCTGGCGCGGCTGCCAGTCCTTGATCACCAGGGTGACGTCGAGGTCGGCGCCCTTGAGCTTGATGCGCTCGGGCAGGGTGAAGCCGTTCTGCTCGACGTAGCTGAGGTAGTTCACCTCCCAGCCGTCCTGCTCCAGGCGGGAGAGGTGGCTGTCGCTGTCGAGGGTCAGGCGGCTGCGGCTGTCAGGGGCGGGCAGGCCGCGCACCCACCATTGCAGGTGGGAGACGGGCAGGCGCCAGCCGAGCTGTTCTTCCAGCAGGGCTTCGGGGGATTCGGCTTCGTAGCGGCCCTGGTTGGCCACTTCCAGCACGATGGCGCCGGGGTGGCCGGTGAGACGGGCGGCGCCACGGCCCAGCGGGCCGGAGAGGCGGATGTCGTAGTAGTCGCGGCGTTGCAACCAGAACAGGGTGCCGCTGCCGGAATCCTTCGGTGCGCGGATGCCGACCTTGCCGGCGATCTGCCAGCCATCGAGGGCGGCGACCTGCTGCTTGTGGGCTTTCCAGAGGGTGGTGTCGCCCTTGCCTTCAACCGATTCGCGGGAGGTGAGGCCGGCGCAGCCGGTGAGCAGGAGCAGCGCCCCTGCGGCCAGTAGATGACGTAGACGCATGGATCAGAGGGTCTCGGAACCGGTCAGGCGCTTCAGGGTGCTGCGCAGGATGGGGCTGTCGGGCTGGTTCTTCAGGGCTTCGGCCCACACCTTGCGGGCTTCGCTCTGCTTGCCGTTGGCCCACAGCACTTCGCCCAGGTGGGCGGCCACTTCATGGTCGGGGAAGGCTTCCAGGGCCTGGCGCAGCAGACTCTCGGCTTCGTCCAGCTTACCCAGACGGAAGTTGATCCAGCCGAGGCTGTCGAGGATGGCCGGATCATCCGGCTTGAGCTGGTGCGCCTGTTCCACCAGGGCGCGGGCTTCCTCGTAGCGGGTGGTGCGGTCGGCCAGGGTGTAGCCCAGCGCGTTCAGCGCCATGGCGTTCTCGGGCTCGCGCTCGATGATGAAGCGCAGGTCGCGCTCCAGCTGGGCCAGGTCGCCGCGTTTCTCGGCCAGCATGGCGCGGGTGTAGAGCAGGTTGAGATCGCCCGGGAACTGCTTCAGGCCCTGGGCGATGGTGGCCCAGGCGTGGTCGATCTGCTGGCGCTCGGCGAAGTTCTCCGCCTCGATCAGGTACAGCTGGATGGCGTAGTCGGGCTGTGCCTCGCGGGCCTTGGCCAGGTGGCTGGCGGCTTCGTCGCCGCGCTTGGCGTCCAGCAGCAGCTCGGTGTAGCGCAGTTGAGCGGGCAGGTAGTCGTTGCCGGCGCCCACCAGGCCGTATTCGATCAGCGCGCTTTCGAGGTCGTTGCGCTTCTCATAGACCTGGCCGAGGTTGAAGTGGGCGGAGTCCACGTGGCTGCCGCGTTCCACCAGTTCCTGCAGGTAGACCTGGGCTTCGTCCCAGGCTTCGCCCTCCATGCACACCAGGGCGAGGGAGAAGCGCAGGTCGTCGTCATCGGGGAAACGCTGCACCAGCCCGGCGAACTCGGACTTGGCTTCGTCCAGCCGACCAGCCTCCACCAGCAGGCGGGCGTAGGTCAGGCGCAGGCGCTTGTCGTCCGGATGCTGCTTGATGGCGCGTTCCAGCAGCGGGAGCGCGTCGTCGGTGCGGTCCAGGCTCTGCAGCAGGCGCGCACGCAGGAGGATCGGCGGGATCTGTTTGTCACTGGAGGGCAGGTCTTCCAGCAGGGCCAGGGCGTCCTCGGTGCGGCCGTCCTGTTGCAGCAGCACGGCCTTGCCGAACACCAGCTGGCTGTTGTCCGGGTACTTGGCCAGCAGGCGGTCGAAGCTCTGCAGCAGGCCGGCGCGGGTGTCCGGGTCGGTCTCGGCGGCGGAGAGGGCGAGGAAGTCGAAATGGGTGTCGCCCTGCTTCTGCAGCACCTTCTCCATGTAGGTCATGGATTCGTCGTAGCGACCGCCACGGGCCAGCTGGATGGCGGCGGCGCGCTGGGCATCGAGGTTTTCGGGGGCGTTGGTGGCCCAGATCAGCGCGGTGTCCAGCGCGGCCTGGTCGGCGCCCAGGTACTCGGCGATGCGGAAGGCGCGTTCGGCGACGGCGGGGTCCTGGGTGGCGTTGGCCTGCTGGACGTAGTTGCCGAGGGCGATGTCGAAGCGGTTGCGCTGCCCGGCCAGCTCGGCGGTGAGCAGGGCGAACAGCGTGTCGCGGCTGAAGGACGCATAGACCTGGGGTTTGGCTTCGGGTGCCTGGGCACTGTCTTCCACCGGCGGGGTGCCGTCCGGGGATGAAGGGGCCAGGGTCTGGCATCCGCCAAGGAACAGGAAGGCGGTCAGCAACGCGAGGGATTTATTCATAAGGGGGAAAGGGCGACTAACCTGCGGTCGGAGCATCATGACACAAGCCGCCAGGCAAGCCCATGGGGCCGGGCCCTATAGATTGCATGGCGCGTATACAGGCCTGTGACAATGGCAAGCGGTGGTTGTTCTCACTGAATCGAAGTAGGACAATTGCG
This sequence comes from Pseudomonas sp. zfem003, assembly GCF_032621675.1. Classification (NCBI taxonomy): domain Bacteria; kingdom Pseudomonadati; phylum Pseudomonadota; class Gammaproteobacteria; order Pseudomonadales; family Pseudomonadaceae; genus Pseudomonas; species Pseudomonas sp. zfem003. The sequence continues at coordinate 127,937 of NZ_JAVYJG010000011.1, read as the reverse complement.
CGCCTTCCGTATCCGTTAGCGACCCTGCATGGCCTTTCTAGCCCTCGGTATCAACCACAAAACCGCCTCCGTGGATGTGCGCGAGCGCGTGGCTTTTACTCCCGAGCAGCTGGTCGAGGCCCTGCAGCAGCTGTGCAGCCTCACTCCCAGTCGCGAGGCGGCGATCCTCTCCACCTGCAACCGCAGCGAGCTCTACCTGGAGCAGGACGAGATCTGCGCCGACGAGGTGCTGACCTGGCTGGCCGGCTACCACAACCTCAGCCTCGAAGAGCTGCGCGCCTGCGCCTACGTGCACCATGACGCCGCCGCCGTGCGCCACATGATGCGCGTGGCCTCGGGCCTGGACTCCATGGTGCTGGGCGAGCCGCAGATCCTCGGGCAGATGAAATCCGCCTACGCCGTGGCGCGTGAGGCCGGCACCGTCGGGCCGCTGCTGGGGCGCCTGTTCCAGGCCACCTTCAGCACTGCCAAGACCGTGCGCACCGACACCGCCATCGGCGAGAACCCCGTCTCCGTGGCCTTCGCCGCCGTCAGCCTGGCCCGGCAGATCTTCTCCAGCCTGAGCCGCAGCCAGGCGCTGCTGATCGGTGCCGGCGAGACCATCACCCTGGTCGCCCGCCACCTGCACGAGCAGGGCGTCAAGCGCATCGTCGTCGCCAACCGCACTCTGGAGCGCGCCAGCCTGCTGGCCGAACAGTTCGGGGCCCACGCGGTGCTGCTGGCCGACATCCCGGACGAGCTGGTCAACAGCGACATCGTCATCAGCTCCACCGCCAGCCAGTTGCCGATTCTCGGCAAGGGCGCCGTGGAGCGCGCGCTGAAGCAGCGCAAGCACAAGCCGATCTTCATGGTCGACATTGCCGTCCCCCGCGACATCGAGCCCGAAGTGGGCGAGCTGGACGACGTCTACCTCTACACCGTCGATGACCTCCACGACGTGGTCGAGGAGAACCTCAAGAGCCGCCAGGGCGCTGCCCAGGCCGCCGAGGAACTGGTCAGCGGCGGTGTCGACGAGTTCATGCAGCGCCTGCGCGAGCTGGCCGCGGTGGACGTTCTGCGCGCCTACCGCCAGCAGGCCGAGCGGCTGCGCGACGAGGAACTGGCCAAGGCCCAGCGCATGCTGGTCAACGGCGCCGCCCCGGAGGATGTCCTCGCCCAGCTGGCCCGTGGCCTCACCAACAAGCTGCTGCATGCCCCCAGCGTGCAGCTGAAGAAACTCTCCGCCGATGGCCGCTTCGATGCGCTGGCCGTGGCCCAGGAACTCTTCGCCCTCGACGAGGGCCCGGACAAGCACCCTCAATGAAAGCGTCACTGCTCAAGAAGCTCGACATCCTTCAGGATCGTTACGAGGAGCTCACCGCATTGCTCGGCGATGCCGAGGTCATCAGCGACCAGACCCGCTTCCGCGCCTACTCCAAGGAGTACGCCGAGGTCGAGCCGGTCATCCTCGCCTTCCGCGAGTTCCGCAAGGTGCAGGACGACCTCGAAGGCGCCCAGGCGCTGCTCAAGGACAGCGACCCAGACCTGCGCGAGATGGCCGAAGAGGAAGTCGCCCAGGCCCGCGAGCAACTGGTGGGGCTGGAGGCACGCCTGCAGCGCATGTTGCTGCCCAAGGACCCGAACGACGGCCGCAACGTATTCCTCGAGATCCGCGCCGGCACCGGCGGCGACGAGGCGGCGATCTTCTCCGGCGACCTGTTCCGCATGTACTCGCGCTATGCCGAACGCCAGGGCTGGCGGGTGGAGATCCTCTCCGAGAACGAGGGCGAGCACGGTGGCTATAAAGAGGTGATCGCCCGGGTCGAGGGCGACAACGTCTACGCCAAGCTCAAGTTCGAATCCGGCGCCCACCGCGTGCAGCGCGTGCCGGAGACCGAGTCCCAGGGCCGCATCCACACCTCCGCCTGCACCGTCGCCGTGCTCCCCGAGCCGGACGAACAGGCCGCCATCGAGATCAACCCGGCGGACCTGCGCATCGACACCTACCGCTCCTCCGGCGCCGGCGGCCAGCACGTGAACAAGACCGACTCCGCCGTGCGCATCACCCACATCCCCAGCGGGATCGTGGTCGAGTGCCAGGAAGAGCGCTCCCAGCACAAGAACCGCGCCAAGGCCATGGCCTGGCTCGCGGCCAAGCTGAACGACCAGCAGGAAGCCGCCGCCCACAAGGAAATCTCCGAGACCCGCAGGCTGCTGGTGGGCTCCGGGGACCGTTCCGAGCGCATCCGCACCTACAACTACCCCCAGGGCCGGGTCACCGACCACCGCATCAACCTGACCCTCTACGCCCTGGACGACGTGCTCGCCGGCAGCGTGGAAGCCGTCATCGAACCGCTGCTGGCGGAATACCAGGCCGACCAGTTGGCCGCCCTCGGAGACTGACCGTGAGCATCATCGCCAGCCTGCTGAGCGACCCCCGCCTGCCGGACTCGCCCAGCCCCCGCCTGGACGCCGAACTGCTGCTCGCCGCCGCCCTCGGCAAGCCGCGCAGCTTCCTCCACACCTGGCCCGAACGGGTGGTCAGCGGCGAGGCCGCCGAGCGCTACGCCAGCTACCTCGAACGCCGCCGCCAGGGCGAGCCGGTGGCCTATATCCTCGGCCACCAGGGCTTCTGGAGCCTGGACCTGGAAGTCGCCCCGCACACCCTGATTCCCCGCCCCGACACGGAGCTGCTGGTGGAAACCGCCCTGGCCCTGGTCACGCTGCCCCAGGCCCGCGTGCTCGACCTCGGCACCGGCACCGGGGCCATCGCTCTGGCGCTGGCCTGCGAGCGCCTCGGCTGGCAGGTCACCGGCGTCGACCGCATCAGCGAGGCCGTGGCCCTGGCCGAGCGCAACCGCGAGCGCCTCGGGCTGGGCAATGCCGCCTTCCGCGAGAGCCACTGGTTCAGCGCCCTGGGCGCCGAGCGCTATGACCTGATCGTCAGCAACCCGCCCTACATCGCCGCCCAGGACCCGCACCTGGCCCAGGGCGACGTGCGCTTCGAGCCCAGCAGCGCGCTGGTGGCCGGGGCCGACGGGCTGGACGACATCCGCCTGATCGTCAGCCAGGCCCCCACGCACCTGAATGCCGGTGGCCGGCTGCTGCTGGAACACGGCTACGACCAGGCCGCCGCGGTGCGCGAACTGCTCGCCCGCGAAGGCTTCGAAGCCGTGGAAAGCCGCCGCGACCTGGGTGGCCACGAACGCATCAGCCTGGGTCGCCGGCCATGCTGAGCGACGAGGAACTGCTCCGCTACAGCCGGCAGATCCTCCTGCCGCAGATCGACGTCGACGGGCAACTCCGGCTCAAGCAGGGCCGCGTGCTCATCGTCGGCCTTGGCGGCCTCGGTTCGCCCGTCGCCCTCTACCTGGCCGCCGCCGGTGTCGGCGAGCTGCACCTGGCCGACTTCGACAGCGTCGACCTGACCAACCTGCAACGCCAGGTGATCCACGACAGCGCCAGCGTCGGTGTGCTCAAGGTGGAGTCGGCCATGGCCCGCCTGGCCGCCCTCAACCCCGGCGTGCGCCTGGTGCCGATCACCCGCGCGCTGGACGAGGACAGCCTGGCGGCTGCCGTGGCCCAGGTGGACGTGGTGCTCGACTGCACCGACAACTTCGGCACCCGCGAGGCGGTCAACGCTGCCTGCATGGCGGCCGGCAAGCCGCTGGTGTCCGGCGCCGCCATCCGCCTCGACGGTCAGCTCTCGGTGTTCGACCCGCGCCGCGACGACAGCCCCTGCTACCACTGCCTCTACGGCCACGGCAGCGAAGCCGAGCTGACCTGCAGCGAGGCTGGCGTGGTCGGCCCGCTGGTGGGCCTGGTGGGCAGCCTGCAGGCCCTGGAGGCGCTCAAGCTGCTGGCTGGTTTCGGCGAGCCGATGGTGGGCCGGCTGCTGCTGGTGGACGCCCTCGGCACCCGCTTCCGCGAGCTGCGGGTCAAGCGCGACCCGGCCTGCAGCGTCTGTGGCGAGCGCCATGCCTGATCGGGCGCCGATCGGGGTCTTCGACTCCGGCGTGGGCGGCCTCTCGGTGCTGCGCGAGATCCGCGCGCTGCTGCCGGGCGAATCCCTGCTCTACGTGGCCGACAGCGGCCATGTGCCCTATGGCGAAAAGAGCCCCGACTTCATCCGCGAGCGCAGCCAGCGCATCGCCGACTTCCTCCTCGGCCAGGGCGCCAAGGCCCTGGTCCTGGCCTGCAACACCGCCACCGCCGCCGCCGTGGCCGACCTGCGGGCGCGCCATCCGCACCTGCCCATCGTCGGCATGGAGCCGGCGGTCAAGCCGGCGGCCCGTGCCACCCGAAGCGGCGTGGTGGGCGTGCTGGCCACCACCGGCACCCTCAGGAGCGCCAAGTTCGCTGCCTTGCTCGACCGCTTCGCCGGGGATGTGCAGGTGGTGACCCAGCCCTGCCCGGGCCTGGTGGAGCGCATCGAGGCCGGCGATCTGGCCGGACCGGCGACCCGCGCGCTGTTGCAGGGCTACGTCCAGCCCCTGCTGGAGGCGGGCTGCGACACGCTGATCCTCGGCTGCACCCATTACCCCTTCCTGCGCCCGCTGCTGCGGGAGCTGGTGCCGGAGTCGGTGAGCCTGGTGGACACCGGCGCCGCCGTGGCGCGTCAGCTGCAGCGCCTGCTGCAGGCTGGCAATGCCCTCGCCGAAGGCGAAGCAGCACCCTGCCGTTTCTGGAGTTCCGGGGATGCCGGCGCGTTGCAGGCGGTATTGCCGGTGTTGTGGGGGGAATGCGGCGAAGACGTGCAGCCGCTGCCGGTGTAAAAAAACTCTGAACTCTCCGTTCGTCGCCTTTCTCTTAGAACCAGCCACTCTATAATTCGCGCAATTCCTAGCGTGGTATCCCCTCCTGATCAGCCTTTTTTAATAAGGAAGTTTCCATCATGAAGAAACTGTTTTCCCTGGCTGCCCTCGCAGCCCTGTGCGTGGGTCCCGTCATCAGCGCCCAGGCCGCCGACGTCTCCCTCGACATCGGCCAGACCGGTGACTCCACCATGGTCTACCGCCTGGGTACGCAGTTCGACTTCGGCACCCGCTGGCTGGAAAGCAGCGTCGGCCATGTCACCGGCTACTGGGATGCGGGCTACACCTACTGGGACGGCGACGACACCGCCAGCAACCACAGCATTTCCTTCGCCCCGGTGTTCGTCTACGAATTCGCCGGCGAGACCGTGAAGCCCTACGTCGAGGCCGGCATCGGCGTGGCACTGTTCTCCAGCACCGAGCTGGAAGACAACAAGCTGGGCTCCTCCTTCCAGTTCGAGGACCGCATCGGCGCGGGCCTGCGCTTCAACGGCCAGGAAGTCGGCGTGCGCGCCATCCATTACTCCAACGCGGGCATCAAGCAGCCCAACGACGGCGTAGAGGCCTACACCCTGCACTACCGCGTCGCCTTCTAAGGGCCTGCCTGTCATCGGCTGCGCGTCTCCGGAGCGCGCAGCCACAGGCACGACAAGCGCCCGCTCCACCAATGGGGAGCGGGCGTTCTGTTTCTTCATCGATCGATTTCCAGCGCCCACGAGCACCGGTCACCCCGTGTCGCGCCTCAGCGCGCGGGCACCAGCCGGGCTGCCAGTACGTGCAGCAGCGGGAACACCAGCGCCCAGATCACCGCCAGCAGCGCCAGGCTCGCCGCCTGGCCCAGTGGCAGGCCCACGTCCGCCAGGCGCGCGCCGGCGTAGTAGGAGAGCGGCCCGCCGAGGGCGCCGAGCAGCGCCGACAGCCACAGCGGGCGCGCGCTCCAGGCCAGGCAGTGGCGCAGGGTGGTGGCCAGCAGGGCCCAGAGCAGGATCAGCCAGGCCGGTGCCCAGCGACTCTCACCGGCGAAGTCGAACAGCCCCAGGTTGAGCAGCAGGCTGTCCAGCGCCGCACCCAGCAGGGCGACGGCCGCCACCAGCGGCAGCTCCTGGCGCCAGTGGGCGACGAGGCCCAGGTGCAGCGCCAGCGCCGCCAGCGGCACCAGCAGCAGGAGCGGGTGCTGGCTGGCGAACACGCAGGCGAACCACCCGGCCTGGAAGGCCAGGGCGTTCAGCCCGTTCGCCAGCAGCGGCGGCAGCTTACGCATCCAGCTGGCCGAGCAGCGGGGCGTGGCGGGCGCCGGGCTTGGCCAGCAGCAGCTGGGCGGTGCCGATGGCACGTTCCAGGAAGCCGCCTTCGCAGTAGCACAGGTAGAACTCCCACAGCCGGTAGAAGTAGGCGTCGTAGCCCAGGCCTTCCAGCTCGCTGCGGGCGCGGGCGAGGTTCTCGTGCCAGGCGCGCAGGGTGCGGGCGTAGTCGGTGCCGAAGTCTTCCATGTGCACCAGGTTCAGGTCGCTGGCCTCGGTGGCCACCTGCAGCATGCGGGTGACCGAGGGCAGGGCGCCGCCCGGGAAGATGTAGCGCTGGATGAAGTCCACGCTGCGCTTGGCCTGCTCGTAGCGCTGGTCGCGGATGGTGATGGCCTGCAGCAGCATCAGGCCGTCGTCCTTCAGCAGGCGCGCGCACTGGGCGAAATAGGTGGGCAGGAAGCGGTGGCCCACGGCCTCGATCATCTCGATGGAGACCAGCTTGTCGAAGCGGCCCTCCAGGTCGCGGTAGTCCTTCAGCAGCACCTCCACCCGGTCCTGCAGGCCCAGTTCGGCGATGCGCTTCTGGCAGTGGGCGTGCTGCTCGTGGGAGAGGGTCACGCTGGTGACCTTGCAGCCGAAGCGGGTGGCGGCGTGGATGGCCATGCCGCCCCAGCCGCTGCCGATCTCCAGCAGGTGGTCGTCGGGGGTCAGGCGCAGCTTCTGGCAGATGCGCTCCAGCTTGTTCAGCTGCGCGGCCTCCAGGGATTGCTCCGGGTGCTCGTACTGGGCCGCCGAGTACATCATCGTCGGGTCCAGCATGCGCTCGAACAGGTCGTTGCCCAGGTCGTAGTGGGCGGAGATGTTGCGCTGGGAGCCGGCGCGGGTGTTGCGGTTGAGCCAGTGCAGGCCGTGCAGCAGCGGACGGCCGAGCAGCGCCAGGCCGCCCTCCATGTCGTCCAGCACGTCGAGGTTGGCGACGAACACGCGGATCACCGCCGTCAGGTCCGGGGTGGTCCAGTAGCCGTGGACGTAGGCTTCGCCGGAGCCGATGGAGCCGTTGCTGGCCACCAGCGCCCAGGCTGCCGGGTCGAGGATCTCGATGCGTGCCCGCAGGGTGGCGCGCGGGTCGCCGTAGACGTGCTCCTCGCCGTCTTCCAGCACGGTGAGCTGGCCGTGGCGCAGCTGCGCCAGGCGCGAGGTCACCAGCCGCCTCAGCAGGCCGCTGGCCAGGCCGTTGCCGCCGAACAGTCCGGTCCGGGCGAGGCTAGGGTTTTTCATGGTCATGCTCCTGGGAAAGCGGGACGGCAACGCGGTAGGCGTCCGTCGCCACCTGATGGTTGAAAATGGGCGTGCGTTTGATCAGCAGGCGCAGGGCCTGCCAGTAGATGGCCAGGCCGGTCTTGGCGGTCATCCAGGGGAAGCGTGCGAGGTAGCGGTGCAGGCTGCCCCGGTCCAGCGGCTCGCGGGTCAGGTCGAGGGTGGCGTCGAAGGCGCGCTGGCCCTCGCGCCAGTTCTCGATGTGCACCCCCAGGCGCTGGCTCACCGGGGTGAAGGCCATCCGGTAGGTCATGTCGCGGGGCATGAAGGGCGAGACGTGGAAGGCCTTGTCCACCTGGATGCGCTGGGCGCCGTCGCCCTGGGCCGGCACCACGTAGTGGTAGCGCTCGCGCCAGGGGGTGTTGGTCACCTCGCAGAGGATGGCCGCCAGGCGGCCGTCGGCGTGGTGGCAGTAGTAGAAGCTCGCCGGGTTGAAGGCCAGGCCCCAGCTGCGCACCTGGGTGAGCAGGCACACCGGGCCCTCCGGCCGCTCGCCGAGGGCCTCGGTCACCAGCTGGCGGGCCGCTTCGGCCAGGGGCTGGCCGTTGGCGGTGTAGGCGCACAGGTAGTCCCGCTCGCGGAAGGAGAAGGGCGCGAAGCGCCCGCTGCCGGCCAGGGGCGACAGGCCGAGTACCGCCTCGCGTTCGTCCAGGTCCAGGTACAGCAGGCCGATGCGGTAGCGGAAGGCATGGGCCCGCGGGCTGTGCCTACGGTGCTGCACCCAGCCGCTGTAGAGGGCGCTGTTCACAGGTTTTCCCCGAATGCACGGGCCACGCGCAGGGCGCTGACCACGCCGTCCTCATGGAAGCCGTTGGCCCAGTAGGCGCCACAGAAATGGCTGTGCTGCTGGCCACTGATTTCCCCCCAACGCGCCTGGGCCTGCATGCCGGCCAGGCTGTACTGAGGATGAGCGTAGGTGAAGCGCGCAAGGATGCGTGCCGGGTCGATGGCGTCGGTCTGGTTGAGGCTGACGCAGAAGGTCTCCGGCGCCTCGATGCCTTGCAGGCGGTTCATGTCGTAGGTCACGGCCGCCGGCTGGTGCGCCGGGCCGCCGAGGCGGTAGTTCCAGCTGGCCCAGGCCAGCTTGCGGCGGGGCAGCAGGCGGGCATCGGTGTGCAGCACCACCTCGTTGTCGGCGTAGGGCAGGGCGCCGAGGATCTCGCGCTCGGCCTGGCTCGGCTCGGCCAGCAGGGTCAGGGCCTGGTCGCTGTGGCAGGCGAACACCACCTGGTCGAAGCGTTCGGCGCCGGCGGCGCTGTGCACGGTCACCCCGTCGGCATCGCGCTCCACGCGGCTGACCGGGCAGGCCAGGCGGATGCGCTCGGCGAAGCTCTCCGTCAGGGGCGCCACGTAGCTGCGCGAGCCGCCGCTGATGACCCGCCACTGCGGGCGGTCGTTGACCGAGAGCAGCCCGTGGTTCTTGAAGAAGCGCACGAAGAACGCCAGGGGGAAGGCCAGCATGTCCTCCAGGGAGGTGGACCAGATGGCCGCGCCCATGGGCACCAGGTAATGGTCGCGGAAGCGCTGGCCGTAGCCGCGCTCGCGCAGGTAGTCGCCGAGGGTGGCGCTGGTGGGCACGCGGCCGCTGTCGAGGTCGGCCAGGGACTCGCGGTTGAAGCGCAGGATGTCCCGCAGCATGCCCCAGAACCCCGGGGAGAGCAGGTTGCTGCGCTGGGCGAACAGGCTGTTGAGGTTGTTGCCGTTGTATTCCAGGCCGCTGGCCGGGTCGCACACGGAGAAGCTCATCTCGGTGGGCTGGTGGGCCACGCCGAGCTGCTCCATGAGGCGGATGAAGTTCGGGTAGGTCCAGTCGTTGAACACGATGAACCCGGTGTCCACCGCGTAGCTGCGCCCGTGCAGGGTGACGTCCACGGTGTGGGTGTGGCCACCGATCCAGTCGCTGGCCTCGAACACCTGGATGTCGTGGCGGCGGTTCAGCAGGTAGGCCGTGGTGAGGCCGGCGATGCCGCTGCCGATGATGGCGATCTTCATGAAGGGGCTCCGTTGCGCGACAAGCGTTTGCCGATGGCCAGTCGCAGCCGCGCGGGCAGGCTCCCGAGCAGGCCTAGGGTGAGGATGAAGGGGCGCGGGAAGGCGATGTCCAGCGGGCGGCGTTCCAGGCGCTCGGCGATGTAGCGGGCGGCCCGCTCCACCGGCCAGCGCATGGGCATGGGAAAGTCGTTGCGCTGGGTCAGCGGGGTGTCGACGAAGCCGGGGCTGACCACGGTGACGTCGATGCCTTCGCTGGCTAGGTCCACCCGCAGCGATTGCAGCAGGTAGCGCAGGCCGGCCTTGGAGGCGCCATAGGCTTCGGCGCGGGGCAGTTCGAACAGGGTCACGGCGCTGGCCACGCCCACCAGGTGGGGATCGCGGCCGGCCCGCAGCAGCGGCAGGGCCGCCTCGATGCAGCGGGCGCTGCCCACCAGGTTGAGGTTGACCACCCGTTCCACCATGTCGGCGTCGAACTGGCGGGCGTCGAGGTATTCGCAGGTGCCGGCGTTGAGGATGGCGGTATCCAGCGCGCCCCAGTGCGCCTTGATGTGCTCGGCGATGTCGGTCGCCACGCCGCGGGCACCGAGGTCACCGGGCAGGGCCAGTACCTGGCCGGGGTAGCGATGCTCGAAGGCTTGCAGCGCGGCCAGCGAGCGCGCGGTGAGGGCCAGGTGGTGGCCCTGCTCCAGCAGGCACTCGGCCAGCGCGGCGCCGATGCCGCTGCTGGCACCGGTGAGCCAGATGCGTCGGGTACTCATGCCAATCTCCCTTTCAGCCAGTGGATGACCCGCCCCATCAGCGGCAGGTGTTCGTAGAGCAAGGCGCCGGCGTCGAAGTAATCGCGGTGGTGGTACACGCGGCCGTCGCGCCAGCGCAGGTGCGAGCAGCCTTCCACGGCGATCTCGCGGCCACCGGCCAGGCGCGGGTGGCGGTAGCGCATGGTCCAGCGCAGGTAGCCCTCGCCCTCCCCAACGCTGTCGTGGCCGTGGAACTGGAAGGCCAGCGCCTCGACGTTCTCATACAGCTCGGCGAAATAGCGGCGCAGGGCGGTCAGGCCCTCGATGCGGTGCAGCGGGTCCTGGAACACCACGTCGTCGCTGTAGAGCTGGCCCAGGCGGTCCAGGCTGTCGCGACCGATGGCGGCGAAGTCCTCGGCGAAACGCGGCAGGAAGGCGTCCATCAGTGGGGCTCCTTGGGCAGGTCGCGGAAGGCGGCGATGGCGCGGTCACGGCTGGCCGCCAGGTCCACCAGCGGGCGCGGGTAGCCCTGCACGCCGAACAGCCCGCCAAGGGCGGACGGGTCGTGCACGGCGTCGTCGTCCAGGCGGCCCAGCTCCGGCAGCCACTGCCGCAGGAAGCGCGCCTTGGGATCAAAGCGACGGGATTGGGTGACCGGGTTAAACACGCGGAAGTAGGGCACGGAGTCGGTGCCGGTGGAGGCGCTCCATTGCCAGCCGCCGTTGTTGGCGGCCAGGTCGCCGTCGACCAGGTGGCGCATGAACCAGCGCTCGCCCTCGCGCCAGTCGATGAGCAGGTTCTTCGTCAGGTACATGGCGGTGATCATGCGCAGGCGGTTGTGCATCCAGCCGGTGGCCAGCAACTGGCGCATGGCGGCGTCGACGATGGGCACGCCGGTGCGGCCCTGCTGCCAGGCCTCCAGGTCGGCCGGGGCATCGCGCCAGGGCAGTGCTTCGGTCTCCGGGCGGAAGGCGCGGTGCCGGCTGACGCGGGGATAGCCCACCAGAATGTGCTTGTAGAACTCGCGCCAGAGCAGTTCGTTTATCCAGGTCACGGCGCCTTCGCTGCCGCTGTCGAACTCGCCGCGGTTCTGCGTCAGGGCGGCGTGCAGGCACTGGCGCGGGGAGACCACGCCGGCCGCGAGGTAGGGCGAGAGCTGGCTGGTGCCGGGCTCGGCGGGCAGGTCGCGGCGGTCACGGTAGCCGTGCAGGTCGTCCTCGGCGAAGGCCGCCAGGCGGGCCAGGGCTGCGCGTTCACCGGCGGGCCACAGCTCGCGCAGGCTCTGCGGCGGGGTCGGGAAGCCGTCCACGGCTTCCGGCAGCGGGTCGCTGGGCACAGTCAGCGGCGCCTGGGCGGCGGGCAGCGGCAGGCACGGAGGCAGGGCGCTGTGCAGGCGCTCGTAGCAGACCTTGCGGAACTGGCTGTAGACCTGGAAGTAGCCGCCGGTGCGGGTCAGCACGCTGCCGGGGCGGAACAGCAACTGGTCGAGGTGGCTGTGCAGGGGGATGCCGTCGCGGGCCAGGTGGGCGCGCACGGCCTCGTCCCGGCGCTGCTCGTGGATGCCGTATTCCTCGTTGACCTGGACGCTGCTCACGGAATGCTCGCGGCACAGTCGGGCGATGGTCTCGGGCGCTTCGCCCCAGTGGTCGATGTGGCGCACCAGCAGCGGCACGTTCAGGGCCTGCAGTTCGCGTTGCAGTTCGACGAGGTTGCGCAGCCAGAAGTCGACCTTGGCCGCTGCGTCGTCGTGGGCCTGCCACTGGCCGGGGCTGACCAGGAACAGGGCGAGGGTCGGGCCGGCCTGGAGGGCGGCGGTCAGGGCGGTGTTGTCGTGGACCCGCAGGTCGCACCGGAACCAGATCAGTTGCTGCATGGGAACCTCAGGAGCCGGCCAGCAGGCCGAGCCCGTACAGGGTGTTCAGGGCCGCGACCGGGTCGTCGGCCAGGTGGATGTCGGGATGGTCGTGTTCCAGCGGTGCCAGCGCTTCGCGGTGGATGCGCACGGCGGCGCCGCTGAGCAGGACGGGGCAGGCGTGGCCCATCAGCAGGCGCGGCAGCTGCCCGTTCAACGCGTGGTCGGCGTGGAAGGCCAGGGCGCGGGGCTCCATGCGGGCCAGGGCCAGGGGCAGCTCGGCCACCGGCACCGGCCACTCCAGCACTTCCACCGGGCAGCCGGTGTTGCTCGCCAGCCAGGCGGTGAGCCAGAGGCCGGGGTTCATCGGCTGCTCGCAGGGGTTGATCAGCAGCAGCGGCGCGCCGCTGTTCTGGCGGTTGTTGTGGTGGATGCGGGTGCCCAGCTTGCTGCGCAGCCAGGCATTGAAGAAGACCCGCTCCAGTCGTGCGCCGTACTGGTCGCGCCAGCGGCTTTCCAGCTGGGTGAGCAGGGGCAGCAGCAGCTGCTGGCACAGGGTGTGGGGCGGGTAGAGCGACAGGGCGGCATTGAAGCGCTCGTCCAGGCGCCGGTCGGCGAGGGCGTCGATGGCTTCCAGCAGCTTGGCGCGCTGTTCGTCCCACTGGGAGGTAATGTCGATGTCCGGGCTCTGGCCGCCGCGCAGCAGCGCCTTGACCTGGCTGACCGGCACGCCGCGGTCCAGCCAGGCGAGCACGGCACGGATGCGCGCCAGGTGCCCTGCGTCGTACAGGCGGTGGCCCTTGGCGGTGCGGTGGGGCAGCACCAGGCCGTAGCGCCGTTCCCAGGCGCGCAGGGTCACGGCGTTGACACCGGTGAGCCGCGACACGTCGCGAATCGGCAGCAGGCCGCGTTCCAGGGCTGCCTGGCACTCGGCGTCGAGGGGGATGTCGTCCTGTTCGTCCATGGTCAGATGGCGTTGCGCAGGCTGAGGTCTTCGGGATGCGGTTGCAGGTAGGCCTGCTGCGCGATGTAGGGGTGCGGGTGGCGGGCGAAGTGGTGCTTGAGCAGGGTCATGGGCACCACCAGCGGCACGATGCCGGCGCGGTACTTGTCGATCAGGGCCTGCATTTCGGCCTTCTCCTCGCGGGACAGGGCGTCCTTCAGGTAACCCGACAGGTGCTGCAGGACGTTGCTGTGGGTGCCCCGGGTGGCGCAGCGGCTGAGGCCCTTCATCAGCTCGCTGAAGTAGCGCGGCGCCAGTTCCTCGGGGTGGTGTTCGCCGATGCCGCCGAGCATCCGCCCCAGGGCGCGGTAGCGCGCGGGGTCGCTGGCCATCAGCTGGTACTTGTAGCGGGCGTGGAATTCGAGGACGCCGCGTCGGGTCAGCCCCTCGGCCAGCAGGGCGCGCCATTCGGCGTGGGCGTAGACGCGGGTGAGGAAGTTCTCCCGCAGCACCGGGTCGCACAGGCGGCCTTCTTCCTCCACCGGCAGGTCGGGGCGGGCGGCGCAGAAGGTCTCGGCGAACAGGCCGCGCCCGCCGCCTTCGGCGGGGTAGCCGTTGTCCTGGTAGACCTTGACCCGGTAGAGGCCGCAGGAGGGCGACTTCTGCATGAAGATGAAGCCGTCCAGGTCGTCCAGGCGCTCGGCGATCTGCCGGCCGTAGTCGCGCAGGGCATCGCTGACGTCACGCTCGTCGCGGCTGCCCACGGCACGCGGGGCGGCAGGGTCGCCCACCAGGCGCAGGGTCGGGCGCGGCGTGCCGAGGCCGATGCCGACCTCCGGGCAGACGCGGACGAATTCCAGGTGGCGGGCGAGGAACTGGCTGCACAGGCGGGATTCCTTGTGCCCGCCATTGAAGCGGACTTCCTCGCCCATCAGGCAGGCGCTGATGCCGATCTTGGGGGGCTGGGCAGTGGGGGCGCTGGACATGCGGTGCCTCGGATGAACTTGTACAGGTTCGGTGATTTGTACAACCTGTGTTCATCATAGGCGTGCTGTTGTACAAATCAATAGCCTTGTACAACTTTCCCGGCGACCTGTCCGGGGTCGCCGGTGGGACGGTGCGCGACCGTCAGAGGTGTTCGAGCAGGCGGCGGGCGGCGTCCTGCCCGCTCAGCCAGGCGCCCTCCACGCGGCCGGAGCTGCACCAGTCGCCGCAGGCGTAGAGCCCCAGGTCGGCATCGGCCAGGGCGCCCCATTCGTGGGCCTGGGCCGGGCGCGCGTAGAGCCAGCGGTGGGCCAGGGTGAAGGCTGGCGGCGGCACGGCGCAGCCGATCAGCTCGGCGAAGGCGCCGTAGAGCTGCTCGATCACCGCTTCCTTGGGCAGGTCCAGGTGCTGGCGGCTCCAGGCGCTGGTGGCGTGCAGCACCCAGGTGTCCTGGCTGTTGTCGCGACCGGGCTTGGTGCGATTGCGCGCCACCCAGTCGAGCCCGCTGCCTTGCACGAAGCAGCCTTCGACGGGCGTCTCCAGCGGTTTCTCGAAGGCCAGGGCCACGGCCCAGGTGGGCTCCATGGCGACGCTGGCGGCAACCCCGGCGAGCTTGGGGGCGGCAGCCAGCAGGGTGGTGGCCTGGGGCGCGGGGGTGGCGATGATGACGTGGCTGAAGGGGCCGTGGCTCTGGCCCTCGGCGTCCAGCAGGCTCCAGTGCTGTTCGCCGCGGAACACTTCGGTGATGCGGCAGCTGAAGTTCACCGGCAGCGCGCCCATCAGGGCCCGGGTGATGGCGCTCATGCGTGGGGTGCCGACCCAGCGCACCTGCTCGTCCGGGGAGGGCGAGAGGGTGCCGTTGCGGAAGTTGTAGAGGGTGGGCGTCCACTCGGCGACCCAGCCGCGTTCGCGCCATTGCTGGACGACTTCGTTGAAGCGGCGGTCGCGGGCGGTGAAGTACTGCGCGCCCAGGTCCAGGGAGCCGGCGTCGCTGCGCTTGCTGGCCATGCGTCCGCCACTGCCGCGGCTCTTGTCGAAGAGCTGCACGGCATGCCCGGCGGCGCTCAGCGCCTGGGCGGCGGAGAGGCCCGCGAGGCCGGTCCCGATGATTGCGATGGGTGTGTTCATGGTCTACCTCGATACCTTTGTGCGTGACTGCAGGTCGGGCTGACAAACCTGTACAGATTGCTTGAATTGTACAGGGATGATCGGTTCCAATCGCGATGCCTTCAAGGGGTGTGACCGTGATGGAGCCAACCTGTGCCCCGTCATGATTCAGACTAGGGCGATATTTCCAGTTGGTGCCATGCGAGGAGGATGCCATGCACATATTGCTGACCGGCGGTACTGGGCTGATTGGAAGCGCCCTGTGCCGGCGCTGGGTTGCCGAAGGCCACCAACTGACGGTCTTGAGCCGTCGGCCCCAGGATGTACCGCGCCTGTGCACCGCTTCGGTGCGTGGCATCGCCCGGCTGGAAGACTACGGGGACGGCCCGCTGGACGCGGTGGTGAACCTTGCCGGCCAACCCGTTGCCGACCGCCCCTGGACCCGTGCCCGCAAGGCCAGCCTGCTGGCCAGCCGCGTGGCGCTGACCGAGCGCCTGGTGGCCTGGCTGGGTACCCGCAGCCAGCGCCCGGCGCTGCTGCTCAACGGCTCGGCGGTGGGCTGGTACGGCGACGGCGGCGAACGCGAATTGCGCGAGGACGCCCCACCCGGACAAGGCGATTTCGCCAGCGAGCTGTGCCAGGCCTGGGAAGACGCCGCCCGTGACGCCGAGGCCCTGGGCATTCGCGTGGTGCTGCTGCGCATCGGCCTGGTGATGTCGCCCCGTGGCGGCTTTTTGTCGCGCCTGCTGCCGCAGTTCCGCTTCGGCCTCGGCGGCACCATGGGCAGCGGACGCCAGTGGTGGCCGTGGATTCATCTGGAAGATCAAATCGCCGCGATGGATTTTCTTTTGCGGCTGGACGGCGCGAGCGGTCCCTATAATGCGTGCGCGCCGCAGCCGGCCCGCAACGCCGACTTCGCCCGCAGCCTGGGCCGTGCCCTCGGGCGGCCGGTCTGGCTGCCGACGCCGGCCGCGGTGCTGCGGCTTCTGCTGGGGGAAATGTCGATCCTGATGATCGGCGGCCAGCGGGCCCTGCCCAGCCGATTGCTGGAGGCCGGCTTCACCTTTCGTTTCAACGACCTCGACCGGGCGCTGGCTGACCTGGTCGGGCCCAAGAAGGATGTTCCATGACCGATCACGCGCTGCTGTTGGTGAACCTGGGTTCGCCGTCGTCCACCTCGGTGGAGGACGTGCGCCGCTACCTCAACCAGTTCCTCATGGACCCCTACGTCATCGACCTGCCCTGGCCGCTGCGCCGTCTGCTGGTGTCGCTGATCCTGATCAAGCGGCCGGCGCAGTCGGCACATGCCTACGCCTCCATCTGGTGGCCCGAGGGCTCGCCGCTGGTGACCCTCAGCCGCCGCCTGCAAGAGGCCACCCGGCCGTTCTGGCCCCACGGGCCGGTGGCCCTGGCGATGCGCTACGGCGAGCCCTCCATCGAGAACACCCTGCAGGAGCTGGTGCGCCAGGGCGTGAAGCGCGTGACGCTGGCGCCGCTGTACCCGCAGTTCGCCGACAGCACCACCACCACCGTCGAGCAGGAGACGCGCCGGGTCATCGCGGCCCACGGCCTCAAGCTCCAGGTGCAGGTGCTCGACCCCTTCTATGACCAGCCCGAGTACCTCGACGCCCTGGTGGCCAGCGCCCGCCCGCACTTGGAGCAGGGCTTCGACCACCTGCTGATGAGCTACCACGGGCTGCCCGAGCGCCACCTGCACAAGGCCGACACCAGCGGCAGCCACTGCCTGAAGGGCGCGGACTGCTGCCAGCGCGCCGAGGGCCAGGTACTCGCCCGCTGCTACCGCGCCCAGTGCTACCGCACCAGCGAAGGCTTCGCCGCACGCATGGGGCTGCAGCCGGGGCAGTGGTCGGTGTCCTTCCAGTCGCGCCTGGGGCGCGCCAAGTGGATCGAGCCCTACACCGAAAGCCGCCTCGACGAACTGGCGGCCCAGGGGGTGAAGAAACTGCTGGTGATGTGCCCGGCCTTCGTTGCCGACTGCATCGAGACCCTGGAGGAGATCGGCGACCGCGGGCGCGAGCAGTTCATCGCCGCCGGCGGCGAGGACCTGGTGCTGGTGCCCTGCATGAACGACCACCCGCAATGGGCCCAGGCCCTGGCCAGCCTTTCCGGCAAGGCCCAGCGCCTGCTCTGAGCATCAGCCCGGGGGCAGCCCGGGCATTCGCCTGGCCTATAAGGCCGCTGCCCCACCCCGCCTGCACCTAAGCTGGGCGCTCCTTCCACCCGTCGTGCGCCGCACCGGCGGCGCCGAGGAGAGCCCATGCAGAACAACAACAACGGCTATCCCTCGGGCCTGCGAGCCTGGACCACCGTCGCCATCCTGATGGTGGCGTACGTGCTGTCGTTCATAGACCGGCAGATACTCAACCTGCTGGTGGGCCCCATCCGCCGCGACCTGGTCATCAGCGACACCCAGATGAGCCTGCTCATGGGGCTGTCCTTCGCGCTGTTCTACACGGTGTGCGGCATCCCCCTCGGGCGCCTGGCCGATACCCGCAGCCGACGCGGGCTGATCGCCATCGGCGTGCTGTTCTGGAGCGCTGCCACCGCTGCCTGCGGGCTGGCCAAGCTCTACTGGCAGTTCCTGGTCTGTCGCATCGGCGTGGGCGTCGGCGAGGCGGCCCTGTCGCCGGCGGCCTATTCGCTGATCGCCGACAGCTTCCCCCGGGAGCGCCGTGCCACCGCCATCAGCGTCTATTCCATGGGGGTGTACCTGGGTTCTGGGCTGGCCTTCCTGGTGGGCGGGCTGGTGATCAAGTTCGCCTCGGCCCAGGGCGACGTGCACCTTCCGCTGCTGGGGGACGTGCGGCCCTGGCAGCTGATCTTCCTGATCCTCGGCGCCGCCGGGGTGCTGTTCACCTTGTTGATGCTGGCAGTGCGCGAGCCCGAGCGGCGGGGCGTCGGTTCCGGCGTCGCGGTGCCGCTGTCGGAAGTCGGCCGCTACCTGCGCAGCAACCGCCGCACGGTGCTGTGCCACAACCTCGGCTTTGCCGGGCT
Source organism: Pseudomonas sp. zfem003 (assembly GCF_032621675.1). Classification (NCBI taxonomy): domain Bacteria; kingdom Pseudomonadati; phylum Pseudomonadota; class Gammaproteobacteria; order Pseudomonadales; family Pseudomonadaceae; genus Pseudomonas; species Pseudomonas sp. zfem003. The sequence goes on along the minus strand of NZ_JAVYJG010000011.1, from coordinate 109,953 downwards.
GTCCTTCGCCGGCTACGGCAGCGCGGCCTGGATTCCCACCTACTACATCCGCACCCACGGCTGGGATGCCGGGCACGTCGGCGTCGTCTACGGCTCCCTGGTGGCGGTATTCGGCTGCCTGGGCGTGGTGTTCGGCGGGCGCCTGGCGGACTGGATGGCCAAGCGCGGCCGCAGCGACGCCAACATGCGCGTCGGCCTGCTCGCCGCCCTGGGGGCGCTGCCGCTGGTGATCCTGTTCCCGCTCCTCGACGATGCCGCCTGGGTGACCGTGGTGATGGCGCCGACGGTGTTCTGCCTGAGCATGCCCTTCGGCGTGGCGCCGGCAGCGATCCAGGAGATCATGCCCAACACCATGCGCGGCCAGGCTTCGGCCATCTACCTGTTCGTCATCACCCTCATCGGCCTCGGGCTCGGCCCCACGGCGGTGGCGCTGGTCACCGACTTTGTTTTCGCTGATGACCTGGCCCTGCGCTGGTCGCTGCTGATCGTCACCACCCTGGCGGTGGGCAGCTCCGTGGTGTTGCTGTGGATGGGCCTCAAGCCATATCGGGAGAGCGTCGAGCGGCTGAAGCAATGGGTGGCACCCAGCGTGATGCCGGCGGCGAAGCTGGCGGATGCTTGATCCGGAGAGGGGGGATGGAATGGTGGGCTGAAGCCCACCCTGCGCGTTGTCGGTTGGCCCGTGTGGCGTTGCACGAGCCCCCAATAAAAAGCCCCGCGATAGCGGGGCTTTTTATTGGGGCAGGACTCAGATGTCCGGTGTGTCGTCCGCAGCCTTGTGCTTCCAGGTCTGGTGACCGGGCAGGATCAGGTTCAGGGCGATGGCGACGATGGCGCAGAGGGCGATGCCCTTGAGGCCGAAGTCGTCCTGGCCGGTACCGGTGCCCACCAGCATGCCGCCGATGCCGAACACCAGGGTGACGGAGACGATCACCAGGTTGCGCGCTTCGGCCAGGTCCACCTGGTGGCGGATCATGGTGTTCAGGCCCACGGCGGCGATGGAGCCGAACAGCAGGCAGAGGATGCCGCCCATGACCGGCACCGGGATGCTCTGCAGGATGGCGCCGAACTTGCCGATGAAGGCCAGGCCGATGGCGAATACCGCCGCCCAGGTCATGATCTTCGGGTTGTAGTTCTTGGTCAGCATCACCGCGCCGGTCACTTCCGCGTAGGTGGTGTTGGGCGGGCCGCCGAACAGGCCGGCGGCGGAAGTGGCCAGGCCGTCGCCCAGCAGGGTGCGGTGCAGGCCCGGGGTCTTCAGGTAGTTCTTGCCGGTCACGCTGCCCACGGCGATGACGCCGCCGATGTGTTCGATCGCCGGGGCCAGGGCCACCGGCACGATGAACAGGATGGCCTGCCAGTTGAACTCGGGGGCGACGAAGTTGGGCAGCTCCAGCCAGGGCGCCGCCGCGATCTTGGCGGTGTCCACTACGCCGAACCAGAAGGACAGGACGAAGCCCACCAGCACGCCGGCGATGATCGGCACCAGGCGGAAGATGCCCTTGCCGAAGACCGCGACGATCAGGGTGGTGAGCAGGGCCGGCATGGAGATCCACATGGCGGTGCCGTAGGGGATCAGCTGGGTACCGTCACCGCCCTTGCCCATGGCCATGTTGGCGGCGATGGGGGCCATGGCCAGGCCGATGGAGATCACCACCGGGCCGATCACCACCGGCGGCAGCAGGCGGTCGATGAAGCCGGTGCCTTTGATCTTCACCGCCAGGCCCAGGAAGGTGTAGACGAAGCCCGCCGCCACCACGCCGCCCATGGTCGCGGCCAGGCCGAACTGGCCCTTGGCGAGGATGATGGGGGTGATGAAGGCGAAGCTCGATGCCAGGAACACCGGCACCTGGCGCCCGGTCACCAGCTGGAACAGCAGGGTGCCCATGCCGGCGGTGAACAGCGCGACGTTCGGGTCCAGGCCGGTGATCAGCGGCATCAGCACCAAGGCGCCGAAGGCCACGAAGAGCATCTGCGCGCCGGACAGCACCTGGCGCCAGAGCGGATCGTTGTAGTCGTCGCTCATGGATCAGGTGTCCTTCTGCTTGGTGCCGAAGATCTTGTCACCGGCATCGCCCAGGCCCGGGATGATGTAGCCATGTTCGTTGAGCTTCTGGTCGATGGAGGCGGTGTAGATCATCACGTCCGGATGGGCGTCGTTGACCACCTTGATGCCCTCCGGCGCGGCCACCAGCACCATCGCGCGGATTTCCCGGCAGCCGGCACGCTTGAGCAGGTCGATGGTGGCGACCATGGAGCCGCCGGTGGCCAGCATCGGGTCGATGATCAGCGCCAGGCGCTCGTTGATCTCCGGCGCCAGCTTCTCCAGGTAGGTGTGGGCTTCGAGGGTTTCCTCGTTGCGCGCCACGCCCACGGCGCTGACCTTGGCCCCCGGCACCAGACTGAGCACGCCGTCCAGCATGCCGATGCCGGCGCGCAGGATGGGCACCACGGTGATCTTCTTGCCGGCGATCTTCTCCACCTGCACCGGGCCGGCCCAGCCCTGGATCTCGTAGTTCTCCAGGGGCAGGTCGTTGGTGGCTTCGTAGGTGAGCAGGGCGCCGATTTCCTGGGCCAGTTCGCGGAAGTTCTTGGTGCTGATGTCGGCGCGGCGCATGAGGCCGATCTTGTGGCGGATCAGCGGGTGGCGGATCTCTCGAATGGGCATGTGGAATCACTCCGGCGGGCTGGCAAAAAAATCGCGATAGATTAAAGCATTGCCCGTGCCATGTCGTGAGATGACTCATGGGTCACAGGGCCGCGGGCTTCCCCTGCGGGCGCGCTTGGCGCACCATCGCTCACTCGTCCGGCAGGGCTTGCCGGGAGGAGGGCGGATGGGTAACGTTGCGCCCTTTTTTTATTGACGCCCCGGACAGCTTCCGTCGGAAGCGGGGCCCGACCAGCCGACCTGAGGAACCCTCGCCATGCCCGTCGATCTCGCCCACATCCGCCAGGTAATGGCCGAAGCCGATTGCCTGTTCACTGATGCCCAAGTCGAGGCCGCCATCGACCAGGTCGCCGCCGCGATCAATGTCGACCTGGCCGAACGCAACCCGGTGGTGTTCTGCGTGATGAATGGCGGCCTGATCTTCGCCGGCAAGCTGCTGCCCAAGCTGGCCTTCCCCCTGGAGCTGTCCTACCTGCACGCCACCCGCTACCGCAATGAAACCAGCGGCGGCGAGCTGTTCTGGAAGGCCAAGCCGGAAATCTCCTTCATCGACCGCGACGTGCTGATCATCGACGACATCCTCGACGAGGGGCACACCCTCGCCGCCATCATCGACTTCTGCAAACACGCCGGTGCCGCACGCGTGCACACCGCCGTGCTGATGGACAAGACCCACGACCGCAAGGCCCGCCCGGACCTGAAGGCCGACTACAAGGGTCTGGACTGCGAAGACCGCTACATCTTCGGCTACGGCATGGACTACAAGGGCTACTGGCGCAACGCCGCCGGCATCTTCGCCGTCAAGGGCATGTGACCCTCGTGGCTGCACGCTTCCTCGACCAGGCGCTGTTCGATGGCCTGGCCGCAGGCGCCGCGGCCAGCCCGCGCCTGCGCCAGCACCACAACCTGCACGCCATGGAGGAGCCCTGCCACCGCCTGGCGGTGGGCCTCCAGCCCGGCACCTACATCGCCCCCCATCGCCACCTCTGTGCCGACAAGGCCGAGACCTTGCTGGTGCTGCGCGGCCGCCTGGGGCTGATGCTGTTCACGGACGACGGCGCGCTGCAGGAGACCCGCCTGCTGGAAGCCGGCGGTGAATGCGTTGGCGTCGACCTGCCGCCCGGGCAGTTCCACGCCCTGGTGGTGCTGGAGCCGGACAGCCTGCTGTTCGAATGCAAGGCAGGCCCCTACCGCGCACTGGCGGAGGGCGAGTTCGCCCCCTGGGCGCCCCGGGAAGGGGAGCCGGGTGTCGCGGACTACCTGGCCTGGATGCGCGCGCAGTTCCCCTGACTCACCCCGCCGGCTCACCCACCCAGCGCAGCGCCTTGGCCCGCGCCTGTTCCAGGGTCTGCACATAGGCCAGGCGGCCCTCCTCGCGGCGGATGCCGGCGCGGCGCAGCTTGAGGCGCACGCGCGGCGTGGTGCCCACCAGCACCAGGCCGATGCCCTGCCGGCGGTAGTCCTCCAGCAGGCTTTCGAGGGCCGCCAGGGCCGTCATGTCCAGCAGCGGTACGGCGCTGATCTCCACCACCACCACACGCACCTGCGGGTTGAGCATGCGCAGCACGCTCAGTGCCTTGTCGGCCGCACCGAAGAACAGCGGTCCGCTGATCACGTAGGGCACCACGCTGGCCGGCAGTTCCCCCAGCGCGCGCTGGGCATGGCCGGGCATGGGCTGGGTGTCGGTCAGCTCGCTCATGCGCTTGATGAACAGGCCCGCCGCCAGCAGCAGGCCGACGCCCACCGCCAGCACCATGTCGAACAGCACCGTCAGCACCAGGCACACCAGTAGCACCAACACGTCGTTGCGTGGGGCGATGCGCAGGGTGTGCAGCACATGGCGTGCCTCGCTCATGTTCCACGCCACCATCACCAGCAGCGCGGCCAGGGCCGCCATCGGCAGGTAGCTGAACAGCGGGGCGAGCAGCAGCATGGCGGTCAGCACCACCCCGGCGTGGATGATGGCCGCCAGGGGCGAGAAGGCCCCAGCGCGGACGTTGGCCGCCGTGCGGGCGATGGCGGCGGTGGCGGTGATGCCACCGAACAGCGGCGCCACCAGGTTGCCCAGGCCCTGGCCGACCAGTTCGGCGTTGGGGTCGTGGCGAGTGCCGGCCATGCCGTCGGCCACCACGGCGCAGAGCAGGGACTCGATGGCGCCGAGCATGGCGATGGCGAAGGCCGGCGCGAGCAGCTGGCGGATCAGCTCGAAGGACAGCCGCAGCGGCTGGCCATCGGCACCGGGCAGGTTCCACGGCCAGGCGAAGTCCGGCAGGAAGGGCGGGATGCCGGGGTGGCTCACGCCGTCCAGGGTGTAGCTGAAGCGCTCGCCCAGGGTCGCCACCGGCAGGCCGACGGCCTCCAGCAGCAGGCCCAGCAGGGCGCCCACCGCCAGGGCCACCAGGTGCCCCGGTACCTTGGGCACGAAGCGCGGCCAGACCAGCAGCACCGCCAGGCACACCATTGCCACCAGGGTGTCGCCCAGGTGCGCGTCGGGCAGTGCCAGGGCCAGCAGCTCCACCTGCTCCAGGTAGTGCTGTGGCGTGTGCGGCAGGCTCAGGCCGAACAGGTCCTTCACCTGCAGGGTGGCGATGACGATGCCGATGCCGGCGGTGAAGCCGAGGATCACCGGATAGGGGATGAACTGGATCAGCCGCCCGAGTCGGCCCAGGCCCATGGCCAGGAGGATCAACCCGGCCATCAGCGTGCACAGCAGCAGGCCGCCGAGACCGTGCTGCTGGGTGATCGGCAGCAGGATCACCACGAAGGCGGCGGTGGGGCCGGAGATGTTGAAGCGCGAGCCGCCGGTGAGGGCGATCAGCGGCGCCGCCACCAGCACGGTGTAGAGCCCGTGTTGCGGCGCCACGCCCACGGCGATGGCCAGCGCCATGGCCAGGGGGATGGCGATGATGCCGACGGTGACCCCGGCGCCGAGGTCGCCACGCAGGCGCTCCCACGAATAGCCCGCACGCAGGGTCTGGCGCAGGGCGGCGAACAGCGGCACGTTGGGCGTCATGGCGGCTCCTTGGCTGAAGGCCGGATTATAGGGCGGTCAGCACTGAGCGGTGTTGATCGGACGGCTTGCGTCAGGGAAGCGACAGCCCCTAGAGTGCCCCGCTTGACCCAGCCGGGAGTTGCCGATGTCTCGCCGTACCCGCTTTGCCTGTGCCCTGCTGCTGCTGACCAGCCTGCCGCTGGCCGCCGCGCCGGCTCCGACCGCTCCCGCCGCCCCGCCCCACGCCGCCTTCCTGCCGCCCGACGATGCCGGCCTGCGCAGCGAACAGCCGGACCAGCAGGTGTTGCTGCAGGTGGTGGACTTCAGCGTCACCCTCGGCAACCAGCGCCAGTCCAGCCAGCAGCCGATCCCGATCACCACGCCGACCCTGGTCAAGCTGCGCGCCAAACCGGTGAGCAAGGCGGCCAAGCCCGGTGACCTGAGCACGGTGCTGATCCACTTCGAGGCGGACGGCAAGAGCCTGAAGAAGGCCGCCTACGACGCCGAGTCGCGCACCCTCACGTTGAACTACCCGCTGTCCCAGTACCGCCTGGTGCTCGACCTGCTGCGCAACGGCGGGCCGATCTACTGCCAGTTCCTCAGCTACCCCAACGGCCACGTGTGGGCCGACCTGCACCTGGGGCCGGTGCGGGTGCGTTGAGCCCCGGCCCGGCCCGGGGGTACACTGCCGGCCCCCAACGTGCGGCCAGAGAGAGCGAACGATGCGCAAAGACAAGAAGCAGGTGATTGGCGAAGAGATGAGCGACGACGCGATCAAGCTGTTCCTCGACTTCGAGCCCGCCGACGGCACCCCGTCCTCCCTGCACAAGCTGGTCAAGGCCTACCGTGGCCTGCGCATCGACGACTTCGAGCGCTTCCTCGGCTTCTTCCGCGAAGCGGGCCTGGACCTCGATGCCCGCGACGCCCAGGGCCAGGACTTCATCGCGCTGATCCGCGACCAGCGCCAGGCCGAGCCCTACATCGAAGCCGTCCAGGCGGCCCGTGGCTGACGCGCTACGACCTGTCCACCGGAAACCCGCCCTCGTGCGGGTTTCTGCATATATGGGCCGCGGAAAAACCGTGACCCAGCACACGAACCCCCGAACCGAATGGAGTGAACCATGACCAGGGACGACGCCCAGCGCCAGTGGCAGCAACAGACCCTCGCCTACGCCCAGGCGATCAACGCCTATGTGGAGCGTGGCCTGCGCGACGGCTGGGACAACGCCGGCAAGGAGCCCAGCGCCGAGGGGCGCGAGGTGCTGGTGCCGCACCTGCTGGAAGCGTTGCGCGACGCCAACCGCAATGGGCAGGTGGAGGCACTGCGCGACGCCTGGCCGCCGGCCCACGAGCCGCTGTTCGGGCACGTCAACGAGGAAGGCCAGTGCATCGCCCAGTTGGCGCTGCTGGACGACGGTTCGGTGCTCGCCCGCATCGGCGCCACCTGGGAAGCCGGCCGGGTGGTGCGCATCCATGCCGACCGGGTGGAGGAGTTGCCGGGGCTGGAGTACTTCGGTGCCTGCCCGAACCGCCGGTTCTACGCCACCGCCGATGCCGCCGGCGTGGTGGTGCGTGAGGGCTGGGAGGGGGCCGAGGTGCTGCGCTGCGCCTGGCCCCGTGGCACCGAGGACGCCCCGGAGGGCGTGGCGCTGCAGCCCATCGAGGGCTTCCCCCGGCCGACGCGCCTGCAGCCGTTCCCGGATGGCCGGCGCGTGTTGCTGGTCAGTGCCGACGGCATCTTCGTGCTGGCGGCCGACGGTGCTCGGCGGCTGTACCCGGACAACGCCATGCTGCTGGAGTCCGCCGAGCCGGACGAGCCCCAGGGCACCGGCCTGTCCATGGAGCACGGCGCGGTGTCGGCGGATGGCCGCTGGATCGCCTTCGGCGCGCAGGACGGGCGGCACCAGCTGTTCGACGGCGAGCTGAACCCCGTCGCCCAGATCGGCCCCCACGGCGAGTACCCGCATTTCGCGCTGTTCAGCGGCGATGGCCGCAGCGTGGCCTTCAATGCCTGCCACTTCTACAACGGCGGCACCATCGCCGTGGACCTGGCGCGCGCGCCGGGCCTGGATTCCGACTACTACGAGGACGTCGAGGGCGTGACCCTGATCGAACCAGGCGCGCGGGTGTATGCCGGGGTGTCCATGGGCGGCCGCTTTGTCCTCGGCGATGCCTATGGCTACCTGCGCTGCGTGGATGCGTCGGGCAATGCGGTGTGGCAGCACTACCTGGGCTCGACCCTGAGCGCCATGGACCTGTCCGCCGACGGCCGCACCCTGGTGGCGGCCAGCTACGCGGGGGTGGTGTCGATCATCGACCTGGAAGCCGGACGCCCGGCGTGGCAGATCGGCACCGGCAATCACCGGGAGCGGCGGCGGTGGCTGTTCTGGAAGAGTGAGGAAAGTGCGTTGGCATGGTGAGGTGGAAGGCGGTTTTTGGTGTGGTGCGCTTGGGGCTAAGTCGGTTAGCGAGCTTTGGTGATGTCACCTGTTTCGCCTTGCCGGGCGAGTCACTTTTCTCAATCGCCAGAAAAGTAACCAAAAGGGCTCGCCCCTGCATACGGGTCCCGCTGCGCGGGACTTCCCTCGTTTCATCGTCGTTCCAGGGGCACGCGCTGACGGGCCATCCCTGGCCCGGCAGCGCTCTCGCGACATCCATGTCGCTCAGCCCCTTCCACGACGACTCCGCTCGGCCTCCTGAAGGGGCAGGTTTAGCCGCCCCACCATCTGAGCCACGTACTGGTCTTGAGTACGCTTCGGGTACGTGCCCTTCTTGAGGGGAAAAATCCGGCAGAGACGCAATGAAAAAACCGCCCATAAAGGGCGGTTTTTTCATTGGCACCCGGCTCAGCCGGCGGAGGCGGTGGCTTCCGGTGCCTGGGCGTCGATCAGGCCGAGGCGGGCGTCGGACTGGCGGCTGATCTGCCGGTACAGTTCGGCGTCGTCCTGCAGCGCCTTTTCACGGGCCGGGAAGATCTCCTTCAGCTTGCTGCTCCACTCGGCAGAGCGGGCCTGTTCGCCGAAGCAGCGTTCGATCAGGTTGAGCATGATCGACACAGTGACCGAAGCCCCCGGGGAAGCGCCCAGCAGGGCGGCGATGCTGCCGTCCTCGGCCGAGACCAGCTCGGTGCCGAACTGCAGGATGCCGCCTTTCTTGGCGTCCTTCTTGATGATCTGCACGCGCTGGCCGGCGATCTCCAGGCGCCAGTCCGCCGGATCCAGGTCCGGGTAGAACTTGCGCAGGGCGTCCAGGCGCTGCTCCTGGGACTGCATCACTTCCTTGATCAGGTAGCGGGTCAGGTCCATGTTGTCGCGGGCCACGGCCAGCATCGGGCCGAGGTTGCCGGGACGTACCGAGAGCGGCAGGTCGAGGAAGGATCCATGCTTGAGGAACTTGGTGGTGAAGCCGGCGTAGGGCCCGAACAGCAGGGATTTCTTGCCATCCACCACGCGGGTGTCCAGGTGCGGCACGGACATCGGCGGGGCACCCACTTCGGCCTGGCTGTAGACCTTGGCCTGGTGGCGCTTGACCACCTCGGGGTTGTCGCAGCGCAGCCACTGGCCGCTGACCGGGAAGCCGCCGAAGCCCTTGCCTTCCGGAATGCCGGACATCTGCAGGAGCGGCAGGGCGCCGCCACCGGCGCCGAGGAAGACGAAGCGTGCGGACACCTCACGGGTGCTGCCGTTCTGGGTGTTGCGGATGCTGACCGACCAGCCGCTGTCGGTGCGCTTCAGGCCGGTGACCTTCTGGAAGTAGCTGACCGCAGTACCCGGGAGGGTGGTCAGGTAGGCCAGCAGCTTGTTGGTCAGGGCGCCGAAGTTCACGTCGGTGCCGTTTTCGGCACGGGTCGCGGCCACGGCTTCGTCGGCCGGGCGGGCCTGCATCATCAGCGGCATCCACTTGGCCAGGGTCTCGCGCTCTTCGGAATACTCCATGTGCGAGAAGGCGTGGTGCTGGCTGATCACCTCGAAGCGCTTGCGCAGGAACGGGATGTCCTTGCCGCGCACGAAGGACAGGTGCGGAACCGGGTTGATGAAGTCACGGGCGCTGCCGAAGGCCGGCTTCCCGCTCATGTAGGCCCAGAACTGCTTGGACACTTCGAACTGGGTGTTGATGAGCACCGCTTTCTTGATGTCGATGGAGCCGTCGGCTGCCTGGGGGGTGTAGTTCAGTTCGCACAGCCCGGCATGGCCGGTACCGGCGTTGTTCCACGGGTTGGAGCTCTCCACGGCACCGGATTCGCGGAGTTCCGCGATTTCCAGCTTGATGCCCGGATCGAGTTCCTTCAGCAGTGTCGCCAGGGTGGCGCTCATGATGCCGGCCCCGACCAGCAACACGTCCACTGCTTCGTTCTCGTTTTGCGCCATTGCTCGCCACTCTCTCGTGAAGTAGTGAAAAACCGTCATCTCACGCTCTTTTGGAGACGTGAACCTCAAAAGAATCGCCTGCCTGGAGGCAGGCCGCTTCCATCGCGCGATGACACGCTACGTCCATGCAAAAGCGTTTGCATATCGGGCGGAAACAGCAGCAGGCCAGTAGTTGGCAGCGCGAATAGTGGGCGGCTCTCTGTGGGGCTGTGTGAAGTGCCGGCGCGAGGCGCGGCGGGTGTTGCGGGGCCCGATCAGGAGTCGACCTTATAATCGGGGGGCGATTGTAGCGGAGAAAGCGGGCGTGTTGAGCGTTTCCCGTGACTTTTATTCATCCATCGGTCAGGCCGCCAACGCGCGGGGCCTGCGGGCGTCCCGAGTGGCCTGGGAGAGGCGTGCACGCACCGGCAGGGGCTGGCCGATCCAGGACGGGGAGGGCTCGTCCACCTCGACCCAGTGACCGCGTGCCGGGGCCTGGGTGGCCTGGTGCAGGCCGCGGCAGATACCGGCCTCGTCCAGTAGGGCGAAGTGGCGGGGTTGGGCACGGGGGGCCAGCAGGGACCAGAGGGACATCATCGTCGGGCTCTCCTTGGGTTCGGCACCGTTATCCCATCAGGGCGTGACAGGGTCATGACAGGAACCGAGCGGCCCCGGGCGCTGTCAGAACGCCATCGGCGTGTGCTCTGTCGGCGGGCCCGCCGGCTCGCTTATACTGCCGGCCTTTCGTTTCCGAACCTGGAGAATCAAGCATGCTGAACCGCGCGTTGCTCGGCCTGCTGGCCGCCCTCAGCCTGACCCTGGTCGGCTGTGCCCTCAGCCCGCAACAACTCAGCCCGCAACCCAAGCTCACCGGCCCGCTGACTCCGGTCGGCCAGGGCCAGCCGGTGGTGGTGCGGGTCGCCGATGGTCGTCCTTCCCCGGTGCTGGGCACCCGTGGCGGCCTGTACGCCGACACCAGCAACGTGACCGTGCAGGGCCAGGACATCCTGCCGCGCCTGCAGGCCGAAGCCGAGGCCGCCGTGCGTCTGCTGGGCTTCACCCCGTCGCCCAACGCCTACAACGCTCCCCAGCTGACCCTGACCCTGGCCGAGCTGAAGTACCAGTCGCCGAAGGAAGGCATGTACGTGACCGAGGCGGACATCAGCGCCACCTTCCGCGTCGACGTGCAGAACGCCACCCGCCGCTATAGCGGCCGCTACGGTGCTTCGCTGAACCAGCGCTTCGGCACCGCGCCGAACCAGGAGACCAACACCAAGCTGGTGAGCAATGTCCTGAGCGATGCGCTGACCCGCGCCTTCAAGGACCCGACCATCGGCCAACTGCTGCTGCAGTAAGCCAGTCGATGACGAAAAACCCGGCCTTGAGCCGGGTTTTTTGTGCCTGCGATTCGCCCTAGGCCGGGGTCAGGCACTCGGGTCCATCCAGCTTCGGGTCGTTGACCAGGGTGGCCAGGGCGCGTTCGCGCAGGGGCGGGGTAGGGCCGTCGAGCAGGGCGTGGATTCTTTCCTGTGGGGTGTCGGCGTCCAGCCAGGCGCGCTGGCCGTCGGCGTCCAGCACCAGGGGGCGGCGCAGGTCCGCGGCCGGGCGGGTGATCAGGGCCAGGCTGAGGTACTCGGTGTCGCCGACCGGGAAAGGCTCCCAGAGTGCGGCGAAATGCAGCAGGGAGGTCTCGCCGCTGACCCAGTAGGGCCGCTTGCGCACCCCGCGCCATTCATAGAAGCCGTTGGCCGGTACCAGGCAGCGGCGGCGGCGCAGGGCGTCGCGGAACATCGGCTGTTCGGCCACCGTCTCGGCCCGGGCGTGGGCGGGGGTGCGCGACAGGTCGGTCAGCCAGGCCGGGGTCAGGCCCCAGCGGGCCAGATCCAGCCGCTGGATGCCGTCCTGCTGGCGCAGCATCAGCACCTGCATGTTCGGCGCGAGGTTCCAGTGCGGGCGCTGGTCGGCGGGGAAGCCGGGCAGGGCGGCGAAGTCGGGGGACCAGCGGAACAGGGCGAAACGTCCGGACATGGGCTTCTCGGTTCAGCACAACAGGGTGCCGGGGCAGCCTTCCGGCTCGTCCCCGGGCACGGGCGAGGCGGCATTGTACGTGGCGATCAGGCACCGTGCCTGTTCGGCATCCGCCTCGTCCACCATCAGCCCCAGCAGCCCGGCACCGGGCAGTTCGCCAACGCCGCCGAGCAGGTGGGCACCGGCCAGGTGGGCGGTGATGCCCTCGCTGGCGAGCATGCCCAGCAGCAGCTGGGCCTCGATCAGGTCGCGGGGCTCGTAGATGCGCTGCATCACTCGTCCTCCCTGCGCACGTCCAGGCTCCAGTTGAGCCCGTCGGTGCGCAGGTCGAAGACGATCGGCCGGCAGCACACCGGGCAGTCCTCGATGTACTGCTGGTCGCCGCCGGACAGGTCGAGCAGGGTGTCCACCGCTTCGCCGCAATATGGGCAGTCGTACGCTTGTGTCTCCAGCATGTCGCCATATTCCCCTGTGACTTGAAGGTATAATCGCCGGTCTACTTCTGGCCCCGGATTGCGGGGCACGTCCTTATCCACAGCCGCAGCAGAACAAGAGAACACGATGGGCGAATTCGAAGCCATCCGACCCTATGACGACGCCGAGGTGCCCGCGGTTCTGGCACGCCTGTTCGCCGACCCGGCCTTCATCGGGACGCTCACCCGCTACCGCTTCCCCCGGCTGGCGGGTCCGCTGGGCTGGCTGCTGAGGCCTGTTATAGCCCATCGGCTGCGCCGTGAGTTCCAGGGCATCGAGTCCGTGCATGCGCTGCAGGACAAGATCGAGCCCTACGTGGACACCACCATCGAGCGTGCCACCGACGGCGTCACCTACTCCGGGGTGGACCGGCTCAAGCCCGGCGGGGCCTACCTGTTCGTCGCCAACCACCGCGACATCGTGATGGACCCGGCCTTCGTCAACTACGCGGTCTACCACGCCGGCATCCCCACGCCGCGCATCGCCATCGGCGACAACCTGCTGCAGAAGCCCTTCGTCAGCGACCTGATGCGCCTGAACAAGAGCTTCATCGTGCACCGCAACCTGGCCGGGCGCCGCGAGAAGCTGGCGGCCTACCAGTTGCTGTCCGCCTACATCAACCATTCGATCCGCGAGGACGGCCAGTCGATCTGGATCGCCCAGGCGGAGGGCCGCGCCAAGGATGGGGATGACCGCACCGATTCGGCGATCCTCAAGATGTTCCACATGAGCCGCAAGGACGAGGCGTTCGCCGACGTGGTCCGCGACCTGCACATCGTCCCGGTGTCCATCAGCTACGAATACGACCCCTGCGACCAGGCGAAGGCCCGCGAGCTGTACATCCGCGCCACCACCGGCGGCTACGAGAAGGCGCCGGGCGAGGATGACGCGAGCATTGCCCTCGGCATCACCGGCTACAAGGGCCGGGTGCACGTGGCCTTCGGTGGCGAGATCGTCGACGAGGCGGTGGATGCCAAGCAGCTGGCGGCGGAGATGGACCGGCGCATCCTCACCGGCTACCGGCTGTTCCCGGTGCACTACCTGGCCTACGCGATGTGGGAAGGACGCGACGAGGCACTGGCCGTGCCGGCGCTGGAAAGCCTGTTCGGGGCCGAGGAGATTGCCCGTGCGCGGGCCGAGTGGCAGCGCCGCCTGAACGCCTGCCCCGAGGCGCACCGCCCGTGGCTGGTGCTGCAGTACGCCAACCCGGTGCGCAACCAGTACCGTACCCAGGCGGGCCTGCCGCTCTGAGGGCGAACAGGCCACAGCAAAACGGCGACCCTCGGGTCGCCGTTTTTCGTTCTGCAGCGGGCTGCGCGGTCAGAGCTGGGTGCTGGCCCAGGACACGCCGAGGGCCACGGCCAGGGTGAAGCTGCCGAAGGTGTAGAAGAAGCGGTTGATCTTCTGGCTGCGTTCGTCGACTGGGGCGTCCTGCTCCAGTTCTTCCAGATCGCTCTCCACCACCAGGCGGGCCGAGGCGCGTTGCTCGCGCAGCCGGGTGGCCATGAGCAGCCAGCTGCCGATGACGGCGAAGAACAGGGCCAGGCCGTTGACCGCCTGGTGCGGGTGGGCCTGGTAGAGGGACCAGAGTGCCTGCAGGGACATCATCAACTCCGCGGCAGGCACAGCCTGCGACTACGACCAGCGGGCCCGGGGCGGGCCACGAAAACGGCGGCGAGTCTAACGGAGGGGCGGTGCGGGGGCGGGGCGTTTCCGACGAAGTGCCGGGCCGTTCATCTTCCGGAAACCTCCCCGGCCCTGTGGGCCGGGGAGGTGACGTGGGTCAGACCTTGAACTGGTTGATCAGCCGGCGCTGCTGCTCGGCCAGCTTGGTCAGCTCGGCGCTGGCGGCAGAGGCTTCGTCGGCACCGCCGGCCACCTCGTTGGCCACCTGGCCGATGTTGGTGACGTTGCGGTTGATGTCCTCGGCCACGGCGCTCTGCTCTTCGGCAGCGCTGGCGATCTGGGTGTTCATGTCGTTGATCACCGACACCGCCTGGGTGATGGACTCCAGCGCCTGGGCCGCCTCGCTGGCGGACTGCACGCTGGTGTCGGTCTTGGTCTGGCTGTCCTGCATGACCCGCACCACGTCGCGCGTCCCCTGCTGGAGCTGCTGGATCATGGTCTGGATTTCCTCGGTGGCCTGCTGGGTCTTCTGCGCCAGGTTGCGCACCTCGTCGGCCACCACGGCGAAGCCGCGGCCCTGCTCGCCGGCGCGGGCGGCCTCGATGGCGGCGTTGAGGGCCAGCAGGTTGGTCTGCTCGGCGATGCCGCGGATGGCCACCAGGATGGCGTTGATGTTCTCGCTGTCCTTGGCCAGGTTCTGCACCACGCCCACGGCGCGGGCGATCTCCTCGGCCAGGGCGCTGATGGCGCCGGTGGTGCTCTGGACGATGCGCTTGCCGTCGTTGGCGGCCTGGTCGGCGTTGTTGGCTGCCTCGGCGGCCAGGGTGGCGTTGCGCGCCACGTCCTGGGCGGTGGCGGTCATCTCGTGGACGGCGGTGGCCACCAGCTCGATCTCGGCCAGCTGCTTCTGCACGCCCTGGTTGGTGCGGATGGCGATGTCGGCGGTGTGCTCGGAGGAGTCGCTGACCTTCTGCACCGAGGTCACCACCTGGCTGATCATCGCCTGCAGCTTGGCGAGGAAGGTGTTGAAGCCGTTGGCGATGGCGCCCAGTTCGTCGGCGCGGTCGGAATGCAGGCGGCGGGTGAGGTCGCCCTCGCCCTTGGCGATGTCGTCGAGCATGGCCACCATCTGCCGCAGCGGGCTGGCGATGCCGTAGCCGACGAACCAGATGATCACCAGGCCCAGGGCGGCGATCAGCAGGCCCACCAGGCTCATGCCGAGGATGTCGCTGTCGCGCTGGGCAGTGAGGTCGCCTTCGAGCTTTTGCAGGTCGGCCATCACCGTTTCCAGCGGCAGGTTGAGGCTGAGCATCCAGCGCGAATCGGTGCCGGCGACCTTGAACGGCACCAGCAGGAAGATACGGCCGTTCTGGCGGTCGATCTCGTAGGCCGGCTGGTCACCGCTGAGGTTGCGCAGGTTGTCGGCGATCACGCTGCCCAGCACCTGGTCGGCCGGCTCGCCCAGCTTGGCGGCGTTGGCGGTGTAGGCCACCAGGCGCTTGTTGTTGGCCAGCAGGGCCAGCTCGCCGGCACCGTTGTAGAGCTTCTTGTTGGCCTCGACCAGCAGTTGCTGGATGAAGTCCAGGGACAGGTCCGCACCCACTGCGCCCTTGAACTGGCCGTTGACCAGGATCGGCGCGTTGAAGCTGGAGAGCATCACCATCTTGCCGGCGAACTCGTAGGGGGCCGGGTCCACCACGCAGGGCTTGAGGGTCTCGCGCGGGCACAGGTAGTACTGGCCCTCGCGCACGCCGGTGGGCAGGAGCTTCTCGCTTTCCAGGGTGGCGCCCAGCGGTTCGACCTTGAGGGCGTTGCCGTCGCGGTAGAACCAGGGCATGAAGCGGCCTGCTTCGTCGTGACCGGGGGTGCCGATGTTGTCGGCGTCGTTGCCGAAGGCGTTGGGTTGCCAGCCGACATAGAGGTCGATCAGCTTGGGATTGTTCGACAGCAGGTGGCGCAGCAGGTTGAGCAGCTCCTTGCGGGAGGCACTGAGCGCCGGGCTGCCGTCCTCGGCGGTCTGCCCCAGCAGGGCGTTGGTCTGGGCGACGGTGGCGGCGATGCTCATGGGCGCGGCCAACTCGCGCTGGATGTCCGAGACCTGGGCGGCGGCCAGCGACTGCAGGCGCTCGGCGATGGCCTGCTCCAGCAGTGTTTCGGTCCGGGACTGCACCAGCTCCTGGGTCCGGGCGCCGGCGAAGAGGGCGTAGAGCACCAGGGCGACTACCACGGCGAGCACGCTGGCGCCGGCCAGGATGGCTACCGAAAACTGGATCGATCTGAATTTCATGGGAACTCCGTTCGCGTCTTTATTCAGCCAGCGCTGGGTTTATCGGCCGGACCGGGCGGGAGCATGAGCCCGTTGTCACAACAAAAGATAGTCACCTGGCCACTAGTCCGCTTCCTGGTTGCCTGGTATCGGTCCGGTCCTTACAGTACCGCGCAGTTCAAGCAGGAGAATGACAAGTGGCCAAGCCCCTTTTCCTCGGCAGCCTCGCGCTGTCCGTCCTTCTGGCAGGATGCCAGGCCGTGAATACCACCAGCGGCGGCGCCGTCGGTGTCGAGCGCAAGCAGTACATGTTCAGCATGCTGTCCGAGCAGCAGGTGAACCAGATGTACGCCCAGTCCTATCAGGAGACCCTGAACGAGGCCTCCCAGGCCGGCGTGCTGGACAAGAGCAGCGCCAACGCCAAGCGCGTCTCGGCCATTGCCAAGCGGCTGATCGGACAGGTGTCCGTGTTCCGTCCCGACGCGGCCCAATGGGCCTGGGACGCCAACGTGATCGACAGCGACGAGCTGAACGCCAACTGCGGCCCGGGCGGCAAGATCATCGTCTACAGCGGGCTGATCGATCAGCTCAAACTCACCGACGACGAGCTGGCAGCGGTGATGGGCCACGAGATCGCCCACGCCCTGCGCGAGCACGGTCGCGAAGCCTTGTCCAAGGCCTATCCCTTACAGATGGGGACCCAGCTGGGTTCGCTGCTGGGGGTGAGCAACGAAAACCTGCAACTGGCCAACGTCGGCGTGAAATACCTGATGACGCTGCCCAACAGCCGCGCCAACGAGAACGAGGCCGACCTGATCGGCCTCGAGCTGTCTGCCCGCGCCGGCTACAACCCCAACGCGACCATCAGCCTGTGGCAGAAGATGAGCAAGGCCAGCGAAGGGGCTCCGCCGGAGTTCATGAGCACCCACCCCTCGTCCAGCTCGCGGATCGCTTCCCTGCAGGCGGCGATTCCGAAGGTCATGCCCTTCTACAAGCAGGCCAAGGGCGGCTGACCGCTCCATCGATACCGCCGGCTCGTCGAGCCGGCGGTTCCCATTGCCTCAGGGCAGCGCTTTTTCCGCGTACGCGCGGCTGGCCAACCCCAGCTGGGCGCGGAAGCTTTCCATGTCGAACATGGTGCACAGCTCCTGCACCTCCCCCAGGCTGTTGAGGGTCCAGAACGCCATGGCCGAGATGCTCAGCACCCGGTCGCTGGGCGGGTAGCCCAGGGCGGGCTTCTGGATGCTGCCGATCAGGGTGCTCCAGGTGAACACCTTGTGGCCTTCGGCGATGCATTCCTCCACCACCACTTCCAGGTCGGGCATGGCCTCGCGGATCTCCTGCACCATCCCGGCGTAGCCGGCGCTGTCCAGCGTCTGCCCGAGGAAGGAGCTCTTGTAGAGGAAGTCCTTGCTTTGCAACTGCTCGGCCAGTGCCAGACGGCCCTTGTTCCAGGTGAGGTCGATGTGCTGGCGCACGACGCGTTTCAGGTCTTCGCTCGACATCCGCTGTCTCCTTCGCCGGTTCTGCAGATCGGCGGGAATCTACCAGTTGCCAACCGCCTGCCATTGGCCGAAACGCCGGCGTTCCGGCGTCAGCCAAGTGGCGAATCAGCTGGCGGTGGTCAGCATCCAGGCCTGCCACGCGGCGTAGACGGCGAGGACGCCGAAAGCGACGGCCGCGAGGCGACGGATCAGGGCCAGGGGCAGGCGATCAGCGGCGAAGTTACCGGCCAGCACCACGGGGACGTTGGCGATCAGCATGCCCAGGGTGGTACCGGCGACCACCAGCACGAAGTGCGGGTACTGGGCGGCCAGCATCACGGTGGCGACCTGGGTCTTGTCGCCCATCTCGGCGAGGAAGAAGGCGATCAGCGTGGTGAGGAAGGGGCCGTATTTCTTCAGGCCGGAGGCTTCGTCGTCGTCCAGCTTGTCCGGCACCAGGGTCCACAGGGCCACGGCGGCGAAGGAGGCGGCGAGGATCCAGCCCAGGGTGGCGGGAGAGAAGAAGCCGGCGACCCAACTGCCCACCGCACCGGCCGCGAAGTGGTTGGCCAGGGTGGCGGCGATGATGCCCCAGATGATCGGCCAGGGTTTGCGGAAGCGCGCAGCCAGGAGCAGGGCGAGCAATTGCGTCTTGTCGCCGATCTCGGCCAGGGCAACGATCAGGGTGGGGACGAACAGGGATTCCAGCATCAGGGTTCCTACGGGGGGCGGGTCGACTAATCACCATGACACACGCAATCTGCCCGCCCCGGGTCAGGTTGTGTGTGTCATAGGTCTTGTCAAACCGCTGGCCTGTCTGTGCAGGCTCGGGGTCGTCCGCGCCATGGTCTGTGGACCAAGTGTGTTGACGCGGACCGGGCGAGCAGGGCGCTCGCGGGAGACTACTCCCCTAGGACGGGGCGCATTTTGCACAAGGCGGGCTCGATGGGCAAGCCCGCCGCCGGGTCAGTCGAGGGTGGGGCGTACGTCCATCTCGGCGTAGCGCACGAAGCGGCTGCCCTTGCGCAGGCGGTAGCCCAGCCAGATCACCAGGAACAGCGGCAGGCTGATGTAGGTGGCCGCCAGGCCCACCCAGTTGATCTGCTCGCCCACCAGCGCCTCGTAGTTCTGCCCGAGGGTGATCGCCAGGCACAGGGCGAAGGCGAACAGCGGGCCGAAGGGGAACAGCTTGGCGCGGTAGGGCAGGTCTTCCAGGCGACCGCCCTGCAGCAGGTAGCCCTTGCGGAAGCGGTAGTGGGAGACGGCGATGCCCAGCCAGGCGATGAAGCCGCACATGCCGGAGGTGTTCAGCAGCCAGGTGTAGAGGGTGCTGTCGCCGACGATGGAGGTGAAGAAGCACAGCGCGCCCACCAGGGTGGTGGCGTACAGCGCATTGCGCGGCACGCCGCTGTCGGAAAGGCGGGCGAACAGCTTCGGCGCCTTGCCCTGGAGGGCCAGGGTGTAGAGCATCCGCGTCGAGGCGTACATGCCCGAGTTGCCCGCCGAGAGGATGGCCGTGAGGATCACCGCGTTCATCACGCTGGCGGCGGCAGCGAAGCCGGCCCGCTCGAACAGCAGGGTGAAGGGCGACACGCTGATGTCGCTGGCCTCGTTCTGCAGCAGACTGGGCTCGGTGTAGGGGATCAGCATGCCGATCACGAAGATCGCCAGGATGTAGAACATCAGGATTCGCCAGAACACCTGGCGGATGGCGATGGGGATGTTCTTGCGCGGGTTCTCCGATTCGCCGGCGGCGATGCCGATCAGCTCGGTGCCCTGGAACGAGAAGCCGGCGATCATCGCCACGCCGACCATAGCCTGCAGGCCGCCGACGAAGGGTGCGTCGCCCTGGGTGAAGTTGCTGAAGCCCGGGGACTGCATGCCGCTCATCAGGCCGAAGATGGTGGCCAGGCCGACGCCGATGAAGATCACCACCGTCACCACCTTGATCAGCGCGAACCAGAACTCGCTCTCGCCGAAGCCCTTAACCGAGACCACGTTCAGCGCGAACATCAGCGCCAGGAACAGCCCGCTCCAGTAGATGCCGGGCACGTCCGGGAACCAGAAATTCATGATCAATTGGGCCGCCACCAGTTCGGCGGCGATGGTCACCGCCCAGTTGTACCAGTAGTTCCAGCCCAGGGCGAAACCGAAGCCATCGTCGACGAACCGGCTGCCATAGGTGCTGAACGAGCCGGAAACCGGCATGTAGGCGGCCATTTCCCCCAGGCTGGTCATGAGGAAGTAGACCATCAGGCCGATCAGGGCGTAGGCCAGCAGGGCGCCGCCGGGGCCGGCCGTGGCGACGGTGGCGCCGGAGGCGACGAACAGGCCGGTGCCGATGGAGCCGCCGATGGCGATCATGTTCAGGTGACGGGGCTTCAGCGCCCGGTGCAGGCCTTGGGCGGCCGGCGGGTTGGCAGTGTGGTCGGTCAAGGTAGAACTCCAGGGGTCCGGTCTCATGCCGGATGGGCGCGGCGGCCGGGGCCGCTCGTCGTGGGTAGATGCAGGAACGCCCGCCGCTCAGCGGCGGGCACGGTAGACGCGGAAGCCGTCTCCCTCCGCCAGGGTCTGGCAATTGCCGAGTGCCTGTTCGATGAGGGGCGGATAGCGTAGGAAGCTGTTGGCCACCAGGCGCAGCTCGCCGCCTGGGCGCAGGTGCTGGCCGGCGGCCCGCAGCAGGGTTTCGCTGGCCTGGTAGTCGGTGTGCACGCCCTGGTGGAAGGGCGGGTTGCTGACGATGACGGCCAGCCCCTTGGGCGCGGCGTGGATGCCGTCGCCGGCGATCACTTCGGCAGCGAGGCCGTTGGCGGCCAGGGTCAGGCGGCTGCTGGCGACGGCGAAGGCGTCCACGTCCAGCAGCAGCAGTTCGCTGGCCGGGTAGCGGCGCTTGAGGCTGGCGCCGATGACGCCGGCCCCACAGCCGAAATCCAGCACCGGGCCGACGGGCAGGTCGTCGAGGTGCGGCAGCAGCAGGGCGGTGCCCCGGTCCAGGCGACCGTGGCTGAACACGCCGGGCAGGCTGACCACCTGCAGCGGCCCATCGGGCAGCTCCAGGCTGTAGCGCTGGGCCAGGCTGTCCAGGTCGGGGCGTTCGGGGGCCTGGTCGACGCGCACCTGCCACAGCTGGCAATGGCGCGCGCTGTCCAGCTTGCGCGGGGTGCCGAAGGCGGCCAGCTGCTTGGCGGCACGCTCGATGCCGCCGCGCTTCTCGCCCACCAGGAACAGGTGACGGCCGGGCAGGCGGGCGGCCAGGGCGGCCAGCAGGTAATCGGTCAGTTCGCGGGACTTGGGCAGGAACAGCAGGGCTTGTTCGAAGGGCTCGTCCGGCGCCTGTACCCCGAAGGTGGTGCGGCCGGCGAAGCGGGCTTCCAGGCTGGCGTGCTCGCCCGCGTGCCAGCTCCAGCCCCGGGCCTGGGGCAGGGTGCCGAGCAGGTCGTCGGCGGGAAGACCCGCTGCCAGCAGCGGGCCCTGGAACAGTTCGGCCTGTCGAAGCACGACTTCGCTGCGCGGGTCCATGGGGCGGTCCTGATAAAAGCGGCGAACTTTACCAGAAACTCACCCGCCCTAGACGACCGTACGGCACGGGGTGCCCGCCAGCCAGGCCTCGGTGTTCTCGGTCATCTGCTCCACCATGCGCTGGCGTGCCTCGCGGCTGCCCCAGGCGTTGTGCGGGGTGACGATCAGGCGCGGGATGTCCACCGCCAGCAGCGGGTTGCCGTCCTTCGGTGGTTCCTGGGTCAGCACGTCGGTGGCGGCGCCCCCCAGGTGGCCGCTGCGCAGGGCGTCGGCCAGGGCGTGTTCGTCCACCAGGCCGCCCCGGGCCGTGTTGACCAGGAAGGCGCCGCGCTTCATCCGCGCCAGCGCGTGGGCGTCGATCAGGTGGCGGGTGTGCTCGGTCAGCGGGCAGTGCAGGCTGAGGAAATCCACCTGCGGCAGCAGGTCCTCCAGGGGCAGGCGATCGGCCCGGTCGGGGCGGCCGGGCAGCGCCCCCAGCAGCACGCGCATGCCGAAGGCTTCGGCCAGGCGCGCCACCGCGCCGCCCAGTTCGCCATGGCCGAGCAGGCCGAGGGTCTTGCCTTCCAGTTCGACGATGGGGTGATCCAGCAGGCAGAACTGGCTCGCCTTCTGCCAGCGGTCCTGGCGCACGTCGCGCTGGTAGTCGAGGAAGGCCGTGGCCAGGTTGAGCATCAGCATCAGGGTGTGCTGGGCCACGGAGGGCGTGCCATAGCCCCGGCAGTTGCTGACGGTGATGCCGTGCTGGTGGGCGGCCGCGAGGTCGACGTTGTTGGTGCCGGTGGCGCTGACCAGGATCAGCCGCAGATCGGGCAGGGCGGCCATGGCGTCGGCGTCGATCACCACCTTGTTGGTGATCGCCACCGGCGCACCCCGGAGGCGCTCCACCACGTCGGCCTGGGCGCTCTGCTCGTGCAGCACCAGTTCGCCGAAGAGCTGGCGCAGGGGTGTCAGGTCGAGGTCACCGAGGTCGAGGGAGGCGTGGTCGAGGAACACGGCGCGGAGGCTGTTGGTCATCAGCTGTACCTTTTTCCGAGGCTTGGGGAGGC
The DNA here is from genome assembly GCF_032621675.1 of Pseudomonas sp. zfem003. Taxonomy (NCBI): domain Bacteria; kingdom Pseudomonadati; phylum Pseudomonadota; class Gammaproteobacteria; order Pseudomonadales; family Pseudomonadaceae; genus Pseudomonas; species Pseudomonas sp. zfem003. The sequence goes on along the minus strand of NZ_JAVYJG010000011.1, from coordinate 87,504 downwards.
GTAAGGTGGCCAGCCTAACAGACCCTTGGCTCGAATCTGGAGGCGCCATGTACTGGACGGAATTCCTCACCGTTGCCCTGATCCACCTGCTGGCCGTGGCCAGCCCGGGACCGGACTTCGCCATCGTGGTGCGCGAGAGCGTGGCCCATGGACGGCGCGCCGGGACCTGGACGGCGATCGGCGTGGGCACGGGGATCTTCGTCCACGTGGCCTATTCGCTGCTGGGCATCGGCCTGATCGTTTCCCAGTCCATCGTGCTGTTCAACGCGCTGAAATGGCTGGCGGCGGCCTACCTGCTGTACATCGGCATCAAGGCCCTGCGGGCGCGCCCGGCCGACCCGGCGGCGGCCGAGGCGGAACTCACCCGCGAGGTGCGCAGCCCGCGCGGTGCCTTCGTCACCGGCTTCGTCACCAACGGGCTGAACCCCAAGGCGACGCTGTTCTTCCTCTCGCTGTTCACCGTGGTCATCAACCCCCACACCCCGCTGACGGTGCAGGCCGGCTACGGCCTCTACCTGGCCTGTGCCACCGCCGTGTGGTTCTGCCTGGTGGCGATGCTGTTCAGCCAGGAGCGTGTGCGCAGTGGCTTCGCCCGCCTGGGCCACTGGTTCGACCGCCTGATGGGCGCCGTGCTGGTGGGCCTGGGGATCAAGCTGGCGTTCACCTCGATGAAGTAAGCGCTCCACCTCGCAACGATGGGCTTCGCACAGCTCAGCCCATCCTACGGAGCCGTGGTGTGCATCCCGTTGGATGCGGTGAGCTCGGCGGACCGCATCACTGCCACCTGCGCCCCACCAGGCGGTATCTGGCACATCAGCCTTTCTCCAGCGTCGCCAGCAACCCCAGGCTGGCCACGTATTCCCTCGGGTTTTCCCCCAGTAGGCGGCGGAACATGGCGCTGAAGGCGCGGCCGCTGCCGTAGCCCAGGTCGTGGGCGACCTGCTGCACGCCGTGTCCGGCCAGCAGGCGCGGCAGGGCTTCGGTGAGGCGCAGCTGCTGGCGCCAGTCGTTGAAGCTCATGCCCAGTTCCTGGGCGAACAGCCGGCTGAGGGTGCGGGTGCTGGCGCCCACCTCCAGGCTCCAGTCGTCGAGGGTGCGGGTGCTCTCCGGGGTTTCCAGCAGGGCCAGGCAGATGGCTTGCAGGCGTCGGTCCTGGGGCATCGGCAGGTGCAGGGGCATGCGCTCCAGTGCGGCGATTTCGTGGAGGATCAGGCGCTGCACCAGGCTGCGGTGTTCGTCATCGGTATCGCCGGCCTCCAGCGCCACCAGGCGCAGGATCAGCTCCCGCAGCAGCGGCGGTACCGCCAGCACGCAGCAGGCATCGAGGCTCGGCGGTGCGGCGTCGGCGGCAATGAACAGGGTGCGCATCTGCACCTGCCCGGACATGAAGATCTGGTGCTCGATGCCCGGTGGGATCCACACCGCGCGGGTCGGCGGGATGACCCAGGCGCCGGCCTCGGTGACCAGGCGCATCAGCCCCTGCGCCGCGTAGAGGAATTGCGCCTGGTTGTGCAGGTGCAGGTCGACATGGGCGCCGTCGGGGTAGTCGAGGGCGACGGCGCCGATCCGGCCCTGGGGCAGATGGTCGATGAACATGGCTGTTCCGATGATCTTTTTGGCAGAACGTTGCTGGGCGGCCAACCTAGCATGGCGGTCCACAACAACCAAACAGCAGCGAAACTGCCATGAACCGACCGCGTACCGTCATCCGCTTCATCAACGCCGCCCACATCATCGACCACATGTTCATGCTCATCTTCCCCGCCGCCGTGCTGGGCATGACCGCCACCTTCGAGCTGTCGTACGCCGAACTGATCGGGCTGTCCCTCGGCGGCTTCATCGCCTTCGGGGCCTGCTCGCTACCGGCCGGCTGGCTGGGGGATAAATGGAGCCGCCGCCACATGATGCTGGTGTTCTTTCTCGGCATCGGCGGCGCGGCGATCTTCACCGGGCTGAGCCGCAGTACGCCGATGCTGGTGCTGGGGCTGACGCTGATGGGCGTGTTCGCCGCCATCTACCACCCGGTGGGCACAGCGATGCTGGTGGCCCATGCGCAGAACCGCGGTCGCGAGATCGGCATCAACGGCATGTGGGGCAACCTGGGCGTGGCGTTCTCGGCGCTGGTCACGGGCTTTCTCACCGCTCATTTCGGCTGGCGCGCGGCGTTCATCCTGCCGGGCGCTCTGTCGGTGGCCATTGGCGTGTGGTTCGCCCTCTGCGTGCGTGACGAGGCGTCTCCCGTCGCAGCGGCCGGCACTCATCGGGGTGGCGGGGCGGGGCAGGTGTCGATGCGCCTGGTGTTCGGTGTGCTGGCGTTGGTGACGGCCACCGGCGGGGTGATCTTCAACGCCTCGACCATGACCTACCCGAAGCTGTTCCAGGAGCGCCTGGTGGACCTGTTCGCCTCGCCGGAAAGCCTCGGCATCGTGGTCAGCATCGCCTACGCCTTCGGTGCCGTGGCGCAGTTGCTGATGGGCCGTGTGCTGGATCGCTACAGCCTGAAGCTGCCGTTCGTGGTGATGACCCTCTGCCAGGGGCCGTTGCTGGTGGCCATGGCCTATGCCGATGGCTGGGCGGTGATCGCCCTGGGCGCCGCTTTCATGTTCGCGGTGTTCGGCCAGGTGACGGTGAACGATGCGATGGTGGCGAACTTCGTCGCGCCGCAGTGGCAGGCGCGGGTCTTCGCGTTGCGCTACTTCCTGTCCTTCGGCGCCAGTGCGGCGGCCATCCCGATGATCGCCTTCATCGAACCGCGCCATGGGCTGGTGGGGCTGTACCTGGTGCTGGCGGTGTTCGGTGCGCTGACCTTCGCGGCGGCGCTGGTCTTCCCGAGGACGCCGGCCCACGCGCCCAGGGCGGTGCCCGCCTGAGGCGCGCCCGGGCGGAATGAAAAAGGGGCTCCCGGACGTTGGTCCGGGAGCCCCTTCTGGTTGGCCGCGCGGGCGGGTTACAGCAGTTCCACCGCCACCGCAGTGGCTTCGCCGCCGCCGATGCACAGCGAGGCGACGCCGCGCTTGCCGCCCTTGTTACGCAGGGCGTTGATCAGGGTGAGGATGATGCGCGAGCCGGTGGAGCCCACTGGGTGGCCCTGGGCGCAGGCGCCGCCGTAGACGTTGACCTTGGCGTGGTCGAGGCCGTGTTCGCGCATGGCGAGCATGGTGACCATGGCGAAGGCTTCGTTGATCTCGAACAGGTCAACGTCGTCCTTGCTCCAGCCGGTCTTCCTGAACAGGTTGGTCATGGCGCCGATGGGGGCGAGGGTGAATTCGCTCGGGTCCTGGCTCTGGGTGGCGTGGCCGACGATCTTCGCCAGGGGCTTGAGGCCACGGCGCTGGGCTTCCTCGGCGGTCATCAGCACCAGGGCGCTGGCGCCGTCGGAGATGGAGCTGGCGTTGGCGGCGGTGATGGTGCCGTCCTTGCGGAAGGCCGGGCGCAGGGTCGGGATCTTGTCGAGGTTGGCGGTCAGCGGCTGCTCGTCGTCCTTCACCAGTGTCTCGCCCTTGCGGGTGGTGACGGTGACCGGGACGATCTCGGCGGCGAGGGCACCCTCGGCGATGGCGGCCTGGGCACGCTTGAGGGACTCGATGGCGTAGGCGTCCATCTCTTCGCGGGTGATGTTGTACGTGTCGGCGGTCTCCTGGGCGAAGGAGCCCATCAGGCGGCCGGTGCGTGCGTCTTCCAGGCCGTCGAGGAACATGTGGTCCTTGATCTCGCCGTGGCCCATGCGCAGGCCGGTGCGGGCCTTCTCCAGCACGTAGGGGGCGTTGGACATGCTCTCCATGCCGCCGGCGACCATGACGCTGTTGGTGCTGGCCTTGAGCAGGTCGTGGGCCAGCATCACGGCCTTCATGCCGGAGCCGCAGAGCTTGTTGATGGTGGTGCAGCCGGTGGCGGCGGGCAGGCCAGCGTTCAGCGACGCCTGGCGGGCCGGGCCCTGCTTGAGGCCGGCGGGCAGCACGCAACCCATGATCACTTCCTGCACGTCGGCGGCGTCGATTCCGGCGCGGGCCACGGCTTCACGGATGGCCAGGGCGCCCAGGTCGACGGCGGACACACCGGCGAGGCTGCCCTGAAAACCGCCCATGGGTGTGCGGGCGCCGCTGACGATTACGATCTCGGACATCTTCTTGATTCCTCTGTGGAGACAGGCCGCGACCGGCCGGGTGGGGCGATTCTATCTCGTGACCGGAAGTGGCCAAAGGGTCACGTGGCAAATCATTCTTTTGACTGATTGAGGCCTCGACGGAGGGCTCTAGAGTGCGCATGACTACATGAAACCCCTTTGTACGCAGGTGCTTTCCCATGGTGCAGACCCGAGTCATCAAACCGGCCGACAACGCCTACACCTACCCCTTGCTGATCAAGCGTCTGCTGCTCTCCGGCAGCCGCTACGAGAAGACCCGGGAAATCGTTTACCGCGACCAGGTGCGCTACAGCTACGCCACCTTCGTCGAGCGCGTGGCGCGCCTGGCCAACGTGCTGACCGAGGCCGGTGTGAAGGCCGGCGACACCGTGGCGGTGATGGACTGGGACAGCCACCGCTACCTGGAGTGCATGTTCGCCATCCCGATGATCGGCGCGGTGCTGCACACCATCAACATCCGCCTTTCGCCGGACCAGATCCTCTACACCATGAACCACGCGGAGGACCGCTTCGTGCTGGTCAACAGCGAGTTCGTGCCGATCTACAAGGCCATCGAAGGCCAGCTGACTACGGTGGAGAAGACCCTGCTGCTGACCGACGCGGCCGACAAGCGCGCCGACCTGCCGAACCTCGTCGGCGAGTACGAGACGCTGATGGCCGCCGCCAGCCCCCGTTACGCCTTCCCGGATTTCGACGAGGATTCCGTCGCCACCACCTTCTACACGACCGGCACCACCGGCAACCCGAAGGGGGTGTACTTCACCCACCGGCAACTGGTGCTGCACACCCTGTCCATGGCCTCCACCATTGGCGCGCTGGACAGCATCCGCCTGATGGGCACCGACGATGTCTACATGCCCATCACCCCGATGTTCCACGTTCACGCCTGGGGCGTGCCCTACGTGGCCACCATGCTGGGGGTGAAGCAGGTCTACCCGGGGCGCTACGAGCCGGAGATGCTCTGCCGGCTGATCCGCGAGGAGAAGGTGACCTTCTCCCACTGCGTGCCCACCATCCTGCAGATGATGCTCAACACCCCGAGCGCCCAGGGCCATGACTTCGGCGGGCTCAAGGTGATCATCGGCGGCAGCGCGCTGAACCGCGCCCTGTACGAAGCCGCCAAGGCCCGGGGCATCCAGCTCACGGCGGCCTACGGCATGTCCGAGACCTGCCCGCTGATCTCCGTTGCCCACCTCAACGAGGAACTGCGTGCCGGCAGCGAGGACGAACGCACCACCTACCGCATCAAGGCCGGTGTGCCGGTGCCGCTGGTGGAGGCGGCCATCATGGACGCCGAGGGCCACCTGCTGCCGGTGGATGGCGAGACCCAGGGCGAGCTGGTGCTGCGTGCACCCTGGCTGACCCAGGGCTACTTCAACGAGCCGCAGAAGAGCGAGGAACTGTGGGAGCACGGCTGGCTGCACACCGGTGACGTGGCGACCCTGGACGGCATGGGCTTCATCGACATCCGCGACCGCATCAAGGACGTGATCAAGACCGGGGGCGAGTGGATCTCCTCCCTGGAGCTGGAAGACCTGGTCAGCCGCCATCCGGCGGTACGCGAAGTGGCGGTGGTCGGGGTGCCCGATCCGCAGTGGGGCGAGCGCCCGTTCGCGCTGCTGGTGGTCCGGGACGGCTGCACCCTGGATGCGAAGGAACTGAAGGAGCACCTCAAGCCCTTCGTGGAGCAGGGCCACATCAACAAGTGGGCCATTCCCAGCCAGATCGCCGTTGTTACTGAAATTCCCAAGACCAGCGTGGGCAAACTGGACAAGAAACGTATCCGCGCCGACATCGCCCAATGGCAGGCCTCCGGCAGCGCCTTCCTCTCCGCCCTCTGACCCACCCTTGGGTCGGGCCGAAAGGCCCGGCCCAGCCACCAAGCAAACGCTTGGCCCAGTGATTGCGGCCTCTTGCCGCGTCACCCCCGCCTTTACCTATCGCTACTTCGGTCTAGTCTTCAAACCTGCGAGCCAGAGCGACTCGGGCCGTACGCAGGGCAGCAAATCACACTTTAGAGGGATCAAGCGGTATAGCCCGCTGGCTATAGTCCGCTCATTCCATAACAAAAAACACACATGGAGTAGCGTCGATGACAACAACTAGAAAACCCATCTGGCGACTGGCGCGGCTGCCCGTAGCCGTCAGCCTCGCATCCACCCTCGCCGCCCCGGCATTCGGCGTGACTTTCAACATCGGTGAGATCGAGGGGCAGTTCGACTCGTCGCTGTCCGTGGGGGCCAGCTGGTCCATGGCCAGCCCGGACAAGGACCTGATCGGCGTGAACAATGGCGGTCGCGGCCTGTCGCAGACCTCCGACGATTCGCACCTGAACTTCAAACGCGGCGAGACCTTCTCGAAGATCTTCAAGGGCATCCACGACCTGGAGCTGAAGTATGGGGATACCGGCGTCTTCGTTCGTGGCAAGTACTGGTACGACTTTGAGCTGAAGGACGAGAGCCGCCTGTTCAAGGACATCGATGACAGCAACCGCAAGGAAGCTGCTCAGTCCTCCGGTGGCCAGATCCTCGACGCCTTCATCTACCACAACTACAACATCGCCGACCTGCCGGGCTCCGTGCGCCTGGGCAAGCAGGTGGTGAGCTGGGGTGAGAGCACCTTCATCCAGAATGGCATCAACTCGATCAACCCGATCGACGTTTCCGCGTTCCGTCGCCCGGGCGCGGAGGTCAAGGAAGGCCTGATCCCGGTCAACATGTTCTATGTGTCCCAGAGCCTGACCGAGAACCTATCTGCCGAGGCCTTCTACCAGTTGGAATGGGATCAGACCGTTACCGACAACTGCGGTACGTTCTTCGCTCAGCCTGACATCGTTGCGGATGGCTGCGACAGCAATCTTGCGGTTCTACGGACTCGTGGCTCGCTTCAGGCGGCTGGCATTCCCAACTCTGCACTCAATGTCATGCAGAACAACGGCGTGCGCTGGGGAAATCCGGATGAAGGGGCAATCGTTGCCCGCGCAGGTGACGATGACGCACGTGACAGCGGACAGTGGGGTACGGCGCTGCGCTACTTCTCGCCGAGTCTGGATACCGAGTTCGGCTTTTACTTCATGAACTATCACAGCAGGGCGCCGATCTTCAGCGGTATTGGGTCTCCGGCTGGCTCTTATAGTGCGGCATCCTTGGTCGGGCAGCTTGTTGCCGCCGGCATTCCGTTGGGAACTGCGAGTGCCTTGGCGCCGAGCCTTCTGCCAATTGTCGTGGCGGGTAACGGCAAGTACTTCATGGAATACCCCGAAGACATCCGGCTCTATGGCCTGAGCTTCTCCACCACGCTGCCTACCGGTACTGCCTGGAGCGGCGAGTTCAGCTATCGGCCGAATGCACCTGTGCAGCTGAACAGCACGGACATTCTCTATTCGGGGCTCTCCCCGCTGAACCCGAGTGCTTCGGTTTTGACTGGACGGCCTGATACCGTTCAGCACGGTTATCGCCGCAAGGAGATCAGCCAGTTCCAGACCACCTTCACTCATTTCTTCGACCAGGTCATGGGTGCCGAGCGGCTGACCCTTGTGGGTGAAGTTGGTTTCACTCATGTGGGCGGACTCGAAAGCACCAGCAAGGCCCGTTATGGCCGAGACCCCATATATGGCCCCGGCCCGCTGCCGAACGGCCAGTGCCGTGCACTCAACCTCAGCACCTTGGGTAGCGCGAGCGCGAAGAACCTGACCAAGTACTGCGAGGATGAAGGGTTCGTTACCAGCAACTCGTGGGGATACCGCGCCCGTGCAGTCTGGGACTACAACGACGTCTTCGCCGGTGTGAACCTGAAGCCGAACGTGGCCTGGTCCCACGACGTCCATGGCTACGGCCCCAACGGCCTGTTCACCGAAGGCGCCAAGGCCGTGAGCCTGGGCCTGGACGCCGAGTACCAGAACACCTACACCGCCAGCCTCAGCTACACCGACTTCTTCGGCGGCAAGTACAACACCCTGACTGACCGCGACTTCCTCGCGCTCAGCTTCGGCATGAACTTCTAAGCGGCTCCGGAAGACAAGGAATCACCATGAAAACAACAAAGACTCTTCTGCAAACCGGTGCCCTGGCGCTGTCGCTGCTGGCCTCCGCCGTCATGGCGGCGGTGCCGGCCGACGAGGCGGCCAAGCTGGGCACCAGCCTGACCCCGCTGGGTGCGGAGAAGGCCGGCAATGCCGATGGCAGTATCCCCGAGTGGACCGGCGGCCTGCCGCAGAACGCCGGTGCGGTGGACGACAAGGGCTTCCTCGCCGACCCCTTCGCCAGCGAGAAGCCGCTGTTCACCATCACTGCGCAGAACGTGGACCAGTACAAGGACAAGCTGACCCCCGGCCAGTACGCCATGTTCAAGCGCTACCCGGACTCCTACAAGATGCCGGTGTTCCCCTCCCACCGTTCGGCCACCGTGCCGGCTGACGTGATCGCCGCCGCCAAGGCCAACGCCACCGCCACCAAGCTGGTGGAAGGCGGTAACGGCCTGGAGAACTTCAAGACCGCCAACCCGTTCCCGATCCCGCAGAACGGCCTGGAAGCGATCTGGAACCACATCACCCGCTACCGGGGCGGCAGCGTGCGTCGCCTGGTGACCCAGGCCACCCCGCAGCCCAACGGCTCCTACAGCCTGGTTTACTTCCAGGACGAGTTCACCTTCCGCGACAAGCTGAAGGACTACGACCCGAGCAAGCCCAGCAACGTGCTGTTCTACTTCAAGCAGCGCGTGACGGCGCCCTCGCGCCTGGCCGGTAACGTGCTGCTGGTGCACGAGACCCTCAACCAGGTGAAGGAGCCGCGCCTGGCGTGGCTGTACAACGCCGGCCAGCGCCGCGTCCGTCGTGCACCGCAGGTGTCCTACGACGGCCCGGGTACCGCTGCCGACGGCCTGCGTACGTCCGACAACTTCGACATGTACAACGGCGCGCCCGACCGCTACGACTGGAAGCTGGAAGGCAAGAAGGAGATCTACATCCCCTACAACAGCTACCGCCTCGACTCGCCGAAGCTGAAGTACGACGACATCATCAAGGCCGGCCACATCAACCAGGACCTGGCTCGCTACGAGCTGCACCGCGTGTGGCACGTCGTCGCCACCCTGAAGCCGGGCGAGCGCCACATCTACGCCAAGCGTGACTTCTATATCGACGAAGACACCTGGCAAGCCGCTGCCATCGACCACTACGACGGCCGTGGCACCCTGTGGCGCGTCGCCGAGGCCCATGCCGAGTACTACTACGACAAGCAGGTGCCCTGGTACGCCGTGGAAACCCTGTACGACCTGCTCTCCGGCCGTTACCTGGCCCTGGGCATGAAGAACGAGGAGAAGCAGTCCTACGACTTCAACTACAGCGCTTCCGAGAGCGACTACACCCCGGCCGCCCTGCGTCAGGCAGGTGTTCGCTGATCCTGTAGGACGTTGTAAAAAAACCGGCCCTCGGGCCGGCTTTTTCTTGTCCATGATTTCCCCGGGTACTTCAAATGAATCGGCCGAGGGGATAGGCTGCCACCACGTCCACGCCCCCGCGGCATAACCATTACTAGAAGCCGGGTGATGACAGACCTTTCCAGTTCTCGGTCCTTCGCGCCCACTGCCATGCCGGTGGTGGGCGAACGCTTCTTCCGACCCCCGTTGCCGGCCGGACACCTGTCCCGCCCCCGCCTGTGTGACCGCCTGGTCGACGGGCTTTCCGGCCGCCTGCTGCTGGTCAGCGCCCCGGCCGGGTTCGGCAAGAGTTCCCTGGCCATCGAGTTCTGCGAAGGGTTGCCCGAGGCCTGGCGCACCCTGTGGCTCGGGCTCGGGCGCCGGGACAACGACCCCGGCCGCTTCCTCGAACGCCTGCTCGACGGCCTGCGCCAGCTCCTGCCCGGTCTGGGCGAGGAGGCCATGGGCCTGCTGAAGCTGCGCCAGCGGCACCAGCCCTTCGCCTTCGAGCAGTGGATCGACGGCCTGCTGGACGAACTCTCCGCCCGGCTCGACCCCCGCCAGCCCGTGCTGCTGGTGCTGGATGACTACCACCTGGCCCAGGGCGCCGTGCTCGACCGCTGCCTGCAGTTCGTCCTCAACCACCTGCCTGCCGGCCTGGTGCTGCTGGTGACCAGTCGCCAGCGCCCGGACTGGCACCTGGCGCGCCTGCGCCTGTCGCGGCAGCTGGTGGAACTCAACGAGCAGGATCTGCGCCTGACCGAGGCGGAGAGCGCCGCACTGCTCCAGGCCCAGGGTGTCGAGCTGGAGGGCGCCGGCCTCGAACACCTGCTGTCGCGCAGCGAAGGCTGGGCTGCCGGCCTGCGCCTGTGGCTGCTGGCCAGCCAGGACGAAGGCGACACCCAGGCCCTGGCCCGTGGCCCCCACGGTGACGAAGGCTTGATCCGCGACTACCTGCTGGAAGAGGTGATCGAGCGGCAGGGGGCGGACATCCAGGCCTTCCTTTATGACACCGCCTGTCTCGACCGCTTCTGTGCCGAACTCTGCGACGCCGTGCGCGACAGCCACGACAGCGCCGCGCTGCTCCAGCAGCTGCAGGCCAACCAGGTGTTCCTCGTCCCACTGGACGAGCACGGCCGCTGGTTCCGTTACCACCATCTGTTCTCCGACCTGCTGCGGGCGCGGCCGACCGGCGCCGGCAGCCTGCCCCAGGCCAGCCTGCACCTGCGCGCCTGCCGCTGGTTCAGCGCCCAGGGGTTGCTGGACGAGGCCATCGAACAGGCCCTGCGCGCCGGCCAGCCCGACGTGGCCGCCAGCCTGGTGCAGAACCTCTCCGAGGAGCAGCTGCTGGCGGAGCAGAACATCGCCATGCTGCTGCGCTGGAAGATGGACCTGCCCGACAGCCTGCTGGTCAGCACCCCGCGGCTGATCATGCTCTACAGCCTGGCGCTGGCCCTGGCCTGCCAGCTGGATGCCGCCGAGGAGCTGGGCGCACAGCTGGCGCGCTTCCTGCCCGCGCCCAGCGCCCAGGCCCAGCAGAACCTGCTGTCCCAGTGGCTCGCCCTGAGCGGTGTCATCGCCCGGGGGCGCGGCGACATCGACCTGGCCGAGCGTCACTGCGCCGAAGCGGTCGCCACCCTCAGCCCTGAGCGCTACGGCCAGCGCCTGCTGTGCCTGTCGACCCTGGCCAACATCGCCGTGGTGCGCGGCGACCTGTGGCGCGCCCGCGGCCTGAACCGGGATGCCCTGGAACTGGCCCAGCGCATCGGCAACCCGCTGTTCGAAGCCGTCGCCCACTACGACCGCTCGCGCCTGCTGCACGCCCGGGGCGAGGTGCACCGGGCCTACCTGGAAGTGCAGCTGGGCCTCGATTGCCTGCGCGACCTGTCACCCCAGCGCCACTACGCCGCACGGGCACGGCTGATGATGTACGAGGGCTACCTGCTGGCCCAGCGTCTGCAACCCGAGGCGGCACGCAGCCGCCTGCTCGCCGGGATCGCCGAAGCCCGCGCCTGTCGCGACATCAGCCTGCTCACCGGCTACGCCGTGCTGGCTAGCCTGGAAGGGCGCGAAGGCCGCTTCGCCGCCGCCTTCGCCCTGCTCGCCGAGGCCGAGCGGCTGATGCACATCTGGGACATTCCCCCGGTCTACTACCTGGCCATGGCCACCCTGGTGAAGTGCGAGCTGTGGCTGGTCCAGGGGCAATTGGAACTGGCCAATGCCTGGCTGGTGCGGCTGTCGGAAACCTACGGCGGCGAGCAGCCGGCCGCCGCGCCGGAGTTCCACCCGCAGTTGCCGATGTACGTCGAATTGCAGCAGGCCGCCCTGGCCCGGGTGGAGGGGCGTGCCGCCGAGGCCGAGCGTCGCCTGCGGGCCCTGGCACTGCGCGCCCGGGAAGCCGGTGCGCTGTTGTTGGCCCAGTTCGCGCAAGTCGCGCTGGTGCACCTGCTGCTGGAAATGGGCAAGGAGCGTGACGCGTCACTCGCCCTGGGCAGCGCGTTCGACGCCATGGCCGGCGGCGCCTTGCTGCCGTTCCACGTACTGCTGACCCAGCGCGGTGGCTGGCTGCGTGAGCAGATCGCCGCGCGCCCGGATGGCCCCCAGGCGACCCTGCTGGAACACCTCGGCGACGCGGCGGGCGATGCGCCTGGCGAGTCGCTGGGCAGCGGGGAAATGCTCAGCACCCGTGAGCTGGCGGTGCTGCAGCTGATTGCACAGGGCTGTTCCAACCAGGAGATCAGCGAGCGGCTGTTCATCTCGCTGCACACGGTGAAGACCCACGCCCGCCACATCAACGGCAAGCTCGGGGTCGAGCGGCGCACCCAGGCCGTGGCCCGGGCCAAGGCCCTCGGTCTATTGCGCTGAGCTTGCCGGCGGCGCGCTGAGGTCCAGGGCCGGTGCCGCCGGCTTGGTCTTCGGCGGCTGTGCCAGCTGTTTTTCCACATCCTGCTGGATGCCGGCCAGCACCGGCAGCAGGCTGCTCATGCTGGCGCGCACCTCGGGGTAGGGGTGCTTCTCCGCCAGCTCGCCGACCCGTGCCAGCAACTGGGCGCGCACCTCGCTGCGCAGGTGGATGTACAGCTCCGGCAGTTGCTTGGCCAGCTCGGCGCCGTAGAGCACCAGGTCCTCACGGTTGAACTGCTTGGTCAGCCCCAGGTAGTCCAGCGCGCTGGAGGTGAGCATGGCGGCGGCGTCCTTGGTCTCCTGCAGGCCCTGGAGGCGGATCGCGCTGGTCTGCTCGCTCTCCGAGAGGGTCATCCAGAACTCCACCGTCAGGGAGAACAGCACCGCCTGCTGGCGCAGGGAATAGCTCATCAGCCCCAGGGCTTCGGCGCCGTAGGGTTGCTGCGGGGCCTTGAAGTCGAAGTACAGGCGCATCAGCTCCTTGAGGCGGAACAGCACCTCCCGCGCCTCGTTCTGGCGCAGCTCCAGCGGGGCGTAGATGTTCAGCTGCGGCTTGAAGTTCTCTTCATTGACCATGCGCTGGTAGATCGGCCCGGTGAACTCGCCGCTGCGGCGGGGCAGGGCGTTGGCCTGGGTCTTGTCGATGCGCTCCAGGGCCTCGATCAGCTGCTGGTACTCCGGGCTGCCCCAGGGGCGCTGCAGGTCCGGCAGTTTCTGCCCCAGGTAGTACAGGTCGGCGGCACCGGCCGGCAGGCACAGCACCAGCAAAAGGATGGCCAGCGGCCAGGGCAGGCGGCGTGATAGCGTCATCGGCATTCGGGTCCGGCGGGAAGGGGCGCGCCAAGAGTAGCGAGGCGGCGCGGCGCCGTCACCCGCGCCTTGGTTCGGTGAGGAGACGTGATGGAAGGGGGCGAGCGTGGGGCCGTTCTGGCGGTGTTCGAGGACCTCGGTGGCTACGGCGCCGTGGCGCGCCAGCAAGGGGAGGGCGGCGGTCCGCTGGTGGGGCACCTGCTGAAGACCAACATCCAGCTGGCGGCCATCCCGGTGTTCGCCCGCAAGGGCATCGACGACACCACGGTGAACGACCTGCTGGAAGCGGCGCGGGTGTCGCGGCGCACCTTCTACAAGCACTTCGCCAACAAGATGGATGTGCTGGCGTGCATCTACCAGACCTCGGTGGTGCTGCTGCTGGAACGCTTCCGCGCCCTGCGCGAAGCCAGCGGCAGCGACGAGGCCTGGCTGCGCGCCATGGTGCGCTGCTTCTTCGACTACCACCTGGCCGTCGGGCCGATCATTCGCCTGATGCAGGAGGAGGCCATGCGCAGCGGCTCGCCCCTGGCCAGCCACCGCAGGCGGGCCCATGAAGCGCTGGTGGCGCTGCTCGACGAACGCCTGCGGATCAGCGGGCCGGCCCTGGAGCCGCTCACCGGGCGGGCGCTGATCTGGGCGCTGGAGGCCGCCTCCCTTGACCTGCTCGCCAGCGCCGCGCCCCGTGCGCAGATCGAGCAGGCCACGGCGGTGCTCGGCGACCTGCTGATCGCCGCCCTGCGCCCGCAGGGCGGGCCGGCGTGACACAACCTTAGGCTGGGCCACCGGCTCCGTGGGGGCGTGCTCTGATAAGGCACCGACAATAACAACCACGAGGTGCCTCCCATGACCGCCACCAGCCTGCCGATGATGCCCCCGCTGGCCGTCGGCGTTGCCCGCCTGGGCTTCGGTTCGCTGCCGCTCGACCGGCTCAAGTCGCGCTACGGCAACGCCGAGTCCGGCTCGCGCTACATCGAACTGGACGGCTTCAACGTCCACTACCGCGACGAAGGCAGCCGGGACAAACCGGCGCTGGTGATGATCCACGGCGTGGTCGCCTCGCTGCACACCTGGGATGGCTGGGTGAAGGCCTTCGCGCCGCATTACCGGATCATCCGCTTCGACGTCCCCGGCTTCGGCCTGACCGGCCCCAAGCGCAGCGGTGACTACTCCGGCGAGCGCATGGTGCGCATCCTCGGCCTGCTGCTGGACCACCTGCGGGTGGATAAGGCCTCCATCGCCGGCAACTCCCTGGGCGGCTACATCGCCTGGAACTTCGCCCTGGCGCAGCCGCACCGGGTCAACCGCCTGGTGCTGGTGGACCCGGCCGGCTACCCGATGCGCAAGGTGCCCTGGATGATCGCCGCCGCCGCGCTGCCAGGCGCCACCGTGGCGATGCCGATGTGGATGCCCCGCGCGCTGATCGCCCAGGGCATCAAGGAGGTCTACGGCGAGCCGGGGCGGATCAAGCCCGGCGTGGTGGACCGCTACTACGACCTGACCCGCCGCCCCGGCAACCGCCGCGCGATGATGGAGATCTTCCGCGTGCTGCTGAAGGTCAACAAGGACGAGCTGGCAGGCACCCCCGAGCGCGTCGCCGCCCTCCAGGCGCCCACCCTGCTGATGTGGGGCGAGCGCGACCGCTGGATCTCGCCCAAGCACGTACCCCTCTGGCAGCGCGATGTCCCGGGCATCCAGGTGCTCACCTACCCGGGCGTGGGGCACATCCCCATGGAGGAAATCCCTGAGCAGACGGCCGCCGATGCACTGCGGTTCCTGCAGGGCTGAGGCCCGAGCACAGCAACCAAGCGAGCGCCGCTCCCGTCTGTGGATAAACACCCGGGAGCGGCGTTTTCGGTCCAAGCATGCGGTGCGAGCTGGGCGGACGTAGGGTGGGCTTCAGCCCACCGCTCTTTGCAACTCTCAACGACTGTCTCGTTTCCGCTTCACCCTCCTGTGCTCGGGGCTGCCGGGGGCGGTGCCGCAACATCTGGAGAAACGCGGTGGGCTGAAGCCCACCCTGCGGGGTCTGCAGCCGGAAACGACAACGGCCCCGAAGGGCCGTTGCGCATCACGGACGGTGGATCAGGCCGCTGCGGGCAGCCCGTCGAACTCTTCCCGGGTCTTGTACATCAGGTCCCGGTTGTCGTGGATCCAGGGGTGGAAGCCTTTCTTGAAGAAGTCCATGTACGCCGGGATCAACTGGCGGAACATGCCGTTCTTGCCCCACATCCAGCTCAGGCCATCGCGCCAGACACGCCAGTTCCACAGCAAGCCGTCGCGCTTGAGCATGTGGATCAACCCGCGGTGGGTGTCGAGCATGAAGAAGAAGGTGCCCATGATCATCGCCCGGCGCAGCAGCTTGCGGCTGCCGCAGACCTGGTTGTAGACGTCGAAGGCCACCGCCTTGTGCTCCGTCTCCTCCAGGGCGTGCCAGCGCCACAGGCGGGCCAGGGTCGGGTGGGCGCCGGCGATGTGCTCGGGGTGCTTGAGCAGGCCGTCCGCCATGATCGCGGTGATGTGCTCCAGGGCGGCCGTGGCGGCCAGTTGCCGGCGCGGCGAGAACTTCTTCTGGGTGTAGCGGATGCGCGCCTGGGCGCGGCGCTCGATGCGCCCCACGTCGTAACCCAGGTCGCGCAGGCGGGCGCTGTATTCCAGGTGTTCGCGGCTGTGGTGGCCTTCCTGGCCGATGAAGCCACGGATCTGCTCCTTCAGCACCGGGTCGGTGATCTCGTCGCGGAAGTGCCGCACCGAGTCGATGAAGAAGCGTTCGCCATCGGGAAAGAGCACCGACATGGCGTCGAACAGGTGGGTCTTGAAGGCATCGCCGCTGTGCCAGTGGCGGGGCATCGGATTGGGTAGGTCGAAATCCATGTGACGCGGGCGGATTACCAATCCTTCTGGGGTCGTGCTGGTCATGGGGACTCCCTGAGTCGGTTCAAACCACGTCCGCACTCTCGCTTGCGGGGTCTTGTCGGACAAGGTTATCTTCTGCCAATCGTCAGGTCATATCTGGCCACGGCCGACCCACAAGAAGAACCCATGAAACAGCCGCTGACCTTCTCCGCCGAGCTCGTTCCGGTTGCCTACGCCGAAGCCCTGCTGAGCCTGGCCGAAGAGCTGGGCGTCACCCGCGAGGCGCTGTTCAGCGCGGCCCGCGTGCGCCCGGAAGTGCTGCAGAGCCCCAATGCGCGGCTCTCCTTCGTCGACTTCAACCTGCTGGCCACCGCCGCCCTGGTGCAGTGCAACGAGCCGGCCCTGGGCCTGGTGCTGGGCCAGCGGCTGAACGTCTCCACCCACGGCATCCTCGGTTACGCGGTGCTTTCCAGCGCCAACCTCGGGCGGGCGCTGCAGTTCGCCATGAAGTACTACCGGGTGCTGGGCCTGGCCTATGAGCTGGAGTTGGTGGAGCAGGGCGACTGCCTGCGGCTGGAGGCCACCGAGTCCTTCCCCATGGGGCCGCTGGGGCGTTTTGCCGGCGAGGGCCTGCTGACCAGCTTCTGCACCATCGCCCGCTTCCTCGTCGCCGAGCCGCTGCTGGGGCTGCAGGTGGGCTTCGCCCACCCCGCGCCGGACTACGCCGAGCGCTACGAAGCGGTGTTCGGCGCGCCGGTGGCCTTCGACCAGCCCTGCCACTGGATGACCCTGCCCACCCACTACCTCGACCGCCCCATGGCCCTGGCCAACCCGGCCACGGTGCAGATGTGCGAGCAGCAGTGCGAGGCCATCCTCGCCACCCTCGACGTGCAGGACGCCCTGTTGACCCGCGTGCGCCGCCTGCTGCTCACCCGCCCCGGCGACTTCCCCGACCTGGACAGCGCCGCCCGAGCCCTGCACACCAGCGGCCGCAGCCTGCGCCGGCACCTGGCGGCCATGGGCACCAGCTACCAGCAGGTGCTCGACGAAGTGCGCAAGGGCCTGGCCCTGCAGTACCTCACCACCACCCACCTGCCGCTGTTCGAGATCGCCGCGCTGCTGGGGTTCAGCGATCCCTCGAACTTCCGCCGCGCCTTCCGCAAATGGACGGGCAGGCTGCCGAGCGATTATCGTGCCGACCCTTGATCGACCCGCACCAGGCGCCGCAGAGCGCCGCCCCGGAGATGCCCGATGAACCCGTCCACCGCCCTGATCCGCGAAACCTTCCCCGTCGGCCCGTTGCAGTGCAACTGCACCCTGATCGGCGACCCTGTCAGCAAGAAGGCCATCGTCGTCGACCCGGGCGGCAACCATGAGCAGATCCTCGCCCGCCTGGAGGCCCATGGCCTGAAGCTGGTCAGCATCATCCACACCCACGCGCACCTGGATCACTTCCTCGCCTCCGGCGAGCTGAAGAAGGCCACCGGTGCCACCCTGCACCTGCACAAGGAAGACCAGTTCCTCTGGGACAACCTGGAGATGCAGTGCCGCATGTTCGGCGTGCCCTACAAGCCGGTGCCGGCCCCGGACCAGTGGCTGGCCGACGACGAGGAGCTGGCCTGTGGCTGTGGCGTGGCGCTGCACACGCCCGGACACACCCCCGGCTCCATGAGCTTCTGGTTCCCCGAGGCCAGGCTGCTGATCGCCGGCGACACGCTGTTCCGCCGGGGCATCGGCCGCACCGACCTGTGGGGCGGTGACTACGCCACCATCGAGCGCTCCATCAAGGAGCGGCTCTACACCCTGGACGAAGAGGCCACCGTGGTCACCGGCCATGGCCCCGACACCCGGCTGGGCGATGAAATGCGCGAAAACCCGTTCGTCCGGGCCTGAGCTACGGAATTTCCGCGAAGGGCCATGCTCTAACAGGCAGTTGAAAAAACGTAGACGAGGCAGCCGATGCAAGGCGAAAGCGGCCGAAAAAGCGCAGTTTACGTTTGTAAATGAGCATTTTGAGGGCGTTTTCAACGCAGCAGCGGCAACGCAGTCAGTTTTTCAACTGCCTGCTTATCGGTCGGCAGTCCACCGGGTTGCCTGTCACACAGGAGTAGAGAGTCCATGTTCACCACGCGTCGCCTGATCGTCGCGGCCCTTGCCGTGGCCACCTTGTCAGGCTGTGCTTCGCAGAACCCCTATGAGAACCAGGGCCAGGCGCCCCGCCAGGGCATGAGCAAGACCGCCACCTATGGCGGCCTGGGCGCCCTGGCCGGTGCCGTCGCCGGTGCCGCCATCAACCACAAGAACCGGGGCAAGGGCGCGCTGATCGGCGCCGCAGTCGCCGGTGCGGCGGGCGCAGGCTACGGCTACTACGTCGACAAGCAGGAAGCGGAGCTGCGTCGCAGCATGGAAGGCACCGGCGTACAGGTTCAGCGCCAGGGCGACAGCATCAACCTGGTGATGCCCGGCAACATCACCTTCGCCACCAACTCGGCGGACATCGCCAGCAACTTCTATGGCCCGTTGAACAACCTCGCCTCGTCGTTCAAGCAGTACAACCAGAACAACATCGAGATCGTCGGCCACACCGACAGCACCGGCAGCCACCAGTACAACGTCAACCTGTCCCAGCTGCGTGCCCAGAGCGTGGCCAACTACCTGGTGGCCCAAGGGGTCGAACCGGGTCGGTTGTCTTCTCGTGGCATGGGGCCGGACCAGCCGGTCGCCAGCAACGCCACCGAAGCCGGCCGCTCGCAGAACCGTCGGGTGGAAATCAAGCTGACCCCCATCCCCGGTGCTCAGGCACCCCAGCAGTACTGATCCCCCTCCGGGCCTGATCCAGGCCTCCACTTCATGGCCTCGCGCACCCGCCCGGGATGGCGCCGCCGGGGCCTGAAGTGTCCGCTTCCCGAGCGACGTGTCCCCCGGTTTTCCTGCGGCATTTTCCGGCGTGCCGTCGGCCGCTGCCTGCCGTCCGTCGTCTCATTGCTGGCACGGGGCTAGTGCGCCGAATCCTGACTAGACTGCCGACAGGTGACCGCGAATCAATGCTGATCAGCAGCGACTCCCCCTGATTTTTCCCCCTGCGTGTCGCCACAAGGACAGGAGCATGCATGGACGACCGTCCCCGGATTCCCGACAGGAAACCCTGGCTGCCCGTGGCAGCCGCGCTGGTCCTGCTGGTAGCGCTGGGAGCCCTGGTGGTCTGGCAATGGCAGGCCGAGCGGGCCCGCTATGAGGCCGAGAACCAGCAGCGTTTCGACATGGAGGTCGACGAGGTGGCCCAGCGCATCAGCGACCGGATGCGCGCCTATGAAGTGGTGTTGCGCGGCATGTCCGGCCTGCTGGCCGGCAGCGACGAAGTGTCCGCCGACGAGTGGGCGCGGGCCGTGGACCAGCTCCAGTTGCAGGACCGCTACCCCGGCATTCAGGCCCTCGGCTGGAGCCGTTACCTGGCTCCGGGCGACCTGCCGGCCTACCCGGGTGAGGAAGAGGGGCGCGCCGATGCCCGTCTGTTCCCTCCTGGCGAACGTGAGCGGTACCTGGTCATTACCTACATCAGCCCGCTGGACTGGCGGAACAAGCGCGCCCTGGGCTTCGACATGCTCAGCGAACCGATGCGCCTGCAGGCCGTGCAGGCCGCGATCGACAGCGGCGAGGCCCGGCTGACCGGGCCCATCGTCCTGCGCCAGGACGAGGACAACTCGCCCCTCAAGGGGCTGGTGCTGTTCATGCCGGTGTATGGCCGCGATGCACCGGCCACCGCAACCGAGCGCCGCGAAGCGTTCATCGGCACCGTCTACGGCGCCTTCCGTGTCCAGGACCTGATGGCCGGCATCCTCGGGGCACAGGCCCGGCTGTTCGACATCGAGCTGGCGGACCTCCAGTACCCCGACCAACCCCTGCTGGACCCGCCCGACGCTGCCGAGCCTGCGCGCTATCAAGACCGCCGGGAGCTGCGCCTGTTCGGCCGTGACTGGCAGTTGCAGGTCACTGGCACAGCGGCCTACGCCAGCCTGCAAAGTGATGGCGGACTGCGCTTCACCCTGGTTGCCGGGTTGTCGGCCGCGTTGCTGCTATCCCTGCTGGTCGGGGCTTACCTGTACCTGCGCGAGCGCGAACTGCTGGCCAGCAGCAAGTCCGCCGCCCTGCTGCAGGAACGCGAAGCACACCTGCGCGCCCTGGTGGCGCGGTTGCCGGTGGCCACGCTGCTGTGCGAAGGCGACGGGCGCATCGAGCTGGCCAACGACAGCGCCGGGGAGTTGCTGGGTTGCGACTCCGAGTGGCTGGTGGGGCAGCACGCCCTGCGCTTCCTGCCGGGTGCCAGCGGGCTGGAGGCTCTGGCTTTCGAGAGCGAGCACGCGTCGATCAGCGAGTACGAGGCGCGCTGTGACGACGGCCGGCGCACACCGGTGGCCCTGCGCCTGACCCGTATCGACCGCGCCGATGGCCCCCGCTACCTGATCAACCTGCTCGACCTGCAGGCCCGTCGCAGTGCCGAGGAGCGCTTCCGGCTGGTGGTCGAGGCTTCGCCCAACGCCATCCTGCTGGTGGACACCGGCGGGCGTATCGCCATGGTCAACCGCCAGGTGGAGCAGATGTTCGGCTACAGCCGCCAGGAGCTGCTGGGCGAGCGGGTCGAGCGCCTGCTGCCGGTGGCCCTGCGCGAGGCCCACGTGGGCCTGCGCCAGGGCTTCCAGGCCAAACCCGAACCCCGGCGCATGGGCGGTAACCGCGAGCTGTTCGGCCAGCACCGGGACGGCCACATGATCCCGCTGGAGGTGGGCCTTTCGCCGATCCGCAGCGACAGCGAGACCTGGGTCCAGGCCGTGGTGATCGACATCACCGAGCGCCGCGTCGCCGAGCAGCGCCTGCGGGAGCAGGCCGAGCAACTGATGCTCGCCAACCGCTACAAGTCCGAGTTCCTCGCCAACATGTCCCACGAGCTGCGCACGCCGCTCAACAGCATCCTCATCCTCAGTGACCAGCTGCGCCAGAACGCCGCCGGCAACCTCACCGACAAGCAGTCGCGCCACGCCGACATCATCCACCGGGCCGGCAGCGACCTGCTGCAACTGATCAACGACGTGCTCGACCTGGCCAAGGTGGAAGCCGGGCGCATGCAGCTCAAGCTGGAGCCGCTCAACGTCCAGGACATGCTGGTGGAGCTGGATGCCAGCCTGCGGCCGATGGCCGAGCTGAAGGGCTTGCAGCTGGTGAGCCGGGTCGACCCGGGGGTGCCTCGGGTCATCCACAGCGACCGGGTGCGCCTGCACCAGATCCTGCGCAACCTGTTGTCCAACGCCCTCAAGTTCACCGACCAGGGCGAGGTGGAACTGTCCGTTTCGGTGGACGCCCAGGACCTCGGCCCCGGCCGCGAGATGCTGCGCTTCAGCGTGCGCGACACCGGCATCGGCATCGACCCGGAGCAGCACGAGCGGGTCTTCCAGGCCTTCCAGCAGATCGACGGCTCCACCAGCCGGCGCTTCGGTGGCACCGGCCTGGGGCTGGCAATCACCCGCCAACTGGTGCTCGCCCTGGACGGGCAGATCAGCCTGCGCAGCCGCCTGGGCGAAGGCGCCTGCTTCACGGTCTGCCTGCCGGTGGCCGTGGGGTCGCTGGAGCCGGAGGTGGAGCTGACCGAGCCGTTGCGCAGCGGCGAGGGGCCGCCGGTGCTGATCGTCGAGGACGATGCCGGCTTCGCTGCGGTGATCGCCGAAGCGGCTCAGGGCCATGGCTTCTCCACGGTGCTGTGCAGCAACGGTCGCCAGGCAGTGGCGCTGCTGCAGGAGGAGCGCTATGCGGCGATCATCCTCGACATCCTCCTGCCCGACCTCAGCGGTTGGCAGATCTACCGGCGCCTGCGCGGGCTGCCCAATCACCGGGGCACGCCGGTGCACATCATCTCCTGCGTGCCGCAGCCGCCGGACTGGAACGACAGCGACACCCGCTACCTGGTCAAGCCCATCGGTCGCACCGAGCTGGAACAGGTGTTCGGCGGGCTTGGCGAGCCCGACGCGCAAGGCCACCGGATACTGCTGGTGGAAGACGTGGAGGTGGAGCGCGACCACTACCGCGAGCATCTGCAGCAACTGGGCTTCGAGGTGGTGGCGGTGGGCACTGCGGAGCAGGCCATCGTCGCTTACGAGGCGAACAGTTTCGCAGCCATAGTGGTCGACCTGAACCTGCCGGATCTGGACGGCTTCGAGCTGCTCGACCGGCTGGATGCCCGTCGCTCCCTGCGGAACGTGCGCGTGGTGGTGAACACCGGGCTCGATGTCGGCCAGCAGCACCTGCAGCGCCTGCGGCGCTATTCGGCGACGCTGGTGCCCAAGTCCGCCACCGACCCGGCCGCCCTTGGCGAGGCGGTGCAGGGCTTTCTCGACAGCCTGCACACGCAGCCGGCAACCCATGGGCATTCCGCCCTGGAGGGCGCGCGGGTGCTGCTGGTGGACGACGACGTGCGCAACATCTACGCCCTGACTGCCGTGCTGGACGAAGCTGGCCTACGGGTCACTCCGGCGCGCGATGGCATGGAGGCCATTGCCTGTTTCCAGCGCGAACCCTTCGACCTGATTCTCATGGACATGGCGATGCCCAACATGGACGGATACACCGCGACACGGACGCTGAAAGAGGAACACGCTTGCCACATCCCGGTCATAGCCCTGACGGCCCACGCCATGAAGGGCGACCGGGAAAAGTGCATCACCGCCGGTGCCGACGACTACCTGGCCAAGCCGGTGAACCGTCAGGAACTGCTGGACATGCTGGAACGCTGGCTCGAAGCCGCCGGAGGTCGCCATGACGCAGCCCTTGCCTAAGCTCAAGGCCCCCGAAAGCATCCTCCTGGTGGTGGACGACCGCCCGGAGAACCTCGCTGCCATGGAGGCGGTGCTGGACGACTCCACCTGGGACGTGCGCACCGTCGACTCCGGCGAGGCGGCTTTGCAGGTGCTGTTGGAGGAGCAGGTGGGTCTGGTCCTGCTGGACGTGCAGATGCCCGGCATGGATGGCTTCGAGGTGGCCCGGCTGATGCGCGGCAGCCCGCACACCCGCTACACGCCGATCATCTTCATCTCCGCCATCGCCCACACCCAGGAAGCGGTGCTGCGCGGCTACGCCACCGGCGCGGTGGACTTCATCCTCAAGCCGTTCGACCCGCAGGTGCTGCGCCACAAGGTGCAGGCGCTGCTGGACCACGAGCGCAACCGCCGCGACCTGCTGCAGCTCACCCAGCAACTGGACAGTGCCCGGGCGTTCAACGCCTCGGTGCTGGAGAACGCCGCCGAGGGCATCCTGGTGGTGGGTGAGGACGGGGTGATCAGCTTCGCCAACCCGGCCATGGCGCTGATGCTCCAGGGCACCGTCAGCGACCTGGAAGGCCGCGAGTTCCTCAGCCTGATCGCCGCCCCCGAATACGCCGGGGACTGGCGCCTGTCGGACTTCTACCGGCACTGGAAGCGCGGCGAACCCTACCGCCTGCACGACGCCGCGCTGAAGACCCAGGCCGGCGGCAGCCTGCCGGTGGCGCTGTCCTGCGCGCCGTTGCCCAGGGCTCAGCGCTCGATGGTGGTGATCGGCCTCGACATGTCGGCGGTGCGCCAGCTGCACGCCCAGCTGGAGGCCCAGGCCATCACCGAC
This sequence comes from Pseudomonas sp. zfem003, assembly GCF_032621675.1. NCBI lineage: Bacteria > Pseudomonadati > Pseudomonadota > Gammaproteobacteria > Pseudomonadales > Pseudomonadaceae > Pseudomonas > Pseudomonas sp. zfem003. The sequence continues at coordinate 63,737 of NZ_JAVYJG010000011.1, read as the reverse complement.
TCGCTCACCGGGCTGCTCAACCGGCGCGGCTTCTACCAGGCGCTGGAGTCGGCCCTGGCGCGGGTGGAGCGCAACGGCAAGCGCATGGCGGTGCTGTACCTGGACCTGGACGGCTTCAAGCGCATCAACGACTCCCTCGGCCACGACGCTGGCGACCAGGTGCTGCGCCGCGTGGGCGAGCAACTGAAGACCTGCATGCGCCCCTACGACATCCTCGCGCGCATGGGGGGCGACGAGTTCACCGCGCTGATCGACTCCCTCGACCACCCGGAAGACGCGGCGCGGGTGGCGGAGAAGCTCATCGAGCTGGTTTCGGTGCGCTACCGGGTGGACGGCATCGACGTCACCCTCGGTGCCAGCGTGGGCATCGCCTGCTTCCCCGAGTGCGGGCAGACGGTGGACGGCCTGCTGCGCGCCGCCGACATCGCCATGTACGAGGCCAAGCGCGCCGGACGCCAGCAGTACCGCTTCTTCTCGCCGGAGATGAATGGCCGCGCGCGCTCGCGGCTGATGCTGGAGGAGAGCCTGCGCAACGCCATCGAGCAGGACGACTTCGTGCTGGTCTACCAGCCCCAGGTGTACCTCGCCACCGGGCGCCTGCGGGGCTTCGAGGCGCTGCTGCGCTGGGAGCACCGGGTGGCCGGTACGGTCGCGCCCAATGTGTTCATCCCGCTGCTGGAGGAGACCCGGCTGATCAACCGCCTGGGGGACTGGATCTTCCAGCAGGGGGTCAGCCAGGGGCTGAAATGGCGCGAGCGCTTCGGCGAGGACCTGGTCATCAGCCTCAACGTCAGTCCGGTGCAGTTCGGCATGCCGCACCTGGTGGAGGACCTGCGCCGGGCGCTGGAGCAGCGCGGCCTGCGCCCTTCGCAGATCGAGGTGGAGGTGACCGAGAGCGCGTTGATGCAGGACCTGGACATCACCCGCGAGCAACTGCGCCAGTTGCGCGAACTGGGGGTACGGGTGGCCATCGACGACTTCGGCACCGGCTACTCCTCGCTGGCGTACCTGCGCCACTTCGAGCTGGACACCCTGAAGATCGACCGGCTGTTCATCGCCAACATGCTGGAGTCGCCCCGTGATGCGGCGGTGGTCGCCACCATCATCGACCTGGGCCGCCACCTGGGCCTGGAGGTGATCGCCGAAGGGGTGGAGACGGCGGCACAGCGCGACTGGCTGATCGAGCACGGCTGCTCGGTGATGCAGGGCTTCCTGGTGGCGCCCGGCCTGCCCGTGGCCAAGGCGGGCGAATTCCCGCTGCAGCTCGACTGGCAGGCGTTCGACGCCGCGCGGTAAAGCCGGCGAAGGCGGCCTACACTTGCGCCGACGGCGCGTGAGGTCGCCGCATTCGCAAGGAGCATCCTATGTATTGCCTGTTCGTCGCCTACCCCAACAACGAGGGGGGCACCTTCGATTTCACCTACTACCTGGAGAAGCACATCCCCCTGGTGCGCGAGCTGCTGGGGGACAACCTGGTCAAGGTGGAGGTCCAGAAGGGCCTGGCCTCCGGAGACGGTTCGGCGGCGCCGTTCCTGTGTACCGCGCACATCTGGATCCGCTCCATCGACACCCTCCAGGCCACCCTGCGCAAGCATGGCCAGGCCATCAACGACGACATCCCTCGCTACACCAGCATCGCGCCGTTGCTGCAGGTGAACGAGGTGCTGGGCGACTGAGGCTACCGGCTCCTGAATGACGAAGCCCGCCGATTGGCGGGCTTCTGCGTCCTGGGGGTCAGGAACGGGGCGGGTGGCTCTGGTGCAACGCCGCCAGCTCGGCGTCCTTGCGTTCCCACAGCTGGTTGACCCAGAGCTGGAAGTCCTTGCGGTAGGCCTCGTCCTGGTCATAGCTGCGGCCGAGGAAGCCGGCGGGGATCGGCAGCGCCTCGATGCGCACCACCACCTCACCGACCTGGCCGGCCATCAGCGCCCAGAAGCTCGGGTTGCCGCCGGGGTAGTGGATGGTGATGTTCAGCAGCGCCTCCAGTTGATCGCCCATGGCGTCCAGCACGAAGGCCACGCCGCCGGCCTTGGGCTTGAGCAGGTAGCGGAAGGGCGAGGCCTGCTGGGCGTGCTTGGCCGGGGTGAAGCGGGTGCCTTCGAGGAAGTTGAAGATGCCCACCGGGTTGTGGCGGAACTTGTCGCAGGTGCGGCGGGTGGTTTCCAGGTCCTTGCCTTTCTTCTCCGGGTGCTTGGCCAGGTAGGCCTTGGAGTAGCGCTTCATGAAGGGGAAATCCAGCGCCCACCAGCACAGGCCGATCACGGGGACCCAGATCAGCTCCTGCTTGAGGAAGAACTTCAGCGGGCGGATGCGCCGGTTGAACACGTACTGCAGCACCAGGATGTCCACCCAGCTCTGGTGGTTGCTGGTGACCAGGTAGGAGTGCTGGTAGTCCAGCCCTTCCATGCCCTGCACGTCCCAGCGGGTGTGGCGGACCAGGTTCATCCAGGTCTTGTTGCAGCTCACCCAGGACTCGTGGATGAAGCTCACCAGCGGGTTCAGCGCCTGGCGCACTGCCTGGAACGGCAGCAGCAGCCGCAGCAGGGTGATGGCGAACAGCGGCCAGCACCAGAACAGGGTGTTGAGGGCGAGCAGCAGGGAGGCGAGGACGCCGCGCAGGGGCGCGGGAAGGAAGCTGAGCATGGGAACCTCGTGTCTGGGCGGTCTGTGCCGCCCTGTTCGGTGGACGCCGTGCCGGTGGGCGGCCCGTTGGTGGCCAAGGTTAACGGTTGTTCACTGGACTGCAAGCGCGAAGGGTGACCGGTCGGTCGCAGCGGTTTCGCCGCTGCCCGGCCCCCTCCCGGCGGGAGGGGGCACGCGGCTCAGGCGTCGGGTCTGGTGGTGGCGGCCTGGATGGCGGTGAGGGCGATGGTGTAGACGATGTCGTCCACCAGTGCCCCACGGGACAGGTCGTTCACCGGCTTGCGCAAGCCCTGCAGCATGGGGCCGACGCTGACCACCTGGGCGCTGCGCTGTACGGCCTTGTAGGTGGTGTTGCCGGTGTTCAGGTCGGGGAACACGAACACCGTGGCGCGCCCGGCCACGGCGCTGCCCGGCGCCTTCTGCCGGCCGACGCTGTCGATGGCGGCGGCGTCGTACTGCAACGGGCCGTCGATGGACAGGTCGAGCCGCGCGGCCTTGGCCAGGCGGGTCGCCTCGCGCACCTTCTCGACGTCTTCACCGGTGCCGGAGTCGCCGGTGGAGTAGCTGATCATCGCCACCCGCGGGTCGATGCCGAAGGCGGCGGCGGAGGCGGCGCTCTGCACGGCGATCTCGGCCAGCTCCTCGGCGCTGGGGTCGGGGTTCACCGCGCAGTCGCCGTAGACCACCACCTGTTCCGGCAGGAGCATGAAGAACACCGAGGACACCAGCTTGTAGCCGGGAGCGGTCTTGATCAGCTGCAGGGCCGGGCGGATGGTGTTGGCAGTGGTGTGCACGGCGCCGGAAACCAGGCCGTCCACTTCGTCCAGGGCCAGCATCATGGTGCCCAGCACCACGTTGTCTTCCAGTTGCGCGGCGGCCATCGGTGCGTTCAGGCCCTTGCCCTGGCGCAGGGTCACCATGGGCTCGACGTAGCGCGGGCGCACCAGGTCCGGGTCGAGCACCTCCAGCCCTTCGGGCAGCACGATGCCCAGGGCGCGAGCCACGGCCTGCACGTCCTCGGGCTTGGCCAGCAGCACGCAGCGGGCGATGCCGCGCGCCTGGCAGATGGCGGCGGCCTGCACGGTGCGCGGTTCGGCCCCCTCCGGCAGGACGATGCGCTTGCCCGCCTGCTGGGCGCGCTTCACCAGCTGGTGGCGGAACGCCGGTGGCGACAGGTGCGGCACGCGCGGGGTGCCGCAGCGCTCGCGCAGCCAGTCGTGGTCGAGGAAGCGGGCGATGAACTCGGTGACCTTCTCCGCACGTTCGCGGTCGTCCACCGGGATCTCGCGGTTCATGCGGTTGAGGTCGGTGGCGGTGCCATAGGTGCCGCTGGCCACGCTGAGCACCGGCAGGCCGCCCTGCAGCGCGCCTTGGCACAGCTCCATGATGCGCGGGTCGGGCGGGAAGTCGCTGCACAGCAGCAGGCCGGCCAGGGGCACGCCGTTCATGGCGGCGAGGCTGGCAGCGAGGATGATGTCGTCGCGGTCGCCCGGGGTCACCACCAGCACGCCGGGTTTGAGCAGCGGCACGGTGTTGGGCACGGTGCGCGCGCAGAGGATGATCTTCTGCACCCGGCGCTGGTCGTAGTCGCCGGCATTGATCACCCGCGCGCCCAGCAGGTCGGCCACGTCGCGGGTGCGCGGGGCGTTCAGCTCCTCTTCCCAGGGGATGCAGCCGAGCAGGCGGAAGTGCTTGGCGCGCAGCAGGGCGGTGTTGTCCTGCAGCTGTGGGCCGAGGGTTTCGTCGCGCACCTTGTTGAGGATCACGCCGAGTACCTTGGGATCGTCCGGGCCGCCGAAGAGCTGGGCCTGGATTTCCAGGCGGTCGGCCAGCTCGGTGACCGTCTCGTCCTCCGGCGCGGAGACCAGGATCACCTCGGCGTCCAGGCTGCGCGCCAGGTGGGCGTTGACCCGCGCCGCGTAGCTGGCGTGGCGGGTCGGCACCATGCCTTCGACGATGACCACGTCGCGGCCTTCGGCCACCTGCTGGTAGCGGCCGACGATCTCTTCCAGCAGTTCGTCCAGCTGGCCGTCGCCGAGCAGGCGTTCGACCTGGGCCAGTTCCATCGCCTTGGGCGGGGTCAGGCCGTGGGTGCGGGCGATGAGCTCGCTGGAGCGTTCCGGGCCGAGGTCGCCGGGGTGGGGCTGGGCGATGGGTTTGTAGAAGCCGACCTTGAGGCCGGCCAGTTCCAGGGCGCGGACCAGGCCGAGGCTGATGGAGGTCAGGCCGACACCGAAGCCGGTGGGGGCGATGAAGAAGGTATGCATGGGGCGCCTCAGTTGAGCAGGGCGAGGGTGTCGAGGGCGATCTGCCGCTCCTCGTTGGTGGGGACGACGAGGATGCGGGTCCGTCCGTAGCGGTGGATGGGCCCGGCGATGCCCTGCACGCAGCGGGCATTGGCCTCCTGGTCGATGGCCAGGTCCAGCAGTTGCAGGTGGGCCACGGTCTTGCTGCGGATCAGCGGCGAGTTCTCGCCGATGCCGCCGGTGAAGATCAGCCCGTCCAGCTGGGGCAAGGCGCAGCTCATGGCCGCCAGGCTCTTGGCCAGGCGGTAGCAGAACACTTCGATGGCCAGGGTGGCGCCGGGATGGCCCTGGCTGCGGGCCTGCTCCAGGGTGCGCATGTCGTTGGAAAGCCCGGAGAGGCCCTTGAGGCCGCTCTCGTGGTTCAGCACACGGGTCACTTCGTCCAGGCTCCAGCCCAGGGTGCGGGCCAGGTGGCTGTGCAGGTTGGGGTCGATGTCGCCGCTGCGGGTGCCCATCACCGTGCCCTCCAGGGGCGTCAGGCCCATGCTGGTGTCGCGGCTCTGGCCGTTGACGATGGCGCAGGTGGAGCAGCCGTTGCCCAGGTGCGCCGACAGCCAGCTGCTGTCGCCGATGGACAGCCCGGCGATCTCCGCCGCGCGGTGGCTGACGTAGCGGTGGCTGGTGCCGTGGAAGCCGTAGCGGCGCACGCCGTGGTCGCGATAGAGCGACTCGGGCAGGGCGTAGCGGTAGGCGTGTTCGGGCAGGCTCTGGTGGTAGGCGGTGTCGAACACCGCCACCTGGGGCAATTGCGGGTAGACGCTCATGGCGGCTTCGATCCCCTGCAGTGCCGCCGGGTTGTGCAGCGGCGCCAGGGGCGAGATGGCGCGGATGGTGGCGAGCACGTCGGCATCCAGCCGCCGCGCCGAGGTGAAGCGCTCGCCGCCATGCACCACGCGGTGGCCGATGCCGTGGAGCTTGCCTCCGGTGACGGCCTGCACCAGCGGCAGCAACTGGGCGAGGGCGGCGCGGTAGTCGCCGTTGGGCAGCATCAGGCTGTCCTTCTCGCCACCGCGCTGCCAGCGCAGTTCGGCCTCCGGCGTGCCCAGGCGGTCGGCGATGCCGCGCAGGGGGAACTGCGAATGGGCCTCGCTGACCAGGGCGAACTTGATCGACGCACTGCCACAGTTGATCACCAGGATATTGCGTGCGGGCATCTCGCCTCCTTGTCGGTTAGTCCTTGTCCTCGGTGTCCTGCTCCCTGGCGCACCAGCCACAGGCAAAGGGCTGGCCGAGGTGCGCCTCGCGCTGCCGTGGGTCCAGGACCCAGGCCCGCGACTGCCACGGCGGCTGATGACGCAGATGCTGGGTGTGCCCGCAGGAAAGCAGGGCCACCCAGTGGCCGTCCTCGTCCTGGCGGAAACCCAGCAAACGCGAGCCCCGTCCGTCAATCGGCGGGTCGCCATCGGCCGGTTTGGCAGTTAGACTTGCCACCTTTCCACTCTTATCCAAAAGGTCTCGCACCATGCTGATCGCCGCCAACAAGGCAGTCTCCATCGACTATACCCTGACCAACGACGCCGGTGAGGTGATCGACAGCTCCCGTGGCGGCGCGCCGCTGGTCTACCTGCACGGTGCGGGCAACATCATCGTCGGCCTGGAGCGTGCCCTCGAAGGCAAGCAGGCCGGCGACGAAGTGAAAGTGGCCATCGAGCCCGAAGACGCCTACGGCGAATACAGCGCCGAGCTGGTCGCCACCCTGAGCCGCGCCATGTTCGAAGGCGTGGACGAGCTGGAAGTCGGCATGCAGTTCCACGCCTCCGCTCCGGACGGCGGCATGCAGATCGTCACCATCCGCGATATCGACGGCGACGACGTCACCGTCGACGGCAACCACCCGCTGGCCGGCCAGCGCCTGAACTTCGAAGTGAAGGTGGTCAACGTGCGTGAAGCCAACGCCGAAGAGATCGCCCACGGTCACATCCACGGCGAAGGTGGTCACCACCACTGAGTGATGACAGGCGATCTGCGGCGCGCGGCGACGCGGATCGGCTGCTAAGCTCAAGTTCACCGGAAAGGCGCCCTCGGGCGCCTTTTTCGTCTCTCGTGCAAACCCGCGTCGATCCAGGAGTCTGTGAGATGAGTGCCTTCCACGACCTCAAGCTGCGTGCCCTCGACGGCCAGGAACTGCCGCTTGCTCCCTACAAGGGGAAGGTGGTGCTGGTGGTCAACGTTGCTTCTCGCTGTGGCCTGACGCCGCAGTACGCCGGGCTGGAGAAACTGCACCAGCAGTTCCAGGACCGGGGCTTCAGCGTACTGGGTGTCCCCTGCAACCAGTTCGCCGCCCAGGAGCCGGGCAGCGAGGATGAGATCCGCGAGTTCTGCACCCTGAACTACGGCGTGACCTTCCCGCTCGGCAGCAAGATGGACGTCAACGGCGCCAGCCGTCACCCGCTCTACCGCCTGCTGGCTGGCGAAGGGGCCGAGTTCCCCGGCGACATTACCTGGAACTTCGAGAAGTTCCTGGTGGGCAAGGACGGCCGCGTGCTCGCCCGCTTCTCGCCCCGCACCCCCCCCGAAGACCCCGCCCTGGTGGCGGCCATCGAGAAAGCGCTGGGCTGACGCTTCTTTCCCCTCTTCCCATCCACCATGCGGGGGCCTGCTGAGGCCAGTTGCAGCCCTGCGGGCTGCCTGGCGACTGAAGTCGCCCCTGCAAGGTGCACGGGTTACCCCCGCGCAGGCCATTACCTCGGAGTAAGCCGCGCGGGCTTTCTGACCCAAAATCACCCTGATCAATAGTGCTGTGCCGAGCGAGACGACCGGTCATATGCTCGTCGCCATGAACAGCATCCGACTCGACAAGCGTGACCTCATCCTCGCCAAGGGCACCCAGGTGATGACCCGTGCCGGCTACCACGGCACCGGCGTGCAGGAGATCGTCCAGGCCGCCGGCATCCCCAAGGGCTCGTTCTACCACTACTTCGCCAGCAAGGAAGACTTCGCCCTCCAGGCCCTGGACTACCTGTACCAGCCGCGGCTGGAGCGCTATGCCCAGGCCCTGTCCGACTCGTCGAAGAGCCCGTGCCAGCGGGTGCTCGACTACTACGGTGAACTGGTCAGCCACTTCACCCGCCACGAGAAGCTGGAATACCACTGCTTCATCGGCAGCCTGAGCTTCGAGATGGCCGAACTGTCGCCGGCCATCGGCGCCCAGGTGGACGCCATCCTGCAGCGCTCGGCGGACATCCTCCAGGCCTGCCTGGAAGAGGCCCAGCGTGCCGGCGAGCTCCCGGCCGACGAAGACTGCGCCAACCTCGCCGGCTTCATCGCCAACGCCTGGCAGGGCGTGCTCACCCGCCTCAAGGTCGGTGCCGGCGCCCGGCCGCTGTTCGATTTCATGACCCGCCTGCAGCGCCTGCTGCGGGTGTGACCCCTAAAAAGCCCATAAACGAGACGACCGGTCACTTGGCCGGAATCAGGAGACCCCGATGACCGCATCCGTAGACGCCCTGTTCGCCCCCTTCCGCCTCGGCACCCTGGAGCTGCCGACCCGCGTGGTGATGGCGCCCATGACCCGCTCCTTCTCCCCGGGTGGCGTGCCCACCGAGCAGGTGGTCGAGTACTACCGCCGCCGTGCTGCGGCCGGTGTCGGCCTGATCGTCACCGAAGGCACCACCATCGGCCACCAGGCCGCCAATGGTTACCCCCACGTCCCGCGCTTCTACGGCGAGGACGCCCTGGCCGGCTGGAAGCAGGTGGTCGAGGCCGTGCACGCCGAAGGCGGCAAGATCGTCCCACAGCTGTGGCACGTCGGTAACGTCCGCCGCCTGGGCACCGAACCGGACGCCAGCGTTCCCGGCTACGGCCCCAGCGAGAAGCTCAAGGACGGCCAGGTGGTGGTCCACGGCATGACCCAGCAGGACATCGACGAGGTCGTCGCCGCCTACGCCCAGGCTGCCCGTGACGCCAAGGCCATCGGCATGGACGGCGTGGAGCTGCACGGTGCCCACGGCTACCTGATCGACCAGTTCTTCTGGGAAGGCACCAACCAGCGCACCGACGGCTACGGCGGCAGCCTGGCCAACCGCTCGCGCTTCGCCATCGAAGTGATCGAGGCCGTGCGCGAGGCCGTAGGCCCCGACTACCCGATCATCTTCCGCTTCTCCCAGTGGAAGCAGCAGGACTACACCGCCCGCCTGGTGCAGACCCCGGAAGAGCTGGAAGGCTTCCTCAAGCCGCTGTCCGAGGCCGGCGTGGACATCTTCCACTGCTCCACCCGCCGCTTCTGGGAGCCGGAGTTCGAAGGCTCCGACCTCAACCTGGCCGGCTGGACCCGCAAGCTCACCGGCAAGCCCACCATCACCGTCGGCAGCGTCGGCCTGGATGGCGAGTTCCTGCAGTTCATGGTCAAGACCGACAAGGTCGCCCAGCCGGCCAACATCGAAGGCCTGCTGGAGCGCCTGAACAAGCAGGAGTTCGACCTGGTGGCCGTGGGCCGCGCCCTGCTGGTGGACCCGGACTGGGCGACCAAGGTCCGCGAAGGCCGCATGCAGGACATCCTGCCGTTCAGCCGCGACGCCCTGACCAGCCTGGTCTGAGCACGACCCCCGGTGCGCCGGCCTGGCCGGCGCACCCATTTCCAGCCCCGTCTCGTGCGGGGCTTTTTTGTGGCTACGGTTTTTGCAACTCGCCGGCGCCGAACGCTCTGAGGCAGCAAGTCATGAGCGCACTCGGTGGTCGTGCTTGCCAAGAGGGTGAGGCAGGGAAACTGCCCCTTCAGGAGGTCGAGCGCAGTCGTTGCGTAGGGGGACGAGCGGCATGGATGCCGCGAGAGGCGCGTCAGGCCATGGATGGCCCATCGCGCCGGCCCCCGTAGCAGCGACGGAGCGAGGGAAGTCCCGCGCAGCGGGACCCGAATGGCGGGGCGAGCCTTTTTGGTTTCTTTTTTGTGGGCGGCATTCCGACGATTGAAAAAAGAAACTCGCCTGGGAAGGCGAAACAGGGAACATCCGCAGAACTCGATAATCAGCTTGGTCCCCCAAATAGTGGGCTTAGGGCACGGCCTTCGACAGGCCACCCTCACCACAAACCCTCAATCGGTTGGGCTGACTTGCCCCGGACGAAGGCGCATGGTCCGGGCACCACAACAAGCGGCCGGTCCACCGGCCCTAGGAGTCGTCCCATGCGCACCGGATTGGTGGTGGATGCCACCTGCGATCTGCCTCAGACCTTCATCGCGGAGCGGGGCATCCGCGTTCTGCCCATCCGTATCCGCCTCGGCCAGGACACCCTGGTGGACCGCCGCATTCCCGAGGTCACCGGGCGTTTCTACGTCGACCAGTTGCCCCGGGTCGGCCCTGGCGATGGCAGCGAGCCGCTGAGCGCTGCGGAAACCCAGGCCTGGTTCCTCGAAGAGCTGGTGACCCAGTACGACCACGTCATCTGCTTGACCCTTTCCGCCCAGCGCAGCGCCATCTTCGAGCACGCCACCCAGGCCTCCTTCGGCCTGCTGCAGTGTTACCGCGAGCGACGCAGCGCGGCCGGGCTGACCACGCCGTTCGCCATGCGGGTGATCGACGGCCGCACGCTGTTCGCCGGCAGCGCGGTGTTGGCCGCCGAGGCCGTGCGGCTGATCGCCGGGGGCGGCCATCCCAGTGCGGTGCGGGCGCGGCTGGAGCAACTGGCCGAGTCGGTGTGCACCTTCCTCATCGCCGATGACCTCGGCCACCTGCGCAAGCGCGGCTTCCAGAAGGGCGAGCGCAGCGGCCTGCTGGACCGCATGCGCGGTGCGGCCCTGGGGATCGGTTCGCTGCTGGACGTGAAGCCGGTGATCAGCGTGCAGCAGGGCGAGGACAAGCCCGTGACCCTGGCGCCGAGCTTCGAGCGGGCGGCGGAGAAGCTCTTCGCCCACGCCTGCGCGCGGGTGATGGCGGGCGACCTGCTGGCGCCGCAGCTGTGCATCAGCTACGCCGGGGAACTGTCCCTGGTGCGCGACCTGCCGGGATTCGCCGAGCTGGAGGCAGCCTGCCTCGCACGGGATGTGGTGCTGCAGGTGGCGATGCTCAGCCCCACCGGCGCCATCAACCTGGGGCGTGGTGCCCTCAGCCTGGCCTTCGCCGCACCGGCCCGGCCGTTCGGCTGAGGCCTCAGGGCGAGGGGGGCTGCAGGCGGGCGTCGGCAGGCAGCGCCGCCTCGGCGGAGCCGACGCTGCGCAGGTGCTGCTCGAACTGCTGGACGATGCTGTCCCAGCCCTGGCGGCCGGCGTGCTGGCGGGCGTTGAGGCGCACGCGGCGCAGGGTCTCGTCGTCTTCCAGCAGCCAGCAGGCCGCGTCGCTGAAGGTGGCCGGCTCGTCGGGCACCGCCAGGGCGCCGTTGTGCCCGTGGCGGATGTGCTGGGCCGCGGCGGCCTGGTCGAAGGCCACCACCGCCAGGCCCGAGGCCAGCGCCTCCAGCACCACGTTGCCGAAGGTCTCGGATTGACTGGGGAAGAGGAACAGGTCGGCGCTGGCGTAGTGCCGGGCCAGTTCCTCGCCGCGCTGGATGCCGCAGAACAACGCCTCCGGCAGCTCGGCCTGCAAGGCGGTGCGCGACGGGCCGTCGCCCACCACGATGAGCTTCAGGCGGCGCTGGGGATGGGCCTTGCACAAGGCCTGGAAGGTGGGCGCCAGCAGCCGCAGGTTCTTCTCCGGGGCCAGGCGGCCGACGTGCAGCACGGCGATGTCGTCCGGCTCCAGCCCCCAGGCTTCCCGCAGGCCCTGGCAGCGCCGGGCCGGGGTGAACAGCTGGCCGTCGACACCGCGTGCTAGCAGGGCCAGGCGCTCGAAGCCGCGGCGGCGCAGCTCCTCGCTCTGGCTGGCGCTGGGCACCAGGGTCAGTTGCGAGGTGTTGTGGAACCAGCGCAGGTAGTTGGTCAGCAGGCGCGTCAGCAGGCCCACGCCGTAGTGGCCGGTGTACTGCTGGAAGTTGGTGTGGAAGCCGCTGATCACCGGCACCCCCAGGCGCCGCGCCGCACGCAGGGCGGACAGGCCGAGGGGGCCTTCGGTGGCGATGTAGAGCACGTCGGGGCGGCGTTGCTTCCAGCGCGTCAGCAGCTTGTGCAGGCTCGACTGGCCCCATTGCAGCCCCTGGTAGCCGGGCAGCGGCCAGCCGCGCACCAGCAGCAGCTCGTCGCTGCTCTTCACGCCCTGGTCCACGGCCTGGCGGGGGCGCACCAGCTGCAGTTGGTGCCCGCGTGCGCGCAAGCCCTCGCACAGCCGCGACAGGGTGTTGGCGACGCCGTTGATTTCCGGCAGGTAGGTTTCGCTGACGAGGGCGATTCGAAGGGCAGGCAGGCTCATGACTTGAGTGTCGACGCCCGCCGTTTAGCCCGTGTGAATTTTGCGTGACCGGCCGGTGACAGCCGAGGAGGGCGGCGCGGGTCCGGGCCCGCGCCGGTGCATCAGCGGGGCAGGGCCTTGTCGCCGCCTTCGCGCACCCAGAACAGGGTGGCGCCGGCGACGGCGGCGGGCATCATCACGATGTTGACGAAGGGGATCAGCAGCGCCAGGTACACCGAGCCACCGAAACCCAGGCTCTGCCAGCGCTTCTCGCGCAGCCAGGCGAGCATCTCGTTCCAGCCCAGCTTGTGGTTGTCCGCCGGATAGTCGATGTACTGCACGGCCATCATCCAGATGCCGAAGACGAACCACAGCGGCGTGCTCACCAGGTTCACCACGGGGATGAAGCTGAGGATCAGCAGGCCCGCCGCGCGGGGCAGGAAGTAGCCCAGCTTGCGCAGTTCGCGGCCGACGGTGCGCGGCACCATGGCCACCAGTTCGGCCCAGCTGAAGGGCGGGAAGTCGTCCTGGCCGCGCACCACCACTTCCACCTTCTCGGCGAGGAAGCCGTTGAAGGGCGCGGCGATGATGTTGGCGATCATGGTGAAGCTGAAGAACACCAGCAGCACCACCAGCGCCACGAACAGCGGCCAGATCAGGTATTCGAGGAAGCTCGCCCAGTCGGGCAGGCTGGGCATGAAGGCATCGACCCAGCCGCTGAATTCGCGCATGGCGAAGCCGATCAGGGCGATGAACAGCAGGAGGTTCAGGGTCAGCGGCAGCAGCACGAACAGGCGCAGGCCGGGACGCAGGATGAGTTTCAGGCCTTCGCCGAGGTATTGCGGGCCGGACAGGGCAGGGGCGGGCATCGGGCGCTCCATGAAGGGGTGACTGGCGCGACCTTACCGGCTTTGCCGGGGCGGTAAAAGCGCTGGCGTCACACGCCCGCCAGGCGATAGGGGCGTCCTATCGAGGGGATAAGCAATGCACATTTCCGTGGCCGGGGGCGGCGTCGGTAGCCTTGCCAGCATTTTCGGGGGCTCGCTGGCTCCCGCTGGTTCGCGAGGCCGCTGCATTCCCTAAGCCTTCCCCAAGTGCTCGCAGCGGCCTCTTTTTATTACCTGAGGTGTCCGCCATGTCCGTCACTCGCCACGCCCGCGTCATCATCCTCGGCTCCGGCCCCGCCGGTTACAGCGCGGCCGTCTATGCCGCCCGCGCCAACCTCAAGCCCCTGCTGATCACTGGCATGCAGGCGGGCGGGCAACTGACCACCACCACCGAGGTGGACAACTGGCCGGGCGATGCCCACGGGCTCACCGGGCCGGCGCTGATGCAGCGCATGCAGGAACACGCCGAGCGCTTCGAGACGGAGATCGTCTTCGACCACATCAACGCCGTGGACCTGGCCGGCGAGCCTTTCACCCTGGTGGGGGACAGCGGCACCTACAGCTGCAACGCGCTGATCATCGCCACCGGAGCCAGTGCCCGTTACCTGGGGCTGCCCTCCGAGGAACGCTTCATGGGCAAGGGTGTGTCCGCCTGCGCCACCTGCGACGGCTTCTTCTACCGCAACCGTGAGGTGGCAGTGGTGGGCGGCGGCAACACGGCCGTGGAAGAGGCGCTGTACCTGGCCAACATCGCCAGCAAGGTGACCCTGGTGCACCGCCGGGAAACCTTCCGCGCCGAGAAGATCCTGCAGGACAAGCTCCGCGCACGCATCGCCGAGGGGCGCATCGTGCTCAAGCTCAATGCCGAGGTGGACGAGGTGCTGGGTGACGACATGGGCGTGACCGGTGTGCGCCTGCGCGGCCGCGACGGGCAGATGGACGAGCTGAAGGTGGACGGCCTGTTCGTCGCCATCGGCCACACGCCGAACACCTCGCTGTTCGAGGGCCAACTGGCCCTGCGCGACGGCTACGTGGTGGTCAACGGCGGGCGCGACGGCAATGCCACCGCCACCAGCGTGGCCGGGGTGTTCGCCGCCGGTGACGTGGCCGACTCGGTGTACCGCCAGGCCATCACTTCCGCCGGCGCCGGCTGCATGGCGGCGCTGGACGTGGAACGCTACCTCGACGCGCTCTGAGGGCGCGTCAGACCCAGGTGTTGATGGGCAGTTCGGCCAGGCGCAGGGTGCGGGCGTCCAGGCGCAGGAACTGCCCTTCGAGGCGGGTGGCCAGGCCCCGGTCGTCGAGGGTCAGTTCGCCGCCCGTGTCGCCTTCCTGTTCCCAGTGGTACCGGCTCAGCTGCGCATCGCGCTTCACGCAGCGGTAGCGCTGTGGGCGCGCCTGCACCGTCAGGGTGGGCAGGTCGATGTGCGCCACCTGGTGGGTGTGTTCTTCCCAGGTCTCCAGCGGCTTGCCCAGCAGGATCGGGCTGTGGGTGAAGGGGCTGGCGCCCAGCATCACCTGGTCGCAGGGCTCCAGGTCCGGGCAGGGCTGACCGTCGAGGGTCCAGCGGCCGTCGTCGGCACGCTGCAGGCGCAGGCTGCGGGGGCCGTGGTCGTCCACCTTCAGCCAGAGCTGGCGGAAGCGCCATTCGGGGTCGTAGTCCAGCACGTAGGTGGCGGCGAAACTGCTGCCGCCGCGGCTCTGCATGAGGTGGCTGCTGACGTGGACGCCGTCGGCGTCACGGTGCAGGCGCAGGTGCTCCACGCCGGGGTGGGACCAGGGTTTCCAAACGAGGGTCTGTTGCATCCATGCGACTCCGAAACTGCACGGGAAGGGGAAACGCTCAACGGGGTGTATAGGCGTAGGACACCTTCCCTGGTGTTCCCGTTACGTCGCGCAGGATACGTTGTTCCTTTTGTGACGTATGTCAGCTTTCTCTGACAGATGAGTCGCGTGTAGAGCGGTTTATCAGGCCTTGCGCTTGAGCGGCTCGCCGTCGAAGCGAACGCCGTCCAGGCCGCTCTTCATCAGCGCGCGGATGTTGCCGTGGTCACTGCCCTCGGGGGTGGCCAGCACGGCGCGGTAGTGCTCGCCGAACGCCAGCAGGGCTTCGTCGCGGCTCAGGCCTTCCAGCAGGGCCAGGCCCAGGGTCTTGCAGGAGCCCTCGTTCTGTCCGGCGGCGTTCTCCACGCCGCCGTTGACGAAGGCACAGGGCTGGTAGTCGTAGCCGGCGGCGATGAAGGCCAGGGTGTCGGCGAAGAGGTGCTCGCCACTGGCCAGGCGGCCACGGAATGCATTCAGGTCGTTCATGCTTTGTTCGCTTTGTCGAAGGCCGCTTGCTGCTCGGCGCTGGCTTCTTTCTGGTACTTGGCCTTCCAGTCGGCATAGGGCATGCCGTAGATCTCTTCGCGGGCCTGCTCGGGGCTGACCTCGACGCCGATGTCGTCGGCGGCAGCCTTGTACCACTTGGACAGGCAGTTGCGGCAGAAGCCGGCGAGGTTCATCAGGTCGATGTTCTGCACATCGGTGCGGCTGCGCAGGTGCTGGACCAGCCGACGGAAGGCGGCGGCTTCGAGTTCGAGGCGCTGTTGCTCGTTCATCGGAGGACTCCTTGGGATCGGTGAGGAGGGCGCGGCGATGATAAGAGCCGCTCCCGGGGACGGCAATGCCCGGCGCGAGGCCGGGCAGCGGGGATCAGCGGTGGCCGGCGAGGGTGATCGACACCGACTCGGCGAAACGCAGGGCGTGGGGCTTGTCCACTTCCACTTCGGCGTAGCTCACCCGTGGGTTGGTCATCACCAGGTCGAGGATCTCCTGGGTCAGGCGCTCCAGCAGGGCGAAGCGGTTCTCCTCGACGTGCTGGATGATGGCCTTGGTGATGGTGCGGTAGTTCAACGCATGGTCGATGTCGTTGAAGTCCACCGCGTCGGCGGCCGGGTAGAGGATGGTGAGGTTGATCAGCACATCCTGCTTGTTGAGGATCTCTTCCTCCTTGATCCCGATGTAGGTACGCAGGCGCAGGTCCTTCACGCGGATCCGCGCCATTCCTGGCTCCAGTCTCGGCATGCTCAGCTCCGTCCGATGAGTTTGAGGAATTCCTGGCGGGTGCTCGGCGATTCGCGGAAGGCCCCGAGCATGACCGAGGTGGTCATCACCGAGTTCTGCTTCTCCACGCCGCGCATCATCATGCACATGTGCTTGGCCTCGATCACCACGGCGACGCCGGCGGCGCCGGTCACGCGCTGGATGGCCTCGGCGATCTGCCGGGTGAGGTTCTCCTGGATCTGCAGGCGGCGGGCGAACATGTCGACGATGCGCGCCACCTTGGACAGGCCGAGCACCTTGCCGGTGGGAATGTACGCCACGTGCGCCTTGCCGATGAAGGGCAGCAGGTGGTGCTCGCAGAGGGAGTAGAGCTCGATGTCCTTCACGGTCACCATCTCGTCGTTGTCGGACGAGAACAGCGCGCCGTTGACCACTTCCTCCAGGCTCTGCTCGTAGCCTCGGCACAGGTAGCGCATCGCCTTGGCAGCCCGCTTGGGCGTATCCAGCAGGCCTTCGCGCTCGGGGTTCTCACCCACGCCCATGAGGATTTCCCGGTAGTGGGAGGACAGGTCGTCATTCATCTTGGCAGTCCGTACGGCCGGTTCACTTCAGGTGGCGGCCGCCATTGAGGGTTAGCGTCGTTCCGGTGACGTAGGGGTTGTCCAGCAGGTAGCGCAGGCCCTGGTACACGACTTCCGGCCCGGGCTCGATGCCGAGGGCGGATTTGGCCAGGGTCTTCGTCCTGTAGGTGGCGTCGTCACCGGTGTTGAACATCACCAGCGCCGGCGCGATGCCGTTGACCTTGATGGCCGGGGCATAGCGGGCGGCAAAGGAGAGGGTGAGGTTGTCCAGCCCGGCCTTGCTGGCGCAGTAGGCGATGCGCTTCTCGCTGCCCTTGCGCGCCACGTCGTCGCTGATGTGGACGATATCGGCCGGACCGCCGTGGCGCAGCAGCGCCTCGGCATGCAGGTTGATCAGGTAGGGCGCCAGCATGTGCACGCTGAACATCCGCTGGAAGGCCTCGGCCTCGTGGCCGGGCGCTTCGGTGAGCCAGTCGGAAGCGTTGTGCACGATGGCCCGCAGGTGCGGCGTAGCGGCCTTGAGCTGTTCGATGAAGGCGAGGATGCCGGCTTCGTCCGAGAAGTCCGCCGCGATCACGCAGGCGCCGCGCTCACGCAGCCGGTGCACGCCTTCGCGCTCGGTGCGGTAGCTGATGATCACCGGCTGGCCGTCGTCCAGCAGGCGTTCGGCGCAATGCAGGCCCACGCGCTGGCTGGCACCGGTGATCAGGATGGGAGCGGCCGAAGGGCTCATGGGGGCCTCGTGGCAGGGCGATACCCCAGGCTGGGGCGGAATGGTGAAAACTTATACCAGAAGCCTGAGTTTGTACAATTCTTGGCGCTGAAGAAATCCGGATTCCGACCGTAAATTCAGCCAAGGCCTTGATTTGTGTGGGGTTATAGAAAAAGAGAGGGTGTTGGAAGGTTGTACAGATTTTGCCTCTGTACAACCTTTGTGACGTTATCGGGAGGGAGCCGTGAGGCCGGGGCGGCGGGTACGGGAAGCCGGTGCGTTCAGCCAGGGAGCCAGCAGGCGGGTGGATAACGGGATGAACCAGTAGGTCATCAGTGGCGTCAAAACCAACGTGCTCAAAAAGACGCGCAACAGCAGGTCGAGCCCGCCGAGCCAGGGGCCGAACAGCAGGTTGAAGCCCAGCGACACCGGGAAGAAGGCCAGCCAGATGGCAATGCTCTGCTTCCAGCGGGGCGGCCGGCGGTCAGCACTGCCGAACCAGGCGTCCAGACCCAGCGCGCGGTGTTCGTGAGGACGGTCGAAAAGGCCGGCGCCGCGTTCCAGCCAGGCACGGCGAGAGGCGGAATGCTCCCAGGCGGCCAGGGTGGGCTCGTCGGCGAAGCGGAAGATCATCTGGAATTCGTCGTCGTTGGGCGGCGGGGCCAGGACGCCCGAGCCGAGGTAGCCGGGGAAGTCGGCGGCCAGTTGCTCGCCTTCGCGCAGCCATGCCATGAAATCGTCGTAGCGCTCGCGGGTGACCCGGCGCGCCACCATGAGGGTGACGGGATCGGCAGACATCGTGTATCTCCTGTTGCGGGCGCCGCCCAGGGTAGGGGCAGCGCGGGAAGCGGCCCGGGGTAGTGGGCCTGCTTCTTTCAGAGGCAAGGATTATTCCTGTTTCGGCTGAATACGCCAGTGCCGCATGCCATGGGGCCGCCGGACGGCAACCGGACAGTGGAGGCCGGCTCGGTGCGCGCCCATGGCGCATGCCGCACCGCATCCGGGCACTGAGCAAGGAGCCGGGCCTGGGTTAAACTCTGCGCTTTCAAGCCCAGACCTTTTGCCATGACCGATAACGCAGCCATCGCCATGCAGCAGGAAGAACTCTTCCCGATCCGCGAAGTCTCCCGCCTCACCGGCGTCAACCCGGTCACCCTGCGCGCCTGGGAGCGTCGCTACGGGCTGATCCAGCCGACCCGCACCGACAGCGGCCACCGCCTCTATTCCTATGCCGACGTCGAGGCCGTGCGCAGCATCCTGGCCTGGATCGACCGTGGCGTACCGGTCAGCAAGGTCGGGCAGATCCTCGCCCGCAGCGCCTCCACCCGGGCACCCGCCCCGGTGCAGCCGGCCGCCTCCATGGCGGAGTGGGGCGAGTGGCAGACGCAGTTGCGCCGGGCGCTGTCGGCCTTCGACGGCCCGGTCCTGGAGCGTCTCTATGGCCAGGTGTTCTCCACCTACCCGCTCACCGTGGTGTTCCAGGACGTGCTGATGCCGCTCTGGCGCGACCTGCTGCTGCGCCAGGACGAATACGGCGTGGCCAGCGAATGGGCCTTCTTCGATGCCTTCCTGCGTGGGCGCGTGCTGCAGCGCCTGCAGCTGTCACCGGGGGATGGGGAAGATTGCGTGGTGGTCGCCCCGCTGCAGGGCGAGTGCCGCGAACTGGAGCTGCTGGTGGCGGCCTTGCTGCTCAGCCATGGTGACTGCGCGATCCGCGTGCTGGGGCTGGACCAGCCGTTCCAGGAGCTGCCGCTGGTGTGCGAGAAGATCGCGCCCCAGGCGCTGGTGGTGTTCTCCAACCACCCGCCGGCGGACGACCTGGCCGCGCGCCTCGGGCGCCTGGCGCTCTCGGTGGAGTGCCCGCTGGCCCTCGCCGGCGAAGCCGCCGACCTGATCGGCAGCGCCCTGGAGCGCAGCCCGGTGGCCACCCTGGGCAGCGAGGGGCGCACCATGCAACTGCGCTTGCGCCGCCTGCTCGACGGTCACCTGGACACCTGACAGAACCTGGAGGAACCCGCTGCGCCGCCGCAGCGGCCTTGCCTGCCTTGACGCCTCAGCCCCCCAGTTCCGCGATGCGGGCCTTCAGGGCTGTCACCTCCGCCTCCAGTTCGCGCACGCGCTGGCGTGCCTCGACCTCGGGGCTCACGTCCTTCTGGATGCCGATGTAGTACGTCAGCTGGTCCGCCTCGTTGTGCACCGGGGTGATGGACAGCTCGTTCCAGAACACGCTGCCGTCCTTGCGGTAGTTGCGCAGGATCTGCCGGCTCGGCTCGCCCTTCTTGATTGCCTGGCGGATCGCCGCGAGGCCGAGCTGGTCACGGTCGCCCGCCTGCAGGAAGCGGCAATCGCGGTAGAGGATGTCGTCCTGGCTGTAGCCGGTCAGCCGTTCGAACGCCGGGTTCGCATAGATGAGGATGTTGTCGTCGCCTTCCTGTTCGGCGACGACGATGCCGTCGTTGGAGGCTTCGACCACCAGCTGGAGCAGTTTGGCGTTGATCATGACGAGTTCCTGATTCGAGGTGCAGGGATTCTAAAACATCGGGGGCGGACTGCCAGTTGCGGCATAATGCGATTCATTTCGCGCTAACAGGAGAAGTCATGAAAGTCGCCATCCTATCCGGCTCGGTCTATGGCACCGCCGAAGAAGTCGCCCGCCACGCCGAGCGGCTGCTCAAGGCCGCCGGCCACGAGGCCTGGCACAAGGCCGGGATGACCCTCGACGAACTCAAGGCCTTCGGCCCCGAAGCGTTCCTCAGTGTGACCTCCACCACCGGCATGGGCGAGCTGCCCGACAACCTGCTGCCCCTCTACCACGCCCTGCGCGACCAGCTACCCGACTGGCGCGGCCGTCCCGCCGCCGTGCTGGCCCTCGGCGACTCCAGCTACGACCAGTTCTGCGGTGGCGGCGAGATGATGCGTGAGCTGCACGCCGAGCTGGGCCTGCGCGAGGTGCAGGAGATGCTGCGCCTGGACGCCAGCGAAACCGTCACCCCGGAAGTGGACGCCGAGCCCTGGATCGCCCGCTTCGCCGCTGCGCTCAGCGCCTGATGCACCCGCGCGCGGCGTACCTCATCGAAGCCCTGCAACTGGCCCCGCACCCCGAGGGCGGTTTCTACCGCCGGGTGTTCGAGGCCCAGGGCAGCCTGGCGGATGGCCGCTCGATGTCCTCGTCGATCTTCTTCCTCCTGCCCGCCGGCGGCATCAGCCGCTGGCACCGGGTGGACGCCGACGAGACCTGGCACTTCTACGAAGGCGACCCGCTGGAGCTGCTGATCGCCGACGACCCCCAGGCCCTGCGCCGCGAGCGCCTCGGGCCGGTGGGCGAGGGCAGCCTGCCGCAGCGCACCGTGCGTGCCCATGCCTGGCAGGCGGCGCGGGCCCTCGGGGCCTACACCCTGGTGGGCTGCAACGTCGCCCCGGCCTTCGAGTTCGACGGTTTCCGCCTGCTGGCCGACGACCTCGACGCCCAGCGCCGGTGGCCGCTGCTGGACCGGCAATTCCTCTAGCCCGCTGCGTCGCCTGACGCCGTCAGCGGCGAATATTCCTTCAACAGATCCAGCCAGGCCTGCGCCGCCCGTGACAGGTAGGCGCCCTGGCGCCAGACGAAGGCGATGTCCCAGCGCAGGTCCGGCTCCACCAGCGGCACCCGGCGCAGGCCCGGTCGTTCCAGCGTGCTGGCGACGATGCGCGGCAGCAGCACCACGCCCTGGCCGGCGGCCACCAGCGCCGCGAGGAAGTCCGCCTGGCCGCTGCGTCCCACCTCCCGTGGGGTGAAGCCGGCCTGGCGACACGCCAGCAGCAGGCGGTCGTTGAGGGTGAAGCTCTGCTGGTAGAGCAGGAAGGGCGCGTCCTTCAGCTGGGCCAGGGCGATGCCGTCACACCCCGCCAGCTCATGGGCCTCGGGCAGCAGCACGTCCAGCGGCTCGTTGCAGAACGGCTGGAAGGCCAGCGCCGGATCGTTGGGCGTGAGGCTGCCGCCGATGTCCAGCTCACCGCGCAGCAGCGCCTCCTCCATCAGCTTGCTGCCGCCCTCGAACAGCCGCACCACGATGTTCGGGTAGCGCTGCCGGTACGCGGCGAACAGCTCGGCGAACATCACCTCGCCACCCAGCAGAGGCAGGCCCAGGCGCAGCTCGCCCCGGGCCAGCTGGCTGAGGTCGTCCAGCTCGCTGTAGAGGTCCTGGCGCAGGCGCAGCAGCTCGTCCGCGCGGCGCAGCACCAGGGTGCCGGCATCGGTCAGGCGCAGATTCGGGCCGTTGCGCTCCAGCAACAGCACCCCCAGGCGCTGCTCCAGCTGGGCCACCTGCTTGCTGATGGTGGACTGGGTGGCGTGCAGGGTCTTGGCCGCCTGGGTGAAGCCGCCCTGGCGCACCACTTCGACAAAACTGCGCAGCTGGTGAAATTCCATCGCTATTCCAATCTCGAATGGGAGCAAGTCGAACAATTCGCTTTTGGGATGATAGGCGCGGCCCTAAGCTGCACGCCATCACTGGAGTGCATCCCATGTCCCGCGCCCGTCTCAGCCACCTGTCCCGCCTCGTCCTGCAGCTCGTCGTGCTCATCGCCCTTTACCTGCTGGGCGGCCAGATCGCCGCCTGGCTGGCCTGGCCGATTCCCGGCGGGGTGATCGGCCTCGGCCTGCTGCTGGCCGCCTTCGCCAGCGGTCGCGTGCAGCCCGCAGCGCTGCAGCTGGGCGCCGGGCTGTTGATGGCGGAGATGCTGCTGTTCTTCATCCCGGCGCTGATGAGCCTGCTGGACTACGGCGCGCTGCTGCGCAGCGAGGGCTGGCGCATCCTGCTGGTGATCGGCGTCAGCACGTTGCTGGTGATGCTCGCCACCGCCCTGACCGTGGAGCTGGTGTGCCGCTGGAGTGAACGCCATGAGCACTGATCCGATGGCCTGGTTCTGGCTCGCCCTGACCCTCGGCGGCTACTTGCTCAGCCGCTGGCTGTACCGGTGCAGCGGACGCTACCTGCTGTCGCCGCTGATCCTGGTGCCGGCGCTGCTGCTGGCGGTGGCCGTGCCGCTGCACACCGGCTATGCCGAATACGCCGGGCTCACCCACTGGCTGATGCTGCTGCTCGGCCCGGCCACGGTGGCCTTCGCCGTGCCCATCTGGCAGCAGCGCGCCCTGCTGGCCCGGCATTGGCCGGCGCTCTCGCTGGGCGGCGTACCGGAGCTGACGGCGGTGTTCGTGATGATCACCGGCGTCTTCGGCGCCCTCGCCGGCAGCCTGCTGATCCGCTTCCTGCCGCTGCGCAGCAGCCTCGCCCGGGGCGCCCTGTTCGGCGTCGGTGCCCACGGCGCCGGAGTCAGCCGGGCCCAGGAAGTGGGGCGCGAAGAGGGCACCGTCGCCGGCCTGGTGATGGTCCTGATGGGGCTGCTCAACCTGTTCGCCGCGCCCCTGCTGACCCACCTGCTGTGACTCCCTCGGTCATCAGGATGGCTGCCAAGGCGACTCGCGGGGTGGCACGGCCTCGCTAGACTCCGGTCACCCACAACAACAACGAGGTGATCGCCGTGACCGCTGCCCAGACTCCGCCCAGCCCCTCCATCAAGGACCAGGTCTCCGCCGCCGAGTGGCAGACCCGCGTCGACCTGGCCGCCTGCTACCGCCTGATCGCCCTGTACGGCTGGGACGACCTGATCTTCACCCACATCTCCGCCAAGGTGCCCGGCACCGAGGACTTCCTCATCAACCCCTACGGGATGATGTTCCACGAGATCACCGCCTCCAGCCTGGTGAAGGTCGACCTGGCCGGCAACAAGCTGATGGACAGCCCCTACGACATCAACCCCGCCGGCTACACCATCCACAGCGCCATCCACGAAGTGCGCCAGGACGTCGGCTGCGTGCTGCACATCCACACCCCCGCCGGCATCGCCGTCTCGGCGCAGAAGCAGGGCCTGCTGCCGCTCTCCCAGCAATCCCTGTTCGTACTCGCCAGCCTGGCCTACCACGGCTACGAAGGCGTGGCCCTGCACCACGAGGAGAAGGCCCGTCTGCAGGCTGACCTCGGCAGCGCCAACTTCATGATCCTGCCCAACCACGGCCTGCTCACCGCCTTCGGCAGCATCGCCGACGCCTTCCTCGGCATGTTCACGATGCAGCGCGCCTGCGAAGTGCAGGTGATGGCCCAGAGCGGCGGCGCCGAGCTGATCCACATCCCGCAGCAGATCCTCGACGGCGCCCGGCAGATGATCGCCGGCGTGATGAAGAGCCCCACCGGCATGGGCGGCGCGCTGCCGTGGCCGGCGCTGCTGCGCAAGCTCGACCAGCAGAACCCCGGGTACCGCGACTGATGGCCCTGCCGGGCATCCCCCTGGGCGACTGGCGCGCCCAGGGCCGCGACCTGCTGTTCCATCGCCACCGCATCCGCTACTGGGAGGCCGGGCAGGGCGAGCCGCTGCTGCTGATCCACGGCTTCCCCACCGCCGCCTGGGACTGGCACTACCTGTGGCAGCCCCTGGCCGAGCGCTACCGGGTGATCGCCTGCGACATGCTCGGCTTCGGCGACTCCGACAAGCCGCGCGGCCACGACTACCGCCTGCTGGAACAGGCCGACCTGCAGCAGGCCCTGGTGCGCCACCTGGGCATCGACGTCCCGGTGCACCTGCTGGCCCACGACTACGGCGACAGCGTCGCCCAGGAGCTGCTGGCGCGGCACCACGAAGGCCGCGCCCGGATCGCCAGCTGCGTGTTCCTCAACGGTGGGCTGTTCCCCGAGACCCACCGCCCGGTGCTGGTGCAGAAGTTGCTGCTCAGCCCCCTGGGGCCCCTGATCGGCCGGGGCTTTTCCCGCGCCAAGCTCGGGGCGAACTTCGGCAAGGTCTTCGGCCCGGCGACCCAGCCTTCGGCAGCGGAGCTGGATGACTTCTGGAGCCTGGTGGCCGCCCACGATGGCCCGGCGGTGATGCACCGGCTGATCCGCTACATCCCCGAGCGTCGCGAGCAGCGTGACCGCTGGGTGGCCGCCATGCAGAAAGGCGGCGTGCCGCTGCGGGTGATCGACGGTGCCGTCGACCCCATTTCCGGCGCCCACATGGTGGCGCGCTACCGCGAACTGATCCCCGAGCCCGACACCGTGCTCCTCGAACACATCGGCCATTACCCGCAGACCGAGGCACCGAGCCAGGTCCTGCAGCATTACCTGGCGTTCCGCCAGGCCCTGGAGAACCCTGCATGAAACGACGTCGACTCCTGCAACTGACCGCCCTCGGGGGCGTGGCCGCTGCAGGCGCCGGTTACTGGGCGCTGCCCCGCGCGGTGGCGCCGGCGCCCGTCAGCCTGGAGGCGGCCCAGCGCCTGCTGGCCGGTTGGGAAGGGCGCACCCTGGTCAGCCTCGCCGGCTGGAGCCCGGCCGAAGTGTTCAACCACTGCGCCCAGAGCATCGAGTTCTCCCTCACGGGTTATCCACTGCTCAAGCCGGCCTGGTTCCGCCACAGCGTCGGCCCGCTGGCCTTCGACCTGTTCGCCGCCCGGGGCGCCATGCGTCATCCGCTGGACGAGGCCATCCCCGGTGCCCCGGCTCTGGATGCCCCGGTCGCCCAGGCCGAGGCCCTGGCCCGCCTGCAACGCGCCTTCGCCGACTTCGCCGGGCACACCGGCGAGCTGGCCCCGCACTTCGCCTACGGCGCCCTCGACCATGCCGAGTACGCCCAGGCCCACGTCATGCACCTGTACGACCACCTCAGCCGCCTGCGCCTCGCCTAGGGGCGCTTCCCGGAGCCGTCCGGTAGTGCATTCGGAATTGTCCGGCAGCCTGCCAGCGGCTCCGCGGCCTAGCATCGCGGCCTCCTTTCCAAGATGCGCCCGGGCCCTGTGCCCGGGCTCGGAGGTCACATGCTGTACAAGCTGCTGGTGCTGCTGCACCCCTTCTTCCGCATCGCCGGGCGTGGCCTGGCCGTGCTCCTGCTGCTGGCCAGCTTCGGCCTGGTCGCCTACGCCGCCTACTACGAGAACGCTCCCTGGGTCTGGTTCAGCTGCGTCGGCTGCTTCGTCGCCTGCCTGCTGGTGACCCTGCTCTGCACCTTCTACAACTGGTGGCTGTTCAAGCTGCGCCCGCGTGGCGCGCTGTTCATGCCCTTCGACTGAGCCGCCGCCGGGCGCTCTGCGACGCGCCCGGCCATCCCCCGCCGTTATCGCCCACCATTCATGCCCGTCCACCTTTCTTGTCGGCCGGGCGGCACTGCAGGACACTCGGCCGATACCCGAAACTGCCCTGGAGTCCATTGCATGAGCGAATCGATCCGTTTCGAAGACAAAGTGGTCATAGTCACCGGCGCCGGTGGCGGTCTTGGCCGCGCCCATGCCCTGCTGTTCGCCAAGCACGGCGCCAAGGTGGTGGTGAACGACCTGGGCGGCAGCACCCATGGCGAGGGCGCCAATGCCTCCGCCGCCGACCGCGTGGTGGCCGAGATCCGCGAAGCGGGCGGCACCGCCGTGGCCAACCATGACTCCGTCACCGACGGCGACAAGATCGTGCAGACCGCGCTGGACCACTTCGGCCGTATCGACGTGGTGGTCAACAACGCCGGCATCCTGCGCGACAAGACCTTCCACAAGATGGAAGACGCCGACTGGGAGCTGGTCTACAAGGTCCACGTCGAAGGCGCCTACAAGGTCACCCGCGCTGCCTGGCCGCACCTGCGCGAGCAGGGCTATGGCCGGGTGATCTTCACCTCGTCCACCTCCGGCATCTACGGCAACTTCGGCCAGTCCAACTACGGCATGGCCAAGCTCGGCCTCTACGGGCTGACCCGCACCCTGGCCATCGAAGGCCGCAAGAACAACATCCTGGTCAACGCCATCGCCCCCACCGGCGGCACCCGCATGACCGAAGGCCTGATCCCGCCCCAGGTGTTCGAGCAGCTCAAGCCCGAGCTGGTCAGCCCCCTGGTGGTGTTCCTCGGCAGCGAGCAGTGCCAGGAAACCTCCGGCCTGTTCGAAGTGGGCGGCGGCTGGATCGGTAAGGTGCGCTGGGAGCGCAGCCTGGGCGCCGGCTTCGACCCGCGCCAAGGCTTCAGCGTCGAAGACGTGGCCGCCAGCTGGCAGCAGATCTGCGACTTCGAAGGCGCTGCCCACCCGGCGGACAACGTCGAAGCCCTGAAGGAAATGATGGCCAACCTGCAGAAATACACGGGTTGATCCCGCCAGACTCCTAGGGGATTCCGCCAGCAGGCTGAACAGCTCCCCAGGAACGCACTAGGGTGAAGGCCGGCAATCTTGCCGGCCTTTTTCATGCCTGCGTTTACCCCCAAGGAGTCCCCGATGAGCATCCGCGTCGAAAAGCACGGCCCCATCACCACCCTGACCATCGACCGCCCTCAGGTGCGCAACGCCGTCGACCGCCCCACCGCCGAAGCCCTGGCTGCGGCGCTGCGGGCTTTCGAGGCGGACGATGACGCGCGGGTGGCGGTGCTCACCGGCAGCGGCGGCACCTTCTGCGCCGGTGCCGACCTGGCGGCGGTGGCCGAGGACGGCGAGCGGCGCAACCGCCTGGAGGCGGACGGCGACGGGCCCATGGGGCCGAGCCGCATGCAGCTGGCCAAGTCGCTGATCGCCGCCATCGAAGGCCATGCCGTGGCCGGTGGCCTGGAGCTGGCGCTGCTGGCAGACCTGCGGGTGATGGCCGAGGACGCCGTGCTCGGTGTGTTCTGCCGGCGCTTCGGCGTGCCATTGATCGACGGCGGCACCGTGCGCCTGCCGCGCATCGTCGGCCAGGGCCGGGCGCTGGACCTGATCCTCACCGGGCGTCCGGTGCAGGCCGACGAGGCGCTCGCCATCGGCCTGGTGAACCGCGTGGTGCCGGCCGGGGCGGCGCTGCAAGCAGCGCAAGCCCTGGCGCGGGAGATCGCCGCCTTTCCGCAGCGCTGCCTGCTCGCCGACCGCGCCAGTGCCTACGCCCAATGGGAGTTGCCGTTCGAGGTCGCCATCGCCCACGAATTCGAGGGCGGCCTGGCGGTTATCCACAGCGGCGAAACCCGCCTGGGCGCCCAGGCCTTCAGCGCCGGGAAAGGCCGTCACGGCCGCTTCGACTGATCCATCAGGTGCTGGCGGAACCACGCCAGCGCCTCCGCCATCGCCTGGGGCGCATGCCGGGTGTAGGGCTCGAAATGCCCGTCCGGCAGCAGCACCAGCCGCTTCGGCTCCCGGGCCTGCTGGTAGGCGGCCAGGGCCAGGTCGGTGGGGGTCACCGTGTCGTGTTCGGCCACCAGCAGCATCAGTGGCGTGGGGCTGACGCGTTCGATGTAGCTGCCCGGTTCGTACTCGCTGGCCCGCTCGCTGGAGCGCAGGGTCACGCGGTTCTGCCAGTCCGGCGCCAGGGTGGCGCTGGCGCCGTAGAAGGCGCTGGCATCGGCACCGGGGTAGAGGCCGGGCGCGTCGCCTTCGCTGATCACCCGGCGGTAGCTGGGCGGCTGCCCCTGGTAGCGGGCCACGCGGTCGGCCTGGAAGGCCTCCCGCGCAGCATGCAGGCCCGCCCCCGCGCGCCGCAGGAAGCTCTGGTGGCCGCTGATGGTGGGCACCTGGGCGACCACGCAGCGCACCCGCCGGTCCAGCGCGCCGAGCACGATGGCGTGGCCGCCGCTGTAGCTGGAGCCCCAGACCCCCAGGCGACTGGCGTCCACTTCCGGGCGCAGGCTGGCCCAGGTGAGCACCTCGCGCAGGTCGTCCACCTGCTGCCACGGGTCGATGTCCTCGCGCGGTTCCCCACCACTGGCGCCGAAGCCCCGGTGGTCGCAGAGCACCACCGCAAAGCCGGCCTCGGCGAAGTGACGGGCGAAGGCATCCAGGTGCAACGCCTTGAGCGCGGCGAAGCCGGGGCTCATCAGCAGCAATGGGAAGGGGGCCGGGGCATCCGGCAGGTAGTACCAGGCGCCCAGTTCGATTCCGTTGACCGGGATGCGCAGGCTGTGGCGGTGGACAGTGGGCATGGCAGGGCTCCTCGTGGCAGAGGCTCCCAGGGTAGGGCGCGCGGTGGCGGTTGGCCGTCGGTCATCGGCCAGTTACCGGCGCTGATCAGCCAGCCTCGTTGCGCCAGGCCTTCGGCGGCTTGCCCATCAGCCGGCGAAACGCACTGGTGAAGGCCCCGCTGGATTCGTAGCCCAGGTCCGCCGCGATGCGCGTCACCGCCTCGCCCCGCTCCAGCCGGGGCAGGGCGGCCTGGATGCGGGCCCGCTGGCGCCAGAGCAGGAAGCTGGTGCCCAGCTCGGCCCGGAACAGCCGCGCCAGGGTGCGCGTCGAGGCCCCCACCTGGGTGCCCCAGTCCGCCAGGCTGCGGGGATCGCCCGGCTGCTCCAGCAGGCCCAGGCAGAGCTTCTGCAGGCGTGGGTCGCGGGGCATCGGCAGGCGCAGGGGCACGGCGTGGGCCTGGCGCACCTCGTCCAGCAGCAGGTGCATCAGGTGCGCGGCGCGGCTGTCGGGGGGCGTCCGGCCGTCCACCGGCAGGGCGCGTGGCAGCAGCTCGCGCAGCAGGGGGCTGACCATCAGGCTGTAGGGCGCATCGGGCAGTTCGGCCGGGGCCTGGGCCGGGTGCAGGTACACCGTGCGCAGTGCCACCGGCCCTCGGGCCCGCAGCCGGTGGGGCAGGCGCGCGGGCATCCACAGCGCCTGCTGCGGCGAGATCAGCCAGCAGCCCTGGCCACAGCTCAGTTCCATCACGCCGGTGGTGGCGTAGATCAGCTGTGCGCCTTCATGCCAGTGCTCGGGTGTGCAATGGCCGTCGGGGTAGTCGCGGGTCACCGGGCGCAGGCGGGCGTCCGGGGCATCGAACACGGGCAGGTGGCGGGGGGAGGGCGCGGGCATGCGGCGTACCAGGGAGGGGACCGCCGGCACTCTGCCCGAGGTGCCGGTCGGTTTCCAGGGCCCGAAGGCCCCGGGATCAGCGGCTGATGATGACGTAGGTCTTGCGCAGGGTTTCCTTCACGTCCCACACGCCCAGGCTGTTGGCGGGCAGCAGCAGGGCGTCGCCGGCCTTGATCTCGATGGGCTCGCCGCCGTCCGGGGTGAAGGTGCAGCTGCCGTGGGTGAAGTGGCAGAACTCCTGCTCGAGGATCTGCCGGCGGAACTTGCCGGGGCTGCATTCCCATACGCCGGTTTCCACGCCGTCGGTGCGCTCGACGGAATGCACGCGGGTATGGGGCACCGGCTCACCGACGGGTACCGGCACCGGGCTGGGTTCGGACAGGGGCAGGGTGTGGGTGTTCTGCAGCAGGGTGGCTTTCATGCAAGGGCTTCCAATCAGGGGGGAGGGGGCTGCGCGGCGGGGCCGCGTCAGCGCATGAGGCTTTCCATGAAGGCGGCCAGGCGCGCGGCCAGGGCTCGCCGCCAGGGGGCGCTGTGGGGGTTGGCCAGCACCCGGTCTTCGTGGACGAAGCTGCGGATGATGGCGTTGTAGCCGAGCCAGCGGCAGGGCTCCGGCTCCCAGGCGGCGAGGCGGTCCAGCGGGCCGTCGCCGAGTACCCAGGGCTGGCGGGTGAGCAGCGTCTCGCGGCCGAGGATGAGGTCGGCCAGGGTGCGCCCGCCCAGGTTGGTGGCGCCGACGCCTTCGCCGCCGTAGCCGCCGGAGAGGGCGATGCCGTTGGCACGGTCCACCAGCATGTGCGGCTGGAAGCGCCGGGCCATGCCGAGGTTGCCGCCCCAGCTGTGGGTCAGGCGCACGTTGCGCAGCATGGGGAACAGCTCGCCGAACAGGTAGCGGCGCAGGCCCACTTCCTCTTCGTCGAGGTTGAAGTCCTCCCGCAGGCGACCGCCGAAGCGGTAGCCGCCCCGGGCGCCGAAGGCCAGGCGGTTGTCGGCAGTGCGCTGGCCGTAGGTGACCTGGCGGCTGAACTCGCTGAACGCCTGGCCCTGGGCCAGGCCGATCTCGGCCCAGGTGGACTCCGGCAGCGGCTCGGTGGCCACCAGCAGGCTCTGCACCGGCAACTGGTAGCGTCCCAGGGGCGGCAGCGCGGCGGCGTAGCCTTCCACGGCAGGCACCACCCAGCGCGCCTTCACCTCGCCCTGCAGGGTGGTGACCCGGCCCGGGGCCCAGTCGGTGACCCGGCTCTGTTCGAACACCTGCACGCCGAGGCGCTCCACGGCGCTGGCCAGGCCGCGCACCAGGCGGGCCGGCTGGATGGTGGCGCAGTGCGGGCTGTAGAGACCGCCCAGGGCGCCGGCCACGCGGATGTGCCCGGCCAGTTCGTGGGGCGCGAGCCAGCGGTAGTCGTCGTTCAGGCCTTCGGCGTGGAGGTCGTCGAGGTAGTGGCGCAGGCGGGTTTCCTGCTCCGGGTAGCGGGCCGCGCAGTAGAGCACGCCGCCCTTGCGGTAGTCGCAGTCGATGCCCTCGCGGGTGAGCACCTCGGCCACCTCGTCGGGGATGCCGTGGAGCAGGTCCCAGCTGGCGCGGCGCTCTTCACGGGGCAGGCGGGCCAGGGCGCGGTCCTCGCCCAGCAGGTTGCCCATCAGCCAGCCGCCGTTGCGCCCGCTGGCGCCGAAGCCGGCGATTTCCGATTCCAGCACCACCACCTTCAGTTCGGGCGCCTGGCGCTTGAGGTAGTAGGCGGTCCACAGGCCGGTGTAGCCGGCGCCGATGATGGCGACGTCGGCCTCCAGGCTGCCGCCCAGGGCCGGGCGGGGCGTGAGGGGCTCGTCGAGCTGGTCCATCCACAGGCTGATCGATTTCCAGGCCGGCATGGGCATTCCTCGGGTCTAAAGGGATCGTGGGCGGCAAGCCTAGTGGCTGCCGGTCGCCTTGTCGTGCGCGCGGGCACGCCGACAAGGCAGCGGGGCGCTCAGCCCTCGGCCTGCAGGCGCTTGAGGTAGGCCTTGGGCGACAGGCCGGTGTGCTGGCGGAAGCAGCGGTAGAAGGCCGAGAGGGAGTTGAAGCCGGCGGCGAAGGCCTGCTCGTCGATGCGTGCCACCGAGCGCTGCGCCTCCAGCTGGGCCAGCAGGTGACGCAGGCGCGCCTGGTTCACGTACTGGTAGAAGCTCTGGCCGAGCATCTGGTTGAGCAGGTAGGAAATCTGGTTGCGGGTGTAGCCGGTGGCGGTGGCCACCTGGTGCAGGTCCAGGGCCGGGTCGAGGTAGGGCTGGCTGCGCTGGAAGTAGTCCTCCAGGTCCCGCGCCAGCAGGCTCAGCTGGCGGGCGGAGAGGCCCAGGCGGCTGGCGGCCGGGCGGCTGGAGCGCTCGGGCTCGCCGCTGGCGCGGGCATCGGCCACCAGCAGGGCGTACTCGTTGATGCGCCAGATCAGCCCGTCACGAACGGTAATGGCCTCGCTGGTACGAAAGGTACCGCTGCGGCCGACCCGCAGGCTGTACTGGATGAAGGCGGTGTCGCCGTCCACGCGGATGCGGTCGCTGTGCACCAGGAAGTCGTCCGGGGCGCTGGGCATGGTGGCGCGCACGTAGTCGCCCAGCTCCGCCAGGCGCATGCAGCGGTTCTGGAAGAAGTCGTTGTATTCCACCTCGGGGTGGTAGAGGGCGAGCACGGCGTCGATGTCGCGCGCCTTCCAGCTCAGGTGGTAGCGCATCACCACCTCGCGGGTGGCCAGGGTCTGGGCGTCGGTGTCGTTCATGGCGGTGGCCGGTGGGGCAAAGCGGGGAGGATGCCAAAGCCCCGCGCGGCCTCACAAGGCCCTCTGAGACGCCTGTGGTGGCGGTGGATTCACTCTTTCGAGCGACAGGGATGAATCCCTCCTTGGTGCGCTTATCGCCTGCGCGGGTGACTGGTTAGGGTGGTGCCCTCCTTACACCCACCAGGAAAGCCGCATGACAAAAACAACAACGCGCGCAGTTTTCCGGCCGCACGCGCTGGCCGTCGCCATCACCCTGGGTTGCGCCACCCAGGCCCAGGCCGTGAACTTCAACATCGGCGAGATCGAGGGGCAGTTCGACTCCTCGCTCTCCGTCGGCGCCAGCTGGTCCATGCGCAACGGCGACCCGGACCTGATCAGCACCGTGAACGGCGGCAAGGGCCAGTCGTCCACCGGTGACGACGGCCGCCTCAACTTCAAGAAGGGCGAGACCTTCTCGAAGATCTTCAAGGGCATCCACGACCTGGAGCTGAAGTACCGCGACACCGGCATCTTCCTGCGGGGCAAGTACTGGTACGACTTCGAGCTGAAGGACGAGGACCGCCGCTTCAAGCCCATCAGCGACCACAACCGCAAGGAAGGCTCCAAGTCCGCCGGCGCGCAACTGCTGGATGCGTTCGTCTACCACAACTACAGCATCGCCGACCTGCCGGGGAACGTCCGCCTCGGCAAGCAGGTGGTGAGCTGGGGCGAGAGCACCTTCATCGGCAACAGCATCAACTCCATCAACCCGGTGGACGTCTCCGCCTTCCGCCGTCCCGGCGCCGAGATCAAGGAAGGCCTGATCCCGGTGAACATGTTCTACCTGTCCCAGACCCTCACCGACCAGCTCAGCGTGGAAGGCTTCTACCAGCTGGAATGGGACCAGACCGTGCTGGACAACTGCGGCACCTTCTTCGGTGGCGACGTGGCCGCCGATGGCTGCGTGACCGGCTACACCGTGGGCTCCCCGGCCATCGCGCCGCTGCAGCCCATCGCGACGGGCTTCGGCCAGGGCTTCCAGGTGGCCCGCGAAGGCGTGATCCTGCCCCGTGGCGGCGACCGCGACGCCCGCGACTCCGGCCAGTTCGGCGTGGCCCTGCGCTGGCTGGGCGACGAGACCGAGTACGGCGCGTACTTCATGAACTACCACAGCCGCACGCCGCTGGTGGGCACCCAGACCGCCAGCGCGGCGACCCTCGCCGCACTGCCCGGGATCATCAGCACGGCCAACGGCATCGTTGCCGGTTCGGGCGCTGGGCTGGCGCAAAGCACCCTGCTGGGCAACGGTCGCTACTACCTGGAATACCCCGAGGACATCCGGCTCTACGGCCTGAGCTTCTCCACCACCTTGCCCACCGGCACCGCCTGGAGCGGCGAGATCAGCTACCGTCCGAACGCGCCCATCCAGCTCAACACCAACGACGTGACCCTGGCCCTGGTCAACCCGCTGGCCGGTGGCACCGCCTCGCCCATCGCCACCTCGGCGGGTGCCGACAACACCGGCTACAAGCGCAAGGAAATCACCCAGGTGCAGACCACCCTGACCCACTTCTTCGACCAGGTCCTGGGCGCCGAGCGCCTGACCCTGGTGGGCGAGGTCGGCCTGGCCCGCGTCGGCGGCCTGGAGAACCCCCGCGAGCTGCGCTACGGGCGTGACTCGGTGTACGGCACCTACGGCTTCGGCGGCGACACCCACGGCTTCGTCACCCGCACCTCCTGGGGCTACCGCACCCGCGCCGTGCTGGACTACGCCAACGTCATCGCCGGCATCAACCTCAAGCCCAACGTGGCCTGGTCCCACGACGTCGACGGCTACGGCCCTAACGGCCTCTTCAACGAAGGCGCCAAGGCCCTGAGCATCGGCCTCGACGCCGACTACCAGAACACCTACACCGCGAGCATCAGTTACACCGATTTCTTCGGCGGCAAGTACAACACCCTGGTGGACCGCGACTTCCTCGCCGTCAGCTTCGGCATGAACTTCTGAGTGGACGAAACGACTATGCGCAAGACCCTCCTGCAAAGCACCGCCCTGGCCCTCAGCCTGCTGGCCAGCCAGGTGATGGCCGCGGTTTCCGCCGATGAAGCCGCCCAGCTCGGCACCACCCTCACCCCCCTGGGCGCGGAGAAGGCCGGCAATGCCGACGGCAGCATCCCCGCCTGGACCGGTGGCATCGGCAAGGATGCCGGCGCCGTGGACGCCAAGGGCTTCCTCGCCGACCCCTTCGCCAACGAGAAGCCGCTGTTCACCATCACCGCGCAGAACGTGGACCAGTACAAGGACAAGCTCTCCGACGGCCAGGTGGCGATGCTCAAGCGCTACCCCGAGACCTACCGCATCCCGGTGTACCCCACTCACCGCACCGTGAACGTGCCCCAGGCCGTGCAGGACGCCGCGAAGAAAAGTGCGCTGTACGTCCAGCCCATCAACGACGGCAACGGCCTCGCCCACTTCGCCGAAAGCCGCTACTACGCCTTCCCCATCCCCAAGAGCGGCGTGGAAGTGATCTGGAACCACGTCACCCGCTACCGGGGCGGCAACCTGCGCCGGGTCATCACCCAGGCCACGCCCCAGGTGAACGGCTCCTACACCCCCATCCGCTTCGAGGAAGAAGTGGCCGTGCCCCAGGAAATGCCCGACCTGCCGGCCGCCAAGGGCGAGAACGTGCTGACCTTCTTCAAGCAGCAGGTCACCGCCCCCTCGCGCCTGGCCGGCAACGTGCTGCTGGTGCACGAAACCCTC
Organism: Pseudomonas sp. zfem003; assembly: GCF_032621675.1. NCBI lineage: Bacteria > Pseudomonadati > Pseudomonadota > Gammaproteobacteria > Pseudomonadales > Pseudomonadaceae > Pseudomonas > Pseudomonas sp. zfem003. The sequence continues at coordinate 29,008 of NZ_JAVYJG010000011.1, read as the reverse complement.
GACCAGGTGAAGGAGCCGCGCCTGGCGTGGATCTACAACGCCGGCCAGCGCCGTGTGCGCCGTGCGCCCCAGGTCGCCTACGACGGCCCCGGCACCGCCGCCGACGGCCTGCGCACCTCGGACAACTTCGACATGTTCTCCGGCGCACCGGACCGCTACGACTGGAAGCTGGTGGGCAAGAAGGAGATGTACATCCCCTACAACAGCTACAAGCTGGACTCGCCCTCGCTCAAGTACGACGACATCATCAAGGCCGGCCACATCAACCAGGACCTGACCCGCTACGAACTGCACCGCGTGTGGGAAGTGGTGGCCACGGTGAAACCGGGTGAGCGGCACATCTACGCCAAGCGCCACATGTACATCGACGAGGACAGCTGGCAGGTGGCCCTGGTGGACCACTACGACGGCCGTGGCCAGCTGTGGCGCGTCGCCGAGGGCCACGCCCAGTTCTACTACCACCACCAGGTGCCGGCCTACACCCTGGAAGCGCTGTACGACATCATCGCCGGCCGCTACCTGGCCCTGGGCATGAAGAACGAGGAGAAGCACAGCTTCGAGTTCGGCTTCGTCGGCAAGGCCGCCGACTACACCCCGGCCGCCCTGCGCAACGCCGGCGTTCGCTAACCGCTCCACCCGCGCACAAGGAGGTGTGCGGTCCCTTGCTTGTCAGTGACGCTTGATAGCGGCCTTCGGGCCGCTTTTTTGTGGCCGTGCTTCCGCTTCGATGCATCGGGGGCCTGCGGCCGCCGTCTCCCCCAGCCCTTATAGGCCCGAATCAGAGGCCTGAATGATCCTTCAACAACGCCTCCCCCCGCGCCTAGGGTGGCGCCACGAGCAGCCCTGAACAGAACAAGAGGCAGCCGGCATGTCCTCACTGAACCTCATCGCGCCACCGGTGTGCCTGCCCAGGCTGCCGGCCCTGCATGTCGCCCGTCCCCGGCTGGTGGAGCCCCTGCTGGCCAGCGCCGCGCGCCTGCGCCTGCTCTGCGCGCCCGCCGGCTGTGGCAAGAGCGTGCTGCTGCTGGAGTGCGCCCAGCGCCGGCCCCCGGGCTATGCCCTGCACTGGCTGCCCCTGGGTGGCAGCGAGGGCGAGGCCGGGTTGCGCGCCATCCTGGCCGCCGCGCTGGGGCTGGAGGCGGACGACGAATCCAGCCTGCTGCGCGCCCTGGCCGTCTGGCGCAGCCCCACCTGGCTGATGCTCGACGACTACGCCCGCCAGCCCGACCCCGCCCTCGACGCCTGCCTCGACCGACTCATCGCTGCCAGTGGCGGCGCCATCACCTGGTGGCTGAGCACCCGCCGCCGCCCCGCTTGCAACCTCCCGCGCCTGCTGATCGACGGCGACCTGCTGGAGTTCGACGCCGCCACCCTGGCCTTCCAGCCCGACGAACTGGTGCCGCTGCTGCGGGACTCCCGCCAGCCCTGGCCGGCCGACGCGCCGGCGCGCCTGCACGAGAGCACCGGCGGCTGGTGCGCCGGGGTGCGCATGGCCCTGCTGGAGCCGGTGGAGTGGGGCTTTGCCGATCCGCTGCAGCGCCAGGCCCTGTCCACCACCCTCATGGGTTACCTGGAGCACGAGCTGTTCGCCGGCCTGGGCCAGGAACTCAGCGAAGCCTGGCACGCCCTGGTGCACCTGCCGCGCTTCAATGCCGACCTTTGCGAACACCTGTTCGGCCCGGGGGAGGGCGCCGGCCTGCTACGTGAGCTGGAGGCTCTCGGCGGCTTCGTCGAAAGCGTGCCCGAGGCGCCCGGCTGGTTCCGCCTGTTCCCGCCCCTGGCCCGGCAGGTGCGCACCCGTGATGGCAGCGGTGGACGCGGCTGGCACCTGCGCGCCTGCCAGTGGTTCGCCGCGCGCCAGGACTGGCCGGCCGCCATCGAACACGCGCTGGAGGCCAGCCAGCCCGAAGTGGCCGTCAGCCTGCTGCAGCACTACGGCGTGCGTGAGCTGTTCATCGGGCGCAACGCCGCCTTGCTGCTGCGCCTGCACGCCGACGTCGGCGAAGACCTGCTGCGGGTTTCGCCACATTCCCTGCGGCTGCTGGCCGGTGCCCTGCTGTTCGCCGGGCGCCTGGACGAAGCCGTGCGCTGCATCGCCGAGCAGGGCCGCTTCCTGCCCCAGCCGGACGCCCGCCAGCAGCGGCGCCTGGTGGCCTACTGGCAGGCGCAACACGGCCTGCTGGCCCACCTCCAGGGCGACGGCCCCAACGCCCGGCTGCACCTGGGGGAAGCCCTGGCCGGCCTTGACGAAGATGCGTGGGACCAGCGGCTGATCTGCTATTCCGCACTCACCCAGCAGGCCCTGCTGGCCGGCGAGCTGGACCAGGCCCAGTCCCTGAACCGCGAAGCCCTGGTGCTGGCGCGCAGCCAGGGCTGCCTGTTGCTGGAGGCCTTCCTCGAACTCGACCACGCCCAACTGCTGGAACACCGGGGCGCGCTGCTGCGGGCCGATGCCGTGCTGGAGCGGGCGCAGACCTTCCTCATGGGCCAGGCGCTGGACGCCAGCCCGCTGCTGGGCCGTATCGCCCTGCGCCGGGGCCGCCTGGCCCTGCGCCAGGGCCTGGAGGACGCGGCCCGCCAGCACTACCAGTCCGGCCTACGCGAGGCCCGCGCCTGCGAGGACTACCGGGCCCTCTACGGCTACCTCGGCCTGGCGGTGCTGGACGCCAACCAGCGCGCCTTCGACCAGGCCTTCGACCGCCTGCGCGAAGCCGAGCGCCTCATGCAGCTGCGGCACATCCCCGAGCGGGTCTACCGCGCCGTGCTGCTGCAGGTGAGCAGCAGCCTGCTGCTCATGCAGGGCCGCGCCGGCCAGGCCCGCCACGCCCTGCTGCGGGTGCTGCGGCACTTCCGGGGCGAGCACGCCGTGCAGGCGCCGCCGGCGACCCTCGATCTTATCCCGCGCATCGAATGGCAACTGGCCCTGGCCGAGTTGTACGAGGGCGAAGTGTTCAACGCCCGGCAGCGGCTGCTCGGGCAGTTGCAGAAGGCCCGGGAGAAGGGGCTCCAGGCCCTGGAGGTGGAAATCCACCTGGCCCTGGCGGAAACCGAATACCTCAGCGGCGAGGCCGACACCGCCGCCGCCGTGCTGCGCAATGCCCTGGCCCTCGCCAGCCAGCTGAACCTGCAACAACCGGTGCGCGAGCTGCGCCTGCGCCAGCCGGAGATGCTGCGTGAACTGGGGGTGGAGGAGGGCGAAGCGCTGGAGGAGGAGAGCGGCCCGCTCAGCCCCCGCGAACTGGAAGTGCTGGGGCTGATCGCCCAGGGCAGTTCCAACCAGGAGATCGCCGAGCGCCTGTTCATCTCCCTGCACACGGTGAAGACCCACGCCCGGCGCATCAACGGCAAGCTCGGGGTCAAGCGGCGTACCCAGGCGGTGGCCCACGCCAAGGCGCTGGGCCTGATGCAGTGATCAGTGCAACCGTGGCGGAGCGCCCAGTTGCTCCAGGCGGCGGCTGAGCAGCAGCCGCTGGCTCGTGTCCTCGCACAGCAGCAGCGCCCGCTCCAGGTCGTAGCGTTCGGCCTGGGGGCACTCCAGCTGCTTGTAGATATCGGCTCGCGCCAGGTGATCGATCAGGTTGGCCGGGCCCAGCTCCAGCACCCGTTCCGCATCCTTCAGCGCCTCTTCCACCTGCTCGGCCTGCAAGTGCAGCTGGCGCAGGTTGCGTGACAGGCGCTGCAACTGCTCCAGTGCCGAACAGGGGCGCATGTGCTCGGCCAGCAACTCGGCCTTCGGCCCCAGGGTGCGCAGCAACAGCTCGCGGCAGTCCCGGGGGTAGAGGCGGCGGCCGGTGCAGGGGTCCAGCAGGTGGTCGGCGACGGGCACCCGCACCAGGAAGTGGCCGGGGAAGTTCACCCCCGCCAGGGGAATCTCCAGGCGTGCCGCCAGCGCCTGGGCCACCAGGGCCAGCGACAGCGGCTGGCCCCGGCGCCTCGCCAGCACCTGGTCCAGCAGCGCGGCACGCGGTTGCAGCGGCTGGTCGTCCTCCTCGCAGAAGCCCAGCTCCGCCATCCGCCGCAGCAGCGGTTGCGCCAGCTCCGCCGGTGGCGCTTCGGGCAGCCCGGCGGCCACCTCCCGCAGCAGGTGGTCGAACACCCGCAGGGTGTCGGCCGGCACCCGGCTCGGGTCATGCTCGGCGGCGATCCACAGGGCTGCCTCCAGCAGCGCCGGCGGGCTCTTTTGCACGCAGTCCAGGCAGTGTTGTCGCGGGGTCATCGGGGCTCTCCGTGTCGCCTCTGCGGTTTGTAGCCGGCTCGCCCGCCTTCGTCCAGTGGGCCGGCGGCCGGGTTCCGGTGGGCGGCCTATACTCCCTGGCAACGTCAGCAAGGGGGCCCGCCATGTTCAACCAGATGGAAGGCGCTCGGCTCGAAGCGCTCCACCTCGCCCAGGACCCGGTCACCGGCCTGCGCGCGATCATCGCCATCCACGACACCCGCCTGGGCCCGGCCCTCGGCGGCTGCCGCTACCTCGCCTACCCCGACGACGACAGCGCGTTGCGTGATGCCATCCGCCTGGCCCGGGGCATGAGCTACAAGGCCGCGCTGGCCGGCCTGCCCCATGGCGGCGGCAAGGCGGTGATCCTGCGGCCTGCCCACGTGCCCGACCGCGCCGCGCTGTTCGAAGCCTTCGGGCGCATGGTAGAAACCCTCGGCGGCCGCTACATCACCGCCGTGGACAGCGGCACCTCCAGCCTCGACATGGACTGCGTCGCCCTCCACACCCGCCACGTCACCAGCACCCAGGCCGCCGGCGACCCCTCGCCCTGCACCGCCCTGGGGGTGTTCGCCGGCATCCGCGCCAGCGCCCTGGCGCGCCTGGGCAGCGACGACCTGGAAGGCCTGCGCATCGCCGTGCAGGGGCTCGGCAACGTCGGCTACGCCCTTGCCGAACAGCTGGCCGCCGCCGGCGCCGAGTTGCTGGTCAGCGACCTCGACCCCGGCCGCGTGCAACTGGCGGTGGAGCAGCTGGGCGCCCACCCGGTGGCCAGCGACGCGCTGCTCACCACCCCCTGCGACATCCTCGCGCCCTGTGGCCTGGGCGGCGTGCTCAATGCCCAGAGCGCGCCCCAGCTGCGTTGCGCGGTGGTGGCCGGGGCGGCGAACAACCAGCTGGCCAGCCCCGACATCGCCGACCTGCTGGAAGCGCGCGGCATCCTCTACGCACCCGACTACGTGATCAATTCCGGAGGCCTGATCCACGTCGCCCTGCGCCACCGGGGCGACGACATGCCGGCCATCACCGCGCACCTGGCGCGGATCGGCCAGCGCCTGACCGACATCTATGCCCACGCCCAGGCCGACAAGCGCTCACCCGCGCGGGTCGCCGATGCGTTGGCCGAGCGCCTGCTCTACGGCTGAGCGGCGCCCACGCGGCCCGGCCGGGATCCAGGCCGGGCCAGGTTCGGCGCCATGAGCGCCGTCATCCCTGCGCACCCACAAGGTGAGGAGGCGACATGCACACACGGATCGACCTGCCCCATACCCGCTACCTGGACGCCGACGGGAACCCCGTTGGCGACCTGCCGCCCTGGGCGGATGACTTCAACCTGCTGGCCCGGCTCTATCGGCGCATGCTGCTCACCCGCCTGTTCGACCAGAAGGCCGTGGCCCTGCAACGCACCGGCCGCATCGGCACCTACGCGCCCACCCTCGGGCAGGAAGCCATCGGCGTCGGCATCGGCGCGCGCATGCAGCCCGAGGACGTACTGGTGCCCTACTACCGCGACACCGCCGTGCAACTGATGCGCGGCGTCGCCATGGAGGAAATCCTCCTCTACTGGGGCGGCGACGAGCGCGGCAGCGCCTACGCCGAGCCCGCCGCCGGGCAGGACTTCCCGCTCTGCGTACCCATCGCCACCCAGTCCCTGCATGCCTGCGGCGTCGCCACCGCCTTCAAGATCCGCGGCGAGCACCGCGTCGCCGTCACCACCTGCGGCGACGGTGCCACCAGCAAGGGCGACTTCCTCGAAGCGCTCAACGTCGCCGGCGCCTGGCAGTTGCCGGTGGTCTTCGTGGTCAACAACAACCAGTGGGCCATCTCCGTGCCCCGGCGCATCCAGTGCGGCGCGCCGACCCTGGCACAGAAGGCCGTGGGCGCCGGCTTCCACGGCGAACAGGTGGATGGCAACGACATCCTCGCCGTCTACGACCGGGTCGGTGCCGCCATCGAGCGCGCCCGCCAGGGCAAGGGACCGACCCTGGTGGAATGTCTCAGCTACCGCCTGGGCGACCACACCACCGCCGACGACGCCACCCGCTACCGCAGCGCCGAGGAGGTGCACCAGGCCTGGGAAGAGGAGCCCATCAAGCGCCTGCGTAGCTACCTCGCCGCCAGCGGCGTGTGGGACGAAGCCCGCGAGCAGGCGCTCATCACCGACTGCCAGCGCGAGGTGCAGGCCGCGGTGGAACGCTTCGAGCACGCCGGCCGCGAAGGCCCCGAAGCCGTGCTGGATCACGTCTACGCCCGCTGGCCGGCGGCCCTGGCCGAGCAGCGCGACCTGGTGCTGGAGCGCGCCGCGCGGCGCGAGGAGAACCGCCATGACTGACACCCCCAAGCGCAGCCTGCTGGAAGCGGTGAACCTGGCCCTGCACCGCGCCATGGGCGAAGACGAGAACGTGGTGGTGCTGGGCGAGGACGTCGGCGTCAACGGCGGCGTGTTCCGCGCCACCCTCGGCCTGCGCGATGCCTACGGCTTCAAGCGCGTCATCGACACGCCCCTGGCGGAAACCATGATCGCCGGGCTCAGCGTCGGCATGGCCGCCCAAGGCCTCAAGCCGGTGATGGAGATTCAGTTCCTCGGCTTCATATACGCCGCCATGGAGCACCTGGTGTCCCACGCCAGCCGCCTGCGCAACCGCACCCGTGGGCGCCTGTCCTGCCCGCTGGTGGTGCGCAGCCCCATGGGCGCCGGCATCCGCGCGCCGGAGCACCACAGCGAAAGTACCGAGGCACTGTTCGCCCACCTGCCCGGCGTGCGCGTGGTGATCCCCTCGTCGCCGGCCCGCGCCTACGGCCTGCTGCTGGCCGCCATCGACGACCCGGACCCGGTGATCTACCTCGAACCCACCCGGCTCTACCGGATGAACCCGCAACCCCTGGTGGACGACGGCCGGCGCCTGCCGCTGGACCGCTGCTTCACCCTGCGCGAGGGCAGCGACCTGACCCTGGTGACCTGGGGCGCCAGCGTGCTGGAAACCCTGGAGGCCGCCCGGCAGTTGGAGGCGCGCGGCATCAGTGCCGAAGTGATCGACGTCGCCTGCGTCAAACCGCTGGACCTGGAGACCCTCGAAGCCTCGGTGCGCAAGACCGGCCGCTGCGTCATCGTCCACGAGGCGCCGCGCAGCTGCGGGGTCGGCGCCGAGATCGCCGCCAGCCTCTACGAGCGTGTCCTCACCGACCTGCAGGCGCCCATCCAGCGGGTCACCGCGCCGGATATCCCACCGCCGCTCTACCGACAGGAATCCCTCTACATCCCCGGTCCCGATGACATCCTCGCCGCCTGCGAGCACGTCCTCGACCCCGCCTGAGGAGACGACCATGAACTACTTCAAGCTGCCCGACCTTGGCGAAGGCCTGCAGGATGCCGAAATCGTCGAATGGCACATCAAGCCCGGCGACCGCGTGCACGCCGACCAGCTGGTGGTCTCGGTGGAGACCGCCAAGGCCCTGGTGGACATCCCCGCCCCGCGCGACGGCATAGTGGCCAAGCTGTTCGGCCAGGAGGGCGACATCCTCCACGTCGGCGAACCGCTGCTGGCCTACGAAGGCGAGGACCAGGACGCCGGCACCGTGGTCGGTCGCCTCGACGGCGGAGGCGAAAGCCATGCCGACCAGTTCTTCATCGGCGCCGCGCCCTCCACCCAGGAACACCTCGCCCCCCGCGCCACCCCCGCCGTGCGCCAGCTGGCCCGGCAACTGGGGGTGGAGCTGGCCGGCCTCGCCGGCAGCGGCGCCGACGGGCTGATCACCCGCGCCGACGTGGAGGCCGCCGCCCAGCAGGCCCGCGACCGCTTCGGCGGCGAACGGCTGCGCGGCGTGCGCCGCAGCATGGCGATCAACATGGCGCGCTCCCACGCCGAGGTGGTGCCGGTGACGCTCTACGGCGACGCCGACCTGCACCGCTGGGCCCAGGCCCGCGACCCGCTGATCCGCATCGCCCAGGCCATCGCCGAAGCCTGCCGCGCCGAGCCCATCCTCAACAGCTGGTTCGACGGCCGCATGCTCGCCATCCGCCAGCACGAGCAGTTGGACCTCGGCATCGCCGTGGACACCCCCGACGGGCTCTTCGTCCCCGTGCTGCGCAAGGTCGGCGAGCGCAGCGCCGAGGACCTGCGCGACGGCATCGCGCGGTTGCGGGGCGACGTCAAGGCGCGCTCCATCCCCCCGCAGGAAATGATGGGCGCCACCCTCACCCTGTCCAACTTCGGCACCCTGTTCGGGCGCTACGCCAACCCGGTGGTGGTGCCGCCCCAGGTGGCCATCATCGGCGCCGGTGGCATCCGCGACGAAGTGGTGGCCTGGGAGGGCCAGCCGGCGGTGCACCCGGTGCTGCCGCTGTCGCTCACCTTCGACCACCGGGCCGTCACCGGCGGTGAAGCGGCGCGCTTCTTCAAGGCCCTGGTGCAGGCGCTGGAACGGCCCTGAGCGACCTCTGCGGGCTCCGTGATACGGGGCCTGCAGAGGTTTTCCACAGGGCGATGCAAGTCGCGATCAGGTTCGTCGCACGGACTTTCGCGGTTGAAACCGCTCCCACAAAAAGCGACCTGCCGCTAACCCAGATGCACCAGGCTCGGCATGTCCTCCAGCGGCACCCAGAGCTCGCCCTGCCAGTTCAGCATCACCACCCGCGTGCCCTGCCACCTCAGCAGCACCCGGCGTGGCGCGTTGCCGTCCGCCGCGTGGGCATCGCGCAACGTAGGGATCACCTCGCGATTCAGCCAGCGCTCCAGGTGGGTGTTCTCCGGATGGCCGAAGCGCACCAGCGCCTTGTACAGGCCGGCTTCGCTGATCACATCCACCGGCTCCTCAAGGCTGCTGGAACAGGCAAGGACCACGCACCGCGCATGGTCGCTGCCCACGCGGCGGTGCAAGGTCTGCGGATGCTGCATGCCCAGGAGACGGGCGAAATCCACCGCAACGAACCAGGGCTGGTTATCCAGCATCAGCGCACGCAGCGGGCGGTTATGGCGGAGGAAGGTCAGGGCGGGGTAGGTGTCGTGCATGGTGTGGCTCCATTGTCGAATTTATGAGCCATCTTTTCGGGTCGCTAAGCCCGTTCGCGGGATTCACCGCGACCGCCGGAGGATAGGGAGGGGATATTGAGCGAACAATCGGCCCGCCTCGGGCATTGTCCTTTCCCTCTGTGGGAAAACGCCTCAAGTCGGCCCGCATCGCCGAGCCGCCGCTACACACCATCCCGTAGGGTGGGCTTCAGCCCACGCGGTACCTGTGCTGGTGGGCTGAAGCGGAACCCACCCTACGACGGAGCACCATTGCTGCCGGTTGCACCGGTGTAGGGGCGAATTCATTCGCCCGCTTCTGGATAGGGGCCGCTGCGCTGCCCTTGGCGACTGAAGTCGCCCCTACAGGGCACGACGGAGCACCATTGCTGCCGGTTGCACCGTTGTAGGGGCGAATTCATTCGCCCGCTTCTGGGGAGGGGCTGCTGCGCCGCCCTTGGCGACTGAAGTCGCCCCTACAGGGCCCCGTGATCGACGGCATCAACCCGTCATCGCCGCCGACCCTTGCCCTCGGCGCCCCGCCCCCTGAAGCTGTCCACCCCGCAATCGACAACATGTCCCCGATGATCGAGTCCCCCTGGCAAGGCGCCCTCTGGCTGGCCCGCGACTTCTGCCTGATCGACGGTGCCAACGGCGACACCCGACCTCACGCCCATTACGCCCACCAGGTCCTGCTGGCACGCGGAGCTCCCTTGCACCTGCTGGTGGAAGGCGAGCCCGTGAGCGGCCAGGCGGTGCTGGTGGAGTCCATGCGCGAGCACGCGTTGGCCCAGCCTGGCCAGGTGCTGCTGGCCGTCTACGCCGAACCCCTGGCCTTCGCTCCCCAGGTATTGCACGCATTGGTAGCCGACGCCGGTACGGACCTGCAGGCCCTGGCCGAACGCCTGCTGGCCGCGCCGCGCCCGACGCTGGATGCTCGCCTGCAACGGGCCCTGGACGAGGTGGACGAACTGCTGGCCGACAAGGTCAGCGCCCAGGCCCTGGCCAGCCACGCCTGCCTGTCCCTGAGCCAACTGGAGCGGCTGTTTGGCGAGCAGGTTGGCCTGTCGGTCCGCCGCCTGGTGCTCTGGCGCCGCCTGCGTCTCGCCGTGCGCCTGGGCCTGGAAGGCCAATCCCTCACCCAGGCCGCCCACGGCGCCGGTTTCGCAGACGCCGCGCACTTCTCCCGCACCATGCGCGCTACCTTCGGCATCCGCGCAGACCGCAACCTCGGCAACCTGCAACTGCACCTACTGGGCGACTGAAGTCGCCCCTACAGCCCCTACAGGCTCCTACGTGGAGTTCGGCTGTCTACGAACGCATCAATTCCTGCGGCACCTCCGGTGCGGGGTGTTCGCCTGTGCTTTCGCGGAAGGGTTCGGCCAGTTGCGCGAGGTAGGCGTCGGGGTAGTCGGGGCGGCTGCCGATGCCCAGGTCGTCGCCGCGCATGGGGTAGTCGCTGTGGAAGGCGGTGCCGAGCAGCCTGTCCCAGACGCTGAGGAACAGGGCGAAGTTCACGTCGCCGGCGCGGCCGTACTTCATGTGGTGGAAGCGGTGCACCGGTGCCCAGGCGAACAGGTGGCGCAGGGCGCCGATGCGCATGTCGACGTTGCTGTGCTGGAGCAGCAGCTGGAGGGTGATGGCCAGGGCGAGGAGGGCGGCGACCCGCTCCGGCATGCCCAGCAGCAACAGCGGCAGGGTGCCGGCCAGGGCTTCGCAGCCCAGGTGCAGCGGGTGCTTCATCAGGCCGTTGAAGCCGTACATGCGCTTCACGCTGTGGTGCACGGCGTGCAGGCGCCAGAGAGCGCCGACACGGTGGCTGGCGTAGTGCATGAGGGTGATGCCCAGGTCCGCGACGACGATGGCAACCAGCAGTTGCAACGCCAGCGGCCAGTGATGGGGCCAGAGCCCGGCCTCCGGCAGCAGCGCCGCGCTCAGGGGGATCACCAGGATGCCGAGGCAGTTGAGCCCTTCGTTGACCACGGCGTGCAAGGCATCGCGCAGGCGATCGCGGTGGCTGCGGTTCCAGTCCCGCTCGTAGGGCAGCCAGGCTTCCGCGATGAAGGAGACGGCGATGGCCGCCGGCACCAGGGCCAGCAGCCCGGTTAGCGGCAGGCGCTCGCTTATCCACAGAGCCAGGGCGAGGAAGCCGAAGAGAAAACCGGGGGCGTAGAGGCGGGCAAGCAGGAATCGCATGGCGGAAGCTCCTTGGTCGAGGGGCTTCCAGCGTGGCGGCCGGTGGTCACCGGGGCTTGAACAAACGGCGCAAGGTGCCGGCGCGGAATAAAAAAAGCCCGCCGGGGCAGCGGGCTCGGTGCAGGACGGGCATCGCCTGCAAGCGGGGGAATCGGTCACTGCGCCTCGGCAGACTCCAGTTCGGCCAGGGCGTCGGGTTGGTTCTTGAAGGCGCGGGCGAAGATGTCGCGGTTGCGGGCCATGTAGATGCCGAGGTCTTCGACCTGCTGCTCGCTGAGGGAGGGCACGGCCTTGTGCAGCACACCGGCCAGGGATTCGGCCAGCTCCAGCATCTTGTCGTAACGATCCGCTTCGGCCTTATCCATGAACAGGCGCTCCGGATCGCGGCTGCTGCGGTACACCACTTCGACGGCCATTCATCACCTCTCACCTTTGCAAGCGTCAATATGGAAATACTGTATGTGCGTACAGTATTTGGGGCGTTCTCTTTCGTCAACGATTTCTTTCATAGCCCAGCCTTCGGCTTCGTGCTTGCCGACCTGCGACAACCTGTCCCGTGGCGCAACGTCGCACCTTGGCATCTCATCCGCTGCCGTGGCCTCGCTCGTGCATGGACGAACCGTCATGCACAGGCGCCACGCTAGGCCAACCAGACGTACCGGGGAGTAATGACGTGAAGATCAAATGGGCGGAAGCCTTGCGCGAAAACATGCACGGCCTGGCCGAGTCGCTGGGCAACCTGCTGGTGGAGGCATTCCACTACCTGGCGCTGTTCGCCATCGGCGGGATCACCGCCTGGGCGGCGGTGGTGGCGTTCCTGGGGATGGTGGAGAAGGGGCACATCACGGTGGATGACATCCTGCTGCTGTTCATCTACCTGGAGCTGGGGGCGATGGTGGGGATCTACTTCAAGACCAACCACATGCCGGTGCGCTTCCTGATCTACGTGGCCATCACGGCACTGACGCGCCTGCTGATCTCCGACGTTTCGCACCACAACCGGCCGGACGAGAGCCTGGTGTACGTCTGCGGTGCGATCCTGCTGCTGGCGCTGTCGATCCTGGTGGTGCGCTATGCCTCGTCGCGCTTCCCGGCGGTGGCCAGCGAAACCACCCACCCGCGCCGGCAACTGCTGGATTCGCGGACCCTGGACGACGAGTCCTGATCGGCCTCAGTAACCCACGCCCAGGCTGCCGCCGGTGCTGCCCACCCGTGGGCGGGCCAGCGGTGGCAGGGGCTTGCCGCTGGTCATGGCGGTGAGCATTTCGCTGACGTTGCCGCCTTTTTCAATGGCGATGCCGAAGCGGATGCTCTCGATCACCCGCTGCAGGCGCTTCGGGTCGTTGCGCTGGGCGGGGCTGATCATCCGCCGCGCCACCACGCCGCTGTCGTCGGCGAGGGTGAGCATGATGTTGCCGTCGAGCCGTTCCAGGCTGAGGTTGACCCGGTAATCGGCCTGGAAGGCATCGGTCAGGATCTGGAAGGGGTTGTACATGGTGAGCCACCTGGTTGATGCACTGGATCGATTGACTGGGGTGGCCTTTGCAAAGTTCGAACCGATTGGACGAACGGAAAGCCGGTTTCACGACGTCTGTCGCAAACGGCAAACCTCGGGTCGCGCGGCCCGGCGGCACTTGCGCTGGGGAAGGGCGGCGTGACAGCATTCGCAACTGCAATTATTTCGCATTTGCGTTGGACGCCCGCCGAGGTCAGCCGTGTCGCTGCAACCTACCTCCCCCATCACCGAGCTCTACCGCGGTCACCACAGCTGGCTGCTGGGCTGGCTGCGGCAACGCCTAGGCTGTCCGCACAACGCCGCCGACCTGGCCCAGGACACCTTCGTGCGGGTGCTGCAACAGCGCGAGTCCCGCGAGGTCCGTGAGCCGCGCGCCTTCCTCGCCACCATCGCCCGGGGCTTGCTGGTGGACCATTACCGCCGCGCCAGCCTGGAGCGCGCCTACCTGGAGGCGCTGGCCAGCCTGCCGGAGCACGAGGCGCCTTCGCCCGAGTCCCGCGAACTGATCCTGGAAACCCTGCTGGAGATCGACCGCCTGCTGGATGGCCTCAAGCCCCGCGTGCGCGAAGCCTTCCTGCTGTCCCAGCTCGATGGCCTGACCTACCCGCAGATCGCCGCGCGCCTGGGGCTGTCGGTGAGTTCCATCCAGCAGTACATGACCCAGGCCCTGACCCATTGCTACAAGGCGGTCTATTCATGAGCGCACTCGACCCCCAGGTGGTGGAGCAGGCCATCGCCTGGCGCGTGCGCCTGGCTTCCGGTACCTGCGCGGCCGAAGCCTTCACGGCCTGCCAGCAGTGGCGGAGCGCGCATCCCGAGCATGAACTGGCGTGGCAGCGGCTGGAGGCCCTGGGTGGGCGCTTCGCCGGCATCCCCGCAGCCCTTGGCCACGCAGCGCTGGAGGGCGCCCGGCATGACCCGCAGCGCCGTCGGGCGCTCAAGGCCCTGGCGATCCTGCTGGCCGCTGGTGGCGCCGGCGTGCTGGGCGTCCAGGGGCCGTCCGCCTTCCAGCCCTGGCTGGCCAACCTGCGCACCGGCACCGGTGAGCGCCGTTCCGTTGGCCTGCCGGACGGTGGTCGGCTGCACCTGAACGCCGGCAGCGCCGTGGACATCGACTACGACGCCGACCGTCGCCTGCTGCGCCTTTACCAGGGCGAGATCCTCGTCGAAACCGCCGCCGACCCCTCCCGCCGTCCGTTCCTGGTGGATACCGGGGCCGGCATGCTGCGGGCCCTGGGCACCCGGTTCCTGGTGCGCCAGCGGCCGGACCGCATCCAGCTCGCCGTGTACGCCGGCGCGGTCGAAGTCAGCCCCCGAGAAGGCAGTGCCCGGGTCCTGAAGGAGGGCTGGCAGAGCCAGTTCGACGCCCACGGCATGGCCGAGCCCCAGCGTGCCGAGGCGGACCGCGCCGGCTGGCTGGACGGCGTACTGGTGGCCAGGGACATGCGCCTGGACGAGTTCGTCGCCGAATTCGACCGCCAGCGCCACGGCGTGCTGCGCTGCGACCCGGCGGTGGCCGGGTTGCGCATCTCCGGGGTGTTTCCCCTGGACGACAGCGAGCGTGCCCTGGCCGCCGTGGCCCGCACCTTGCCGGTCCAGGTGGTGTACCGCACCCGCTGGTGGGTGACCCTGGCCCCTGCCAGCGCCTGAGTACCTAGCTGGCTGAAAATAATTCTCATGAAGTTCTGCAGGTTTTCCGAACTCGTTCGGCCTCCCTTCGCATCCCCATTCTTCATGGCTTTCGAAGGACCCAACATGGCCGTTCAACGCTCCCCGGAATCCCTTGCCCGCGCCGTGCGCGCTGCCCTGCTCAGCCTCAGCCTGCCGCTGGCGGCATTGCCCACCCTGGCGCTCGCTGCCCCGGTCGCCCAGGAGTACCGGGTCCCCGCCGGTTCGCTGGACAGCGCCCTCAATGCCTTCGCCCGCCAGGCCGGCGTACTGCTGAGCTTCGATCCGGCGCTGACCGCAGGCCGGCGCAGTTCTGGCCTGCAGGGGCGCTATCCGGTGGAGCAGGGTTTCGCCCAACTGCTGGCCGGCTCCGGCCTGCGTGCCCACCAGATGGCCGATGGCGGCTATCGCCTGGAGTCGGCCCCGTCCGACGACGGGCAACTGGAGCTGGACAGCCTGAACATCACCGGCAGCTCCGTGGGCGACACCGCCGTCGGCCCGGTGGGCGGCTATGTGGCCAAACGCACCCGCACCGGCACCAAGACCGACGCCTCGATCCTCGAAACCCCGCAGTCCATCACCGTGATCAGCCGCGAGCAGATGCAGGCCCGCGGCGTCGCCACGGTGGAGGAGGCCCTGCGCTACAGCCCCAGCGTCAGCACCCCCTACGGCTACGACCCGCGCTACGACTGGATGAGCCTGCGCGGCTTCGACGCCAAGGGCTCCACCTACCGTGATGGCCTGATGCTCAACCGCAGCACCTACGGCCTGGCCCGCCCCGACGCCTACCTGCTGGAGCGCGTGGAAGTGCTGCGTGGCCCGGCTTCGGTGCTCTATGGCCAGAGCGAGCCCGGCGGCATCGTCAACCTGGTGAGCAAGCGCGCCCCGGACACCCCGCTGCACGAAGTGCGCGTGCGCGCCGGCAGTGATGACCTGGGCGAGCTGGCCGGGGATTTCGGCGGCCCCCTCGATGACCAGGGCCAACTGCTCTACCGCGTCACCTTCCTCGGCAATGACGCCAATGGCCAGGTGGACAAGACCGGCAACCAGCGCCAGGCCCTGGCCCCGACCCTCACCTGGCGCCCCAGCGACGACACCGAGCTGACGCTGTTCGGCATGTACCAGAAGGACGAGGGCGACTTCGCCTTCAGCCGCCGCTTCTCCCCGGTGCTGATGAGCGCCTTCCGCCTGCCGGCCAACCGCGACGACGACTTCTACGAGGGGGAACCGGGCTTCAACCGCTTCTACCGCGCCTACACCTCCTTCGGCTACGAGTTGTCCCACCGCCTGAACGACAGCTGGACCTTGCGGCAGAACCTGCGCTACGAGCGGATGAACTTCGACTACCGCTACCTCAACAACAGCGGCGTCTCCTTCGCCGGTACCACCCTGTCGCGCACCGCCAACGACAAGGACGAGCAGTTCGACGGCTGGACGGTGGACAACCAGGCCCAGGTGAACTTCGACACCGGCCCGCTGGCCCATACCCTGCTGATGGGCCTGGACTGGCGCCGCGTCTCGGCCCACGAGATCAGCCGCTTCGGCAGTGCACCCAGCCTGAACCTGCTCAACCCGGTGTATGGCCAGACGGTGCCGTGGCCGGCCAAGGATGCCGACAACGACATCACCCGGCGCCAGACCGGTTTCTACGCCCAGGACCAGATCGCCTTCGACGACCATTGGCACCTGCTGCTGGGGGGGCGCTACGACCTCGCCCGTAGCGAGACCGAGAGCAACCTCAACGGCTCGCGCACCAGCCGTGACGACGAAGCCTTCACGGGCCGTGTCGGCCTGGTCTACGTCGCCGACAACGGCCTGGCGCCCTATGTCAGCTACAGCGAATCCTTCAACCCCAGCACCTCCAGCGACCCGCTCAGCGGCCGGCCCTTCGACCCGGAAACCGGCAAGCAGTACGAGGTGGGCATCAAGTTCCAGCCCGAGGGCGCCCGCAGCTTCGTCAGCCTGGCGCTGTTCGACATCACCAAGCAGAACGTCGTCAGCACTAACCCCAACAACCCCAACGAGCGTCGCCAGGTCGGCGAGGTGCGCAGCAAGGGCCTGGAGATCGAGGCCCTGGCCAACCTGGCCGACGGCCTCGACCTGACCGCCAGCTACAGCCGCACCAATGCGCGCATCCAGAAGAGCGTCAACGCCTGGGAAGAGGGCGCGCGCCTGCAATTCGTGCCCCGCGAGCAGGCCGGCCTGTGGCTGGACTACACCCTCCAGGGCGGCCCCCTGGCGGGCTTCGGCGTCGGGGGTGGCGCACGCTACATCGGCGAGACCTCCTTCACCGGGCAGAACCCCTTCTTCGGGCTGTACGGCCCCCGCGTGCTTGAAGTGGAAACCGGTGGCTACACCCTGTTCGACACCAGCATCCACTACCAGCTCGACGGCCTGCGCCTGGCCCTCAACGCCAGCAACCTCGCGGACAAGGAGTACGCCAGCTCCTGCGACGCCCAGGCCTGCTACTACGGCTACGGTCGCACCCTGACCGCCAGCGCCACCTACAACTGGTAACCCCATGAAAGGAACGACGTGAGCAACGCCACCTCCTCCACGCGCCGGGCCGTCGCCTCGCGCGTGCTGGCGGCAGTGATCGGTGGATACGCGGTGGCCTACCTGGCCACCGCCTTCCTCACCGTCCACCTGCCGCTGGCCCGTGCCGACCGTGTCACCTTCGCTAGCCTGGGCTGCTTCGCGGTGTACACGGCGGCGATCCTCTATGCCTTTGGTGCCCGCTCGGCCTGGCGTGCCTGGCTGGTGCTGGCGAGTCTGGCCCTGCTGCTGGCCCTCGCGGCCTACCTGCCCGGTGACTACGGAGTGCGTCCATGAGCCTGCGACAATCCATGGCCGGCCTGCACACCTGGGGCGGCCTGCTGCCGTCCTGGCTGCTGTTCGTCATCCTCTTCGGCGGCAGCCTCGCCTGCTTCGACAAGGAACTGGAGCGCTGGATGCGCCCCACGCTGCAGGCGCCGGGCGAACAGGCACTCTCCCTCGACCGGGTGCGCGAACTGCTGCTGGCCCAGGCCCCTGATGCCCATGCCCTCTGGATGCGCCCGCCGAGCGAGCGCGAGCCGTTCTGGTGGGCCGGCTACGAGCCGGCGGACGAAAGCGAGATCCGCCGCTTCGCCCTCGACCCGGCCACGGGCGAGGTGCTGCCGGACACCCTCGGCGGTCGCTTCTGGTTCACCCTGCACTACGACCTCCACGCCGGCATGGTCGGGCTGTACATCGTCGGTCTGGCCGGCCTGTTCATGCTGGTGGCGCTGGTCAGCGGCATCATCATCCACCGGCGCTTCTTCAAGGACTTCTTCACCCTGCGGCCCAAGGCCAACGGTCAGCGCGCCTGGCTCGACGCCCACAACCTGTTCGGCGTGCTCGGGCTGCCGTTCCACCTGCTGATCGCCTACACCGGGCTGGTCATCTTCGTCGTCTACTACATGCCGGCCGGTATCCAGCGCGCCTATGGCGGCGACGCCAAGGCCTTCTTCGGTGACGTGCTGGGCCGCTACGAACGCGAAGCGGTGCAGCGCCCCGCCCCGCCGCCGGCGTCCCTCGATGGCCTGCTGGCGGATGCGCGACAGCGCTGGGGCGGCGGCGAGCCGGGTTGGATCAGCGTCCACCACCCCGCTGACGAGGCCGCCGTGGTGGACATCCGCCGCAGCGATGCACGGCGGGTGGCGGGCTTCCAGTGGACCCTCTCCTACGACGCCGGCAGCGGCGAGCTGCTGCACGAGCAGAAGCCCTACCTGGCCGGTTATCGCAGCTACACCTGGCTCAGCAACCTGCACATGGCCCAGTTCGGCGGGCAGATCGTCCGCGCCCTGTACCTGCTCCTGGGGCTGATGGGCTGCGCCATGGTGGTGGGCGGCCTGCAGGTGTGGCTGGCCAAGCGCGAGGCACGCGGCAGCCGGGGCATCGGCCTGGTGCGTGCGCTGAACGGTGCGGTGATCGGTGGCCTGCCCATCGCCAGCCTGGCGCTGCTCTGCGGCAATCGCCTGATTCCTGCCGACCTGGCCGAGCGTGCCAGCGCGGAGGCCAGCGTCTTCGTCGGTGCCTGGCTGCTGGTAGCGGTCTGGGCGGTGCTGCGACGCAACAGCGGCCGGGTGGCGCGCGACCTGCTCGCCGTCTTCGCCCTGCTGGCCCTCGGGCTGCCGCTGCTCAATGCCTTCACCGGTGACCAGGCCAGCCTGCTGGCCACCGTCGGCCGCGGCGACTGGGCGCTGGCGGGCATCGACCTGAGCCTGCTCGGCTGCGGGCTGCTCTGCGCGGCGCTGGCCTGGCGCACGGCAAGCGAGCGCCGGGCTTCCGAGCCGTATCGGCAGCAGACAGGGGAGCGCGCGTGATGTTGCTTGGATTCGCGTTCTGCTACCTGGCCATGACGGCGCTGAGCCTGGCCATGGCCCGCCACCACAAGGCGCTGTTCCAGGGGGCGCTGTCCCAGGCGCGGGCGCGCCTGCTGCGCGGCGTCGCGGTGCTCGCTTTCGGCGTCGGCCTGGTGCTGGCGGTGAGTGACCAGGGCGGCGAGATCGGCACCATCCTCTGGCTCTGCCAGGTGATGCTCGCCGGCCTGCTGGTGGCGGCCCTGCTGGCCTGGCGTGGTCGTTGGGTGCTGCTTGCAGCCGTCCTTCTGCCGTTGGGGAGTGGGGTGCTGGCGCTGCTTTGATGGTCTGCCGCTGGCGGGCCTGCGGCCCGCCGGGCGACTGAAGTCGCCCCTACAGGGATGGCGCGGTGGGCAGATGCTTGGCCCACGCAGAGGTTGTCGCTGCGCGGGGTGGATGGCGCTCTTTCCATCCACCAACGGTGTGGTCGGCGGTCCGGCGGTGGGCTGAAGCGGAACGCCGCCCGGCCTACCCTACCGCCCCGGTACGGCTTTTCCGTGGGGTGGTTTCAACCGCGAAATCTCCGTGCCACATCCATCGCGAATGAATCCGCTCACGCCCGGCACATCGCGTCCCTGGGCGTAGGGTGGATGGCGCTTTTTCCATCCACCAGGGGCGTTCGCCGTGAGCCCACAGGGTCGACCGATGAAACGCGGTCCACCCTGCGCACCGAGGGGCGATGTAGCCCGGGCTTCAGCCCGGGTACGGGGCCAGGCGGCTCAGAACTCGACGCTGTAGCTCAGGCTGTAGGTGCGGCCACGGCCGTGGTAGTCGAACAGGTCGGCGGTGGCGTTGGTGCCGTAGAACACCTGGGCGCGCTGGCCCCAGACGGTGGTGTAGTCCTTGTCCAGCAGGTTCTGGATGCCGAAGTTCAGCGTGCCCACCGGCAGGGCCTGGCTGCCCAGCAGGTCGAAGGTGGTGTAGCCGTCGATCTTGTGGTCGTTGCCGTCGAAGGTGCCGTTGGCCAGGACGTTGCCGTCATCGCTGAGGTTGAAGCTGCGCACGGCCTGCAGGCGCAGGCTGGTCTCGCCGTCCTGCCAGCCGGCGAAGGCGGTGAGCTTGGACGGGCTGGCGGCGGTGACGTCCTGCTTCTGCCAACGGTCCGCGATCTTCTGCTGGGAGCGGATGGCCAGGGCGCTGGCGCCGATCTGCCAGTTGTCGTCCAGCCAGTAGGTGGCCTGGCCTTCGAGGCCGTAGTTGCGCTTCTTGTTGCTCAGCTGCTCCACCAGCAGGGTGGTGCGGTTGTAGGTGATGCTCTTGTCCGACCAGGCGTAGAAGGCCGCCAGCTGGGCGTCCAGGCCGTCGGCGTAGTGGCGCCAGCCGAGTTCCACCTGCTTGGTCTTGATGCCGTCGAGGGCGGAGTTCTTGACGTTCACACCCTGCCGCAATTCCCAGTGGGTGCCGTTGCGCACGTAGTTGCCGCGGCCGTAATACTTGGCCGGGTCGGGCAGCTCGAAGCCCTCGGAGTAGTTGGCCCAGACCTGCTGCGCCTTGCTCAGCTTGTAGACGGCTCCCGCGTTGTAGAGATCGACCTGGTAGTCCTTGGAGCCGCCCGGTACAGCGTCTGCGGTCCTACCCGGGTTGCGGACGATATCGATCTGTTGCTCCGCCTGAATGAAGTCGCCGATCTCGTTCTCGATGCGCTGGTGGCGGATGCCGGCGGACAGGGTCAGGTCGGCGGTGGCCTTCCAGTTGCCCTGGGCGAAGAGGGAGGCGCTATCGGTGTCGATGCCGGGATAGCGGCCGATCTTGGCGATCTCGTCCGCCACAAGGCCACCGGTTGCTGCGGCCTTGGTCAGGTCGAACATGGCCTGGTCGGAGTCGAAGCTCTCTCTTTCGAGGTCAGCGCCGTAGGTGAGGTTGAAGCGTTCCCAGTCTTTGACCAGGACCGCTTTCAGTCCGTAATAGTCGGTGTCCTGCTGCGACGCGGAATAGTAGGAGCGCGCGGTATCGAGGGCACCACTGGTGAACGCCACGCTGGGATAGGGCTGGAAGGCCATCTCCTCGCTGCGGTAGTAGGCCTGCAGGTAGAAGTCGTGGCCCAGCACCTCCGGCACGTGCCAGGTGGCGTTGAACTGCTGGCGCTCGGTGTGCGGTTCGCGGTCGAAGCTGGCGCCGCCTTGCACCTCGAAGGGGGACTGGCCGCGCAGGCCCTGGAAGTCGCGCCCCAGGTTCACGCCCTTCTTGCCGTCGTAGCCGGAGTCGTACCACTGCATGCCCAGGTTCAGGGTCTGGCCGTTGTCGAAGGCGAAGTCCAGGCTGCCCATCACGTCCACCGCCTGGTTGTACTGCAGGTCGGTCTGGGTGATGTCGAGCATCACCTGGTCGCCGTTGCCGTCGTAGGCGGCGCCGTTCTTCTGGTAGGCGACCGAGACGCGGCCCTTGACCTGCTCGCTGCCGCCGCTGACCGACTGGGCCACGCGCCAGTCGTGGTCCTGATGGGTCTCGAAGCCGCTGCGCACGCCGATTTCGCTGGTGAAGCGCGCCTCGCCCGCTTCGGCGCGCTTGGTGACGATGTTGATGATGCCGCCGGTGGCGCCGCCGCCGTACACGGCACTGGCGCCGGAGAGCACTTCGATGCGCTCGATGTTGAACGGGTCGATGGAGTCGAACTGGCGGCTGATGCCCCGGGAGCTGTTCAGCGAGACGCCGTCGATCATCACCAGGGCGCTGCGGCCGCGCATGTTCTGGCCGTAGTTGGTGCGGCCCTGGGGACCGATGTCCAGGCCCGGGATCAGTTGGCCGAGGGCTTCCTTGAGGGGCACGCCGCCCTTGGTCTGCTCCTGCAGCTGGTGGCTGTCGATCACCCACACCGTGCCCGGCAGCTCGCTGATGCTCACCGGTGCGCGGGAGCCGACCACCACCTGGCGGTCGATCTCCAGGGCCAGGCTGTCGTCGGCATTGCGCAGGCTGAAGCCGCCGTCGCTGGCTTCGGCACGCAGGCCGCTGCCCGCCAGTAGGCGGTCGAGGCCCTCGGCCACGCCGAACTCGCCCTTCAGGCCCTGGGTGCTGCGGCCCTGGGTCATTTCCGGGCTGAAGGCCAGCAGCACGCCGGCTTCGCGGCCGAAGCGGTTGAGCGCGGGCTCCAGGGCGCCGGCCGGGATGTCGAAGGCCTGGCGCTGGTCGGCACCGATCACCGCATCCTGGGCGCTGGCGACGGTGGGCAGCCCGGCGGCGGCCAGGCTCAGGCCCAGCAGCAGCGGTTGCAGGGCGCGGGCCAGGGGCGTGCGGGTGAAGCGGCGGAGGGTCGGGTCGGCGTTCATGGCGGCACTCGTCAAGAGAGGGAAGGGGGTTCTGCCTTCCCTGTCACGCGAGGCCGGGAAAAAGGTTCAGGTCGATGGAAATTTTTTCACAGGGCCGATGCGCGGCTCAGGAGGCGGCCCTGGGGTGCACGCTGATCCAGTAGCGGGTGACGCTGCGCACCTCCACCGGCAGGGTGCGCGGCAGCAGGGCGAGGATGCGGTCGGTGTGGTCCAGCGGGTAGGTGCCGGAGAGGCGCAGGTCGGCGATGGCCGGGTCGCAACCGATGCGCCCGTGGCGGTAGCGGCCGAGTTCGGCGAGGAAGTCGCCCAGGCGCATGGAACTGGCCACCAGCATGCCGTTGATCCAGGCCACGCTGTTCTCGTCCACCGCCTGGGCCGCCCCGCTGCCACGGGCGTCCAGGTCCAGGCGCTGGCCGGGGTGCAACGCCAGGCGCTGGCCATGGCTGAACACCTGGGCATCGCCGGCGAACAGGCTGACCTGGCTGCGGCTGTCCTGCAGGCGTACGGCGAGGCGACCGCTGTTGAGCAGGACCAGCCCCTGGGGCGTTTCCACCCGCAGCGGGCGCGCCTCGTCCACCGCGTTCACCAGCATTTCGCCCTGGCGCAGGTGCAGCAGGCGCTGGCGGGCGTCGAAGCGGATGTCCAGCGCGCTGTCGGTGTTCAGCGACAGGGTCGAGCCATCGTCCAGGGTCAGGTGGCGGCGCTCGCCCACGGCGGTGCTCTGGTCAGCGCGCAGGGCCAGCAGCGGCTCGCTGTCCCGCACCGCCAGGGCGCCACCACCGGCGATCACCAGCAGGGTGAGCAGCTTCAGGGCCTCTCGACGGCCGCGTGAGGCCGGGGCATCCAGCGCGGCGAGGGCGGTGGGGGTGTTCAACCCGCGCAGGCCCCGGTTGACCGATTCGATGCGCTGCCAGGCGCGCTCGTGCTCCGGGTCGGCGGCGCGCCAGCGTTGCCAGTCCTCCTCGCGCTGGCGTGAGGGCGTGCCGTCCTGCAGCTCCACCAGCCATTGCACCGCCTGGGCGGCGACGGCGGGGGCGATGCGCGGCTCGCCGCTCTTGCGCAGGGCCATCAGAGGCACTCCGCGAAGTAGCAGCGCTCGGCGGCCTTGGCCATGTAGCGCTTGACGCTGGAGAGGGAGAGGCCGAGCTGTTCGGCGATCTCGGCGTAGGTGCAGCCGTCCACCTGGGCCAGCAGGAAGACCTTCTTGGCCTGGGGCGGCAGGCCGTCCAGCAGGCGGTCCAGCTCCACCAGGGTCTCCAGGATGATGGCGCGTGCTTCCTCGCTGGGGGCCTCGTCCTCCGGCAGCGCGGCGAGGGCCAGCAGGTAGGCGCGCTCGATGTCCTGGCGGCGGTAGTGGTTGGCCAGCACGCGCTTGGCGAGGGTGGTGAGGAAGGCCCGGGGTTCGAGGATGCGATGCGCCTCGCGCCCCAGCAGCACCTTGAGGAAGGTGTCCTGGGCCAGGTCGGCAGCACTCTGCGGGCAGCCGAGCTTGCGTTGCAGCCAGTGCCGGAGCCAGCCGCTGTGGTCGCTGTAGAGCTTGTGCAACGCCTGCTCGGGGGCTGCCGGGCTGTGGGTCAAGGAAGGCTCCGGGAAGATTCGGAAAGCGATTAAATAGGAATGCTTCGCATTCTATTTGTGCCGAGGGGCGTTGCGCAATGCGCTGGGCTATCCGCAGCGAGGCCTCATCCTTCCAGAGGGTGTCGCGGAGCCCGCGTGGGAGCGGTTTCAACCGCGATGGCGCTTGCAGCCGTAGCCCGGACTTCAGTCCGGGGTTGGCGGGGGGGGCCGCTCCCGGGCTGAAGCCCGGGCTACGGGGGGTCAGCTCATGGCCGCGCGGTATTCGCCCGGTGTGCCGCCGAGTGCGCGGCGGAAGCGGTTGCTGAAGTGGCTGGCGCTGGAGAAGCCGCAGGCGAGGGCGACGTCGCCCAGGGGCAGGGTGGTGCGGGCCAGCAGGTGGCGGGCGTGGGCCAGGCGGCGGGCGAGGACGTACTGGTGCGGCGGCAGGCCGAAGCTTTCGCGGAACATCCGCGCGAAGTGGTACTCCGAGAGCGCCGAGAAGGCCGCCAGCTCGCCCAGGCTCAAGGGCTCGGCCAGGTGCTCTTCGATATAGGCCATCAGCCGCTTGCGCAGGGCCGGGGCGAGGCCGCCCTTGAGCTGCGGGCCCTGGCGCAGCCCCACCTGGGTGAGCAGGGCGTGGTTGAGCATCGCGTGGGCGAGGCTGGTGGTGAGCAGGCGCTCCCCCGGTTCGTGCCAGTCCAGCTGGACCAGGCGCTGGAAGCGCAGGACCTGCTCGGGGTCGTCGAGGAAGGTCGCTTCGCGCATCTCCAGCTCGCGAGGTTCGCGGTCCAGCAGGGTGACGGCGGCGTGGGCGAACTGCTCCGGCGGGATGTACACGTGGGCGAGGCGGATCTCGCCGTTGACCACCCAGGACGAGTCGTGCCCCGCCGGCATGATGCACAGCTTGCCCGGTGCGCCCTTGGTGTCGGGGCGTTCGCGGCGGAAGGTGCCGGTGCCGCCGGCCAGGTAGCAGGACAGGGTGTGGTGGCTCGGCCCTTCGTAGTCGCGGGCGTCGTGGTGGTTGCTCCACTGCGCGGCGGCCAGGCCGTCGCCCAGCTCGGTGCAACGCTCCAGGCGGGCGTTGGGCGAACTGGCCATCGACTGGAAGACCTGGTGGTGCAGCAGTGGCGACATGGACAAAGCCTCCGTGGGACGAACGCCATGCTAGCGCGGGCGTGCCGTGCGAGGCAGCGGGGCGCGGTGGATAAGCGCAAGTTTTTGCAAGCCGGGCGACGGGCTGCGCGGGAGACTGGCCACTCGACGCACCACCGGAAGACCGCCATGAACCTCTCGCTGTACCTGCTCACCGTGCTCATCTGGGGCACCACCTGGATCGCCATCAAGCTGCAGATGGGCGAGGTGGCCATCCCCGTGTCCATCGCCTACCGCTTCGCCCTGGCGGCCGTGGTGCTGTTCGCCATCCTGCTGCTCAGCCGTCGCCTGCAGAAGCTCGACGGCCGCGCGCAGGCGATCTGCCTGGCCCAGGGGCTGTGCCTGTTCTGCGTCAATTTCATGTGCTTCTACACCGCCAGCCAGTGGATTCCCAGCGGGCTGATCGCCGTGGTGTTCTCCACCGCCACCCTGTGGAACGCGCTGAATGCGCGGGTGTTCTTCGGCCAGCGCATCGCTGCCAACGTGCTGGCCGGTGGTGCCCTGGGCCTGGCCGGGCTGGCGCTGCTGTTCTGGCCGGAGCTGGCCGGCCACCAGGCCAGCCGCGAAACCTGGCTGGGCCTCGGCCTGGCGCTGTTGGGCACGCTGTGCTTCTCCGCCGGCAACATGCTTTCCAGCCTGCAGCAGAAGGCCGGCTACCGGCCGCTGACCACCAACGCCTGGGGCATGTTCTACGGCGCCTCGCTGCTGACCCTGGGGTGCCTGGCCAGCGGCACGCCCTTCGCCATGGAATGGAATACCCGCTACGTCGGCTCGCTGCTGTACCTGGCGATCCCCGGCTCGGTGATCGGCTTCACCGCCTACCTGACCCTGGTGGGGCGCATGGGGCCGGAGCGCGCGGCCTACTGCACGGTGCTGTTCCCGGTGGTGGCGCTGAACATCTCGGCCTTCGCCGAGGGCTATGCCTGGACCGCCCCGGCGCTGCTCGGCCTGGTGCTGGTGATGGCCGGCAACCTGCTGGTGTTCCGCAAGCCGAAAGCGCCGGTGGCCGCCGCGTCCCTGGGGAGCCGCGCATGAGCCAGCGCGTGGTGCGCAGCCGCGACTTCACCGCCGAACGTGCCTGGGGCGCGCTGGACATCGCCAACCTCGACGGCACCACGGTGCGCCTGCACTGGACCGACCAGCCGTACATCTGGCACGTCAACGACGGCAGCGAAGTCTTCGTGGTGCTCGATGGCGAGGTGGAGATGCGCTACCGCGAGGGCGGCGAGGAGCACGCGGTGCTGCTGGGCGTGGGCGACCTGTTCCACGCCGGCCCCGGTTGCGAGCACGTGGCCCTCCCCCGTGGGGCGGCGCGCATCCTGGTGGTGGAGCGCGAGGGCAGCGTCTA
Source organism: Pseudomonas sp. zfem003 (assembly GCF_032621675.1). Taxonomy (NCBI): domain Bacteria; kingdom Pseudomonadati; phylum Pseudomonadota; class Gammaproteobacteria; order Pseudomonadales; family Pseudomonadaceae; genus Pseudomonas; species Pseudomonas sp. zfem003. The sequence continues at coordinate 2,707 of NZ_JAVYJG010000011.1, read as the reverse complement.
GCGGCGCAGCGCCCGTGCCAGCACACCGGGGGTGTAGCCGTAGGCACGGGTGAAATGGCGGTTGAGGTGGCTCTGGTCGGCGAAACCGCAGGCGAGGGCGGCCTGCACCGGCGCCTCGCCCGCCAGCAACTGGCGATGGGCTTTCTGCAACTGGCGTTGCAGGCGATAGGCGTGGGGCGGCAGGGCGGTGGCGGCCTTGAAGGCGCGCAGGAAGTGATGGGGGCTGACGCCGGCATCCCGCGCCAGCTCGCCGAGGCTGACCCCCTCTTCCGGCGCTTCGTCCAGGCGCCGGATGGCCCGGGCCACGGCGCCCGTGGGCAGGCGCGGCGGGTCGCCGCGACGCACCTCCAGCAGCGCCCCCAGCACCTGCAGCAGCTCCTGCTCGGCCACCTCCCACCAGGGCTCGTCGGCCGGCCCGGTGAGGGCCGCGTGCAAGGTGAGGAAGGCCTGTCGCGTGGCGCTGCAGGGCAGCACCGGGTGGGCCAGCTCGACGCCGGGGCTCTGGTCGAGCAGCCCGGCCGCGCGGGCGATCAGGGCGCTGTCGAAATACAGCATGCGCCAGCTGCGCGGGCCGTCCGCCACGGGGCGGCCGTCGTGCACTTCGTTGGGGTTCACCGAGATCAGGCTGCCCGGTTCGGCGCGCACCTCGCCGCGGCCGCTGGCGGAGTCCTGGGCGCCCTGGAGGATGACGCCGATGCCGAAGCCGTCGTGGGTGTGACGGCCGAAGGCACGTTGCGAGGTGGCTTCCACGGCCAGCACGCCGGCCAGGCGGCTGGGCTGGATGTCGAAGGCTTCGGTGTGCGTCCCGCCGGCCATGCGCGGCTCCCGGTCGTGTGCGAGGCCGCAGTATAGCCAGGGTTGGCACGGGCCCTGGCAGATCAATTTCGTTCAAGAACCGGGGCGGCGGATGCGCCTGAATGGGGCCTCGCAATCCAGCGAGACGCTATTCGGGAGGTTGGGGTGTCGAGACGTGCGCAAGGCTATCTGCTGCTGTCACTGGCGATGATGACGGTGGGCACCACGGTCATCGCTTCCAAGGTCCTGGCGGGCAGCGTGCCGCCGTTCCAGGCCACCGCGCTGCGCTTCGCCCTGGCCCTGCCGGTGATGCTGTGGCTGCTGCGGCGCCAGGGCGCAGCGTGGCCGCGCCTGGGGGCGGGGGACCGCGTGTTGCTGGTGCTCCAGGCCGCCGCCGGCAGCGTGGGCTACACGGTGCTGCTGGTGATGGGCCTGGCCCACCTGCCGGCGGCGGATGCGGGGGTGATCATCGGCACCTTGCCGGCGGTGTCCGCGCTGTTCTCGGTGCTGGTACTGGGAGAGCGGCCGGGGCTGCGGCAGGTGGCCAGCGTGGCCTTGGCGACCCTGGGGGTGATGGCGGTGGCCTGGAAGGCCAGCGGGCCGGGCAGCGGGTTCGGGATGCTCTGCGTGTTCGGCGCGGTGCTGTGCGAGAGCGCATTCATCCTGCTCAACAAGCGCATGCGCCAGCCGCTGGGCGCGGTGCAGCAGGCCACGGCCATGGTCGTCCTCGGGCTGCTGGTGTCGGCGCCGGCGGCCCTGCTGGAGGGACCGTTGGCCTGGCCTGCACCGGCATCCCTGGGGGCGCTGGCGTGGTACGCCTGGGTGCCGACGGCGGCGGGCTTCCTGCTCTGGTACGCCGGCTCGTCGCGGGTCAGCGGCGGGGAGGCGGCCACCTTCACGGCGGTGGCCCCGCTAACGGCAGTGGCGCTGGCGGCCGGGCTGCTGGGGGAGCCGCTGGGGCTGTCCCAGGGGCTGGGCATTTGGGCGGTGGTCCTGGCGATTCTGGTGCTCGCCGCGCCGTCACGCGACACGGCCAGCCGCTAGCCCTCCGCGCAGGTTCATCGCTGCCCGTTCCGTAGCCCGGGCTTCAGCCCGGGAGCGGTGCCGGGTGTTCCCGGACTGAAGTCCGGGCTACGGTCGGGTGCTGGCCTTGGCATTGCCCGGCATGGCCAGTCACTAGCCGCTGGTTTCGTCGGCCTTTTTCGCGCCGCGCAGGTTCATTGCCGCCAGGCACAGTTGCAGGACGATCAGCGCCCAGGCGTGGGCGTGCAGGCCCCAGGCGATCCACAGGGCGTTGCTGGCCAGGAAGACCCAGAAACCGATGTGTCGCCGGGCGGGTGTCTTCGAGCCGATCAGCCAGGCGGCGGCCACGGTGACCAGCATGGCCGGCCATTGCAGCAGGTCGAGGTAGTCCATCGAATCCCCCCTTGTTCTCCTGTTAGTGAGGCAGCGGGGGTGAGGGTTCCGACGTTTTCACGGCGCGTGGGGTGGGCTTCCATTCGCGTGCCCAGGAATCCCGAAGCCCCCCTCGTCCGGAGCCGGTCACGATGGGCTTCGCACGGCTCAGCCCATCCTACAGACGGAGCGGGACCGTAGGATGCGGTGAGCTCGGCGAACCGCATCGCCGACCGGGATGCATGAGACCCCAGCGGCCCATGAGCCCGTCACGATGGGCTTCGCACAGCTCAGCCCATCCTACGGATGGAGCGGGACCGTAGGATGCGGTGAGCTCGGCGAGCCGCATCACTGACGGGGATGCATGAGACCCCAGCGGCCCATGAGCCCGTCACGATGGGCTTCGCACAGCTCAGCCCATCCTACGGATGGAGCGGGGCCGTAGGATGCGGTGAGCTCGGCGAACCGCATCTCTGGCGGGGATGCATGAGACCCCAGCGGCCCATGAGCGCGTCAC